>DATKFW010000134.1:0-6375 GCA_035511075.1 Vulcanimicrobiaceae bacterium
GTTCGACGATCAGGCTTATGTGACCGAAAACCGTCATGTCCTGCCAGGATTGACGTTTGCTGACATCGGATGGGCCTTCCGCAGTGTGACGGCGGGAAACTGGCATCCGCTGACGATGCTCTCGCACATGCTGGATTGCCAGGTTTACGGCCTGCGGCCGTGGGGACACCATTTGACCAGTATCCTCCTTCACACGGCCAACACGGTCTTGCTCTTTCTTGTGCTGGCAGGGATGACAGGGGCTGTCTGGCCAAGCGCCTGCGTTGCAGCCCTATTTGGCGTGCATCCCGCGCACGTGGAATCCGTGGCGTGGATTGCGGAGCGCAAAGACGTGCTGTGCGGATTTTTTTGTTTGCTGGCGATCTGGGCTTATTTGAAGGCTCAAACCTCAGGTTCCAAGTATCGCTATGCCTGGGTGACAACTCTGTTTGCATTGGCATTGATGTCCAAACCGATGGCCGTGACCTTGCCCTGTGTTCTGTTGCTGCTGGATTTTTGGCCACTTCGCCGGGTGCGGGACCTGGATTGGCCGTTGTGGCGGCGCCTTGTGCTGGAGAAATGGCCGTTGCTGTTGTTTAGCGTAGTTTGCTGCGGGACAACGGTTTGGGCGCAACGCCACGACCAGGCCGTCGCTTCAGAGGTGGAGTTGCCGTTTTTGGGGCGACTGGCTCATGCGATGACATCCTACTTCAATTACGCCCGTATGCTGGTGTTTCCGTGGCATCTGGCGGCGTATTATCCCTACCGCCGTCATGAACCGCTGGTTTGGGGCGCCGCGGCGGGCGTTGCGCTGGCGCTGATGACGTGGCTGGCGTTTGCGTGGGCGCGCCGGCGGCCGTATGTGATCGTGGGCTGGCTATGGTTCCTCGGAATGCTGGTGCCGGTGATTGGTTTGGTGCAGGTGGGCGGGCAAGGTTGGGCCGACCGTTACGTTTACCTGCCGGGCATCGGCTTTTACGTGATGGTGGTTTGGGGCGCGGCGGAATTCGCCTCGCGTCATCCCGCTCTCAAACTGTTGGCGCCAGTCGTCGGAATTGCTCTGGTGGCGGTGACTTCGGTGGAGCTTGGCTATTGGAAGGATACCTGGACGCTTTTTAGCCGGGCATTGGCGGTCACCGAGAACAATTACATGGCAATGACGTTGGTGGGCAGCATGGACGAGGACAAGGGGAAAATGGATGACGCCATCCGCCTCTACCGCCAGGCGCTGGCCTGTAAACCGACTTATCCGGAAGCGCATTTCTTTCTTGGCCGCGCCCTGGAAACGAAGGGCCAGCCCGCGGAAGCGCTCTCGGAATTCAACGTGGCGTTGCGGCTGAGGCCGGATTTCGACGCGGCGCACGTGATGGTGGGATTGCTGCTGATCAAGGAACAGAAATACGACCAGGCGGTCGTCCATTTCGAGGCCGCCCTCAAGACCAATCCGGAATCCGCTCCGGCCCAGAGCGATTGGGGTATGGCGCTCACCAAGCAGGGACGGTGGCAGGAGAGCATCGCCCATTACGAAGAAGCCCTGCGCCTGGATCCAAGTTTGGCGGAGGCCCACAATAACCTGGGCATCGACTATTTGCAGACCGGACGGCTGGCCGACGGCGTCAGGGAACTTCGTTTGACGCTGAAACTGAGTCCCGGCGACACCGAAATTCAGCTCAACCTGGCCCAGGCCTTCAACCAGCAACAGGAATGGGACCAAGCCGCGGAACTCCTTAAGCCGCTGGCCCTTGCGCGCCCCGACGATTTCAACGCGCAATTCCAGTACGGACTGGCGTTGGAGCACCTGGGCCACACCCGCGACGCGATGAGCCATTATGCGGCGGCGCTGCTGAAGAACCCCGATTTCCCGGAAGCCTTGCAGCATCTGGCCTGGATCGCCGCTACGGACTCGCAGCCGGAATTGCGCAACGGGAGCCAGGCCGTCGCAATGGCCGCGCGCGCCTGCGAATTGACCGGCCAAAAACGGCCCGCCCTATTGCTGACGCTGGCGGCGGCCTATGCCGAGGCCGGTCGATTTGGCGAGGCAATTACCACCATCGGAAAAGCCGACGATTTGGCCAAAGCCCAAGGCCAAAAGGCACTCGAAGCGCAAGCAGGGCGTTTGCGCGCCGCCTTTGAAGCGGGCCAGCCGTTTCACGGCCAGGCAAAATGAGGCCGCGGCTCAGTAGCCGAGATAAGCGCGATAAGCGGCGTTCCAAATGACATCCGGCACCGGCGCTTCAATCGGGGTGCCGGTGAACGTGGCGCCATTAGTCAAGTAGTAATCCTTGTAGTATGCGGCGTGGCCGTCGCAAAAATTAATCACCGCCCCTTTAAAATGTCGCGAGGCCAGGTTTCTATAGCGAAGGCCCGGAAGCTGGCTGTTGTATTGCGGACTCCCGTTGTCCACTTCGGTATCCGGGTTGAATGTCGCGTCAAACAAAAGGACAGTGGCAGCGGGCTTGGAGAGGTTGGTGATCTTGGGCATTACGACGTCGACCGCGGGCACACCGTTCACGGTGCCCTGAGGTTCTTCTCCTTCAGGGTCTCCCGAGTCGGCCGTTCCGGATATCTTGTTCAAATCGAGAGATTGGCAATAGCCGAAGTAGCCGACAGAGGGCCAAGTTTCCGGGGCAGAAGTCAGTTGCGCCGCTGCTTGAGCGATGGTCTCCTGTATGGCCGGGCAAAACCAAAATGGGCTGCCGGCGCCGCCCGGAAAGGGCATATATTCATAGGGTTGGCTGGTAGGCGCTCCAGTCGCGTAGTTGACTCTATTTGCCGCATAGGACGCCAACGTTCGTCCCATCCAGTAAGGAGGCAGCACGTTGAACCACGCCGCGGGATCGTCCGCCGATCCGTACGGATCAGTTCCGGTATAATCCGAAGAGTCGCCGTTGCCGTCTGTCGCCAGGAAGTCCCTGTTATCGCTGATATACATCTGCTCGGCAAGGCCCCACTGTTTGAGGTTCGAGAGACAGCCCGATTCCTGCGCTTCTTGTTTGGCGTGGGATAACGCGGGAAGGAGCATGGCCGCCAGAATTGCAATAATGGCAATGACGACCAACAGCTCAATCAATGTAAAACCTCGCGATTTCATGGCTTTAATCCTAGCCGAACTGCGCCCATGGCACAAGGCCAGTGGAGCGCGCGCGGAGTCTAATCGCGCTGTTCCACTTTTTGTTTATGGACTACTGATTTCGTAAAACTTCGTTGGATTGGTTTGACCGGAATCGGTGTAAGTTCCGACAGTATTGGTAAACACAAGACCGGAAACCAAGTTGGAGAAAGGCTGCAACAGATTCGTCGTAAACCAGACGCTGTAGGTATCATTGGTGGGAACGGCTGTCCACGTCAGGGTGACATTGTTGGTTCCGCCCGCAGTGGTTACCGCGCCCGCCAGGTTCCCTAGGTTCGTCGGAGTGGTTACCGGCACAACCTGGTTGGAATAGACGGTAAACTCAATGCCGATTACCGCGCCGGCAGTGTCCTCCTGCCACAGCGGGCCGGCGATGCTGGTGGCAAAGGCCGGTATGGGTTTTCCTGTGACATAATTCGTATCCTGGCCGCTCAAATAGACGGAGTACATTTCCCCGGAATTATTGGTGATGGTGTACGGCGACGCACTTGGGTTGAAGAGCGCGCCCGGCGTGTACGCTTCGAAATAGAGGTTGGTGATCACGACAACCGATCCTTCGACATTTGTGGTAAGGAAAGGGGAGAGCGGCGCCGAATCATTTCCCCACGGAAGGAGAATCGGCGTTGGCTGCGGGTAGTTCGTCCCTACTATGTAGTTAGTGTAACCCGAGGCTCCTTCAGTCACGTCAAGTTCCACATTGCCGTAATAAGAGTAGAGAGTTCCCGTAGCGGTCACTTCGTCGCCCAGGGCCGGACGGAAGTCTGAGCCGTCCGTGACAAATAGGTTTATGCCGCCCGTGCTATCTTGCAAATAGTAAGACGCGGTATCGCCCGAGGTAAGGTTCGTGGCGGTTGTGTTAACGCCCGTTACTGTAAAGAAAGTCGTTGTGTCCGAAGGTTCTTCTGTTTCCGGATTGATCAAACTGCGGAGATAACCGATGGTTACACTCTTGGGTCCCGTGACCGTCAAGACCGCATTGCTGCTCTGTGTTTGCAACCCCGTCCCGCCTGTGGCGACCACGTAATAGGTCCCGGATTGATTGGTGGCAAGGCTGGTCAGAGTGAGGTCCGCGTTTGTCGCGCCGGCAAGCTGAGTCAAACCGAAGGAATTGCTAAAATACCAGGCATAGGTAATCGGACCGGTGCCGGTGGCCAGGGAGTCGAATGTTACTGAGCTTCCCTGCGAATTGGTCGTGTCCGCGGCCGGTTCCACGGTGAAATCGGGCGGCGTTATGGCGACGTTGACTACAACGACGGCATTGGAGCTTTGCACCGGGCCGCCCACCGCGCCGGTGACGGTGACGTAGTAAGTGCCGCTGTTAGTTGCAACCATGGGGTTGAGAGTCAGAGCGGGTGTCGCGGAACCCGTGACGGAGTTGCCGTCGCTTAACGGAGCGCCATTTTGATACCAGGCGTAGGTCAGGCCGGCGCCCGCGGTGCCAATCCCGGAAGCGGCGACTTCCATTGTGTAGGCCGTTCCCGAAAAATTCGTGGTTCCAACCGGCTGCAAGCCGATAATAGGATTGGTGGGTGTAATGCCCGTGGTCACGACGGGATAGCCGGAGTCAAGGCCGCTCCAATCAAAGGAAACCACCAGATTGTCCAACTCCATCACGCCCACGCCCTCACCGGCAGGAGTCGAGTCTGTGCGCTGCCGCAGTCCGAAGGCGGCCATCGGCAATGACGGACTGAGAGTATCCAACGCAGGACCGGAACTTATCCCGCCCGGAGCACCCGCCGTGACGTCGCTGACAGAAGCGGGGTTGATGGCCATCCCGGAAGCGCCGTTAACCAAGTCCAAATAGAAGACGACTTGATAGTCAATGCCCGGGGCAAGGTCCAAAGGCACGACGGCGGCCGGGCCGGTAGTTGGTGACGGCGCAGAATCGCTCTGGCTATTGGCGATGCCCAGGCGATAGGTTCCGGGAAAAGCCACAGGAGGGATATTCGGCGTGTAACCGGCTTGATTTGAGGTCAACGTGAATATTTTTCCATAGAAATCGAAGTTGGTGTCTTCGATATTTGCGAAGTAAACACCGCCCGGGTTGCTCGGCAGGGTGGTCAAGTTGATGATGAAGCTCGCCCACATTCGCGTCCCGGATTCAGTCTGGCTGAACAGGCTTTGGGCGTCGGTGGCATTGTTGCTTTGGTTGATCTGCACCCGGCCATTAGTAACCAGTTCGGGAAGCGTGCCGTTGATCTCTGTCCAAGGAGACCCGGCATCGCCGAAGAGGTTGCCGTTGGGGTAAGAGAAGGTGTCGAAGAGCAGCAACGGAGTGAAGTATACCGTCGTAGCAGCGCTGGTGATGGAATTGCCCAAACCGTTGGAGACGATCACGGAGTACAACGCTGATACAATTGCGCCGCTATTGCCAACGGTCAGCGTGCTTGCCGTGGCGCCTGCAATGGCCACGCTGTTGGAGAGCCATTGATAGGTCAAGGTCGGCGTGCCGATTGCGCTGACCGATAGGCTCGCGCTGGCGCTAGGGCCTGGCACGTTGGTCGCTCCCACCGGCTGCGCAACGATAACGGGATCGACGACCGCGAGGGTGGCGGAATTGTTTCCGGGGACCGCCCCAAAGCTGTTGCTGGCGATGACTGTATAGGTACCGTCGTACGAGGCATAGGCGGGGCTGATGGTCAGGGTGGGAGTGCCTGCACCTGAAACCGATGGGCCGTCGGACAACTGCACATCGTTAAGCAGCCATATATAGGTCACACCGGCGCCAATGGAAGAGGCCGTGAACGACGCCGTGCCGCCCGCGTTGACTGTCACGCTGGTAGGCGGATTTATCGTGACGTCGAAGGGAGAATTCGGAGCCTGGACTGTTAACAGCGCGTTAGAACTGGCGATCATACCGAAGATGTTGCTGACCACGGCTGATACCTCGACCCCGGTTTGATTCGTGGCCAGATCAGACAACGTCAGAGAGGAAGCGGTGGCCCCGGATACCGCGACCCCGTTGGTGTACCATTGATAATCGAGCAGGGGGGTCCCGGCGGCCGTGACAGTGAAGGTTGCATCGCCACCCGCGTCCTGAATTACGGGTGCCGGCTCCGAGGTCACCATAGGCGCCTCACCAGGCACAAAGCGCACGCCGCGGAAAGTATTGGTGCTGCCACCGGTCCCGGAGACGTTGAGATTTGAGGCGAGGTTAATGACAGTTGGGGTCGCGCCGGTGTCCTGGAACATCACGAGCCGATTGGTGATGCTCTCCGCGGTTGTCGCGTAAACGACAGGCGGGCTTTGAGTGAAGTCCGCCGTCA
>DATKFW010000135.1:0-32852 GCA_035511075.1 Vulcanimicrobiaceae bacterium
GGGCTTCGAATCCCACTTTGGCCTTGAAGGCCGCACTGTGCCGTTTGCGTTTTGCTTTCATAGGTCTGCTCTTTATTATCTACAGCAAACCGGCGAAAATCGAAACTTACCTGTGGTCTAAAATTAGGGGTCCACCTCTCCCCGCACTCGCGGCTTTTCTCGGACAGCTTGAATATCCCATCAGTTTTTTGGACTTTGAAACCTTCGCTCCGGCCATCCCGCTCTTTGATGACTCCCGCCCGTTCCAGCAGATTCCGTTTCAATTCTCCCTGCATATTCTCCGCTCTGAAAGCGCCCCGCCGGAGCATCGCCAGTTTCTCGCCGAAGGCACGGCTGACCCACGCCCGGAATTCATGCGCCAACTGCGTGACGCCCTGCCGGAAACCGGCTCGGTGGTGACTTACAACGCCAGCTTTGAAACCGGACGGTTGAAGGAAAGTTGCGAACTGCTGCCGGAATTCAAGCCGTGGTTCAGGAAAGTGATGCCGCGCATCGTTGACCTGCTGCTGCCGTTCCGTGGCTTCCGCTATTACCACCCGAAGCAACACGGCAGCGCGTCAATGAAAGCCGTGCTGCCCGCCCTGACCGGCAAGGGCTACGAAAACCTCACGATTCAAGAAGGTGGAATGGCAAGCCGCGAATTCCTGCGCGTGACCTACGGACAGGTGACAGACGCAGAACGTCGCAGCGTGCGCCAGCATTTGGAGGAATACTGCGGGCTGGACACGATGGGAATGGTTGAAATTGTCAATTCTGTGCGTAGCCTTTCAATCGGCTGACAAGACGGTTTAAATCTTGCTGATCATTCTGTCCAAAACCTCTTTCATCTTTTTCTGTTGGATGATTGGGTCTTCGATTTGAATGTATTCAATATGTATAAAACCAGTATCTCCGCGTTTTCGGTTTTGTTTCGGTTCCAGTCCTTCAATGAGCAGAGCCTCCATTGTTATAATAATGTCGCCAACATTTGCGGTGACGGTTTTTAGCCCTTGCTCAATTATTTTTCCGTCCTCCGATAAATTTACCAACCCGAACCACGAAAACCTATTCCACCTGCCTTTTAACCGGTCGAATGTGTGTTCAAATAGGCGAGTTCCTAGCGGGCGTTCCAAGGCTCGGCCAACATAGATGACCTCGCCTCCGTCGTGTAGAAAATAAACACCGCGTTGGTTGCAGAAATCAACCGCCTCTGCTGCCTTGTCCGAAAGGCTACCTAAAATACGCGGGGAGCTTTTCCATTCAATGGAATCACGATTCCAATACATCCCAAACGCGCGAATTATTCCGCTGGCCTTTTTTGGCTCTTCTTCATCGTTCTTGGGAATAATACCGCCGTTTGGCTGTTGCGGCACTCCGACTGATACGGTTGGTTGTTTGAACGCAAATTGATTTGGAGCTGGCTGAACAAACGGGGAGCCTTCCCCATCTCGTTTGATAGAACTGTAAATCTGAGCGCCGACAGTTGCCTCTGGTGTGTTACCAGTAACATTACGCAGTTCACGCTCTTTGATCGCGGCAACAATCTCGACAGAGGACATTGGCTTGCTGGATTTTTTAAGGACTTCTATGATTGCCTCGCGCCACGAGAGATTATTTGCGGCGTTTTCTTTTTGCTCCATATTTTTTTGTGTTGTGGACTAATTTAGATTGGTAAAAACAAACTTATGGTTTGGAAACTTGGGTAGAGGGGGTTGGATTAATGAAGATGTTTGTCCTAACGGATGGCAGAATCGTTATCAAATCTTTGGCGCTATAGTTTTGCTCCTTAAGCGTTCCACTTGGCGTAACGATTTCAATTTGACACTTGTGCGCCTCTTGAAACTTCGCAATCGCTTGTGCGATTATAGCGACGCTACCAGCCAGTGCAACAGCGTATGCAAGTCCACTCTTTTTACTATTGAGAAGCAATTCGTCAAAACGCGCATCCAACCCGCATTCTTTCGCTAATTCTGTTAATGCCAAAAGCAATTCCCTGTCCCCCTTAAACTCAATCTTAACACTCATATCACTCATATATTTTCATGGTTGTGAGGGTTAATTTTATTCAAGTTTATTTCCGAGGAGACTGGCCGAAACCGCCAAGGGCGTCAATCATCGTGTGCCAGACTGTGGCGTAAGCCTCATGTTTGGGTTGCTGGTCTGGCGTGCGTGCGACAGTATTCTTGAAGTTTGAATAGTCCAGCGAGTCGCCCAGAAACTGCATCACCTTCAGCACGTCGCCCTTGCCGGTGACGATGCGAAACGAATAGTCCGCCCCCTTGCTGGCATGGATTTCCGCGCCGGGCAACGGCACGCGCTCGACGAGATTCTCCAAATCTTTACGAACCCGCGCGCGGATGTGGAACTCTTTTGGCTTCTTTTGAACGATGGAGTAAAAACCGTGTTTGGTCATCAGCCACATGGCGACGCCTCCTTGTTCTCGCCTGACGTTAGGTTCAGCGACAGCATCGCCGGGTCCATGCCCAAGAAGCTGCCCGCAAATTTGCGGATGTGGTCTGCCGTGAGTTGTGCGTCCGAAATCCGGCCCTGCCCTTCAATCGCGCCCTCGGATAATTCGAGAAAAAACGCCATGAAGGCGCGGGCGTGAGCGCGAATCGGGTCTTTCCGCAGAGCGGCATCCGATAAATCATTCGGCATGGCTTGGTCTATTCGGCTGTAAAGACTGGCCCGCAATTGTCCCGGCTCGGTGAACCAGGAAATTGCCATGTAGGCCGGATTCTTTCCTTTCAAAATATCAGCCAGCTTGTCGGCCTTTTGATTCATGGCCTTCCAAAACGGCTCCTTGGTCAGGTGGGCCGTCATGCTGAAATGAAACGCTTCATTGCCGAAATCCACCAGCAGTCGCAGCATCACTTCGGCGCTTGCGAGGTAGGTGAGTCCGAGACGATCTGCCGCCGTTGCGTAACCCAGGCCCATCGGAAGATTCTTTTCCTCATCCGTCATCAGGGCGCCGTTCGTCTTTTGCTTTTTGGCCATAAGCCGTTTCCCAAAGGTCAGTGTAAAAGCTCGGCAGAGTTAAGCGCATCCTGGCGAAGGTGAAAAGAATATTCGCGGACCGCCCGCGACGTTGCCGTTTCATTGTCTGATGCAACTAATTATTTCTGTGACCCCGATTTCCCGTTTGATTGCGACGGCAGCCTGCGACCTTTGCTGTTTCGGCCACGTGTGCGAGCGAGACTCTGCCTCCACTGGCAAAAATCGCAGACTCCCGCCGCCGGGATTGCCTGACTCCGGACGTGAATCTGCCGACTACGCCGTTTCCGCATTAGGAGTCATGTCATCGGTTCTCAATCTGCGTGATTTTGATGGAGGCGACGAAGGGCATGTGGCGGTCAACTTCGGCGAAGCGTTTGGGCAGGACGCGGACTGCGGCCAGGTCGTTTTCCTGGAGCTTGTCGGCCAGGTGGCCGAGCCGCCAGCCGAGCACCACCACGTCAGCGGTGGAGAACGCGAGGGCCAGTTTTTGCGGCGGCAAATTTTTGTCGTCCTCAGCATCCGGGTTTGGCTCCAGCGTGTACTCAATCAACTGGCTGGTGTGGAAGCCACGGCGTTTGTGTTCAGTCGAGTGGAACTCGATGCAGGCGCAATACTTGCCAGACGTGGCATAACAGGCATCTTCTTTGAAGGACATAGGTGTTAAACGTGCATACCACCGGAGCGGCGTTGTTGTTGACGGTGTGCTTGATGGTGTCTCAGGGCTTCCCTGACCGGGCGGGCCGGTTTGACCGTCTCGGTTTGCTGGACAGCCTCATCCCGTTTGACGGCCTCGGTTTGCCCGACTTTATCGGCGACCACTTCTTTCTGTTCGATGCCGAGCCGTTCATCAATCCAGCGGCGCATGTCCTCGACGAGTGTGGCGAGCCGTTGAACGGGCGACAGTCGCGTGGTCCGCATCGGGCGGCGCTGCCTCACGGCGCGAAAACCCTCCACCGCTGGCGGGGCGGTCTTTTCCTCCCGCCGTTGAGCCGGGATGAAACCGAGTTTAGCCAAGTCGTCGCGCAGGGCTTGCAATTCAACGGCGGCTTTGCGTTCGTGCGAATCGGAGACGCGGCGGGCGAGCAATTCGACGTCATCAGTGAACACCTGGACGCGCTCGCGGCCACGGGAAATGCTGACGTAAAACTGTTCGCGGTTCACGGCTCCAAAAGAGCGAGACGAGGCGACCAGCAACACTTCATCCACAGTCTTGCTTTGGGAACTATGCGATGTCACTGCGTAGCCATGAGTAAAAGCGTTGAACCCATCGGGGAGCGAACGACCGTCAGCCAGGGCAATACGGCCGTTTTGGATCTCCCGGATTTGGACGCGCTCACCGTTAATGAACTCTTTGCCATGATTGGCTTGGAGCAGCAACCAGTCACCGGGCGACACCTTTAGCTCGCGGGCATTGCCCACATCAAAAGAAGCGGCGGCACTGGCCGGGACAAAATCCACTTCCGTACTATCCGAGCGGCGGACGCGCAGACCGTTCTCAACGGTGGCGACCACTTCCACCGTGTCGCCCCGGTCGAAACGATTGGTTTTGCGAACGAATCGTAGTCGCTGGCCCGGTTCGTATTGGCTCACGTTTTTTCTTTCCGCTTCCGTCCATGAGAGCGAATCAAACACGGTGACGGCTTCCTCTCGTTGACCGAGAACGCCCCGTGTTCTCAGCGTGTCCCGCACTTTCTCCGTCACGGCGTCAATTTCAGCCCATGTCGGCGAGACCAGCAGCGCCGATTTGCCCTGTTTCGTGGCGGATATATACGCCTCGGCGGCTTTTTGATAGAGCTTCCCGTCATCCGTCTCCATCTCCGTGACTGCGCCAAGTTCGAGCAGTTTGGAAAACGCCTTGTCGGTCTGTTTGGCGGCGGCCAGTTCGACAACCTGCCGGAAGACTTTGGGTTTCTGGCGGCGGATCGTCGTCAGCTCCTCGAAGCGATAGCCTGAGTACTGTTCGAGAATCCGCAACGCATCGCCACGGGTGACGGAGGCGTGCTGGCCGGTATCGCCGGACAGAACGACCCGGCAATCCTTCCGTTTGGCAAATTCAAAAAGGCTGGCCATTTCCTCCAACCCGACAGCCCCGGCTTCATCCAGTACAATCACGCTACGAGGCGAGAGTCTTGCCCATGTGTGCAGGTCACTGCGCAGCCGTTGGAGAGTCATCGCGCGTTCCAGTCCGTCCTTACGGAGGGAATCGGCGGCAGCGGCGGTTGGAGCGCAAAACACCGCCTCGAAGCCGTTCTTGTGCAGGGCGTGCGCCAATTCAACCAGCGCCGTGCTTTTGCCTGAACCGGCCAGGCCGCGAAATCCGGTCACGCGATCTGGACTCGTCAGCACATGGGCCAACGCTCTGCGCTGATCGTGGCCGAGATAGGACGGCGGCTCGTAATGGCGGGTGACGGGAGCAACGGCCTCGATGCCGGCGTTGACCGTGCGAATCAGGTACAGTTCCCGGTTTAGAATGTGCTGCGTCGAATACTCCGAGCCGACGCGCACCAAGTGGTGGTCACTGGCAAGCGTTTCCTTTACCTGTGCCAGGTCAAGCTGGCCCCGGCCTTTGACGAGCGCCGCTTCGAGAATCCGATGCTCCGGCGCGACCGAGTTGCGTTCAAAAACGTGTTGCAAACCGTGCTCGACCGCCTCATCCGTCCCGACCCGTTGCGCGAAGTCTTTGGGCCGACCATCCGCGGAGGCGACCACCTTGCGTAATAGCCGTTTTTCGAAAAAACCAATTTCCCCAAGCTGTTGCTGGCGCACCTGCTCATCCGAAGCGCCCTTCAATTTTTTGGGCCGGGTCTGATGGACGACGTGCGCGACTTCATTCTTGTTGAGCCTGCGACCCAGCCGCTTTTCCTCTTTTGCGACGGCAACATCCCGTTCCTTGGAGCGTTTGGAAAATCGCTCGATGAACTTGGGGTCAACGCCCTCAATCTCAAATGCTCCAGCCGTCTGGCGGGTTTGATAGCCGATTTGATGCAGGCGTTTGACCAACTCGTTGCGATAAACTGCCGTGCCGTAGTGAATGGCGTCGAACATGCCGGACGTTTGCAGGGCTTTCCACCTTTGTTCGGTTTTGTCCCAAGTGGCGTTGAACACCACGAAGTGCGTGTGCAGTTGCGGGTCGAGCGCACGAGATGACGTGTGCATGAACGCAGCGCCGACCAGACTCCCGGTGGTGCGGTCCTTATCCTCAACGCCGCCTTTGCGGATGCGAGTCGCGGCAAATTGTTCCAATTCACGGAGCGCCAGCGTGGAGGCTTCCTGATGTGCCTGAATGATGCGCTGGTCGTTCATCGTGACCGCAAGAATCGAAACGCTTTTGGGCGGAGCACATTGGAAATCGAAGAAGATGCGGCGATTCTTCGCGGTGGTCTGCGTCAGCCGTTCGCCTGTGTCGGGGTTCAGGTTGTCACACAGTTTGAGAAAAGTATCCCGCGTGACGACTTCACCCGGCTTCAATCCCAGCCGTTCACAGCCGACGCCGATCCACTGTCCGGCCTGTGTTTCGCTCTGAGTATAGTAATCGTTGTGTGAAAGGTGCTCATCGAAATAGGTTGTTGCTGCGGCACGATTCTTCTGCGGTTTGCCAGTGAACATACGTCGAAAAGGTTACGCAAAAATCTCAATCATGTTGTTCAGCCTACGGAACAAGTATGAACTCCTGTCCGTGGTAATCTGTGCCAATGAAATATATTCCATGTCTATTTTATCTACCTGAATGGCGGCCTACACGTTGTAATGAAATCATTACAAGTTCATGGCCGTTTCGATGGCAACATTGGCCGTGATGAAATCGTCAGCCGTCATGAGTTTAAGCATCGCAGAAAAGCAGAAGCAAAAGATGTATGTGATACACCAAATGAAAGGCTGAAAGAGTTATGGTCGAGAAGATGAACGCACCATTCATGCAGTTCAACATGGTTCAAGATGACATGCAGGATGTCCACAATCGCGGACAGAATCAGTGGCACGCATGTGCTATGAGAATTGAGAAAAAGGGTATGACACCAACCCCGCCCTGGACCGGTAAGGAAGCTGCTCGCCGCCGCGCTCATGGGCTGCTCGATGGAAAGCCCAACTGCGAGCCAAAAGCTGTCGGTGTTGCGCTCAATTTTGAGCCAACACCACGACGGCACAAAGTGAAAGTGAAGTTGTATGAAAACACGTATTGATTACGGCCAGTTGGCCGCAAAGTTGGACTACACGGCTCTCGAAAAGAAACTGGAACAGTTGGGGCAGCAGGAGCCGCCTAAGAAACGTAGAACCGCTGCTGATGCGCTGGAACCGTTGCGCGACCGATTACTGGCGCTCCATCATAAAGGCTGGAGCAGCGGCCAATTGGTCGAGGAATTGAAAGCCGCCGGAGTTCCGGTCAGTCCCGCGCGATTCCGCGAATGCCTCAGCCAATGGGCTGGCAATGGAAAGAAAACCGGGAAGTCTCGCAACAACCACCGAAACGCGCGCAATAGTACCAACGCCCGCCCAACCACACCAGCGAGCCAAGTTACGCCTACCAAAAGCGCGTTCGCTGCTGGCCAAACCGGATTCAGGGTGAAAGACCTTTGAACGCATCCCGCTCCGGGTATGAATCATCAATTGCTCAAAAACGCTCGCAGGCCCGTGGCGTCAGGCCGCTCTGCTCAAACCGCTCGCGTCCTGCCAACACGCGCCTGCTTCGCTCAACGGAGAGAACCTATGCGGCTCGCTGTCCGTGGCTCCGCGTTGCCGGGACGAAATGCCCGGCACTGCTCTCCACCGACAGCAACGACTGACAAAAATGTAAACAATTCCGCGCTCATAGGCGGGACATCAATGCGTCAAGGCAGGCTCAGTAGTTACGAGCGTGAGAATTACAATCGAACTCTCGAACCGCGAATTTTAATTACTGACCGCTTTGCTCGTGCGGCCAGTACTCCATTCACTCAAATTGATATTCAAAACCCTGAGTCATGGGCAACCGAAGCGCGGCAAATCTCCGCCGCAACAATAAATCGGCAACTGCCGATGGAGTCGTCACCGGGTGTGCCAACAGAACGGCGGTGTGCGACTCTGGCCGAAGCCGCCGCCTTGTGCTGTCAAGGTAGTGCTCCTGCGTCGCCTCCACCGTTGACAGCGGCGGCGTTTCGGCCCCGGTTGCTCTTAGGTTCCGGCTTTGGAAAATTCAAAGCCGGAGCTTTGTCTTTCCAGAGGGAATATGAGTGTTTGACGATGCAGCGAACGGCAGTCGCCACGGATGTGCTGACGCAATTGTTTGAATCGTATCCGCGCACTGTCCGTTCGGGGAGTCGCGTCACGGCGCGATCAGCGACCATCGGCAAACCATCCCTCTTTCCCTTGGCTTTTAGGGTGGCGTTGCTGGCTTCGTCGAAAGTGCGTCGGAACTTTTCTGGCCGCGTGTTGCACTCGGTCGTCCTGGGCCTGCCTTTAGGCGCTCTGGCCGCCGCGCCGGGCTGCATGAAAATGCTCCGCATTTTCTCCTCTCGCATGTCTGGCGTGGTGCTCGTCGCCTGTTCGAGTTCGTCGCGTGGTCGTACCATCTGTTGCGTCGAAGGCATCCGTCCAGCGGACGAACGCAACTCGAACCGCAGCGCGAATATCGGTTGGGCACCTGGCGGGGGGCTGTCTGGTCAAAGACAAATGTGACGTGAATTATGGAAACAATTCCACAACCGGCGGAAACGCCAGCTAATGATGAACGGCTTGCCTATTCGGTGCAGGAAGCTGCCGATCTGCTCGGTGTGCATTATTTCAGCGTTTATCGCCTCATCCAAAACGGCAAACTCAAAGCGTGCCGAGCGTTGCGGGGCAAGTTGCTCGTTCCTCGCACCGAACTCCTTCGATTGCTGAAATCAGAGTAAAGGAGAATTTATGTTCAAAAGAAATTCACAATCCACCGGGACCGCCATTCAAGTGACGGTCGAGAAGAAAGGGTTCAAACGTGCCGAAGCCGCAATCTATTTGGGCATCACGGCGGTAACGATTGACCGATTGACCAAGCGCGGTCTCCTACATCCGTCGCGAGCATTGCGGCATCCAATTTATTCCAGAGACGACCTCGACCGTTTTCTGCGGGAGACCTCCGGGACGGTTGAGAAAAAATGATAAAGTCAGTTGATTGCTTCATCCCCGTTTTTGCGGCTTGCCTCACTTTTGGCCTGAATCTTGGCGAGGACCTTGGTAAGAATTTCCGCTGGCGTTCGGGCGGAAAGCTCATCCAACAGTGCCAGCCGGTCTGACAATTCCGATTTAAACACTTCGCGTCCCATTGCCAGCTTGGCAACTTCAAGAAGTTTTTCGACTGGAACAATTCTGGTTTCCTCGTGGAGTTGTCCCAAAAAGACTTCCAGTGAATTTTCTGAGGCCCACCAGGGATATTTGTATTTCGCTTTGGCGGCCGCAATGGCGCGTCGTTCGTCGGCCGGAAGGTTTGTTTCCGTCTCCGCTGTTTTTGGCATCGGAATGATATTGGCGGGCTTGTCAAAGTTCACCCGCTTGATCATCGCGAAGCTGTGTTCTTGACGGAGATGGCCGTAACGTTTCATTGCCAGCGCACCACCGTCTTTGTGTCCCAGCCAGCGGCTCACGGTTGGAATGTCCACGCCGGACTCAATGCAGGTCGTGGCGAAGAAGTGCCGAAAATCGTGGTGCGTGAATGCAGGTAATGACAGTTTTTTGCACGCGGTCTGCAAGCATTTGCGTGCGCTTTTGATTGCAACAATCCGGTCATCAGGTTTTGGGTTTTTCTCCGTCTTCAAGCGCAGCAAAAGTTCGCGCAGCCGATCTGACATGGGGATGGTCCGGGGAGCGGCTTCGGTCTTCGTGCCAGGCAGGAAGGCCGTGCCTCGCTCAAAATCAACGTCGCTCCACAGCAAAGGCCGTTTTTCCTTGGCATCACCACCGCCAGTGACCTCCCCGATACGTGCCCCGGAATAGGCGAGGAATTCAACCAGATCCGCGCCATCTTTGGCCTTTTCCTGACTGTCTTTCCTGCCATCGGAAAATCGAATGGCGCTGATCAACCGCGCAAACTGGTCGAGACTTGGGACCACAATCCGTTTTGAGACGATTTTGCGGCGTCTGATGTGCCGCGCCGGATTGGAGAGGAGCAAGCCCCGGTTCAACGCGAAATCGAAGACCGCCTTTAAAACGTCCAACTCGTGAACGAAAGTTTCAGAAGCCAGAACCGCGCCGCGCTCTTTCACCCAGCGGTCACAATCCTGATCGGTGACATTGCGAATGGGGATGTCTTGAAAATACGGGAGCAATCCCTTGATGTACATTTCCCGGCGTTTGACGGTGCTGGTGCTGAGGGCGTGCTTGTCGGCATCCAGCCACATTTTCCCGGCCTGGGCGAAGGTCAATTTGGCATCCGCTGAGATTCGCAAGCCGCCCACTTTGGCCCTCAATTCGCTGAGTCGGCGATCCGCCAATTTTCGGTCCCTTGTCTTCAAAGATCGACGAAACTGCTTGCCTCCGCGTTTTAGTAAGGCATAGTAACCGCCCGATGATTCGAGCCGATACAGGTTCTCTGCGACTTTGTGAAAAACTGACTGTGCAACAGCCGGTTCCGATGGGCTTTGCGTGCTCATTTTCATGTGGAAATATACCACAAAATCGTAGGGTGACAAGTTCGGGTTACAAGTTGGCATTTTTGAAATTGATTAACTTGCACAACTCCTTGAATTAAAACATGATGGGTTGGTAGCTCAGTTGGTAGAGCAGTGCCCTTTTAAGGCATTGGTCCGGGGTTCGAGTCCCCGCCAACCCACCATTCTAAAGACTGTCAAGTTCGGGACGAGTAAACGCGGAACCTCGCCAAACTGCCGCTTGACGATTCGTCGCGCCGGGATAACATTTTCTCGCAAGCGCACTCAAAACATCAAAACACATCGACTATGAACGCCAAAGCCAAACCCATTCCGGACGGTTTTCACACGCTGACCCCCTACTTGATGGTTAAAGGCGCTGCCAAAGCCGTTGATTTTTACGAGCGTGCTTTTGGCGCAAAGGAGCTGGTTCGCATGCCCGGGCCGGACGGCAAGAGCATCGCCCACGCGGAGCTCGGTATCGGTGATTCCATTCTGATGCTCGCGGACGAATACCGTGATTCCGGCAAGTCTCCCCAGACGCCCGATGTGACGCCGGTTTCGCTGGTGGTTTACGTGGAAGACGTCGATGCGGCCTTCAAACGCGCGGTCGATGCCGGCGCCACGGTCAAACAACCCCTTGAGGACAAGTTTTACGGTGATCGTTCAGGTTCCGTCGCAGACCCGTTTGGGCTTCTCTGGACGATATGCACTCACGTCGAAGATGTGCCGCCGCAGGAAATGAAGAAGCGGATGGCGGAATTCTGCGCAAAAATGGCGGCGTCGAAAAAGGCCTGAAAAACGGCGCGCGTAAGATTGCTTCAATAGTCAACAATCCAATGCTCTGCCTTATGCGGTTGCGGATTGGCAACGCACTACGGCGTTGCCAGCAACTCGAAGTATTGAACTCCGCTGCTGGCATTGATGATAACAGTGTTGTTTATTCCATTGACAGTGATGCCATTGGTCACAGCCGACCATGTGACAGGCGAAGCGAGGCTGGCCGTCCGGTTCAACACATAATCGGTCGCATTCGCCGGCCAGGTAATGACAATGTTCGGCATGCTGGCAAGGATCTGCACACTCGGGGAGGTGATGTCGGCGACCAGACCCTTCGGTTGTGTGAGGGTGTAATTGCCGGCGCCGCCTCCGCCCAATGTCAGGCCGCTGACGGTCACCGCAATGCCATTTCCCACGCTCGCGCTCGCGAACCAAGCAACGTAGCCGTTGGTGTTCAGCTTCACTGTGTCTACGTTGAAAACACCTGAGAGTATCACATTGTTGGTACTGAGAGTCGCAGTCGTCGTGGCGTCATACACTTTGCTATTGGCCGTGATGCCCGAAGCAATGGTCACCGTTGCCGCCGTTATGTTGGCGCTCAGATTTGACGGTTGAGTCAGGATGTAATTGCCCGCCGAGGCGCCTCCCAACGTCAGACCGGACACCGTGACTGGCTTGTTTGTGCCAACATTTTTGTTTGCGAAATAGGCGACGGCATTGGTCGTGACTAGGCTGATACTATCGCCGTTCAGCGCCCCCGACACGCCGGCATTGGTGGCGTCCAGGATGGCGTTGGTGGTCGCGTCATAAACCTTGTCCAGCGCCAATAAATTGGTCACGGTCAAGGACGCCGGGCTTACTGTTAGCGCGCCGTTGGCATAAGCAATCATGTAGTTGCCCAGGCCCGTGCCCACGGCCGCGTTCGGCGCTATGTTATAAGGCGAACCCGCGACCGTCGCCGTCGCCGGCGCGCCAGAGCTGGCCAACGTCACGCTGGTCACAGTATCGCTGTTTGCCAACATGCCGGCTGTAAACTCCGTGCCCGCAAATGTGACTGGCTGCCCGTAGGTTTTGGTTCGATTGTCAGCCGTGATTGTCAGGGGCGCCCGGTTGATCGTCATCGTGCCGCTGGCGTAGGTGATCGTGTAATTATTCAATCCTGTGCCCGCGGCCGAGCTGGGAACTATGGCGTATGGCGAACCCACCACCGTCGCCATCGCCGCCGCGCCGGAACTGTTTAAAGTCGCACTGTTGACCGTGTCGCCATTTACCAGTCCACCGGTAACGAATTCAGTTCCGGCAAATGTCACCGACTGCCCGTAGGTCTTGGTTTGATTATTGGCGGTGACGGTCAAGGCGGCCGGGTCGACGGTCATCGAGCCGTTGGCGTACGTAATCGTGTAATTGCTTAATCCTGTTCCCGCTGCACCACTGGCAACAATGGTGTATGGCGAACCCACCGCCGTCGCCGTCGCCGGTGCGCCGGGGCTGGTCAATGTCACGCTCGTGATGGCATCGCTGTTCGCCAACCCGCTGGCTGTATATTCCGTGCCCGCAAATATCACTGGCTGCCCGTAGGTCTTGGTTCGATTGTTGGCCGTGACCGTCAGGGCGGCCGGGTTGACTGTCAGCGTACCGCTGGCGTAGGTGATCGTGTAGTTATTCAGTCCGGTGCCCACGGCCGCGCTGGGAACAATAGTGTATGGCGAGCCCACCACCGTCGCCGTCGCCGCCGCCCCGGAGCTGTTTAAAGACGCACTATTCACGGTGTCACTGTTCAGCAGTCCGTTGGCGGCGAATTCAGTTCCGGCAAACGTCACCGTCTGCCCGTAAGTCTTGGCTCCGTTGCTCGCGGTCACGGTCAAAGGCGCCGGGTTGACCGTCAGCGCGCCGTCGACGTACGTGATCGCATAGTTGTTCAATCCAGTTCCCGCAGCCGCGCTGGGAACAATGATATAGGGTGAACCCACCACCGGCGCTGTCGCCATTGCGCCGGAACTGGTTAATGTCGCGCTGTTGACTGTATCGGTGTTTAAAAGTCCGCTGCTGGTGAATTCGGTTCCCGCAAATGTTTCCGTCTGCCCGTACGTTTTGGTTCGATTATTAGCCGTGACAGTCAAGGCGGCTGGGCTGACCGTCAGCGCGCCGCTAGCGTAGGTTATCGCGTAATTGCTCAATCCCATTCCCGCTGCACCACTGGGAACAATGGCGTATGGCGAACCCACCGCCGTTGCCGTCGCCGGCGCGCCGGGGCTGGTCAATGTGACGCCGGTTATGGTATCGCTGTTCGCCAACTCGCTGGTTGTATATTCCGTGCCCGCAAATATCACTGGCTGCCCGTAGGTCTTGGTTCGATTGTCAGCCGTGATTGTCAGGGTCGCCGGGTTGATCGTCAGCGTGCCGTTGACGTAGGTAACCGTGTAGTTGTTCAACCCCGTGCCCACGGCCCCGCTGGGGACAATGGCATAAGGCGATCCTAGCACTGTCGCGGTCGCCGCCGCAGCGGAACTGGTCAACATGACGTCGGTCACGGTATCTCCGTTCACCAATCCCCCAGTCATAAACTCCGTGCCCGCAAACGTGACTGTCTGGCCGTAGGGTTTGGCTCGATCGTTGGCCGTGATGGTCAAGGCCGCCGGATTGATCGTCAGCGTGCCGCTGGCGTAGGTGATCGTGTAGTTGGTCAAGTCGGTTCCCGCAGCCATGCCCGGCACGATGGGATATGTTCCCACCGGGCTGGTCGTGGTCGCGCTGCAATTGTATGTGGTCGTAATATCGTCGCCGTTAGTCACGCCAGTAATCGTGCCCGTGAACATTGGGTTGGCTTGGCCATAGACTCCGTTCGTATCGGCGGCTGTGATCGTCAAAGACGCCGGTGATACCACCAAGCTCACACTGTCGGTCACGCTGTTGTAATCCACCGCGTCGATCGGCGTGAAGATGACCGAAAGCGTATTGGTGCCGGTATTGAGCACAGCGCCGTTGGTCGGATCGTAGGCGTAATTGCCAGGCACATTGACCGCGGCGTTTAACTGGTTGGAGGTTAGGGCTGTGCCATAGATCACGGGAGTGGGGTTAGTCCATGTAAAGAACTCGGTCGGATGGCCTACAACAAGTATGCCATTGACCAGGTTGACCATATAGTTGGTCTGACGGTCGTTCGGGTCCACCAGACTCGGCACGATGGCGTATGTTCCCACCGGACTGCCGGTGGTGGCGCTGCAACTGTAGGCAGCGGTGATGTCGTCGCCGTTCGTCAAACCTGTGATTGTGCCCGTGAACACTGGATTGGCCTCGTCAAATTGGCGGGTGAAGCTGGACGCCGCCACGGTCAAGGACGCGGGCGAAACGACCAGACTGACCGCGTCGGTTACACTGATGTAATCCACGGTGTCGCTCGGCGTGAAGATGACCGATAGCGTATTGCTGCCGGTATTGAGCACCGTGCCATTGGTCGGGTTGTAGGCCAGTATGCCGGGCACGTCCACCTCGGCACTCAACTGGTTGGAGGTTAGGGCCGCGCCGTAAATAATGGGCGCGGGATGAGTCCACGTCGTAATTGGCGTCGCCTTCTCCACCGTCAATACACCGTCGACCAGTCCGACCGTGTAATTGGTCTGCCGGTTGCCCGGGTCAACGAGGCTTGGCACGATGGAATACGTTCCCAGTGGACTACTGATCGTGGCCGTCGTGCCGTACGTTGCCGTGATGTCGTCTCCATTCGTCACACCCGTGATCGTCCCGATCAGTACCGGGTTGGTTTGGCCATAAACCCGGTTCGTACTGCCTGCTGTCACAGTCAGGGGCGCGGGTGAAACGACCAGACTCACTGAGTCGGTCACACTGCTGTAATTCACGGTGTCGGCCGGGGTGAAGGTGACCGAAAGCTCATTGGTGCCCGCGTTCAGGACGCTTCCATTCGTCGGGTTGTAGGCCAAGTTGCCGGGCACATTCGCCGTGGCGTCCAACTGGCTGGAGTTCAGAGCCGAGCCGTAGACTATGGAGGCGGGGTCGCTCCACGTCGCAATTGGCGTCGCCTCGCCCACGGTCAGTGTGCCGTTGAAGTAGGTAATGGTATAGTTCGCCAATCCGGCGCCGACCGCCGCACTGGGGACAATGGCATATGGCGAAGCTGCCACGGTTGCGGTCCCCGCCTCCCCGGAGCTGGTCAATGTCACTCTGGTCGCGGTATCGCTGTTCACCAACCCGCCAGCGGTAAACTCCGTGCCCGCAAACGTCAGCGTCTGCCCGTAGGTTTTTGTTCGATTATTAGCCGTGACCGTCAGGGCGGCCGTGTTGACCGCCAGCGCGCCGTTGGCGTACGTAATCGTGTAGTTGCTCAATCCCGTGCCGACGGCCGCACTGGCAACAATCGTGTATGGAGAACCCGCGACCGTCGCCGCCGCAACCACGCCGGAACTGGTTAAAGTCACACTACTCACCGCGTCGCTGTTCAGCAGTCCGCTTGCGGTGAACTCAGTTCCGACAAACGTCACCGTCTGCCCGTAGGTCTTGGTTCGATTGTTAGACGTGACCATAAGGGCCGCCGGGTTGACCGTCAGCCCGCCGTTGGCGTAAGTAATCGTGTAGTTGGCCAAGCCCGTGCCCACCGCCCCGCTCGGCGCTATGCTATATGGCGACCCGGCCACCGCCGCCGTTGCCGCCGTGCCGGAACTGCTTAAAGTCACGCTGTTCACGGTGTCGCTGTTTAAAAGTCCGCTGGTGGTAAATTCGGTTCCGGCAAATATAATTGACTGCCCGTAGATTTTTGGTCGATTGTTAGCCGTGACGGTCAGGGCAGCTGGGTTGACCGTTAGCTTGCCGTTGGTATAGCTGATCATGTAGTTACTCAATCCTGTGCCAACGGCCGCGCTGGGGACAACGATATACGGCGAACCAGCCACGGTTGCGCTCGCGGCCGTGCCGGAACTAGTCAATGTCACACTGGTAGCCGTATCGCCGTTTACCAACCCGCTGGTAGTAAATTCCGTGCCAGCAAACGTCACCGTCTGCCCGTAGGTCTTGGTTCGATTGTTAGCCGTAACCATAAGGGCGGCCCGGCTGACCGTCAGCGTGCCGTTGGCGTAGGTAATCGCGTAGTTGTTCAATCCCATGCCCACGGCGGCGCTGGGCACAATGATGTACGGCGACCCCACCACGGTAGCCGCCCCCGCCACGCCGGAACTGTTCAAGGTCACACTGCTTACCGCGTCGGTGTTTAGCAGTCCGCTTGCGGTGAACTCAGTTCCGGCAAACGTCACCGTCTGGCCGTAGGTCTTGGTTCGATTGTTGGCTGTGACGGTCAGAGCCGCCACGGCCACCGTCAGCCCGCCATCGACGTAAGCAATCGTATAGTTGGTCAAGCCAGTTCCTATTGCCGCGCTTGGTACTATATTGTACGGCGATCCGGCCGCCGTTGCCGCCGCCGCGCTGCCGGCACTGGCCAAGGTCGCGCTGCTGACGGTATCGCCGTTCACCAACCCACCGGCAGTAAACTCCGTGCCCGCAAATGTCACTGTCTGCCCGTAGGTCTTGGTCCGATTGTTGGCAGCGACAGTTAAGGACGCAGGTGAAACGGCCAGACTCACCGTCTTGGTGGCATTGCGGTAGTCAAATGTGTCGGTCGGCGTGAAGATGACGGTAAGCGTATGGGTGCCTGCGCTCAAGACGCTTCCGATCGCCGGAGTGTAGGCGAAGCTGCCGGACACGTTCGCCGTGGCGTTCAATTGGCTGGAAGTCAGAGATGTGCCGTAGATGATGGCGGCGGGGTTGGCCCACGTCAGAGTCGGGGTCGCCTGGCCCACAGTGAGAATGGCGACGCTGCTGGTCAAGCTACCCCATTGGTTGGTGACAACCACGTCGTAGCTGCCCGCGTTGGCTCGGATGAGATTTGTCATGTCAAGGTTCGTATCACTGGCGCCGACGATATTTGCTCCATCGAATTTCCATTGGTAGAAAAGTGGGGTTGCGCCCGTGGCGGTCACATCAAGGACGACGTTGCTTCCAACGACGCTGCCCTGGCTTGTGGGTTGGCTCGTAATTGAGGGTTGGTAAATGCCAGCCAAGGCGTTGATCAGATTGCTGCCGGCGGGAGTGCCCCAGCCCGTGCAGAGGTCGTACCCGGGCACGGCGTAAAAGCTGGCTGGACTGCCGCCGGAAGTGTTGCTGCCGGTGATGACATCGTGGAAGCAAAGACCGTAATTCGGCCCCTGCCCAAGGGCATAGATGGCCGGATTGAGAAACCCGACCGATGGCTTGTCGGAGATGGCAGCTTGCTCGTTGGCCAGAGCAGCGAAACCTGCCCACAGCGGCGGTGAACAGCTCGTGCCGAAATAAGTTCCAGATGTGCCATTATCGTACGAAGCCCAGACGTCGAGCGCCGTGAGGGCGACGTCGGGGATGTTGCGCCTGTTGGTCGAACCTTGGTTTGCAACCATACTAACGGCTTGTTGCCACGACGGGATCGAATAGACCGTGCTGACCCCTCCCCCGCTGCCCCAATATCCGTTCCCACCGCCGAACCAGATGTTGGTCGGGCCCAGATTACCTGAATTCCAAACCGTTTCCGATGAGTAGCCCGCGCCAAAGCCGCTCATTGTCAGACTGGTTCCGCCGACACTGGTCACGTAAGGGCTGTCTGCCGGCACCCATACTGGAGTAACCCAGGCGTCGCCGTCTCCTGAGGCTTGAAAGAAAGACTGACCTTGCGCGGCCATTTCCTCAAAAGAGGAATCAAAAGCCGTATTGGGGTCGGTCCCCCCGGTGTAACCCCATGAAGAGCTGAATTGTTTTATTTGATTGCTGGACGCCATGCGATCCAGAATATCAAGCCAATCGGACACGTTGTTCGAACTCTCAAACACGACGACCGCCACCAAGCCGGGCGACATGGAAATGGCTGTTTCAATGTCCACCGCAACCTCGCCATTACCCGAACCAGGTGTGCCGCTGAAGCTATCTATGAGGACGTTTTGTAGCGGCACAGGAGTAATCTCGGCCACCTCCTCGTAGGTCGCAATGTCACTGGCGTAATAGCCGTCGGCCTCAAATAGGCCGACCATTTGGCCGGAGCCTTGGAGCGATACCCCAGGGGCATACGCATTCCGGAAATCCTGCCCCATGTAATAGCCGCCCGGCCCGGAACCTCCCGCCGGACCAGTATCCGGTTCCGTTGGCACCTTGTGCAAGGCCGGGCGTAACAGCGCATAGTCGCTTAGACCGGCAACATCCCGTATGGGCAAGCTCGCGTCCACCCACGCTTCGGCATCCGGCGCGTAAAACTGCCGGTCTTCGCTCGGGTGTTGATAGCTTCGCAAGATCACATGAAAGGCGCGTTCAACATCCGACGAGCTTCCCCGCACGTCCAGCAAAATGCGACTGTCATGGGTGGACTCGATAACAAGGTTATTCGCCCTGGCGAATTGGATGACCCTTTGATAGTCTTCTACTGTCGGCCCAAATCTTTCGCTAAATTGCGCGGGAGTAAGGTAGTGACGGTAATCGGGACTCGCCGGGTCGTATAGGCGTTGCAGCAGGCCGGCAAGGGAATTGGAATTCCGCAAGGGCAGGCTGATGGCAAGCCGCAGCGAATTAGTCTCCCGCAATCGTCCGAGCGGCTGCGATAGCGCTGCCGCCGGTGGCGAATTCCCGCGCATTACATGTCTCTGGGCAACTTGCGCCCCGCCCCCTTGGCAATGCGCATTGTACGCCAATGCCACTGAACCTAGGATCCCCCATGAAATGACGAGGCGAATTTTCATGGTTTCACACTATTGCGAAACATCAACGTGATCGACAGACTATAAGTGACGTATCGTTTTAGTAACGGGTAGCTTTGTCTATGGCGGGTTCTACAACAGAGGTAACATACAGAACTCTAGATTGGAATGAATAATGCTTGTCTATTTGTATTGACATCCGATGTCGCATTTTGGCAAATTAAAGAGCTAGTTGTTCATGCACTCACTGATTACTAGATTGACTCTGCTAGTCTACATTTTGGCAGGATTACTCCTGGCAACGTGCGACGGACAGGTGACATTGGCGTGGAACCCGTCGTCCGGTCCTTCTGTGCTCGGTTATAACCTTTGCTGGGGAACAAGTAGTGGTGATTACACCTTCACCAACAACTGCACGAGCGCCCAGACAAGCGGCACGGTCTCCAATCTTGCAGGCAACACAATTTATTACTTCGCAGTGCAATCCTTTATGAGCAACGGATTGGTCAGTCCCTTTTCCACTGAGGTAACATTTACCAACGAGTCATCTTCCACCAACCCGGCGTCAATATTTGTGGCGTCGACCAACGGCCCTCCTCCCCCGGGGCAGTCAACCAACGGCGGCAGTATGTCGCCAGTAGTGTCGGGCAATGGCGGCAGCAGCAGCAGCAGCGGTAGCGGCGGCGGCGGCACAGTCACCAACGTCTCCGGTAATTTCTGGGGCGTCCCGCCCTTCGTGGCAATGACAGTGTCCCTTGGCCACCCAAGTATGGATATTGGCGGGACGGTTGGGGCCACGCTGATGATTCAAGCGACGACCAATCTCTTTTCGGCCGACAGTTGGGAAACCATAACCAATATCACCCTGACCAACGTCGCATTGTTGGCTGAGAGCAATCAGGGGTCCCAAACGCAGGACGCGCTCGACGTGGCTTTCCTCCCCGCCGCGCAAGCGTTCCCCATCGCTCCTTCCAACTCCGCTCCCTTTCAAATCTTCCGGGTTGTCATGCCCTACGATTATGCGATACTGGGCAGCATCGTGCTGAAAGGCCAGGGCTACAATCCGCGCCTTATTGTCGTCAACATGCCGGGCATCATTTCTGACGACGCTTGTTACGTAAACGAGGGCAGCAGCTTCATTCATTACGACGCGACCAATTCAACCCTCCAACTCGAGGGGTCTGGTCCGTCGATTCGCCAAATCGCCACTACCTTGGCGAATTCGCTCAATCTAAATTGGACGTCGGCTTCCGAGTTTACTTATTCCAACGGCTTATGCCAAATACTGGCCACAGTGGTCGAAACTGAACCGGCAGCTTCTGATCCAGTCCTTGGGAAAAAAATGCCGGGCAAGCCGACGGTCATAGATTTTTAGCGCCAATTCGGAGAGCGGGAGGGAATCGCGTCCGCGCCGCCGGTGGCTGGCGAGGCACGAAGCGCCAGCCGCTCCCGATCCCTGGATATTAGCGGCGCGCGTCTTTCCCGGGTATTCGTTGATCGATTCTGGAAGGACCCAGTTCCCGCCATTGCCAGCCGTTTAGATGTTTATTTCAGAAAGCGGTCCGTCATATTCCTAGGACAGCGCCCATCCAAGACATTTTTTTCGCACCCAGAACTCTTTTGGCAGAGAAGGCAGAATAACCTCCTGTCCATCCTTTAGCGGGGTCCAAAGCGAAAATGTCTTGGCGCCGATTTCGCGAAGCACGCTGCAATGCCCTTCGAAAGCGGTCGCACGCGGATCAAAAAGATTTACGCTGGAAAACACCAGGACCATCCATGGGGGCTTGGCGCACTCGTAGAGGATGACATCGTAATCGGCAGACATCTTCACGTGCGCCGGTAGCGACAGATCGGCGGCAATCTGAGGAACTGTACCGAGGTCTAAAAACCCGTACTGTGCTCGTGGATCCGGAAACAGATGAGCGAAACGACGGCAAAAATCATCCTTCGTAACCGGTTTCTGAATGCTCTCCGTCAACTTGATCAGACACCGTGACACGAAGCCGTGCCTGTTAAACTCCGCTTCCTCTTCGGTGGTCATCCTGAAGGCATTTGGCCATGCCGGGCCGATGATGTCAACCATCAGCATTTGTTGGTATTGCAATCGCCGCACCTGTCCGAAGGGGTCTCGAGATGTCATATTCCGGCTTGCAAAGTGAGCTTGCCTTTGCTTCGATTTGAATGACGGGAAGGATAATGAGCACAAACTTAATACACCACCGAGGTGCGACCCATGAGTGAAATTCATAACGCGGCGAAGGCGGGCGACCTGGAAAAAGTAAAGGCGTTGGCCAGCGGCGATCCTGACTTGGTTTTCCTCAGAGACAAAGAAGGCAGGACGCCTTTGCATTATGCGGCGAGCAACATCAACTCGAATGTGGTGGAATTCCTCCTGGCCAGCAAAGCCGAGGTCGATGCGCGGTGCAACCGGCGTTTTACACCATTGCACATGGCGGCGGCAAATGGCGCAAAGGCCGCGGCGGAATTACTGCTTGCCCATCATGCCGACGTCAACGCAAAGGGCATTTTCGACAGGACGCCTTTGCATATGGCGGTGGAGTTCTGCAAGAAGGACGTGGCCGAAGTGCTCGTGGCCAACTACGCGGACGTCAATGCCGAGGACACCCACGACGGAGCCACGCCTATGAGCGAGGCGGAATCGATGAAAAACCCTGAATTGTTGGAATTGCTGCGGGTCAAAATTGTGAGACCGGCGGAAGTCGAGGAATCGCCGAAGGTTGACGTTCCGGAGGCGGTGGAGCTTAGCGACTTGGAAGCGGTCCAAGCCCCGATTCCGGAGACTCCCCCAATCGAAGAGGCTCCCCCGATCGAAGAGGCGGTTGAAGTGGAGGCGGTTGAAAGCATCGCTGAAACGCCAGTAAAGGGAAAGAGAAAGCCGAATGCAGCATTTATGAAGCCGGTCACGCCGGATGAAATGCTCGCCAGGATTGTCGGTGACAAACCCCTCCCGCGAACCGAGCTGACAAAACAGCTTTGGGTTTACATCCGCAAGCACGGGTTGCAGGACGCAACAAAGAGGACCCTCATCAACGCCGACGAGAACTTGAAGGCCGTGTTCAACGGCAAGGAGCAGGTCACCATGTTTGAGATGACCAAGCTGGTTTCCGGCCACGTGAAGAAATAAGCCGCGCGCCCGGGGCGCCACGCCGCACCGGCCTGGAACCGATCCCTGATTAAGAGATGGATTCTCGTCTTCACGGCGATCCATTATCCGTCCCGATGCGCAACACGGTCAACGAATTGCCGGGAAAGACGTGTTGGAAATCGGGACCGTCCAGGCTGAGGACTTGTGTTTTCGGGGAGACTTTTTCGGGCGTGTCCAAAGTGTTCTCGTCGGCCGGACTTTCCGAAGAAAGCACAATGGCCTCGCCGGAACGGGCCAGCTTCATTGTCCCTTTGAGATGGACACCGGTGTCAATATTGTCCGCCGAGCCGTTAACCACTTTGAGAATGATGTCGCCCGACCTTGAATCGCGGGTCGCGCTGGCATAGAGACTGGCCAGAGAGGTCCGTCGAACGTCGTGGATGAGTTTGCCGTCCAGATAGCACTTGATGGCGGCGCCTTTGACCTCGACGCGGATGTCATACCAACGGCCCGTCTCAATGCTGCCAGGAACCTGGGTGAGGATTTCATTCATCTCGATGCCGTGGGTGGTGTTGCCCCAGCCGCCGAGATTCCACCACGTTTTTTCGTCCTCGTTATTGACGCGAAAAAGCACCAGGAAACCCTCGTTGCCGCCGAGTTTTCGGGCTTTGAGGCTGTAGGTGTAATCTGTCCAGGACTTGTCACCGATGATGGCGCGGACGAACTGGTTTTCACTGTTCTGGCGCAAGGCCCCGTCCGCCACGCTCCAATCGCCCTCACCCAGAAATTTCCAGCCGTTAGTCCCGCGGCTGAAGTCGGATGAATAGAGCGTCTTGCCATTGCTGGTCACCAGCAGGTCCTTGTATTCCACCCGTGTGCCCCAACTTCCGACGCCAACAGCGCCGGAGTTGGGCGCAGTGTCGGCCTGGGGCGATTCAACGGTGGTGGGAAGGGTGACGTCGCCGCGATATTGGCTGAACATTTGCTGGACGTAGTAGCTGGGAAGCCCATACCACCGGGCGCTGTCGAAATTGATGAGGTCCGGGTTCCAGGCGCGGTGGTTGAGGTTGACAAAAAGCGGCGCGTAGCTGGCCATGGCCACTATATCGGAATTGCGCTCCAGGCCGGTCATGAATGCAGCCTCCCCGATGGCGGCGCGGAGATTGCCTTTGCCTGCATGCTGAGTGACGGCGTATTCGCCGACGAATATCTTCGGGCCGTGGCGGTCATAGGTGTCGTAACGGCTGGCCTGGCGCATGAAAAATTCAGGCGTGTCGTAGTAGTGTTCGTCGATCAAATCGGGCGGTGGACTGTTCGGGTGGCCGCCCCAGACGTCGGCCACGAGTTGCATTTCAGGGTATTTCTCCTTGATGGCATGAAAAAGGAGCGGCCAGCGTTGGCGGTAGTCGGCCCCGCCGTTTTCGTTCCCGATTTCCATGTATTTCAAACCAAAAGGCGCCGGATGTCCGTTCCTGGCGCGAATGGCGCCCCAAACGGAATTAGTCGGACCATTGGCGTATTCGATGGCGTCCAGGGCGTCCTGAATCCATTGGCCCATCCGCCCCATGGGCACGCTGTCATGAAGCGACATTCCGCAGTTGATGCAGAACAACGGGGCGGCGTGAAGGTCTTCGCACAGTTGCAAGTATTCGTGGAAGCCCAAACCCTGGGTGGTGTAGTAACCCCACGTGTTCCAGAGAGGCGTGCGGGCGTCCACGTCGCCAATGGTATACTTCCAATGATACATGTGCGCGACATCATCCCCTTCCACCCAATTGCCGCCGGGGAAACGCATGAAGGAGGGATGAAGCGCGTCCAGCGATTGCGCAAGATCGGGACGGAGGCCGTGCCCTTTCCATGTCTTGGCGGGCAGAAGGGAAACCATATCAAGGAAGAAGGAGCCTGTGCCCGAAGCGGAAATTTGCAGCCGCGCTTTCGGATCACTGGCGCTGGGGGTCAGATTGACCGTGTGGTAACGCCATGGGCGACTGAGGCCGTTCACTTCGCCTTTGGCCAGTTCGTCGCCGGCGGCGCTGAGCAACCGCACTGTCAGCGGCCCCGAAAAGCCCTCGGCGGCGCGCGCCGCGAGTTTGACGTCATAGGTGTCGCCCTTGACGACATTCATCCCCCAGTAGCCTCCGTTTTCCAAGGAGATCGACCCGTCCACAGCGACGCGCAGGCTGTGGTGATTGAAAGGATTGAGTGGCTGGGTTGAATCGATGGCGATTCCGCTCTTGCCGCCATTCGAATCGGAAAGCGTCCAGAAATCGGGCTGGTCAGAGTCCTCAAACGAACGGTTGCGGACCAATTCGGGATAGATGCCGCCGTCGGCGTCGAGATTGATGTCCTCGAAGAAAATTCCCCACAAAGTGGGTGAGACTTTGTGCCCCGGTTGGTCAACATCCACAGTCAAATTAGCCTGCCCGAGCGCGCCGAGGGCGAAGGCGCAAAAGCCCGATAGAAGTGGAATGAGTTTGATGTGGAAGCCGTGTTTTAAATGATTCATAGTCTTGTGCCCTCCACACGTTGCGGCGGTCCCTATAGCGGGCAGAATCCGTTGAATACCACCCGCTCATGCGTTCATCAACGCCAATTTGCGTAATAGAGTCGCCAATTTGCGCACGCAGATCGGGACTTCGATTGCCACCCAGGACCGCTGCGCCACGCGCAGCTACGGCCCGCGGAAATTAAGTGAGGCAAAGATTCCCTGAGCGGTGTAATCGGTCAGGCCGCCGGAACTTGGCTCCGCATAGGTATAAAAGGTGTAGCGTATCGCGCCCGAAACCTTGTCGCTGAAATGTTCGACCACGGCAATCGTGGCGCTCTGACGCGTGTAATCCAAACCCAGCGGAACTCCCGCAGCGCCGTTGTTCTGACCGTAAGCGGCCTGCGCAAAGGAATAACTCGCGCTTAGATCGGTCCTTTGATTCAGCGCATAGTCGGCGCTGGCGTTGACCACGTAAACGCCGCCTTTGTACGGCACGACCGACGGATCGTTGTTGGCGAAAGACAATGTTCGCGAATCGCTGTAAGCAACGGACCCTGTCAGGTTCAGCCGGGCAACCGGCGCGATCGCGCTGCTCAACCCATAGGTGTGCGCCTCGTACCTTCCCGCGAGCAGCGGACCGCCTGGGGACAAGCCGGGGGAAGCCGGGTCTGTCAGCGTCGAAAAATCAGTGCCCTCGATTTTATAGTTCAACGTCGTCCTCAGCCAACTGGCCGGGCGAAGCACCAACTTCGTTTCCACTTCGTCGGTTTTAATTGTGCGGCCCAGAATGAAGGCCGGGTAGCCGATCATCGGTGGTGAATCGAACAAGTTATTGTAGGAAGTGTCGCTCGCATAAAACCTGTACTGCGTGTTGAGCGACAACCATGTGCGCGGCGAGGTGGTGAAACCCCCGCGCACTTCATATTCCGTATTCTGCACGGCGGATTTGGTTGCAAATGGATTGTCGGGGCCGTCTATGGTTCCCTGCTCGAATGTAGTGAGGCCATCCTGCTCGAAACGCGCGTCGGCGAACACCACCGTCCAGGGAATTTTGGTGAAGCGCGCCTCGGCGTTCTCCGTCGATTTGAACTCGTCAAAGTTTGAGTCCTCAAAAACCGGCGGAGAAAGGATCGGCACGGCGAGATTCCCAAAAGTGGTTTCGACCTCGCCTAAACCATCCTCATGGGTCCATTCATATTGGGTGTCGAAACCGAGGCTGAGCGTCGGCACAGGCCGGAACAGGCTGCTGACACTGAAGATGTGCGATTGGATCGACAGTGTCACTTGCGGGCTTTGCCAGTACTGCAACATCGGCGGCGGGCCTGTTTGGTTGAGCGTATCGCTTCCTTCCAGGTGGGAGTAGGAGTAGGCGGCGGAGAGAAGCCACCAATCTTTCAACGATTTTTCCCCCCGTAGGATATTCACCCCTTGGACGGAATTGTAATTATCCTGCGTTTGGAACGGGGAGCCGGACCCATTGGATTCGTCCGTTCGATCCTGTTGGCGGTTGATTTCCACCCGCGCGTAGTCTGTCACCTGCCATCCTGCCATTTCGCCGCTTACATCCACTTTTATGATGTCGGTGTGTTGATTGACCGTTTCCGTTGATGGGGCGATGTTTTTGCCGCCGAGCGCGCCCCAGTCCAATTCGGATTCGTTGCCCACCCGGAATTGTTCTTCATAACCGAGCACAATTTGCGCGCCGCGCGGCAGGGTCAGCCCAAAATCGACCCAGGCCCGTCCTTCATCCAGTTCCAGTGTTCCCGCCGAGGCCAATCCCGGCGGAGTCACCGCGGGATCGAAACCGCCGATGTTGTCGGAGTAGTGACGCCATTGCTCGAAACCGGCGCGAATGAACACGGCGTCATTTTTTTCCAGATTCAGTTGCAACGCGGAATCCTGGCCGCCGGAAAGAAAATGGCCCGCGATGGAAAATTTTTCGTCCGCATTGATTTGATCCTCAAACGAGAATTGCTTCAGGCCGCCCGAAAAACCGTCGTTGGTTCCCTCGATTTCGCGAAATTTCGCCTTGTCGCCATGAACATCGATCCCGCCGAATTGCGGCTCCAGATCAAAACTGAACCGCGGCGCGGAATTGGTCTCGTTCCACTTCGCCCCTTGGTCAATCCATGCCCGCAACCGCTGGATTTGGGCGGGCGTCAATGGTTCTGCCTTGCCAGGAGGCGGCATTTGCGTGTCTTCGTTGGTGCTCGCAACCCTGTCCAACAACGGGCTTTTCTCGCTGTGTCCCGGCAGAATGTCCACACCATCATCCCCGCCTTTGAGAGCGGACTCACGATTATCCAGGCGAAAGCGGTTGCGCGGCCTTTCCGGCCCATGACAACGCAGGCACGACGTTTGGAGTATTGGGAGGATGTCGTGGTCGAAATCAATTGTCGTTTGGGCTGGCGGCGGTTGGTTATCCCCTGCCCCGGCGGCCGCGGGAGTGGGCGCGCTGGCCAATGGAAGCAAAACAACGCAGAGCGGCGTTGCGAAAAGCCGGGAGTTGCGGTTTTGTTTCATGCCCCCGCTCAATACCGCAGGCGCACATCAACATTTGAGCCGTGAACAGCCGTGTGGCAGCCCGCGGTCCAGCATGTGCCCATCCTCAAGAAGCTGGAGTGGTTGATATTGCCGATGTAAATCTGCCCCTGGGCCGCGCCCGGGCCGGGCACCTGCGCATGGCAGCGCAGGCAAAGATTCGGATCACTCTCCGTGAGCATTTTTCGGTTCACCGACCCGTGCGGGTTGTGGCACGTGACACAGCCTTCCCGCATCGCCGGATGCTCAAACACGACGGGGCGTGTTTGTTCCCGGTGACACTGCGCGCAGCTTTCGTTCAGGCGCGACATGGCCAAGCCGCCGGCCGGTTTGAAGATGTCGCTGCCGTGCGGGTCGTGGCATTGGACGCAATTCATCCGGCCTTCCAGGACGGGATGGTGGTGCGGCAATTGAAATTCGCTCTGGATTGCCAGGTGGCATTGCAGGCAGGCGGCCGGATTCCTGCCGGGGTTGATGATGAACTTGAATCCGCCGCCCGCTTCAATGTGTTTGCTGCCCGGACCGTGACAAGACTCGCATCCGGCATCGTCTTTCCCCATGCTGGCTGCATGAACGCGGGCGTGGGGGCTGCCCGGAAAGCGCCGGACGATTGCGGCGTGGCAATCCATACAAGCCTTGTTGCCGACTTCATGCGCCCCTGGAATCTGCAGGGTCGCGTCAATCGTCCGGACATCAGTGGAACACGAGTTGACTGACAAAATCACCACGACGCCAACCAGGGCCAACGCCAACGCCGCAAGCCAGCGCCGGCTCTCGATTGTGGAAAGGCGCGTCAAGGGTTGGGCTGGAGGACGACCCGATAATAATGGGAACCGTTGACCGGCGAGCTGTCGGTAAATTGAACTGCATTGCTGGACGCGACATTGGTGAAAACTGGCGACCAATTAACCAGGTTTACCGAGTTCTGCACGATGTAAGTAAGCCCCACAGTGGCGTTGTAAGTAAAGGAGAACTGGCCGTTGGCAATGGCCGGCGCGGAATTGGAAACAGCGACGGGCGAAACAACGCTGACGCTCACCACGGCGGAAGTAGTTGAGATGCCGGCCGCCGTGGCCACTGCCATCAAGGAGTAACTGGCAGCTCCCAAGCTGGCAGTGATGATGTTAAACGGGGCGACCTGCGCGGACCCTAATAAGCTGGCGACACCGTTGGCGCTGGCAAAAAATGCGACGTTGGTGACCGTGCCGTTGGTCACGGCGGCCGCGGCCGCGATGTCCAGAATGGCGGGAGCGGAAAAAATTGCGCCGGCCGCCGGACTAGTGATGCCAACCGTCGGCGCTGGCGGAGGCGCTGCCGCAAGGACCGTTATGGTGCCGACCATATCGCAACAGGACACGTGGATTGTGCATTCATACGGAAAGGTCCCGGCTGTGGTAAAGGTATGCGAACAACTCGACTCGGTGCTAAAGTTGTTGACACCCGCGCCACAGAACTGATCCAGATCCTCCGCGGTCGACCCGGTGACGTTATGCGCGTTGGCCAGGCCCGTCCACACAACAGTATCACCCACATGGATTGTGACCTCTTTCGGACTGAACGAGTCCCCGACGGTGGTCACCGTCACGGTCTCTCCCTGGCTAACATTAGTAAACAAGGCCAATAGTCCGCCTATGACAAGCGTCGCCGATCTAAGAACTGACTCACTCATTTTCATATTATTTGATTTCCTTCCGTCTTCCTGTGGGATGGACAAACCGCAAAAAAGTTCCTGGCATCTTCCGTTTTTGATTTCGGGCTGAATTTCTTGTTCGATGCGTCTGGTCGAGAATGCGCGCCCGTTGAACCCGCCTTCGTTTGATGACAATGGGAATCCCATCGCCTTCGCCCGGGGCGCGGTCGGAAAACTGCACTGCAATGCGCTGGCGTTGACGCGTCATGCTTAAAGCGTGTTTTGTGGTATTGGCGGCCTCGGCAACAATTTTATCGCCATTCACAGGTGAGACGTGTGAAACTGGGAAATGTTCCGAAAGCGATTGGCGGGAACAATTTACCCGGCAAAAGCTCTTATCTCTGATGGAGCAATATGGATGAAAGCCTGGATTTCGAGAACCTGGTGGCCAATTTTTACGAGCCGCTGTATCGATTTGCGTTCAGCCTGGCGCGCGACGAGGCAGATGCATGCGATCTCGTGCAACAAACCTTTTACATCTGGGCGGCCAAAGGCCATCAACTGCGCGACCCGTCAAAAGTGAAAACCTGGCTCTTCACAACCCTGCGCCGTGCATTCCTGGAATCGAGTCGGCGGCAAGCCCGCTTTCCGCACGTCGAACTGGACACCGCGGCGGACGAATTGCCGCTGGCCCCGCCGTTGTCGGCAAGCCGGCTGGACACCGCGCACGTGGTTGAAACCCTGGCGCTGATGGATGAAACTTATCGGGCGCCTGTCGCGCTCTTTTATTTGGAGGACTGTTCTTACAACGAAATCGCCGAAATTCTCCAGGTGCCGCTGGGCACCGTCAAGTCGCGGCTATCGCGCGGCCTTGCGCAATTGCAACACCTGCTGGCGCGCGACATTGCCGCCGGAGGCCAATCCACGTTATGACGCGCGAACAAGCCCGAAAGACGCTGCTGCTTTACCGGCCCGGGACGGCCGACGCGGCGGATCCGGACATCGCCGAGGCGTTGGCGCTGGCCGGGCAGGATCCGGAATTGGCGCGCTGGCTGGAACAGCATTGCGCGCAGCAGGGAATCCTGCGCGCAAAAATCCGGCAGATTCCCGTCCCCGCGGGTTTGAAGGAACAAATCATTTCTGAACGCCGCATATTCACGCAAAGACGGTTTCTGCGGCGGACCCTCACGTTGATCGCGGCTTCAGTCGCCGTCATTTTGGCCGGCTGGTGGGGTGCGGTCTTGTGGCAGCTTCCTCCCAATGACGATACCTTTTCGAATTATCGCCAACGAATGATCAGCGGCGCATTGCGCGGTTATTCGATGGATTTTGAATCGAGCAACGCGAAGCAAATCCGCGCCTACCTCGCCCAACAAAAGACGGCGGAAGATTACGTGTTGCCCGCCGGCCTGCAAAAAGCGACCGCCACCGGATGCGCGATCAAGACCTGGCAGGGCGCTAGAGTGGCTATGCTCTGTTTTCGCACCGGCCGGCCTTTGCCGTCCGGGGGCAATAGCGATCTTTGGCTTTTCGTGGTGGATCGCACCTCGGTAAAAGGCGCGCCCGCGGGCGGCTCGCCGCAATTTGCCCAAGTCAACAAACTCATGACGGCGACGTGGACCCAGGGCGATAAACTCTATTTGCTCGGCACCGCCGGCGATGAAACGACGATTCGCGCGTTGCTTTGAAGTGACGGCGGAATGCCTTGGCCCCCCCTGCTTTCACCACTGCTCGGCGCTCATGTGCTCAGTCACCCAGTCGAAATCCGATTGGTCCTTTCCATGAAGATCAATCGGCAGGCGCGCGGCATCTGGCTGCGGGGCAGGACAAGTGGCCGGGAGCCGCCATTGGTGGGGAGCGCTGTGGCCGTCGGCATAGGAAAATTCCGCCGCGCGATTGTGATAAGACGCCGGCAGATCGATCCATTCCAGATCGTAGGCGCGGTTAATGAAATAGCCGTCGTCAATGCTATCGGGATGTTCATCCAGAAAGACAAAAATCTGTGAAGGCTGCGAAATGTCCGTCATCTTGAAATACTGCTGGTAAGACGGATTGTTGACGTTGTACCCATAGGTTGAAGCCGGCCCCGCGTTGCCGATCATTGCGTTCATCGAGTAGCTCCTGACCCGTTGACTCCAGCCGGCCATCCGCTGAATGGTGCTGAGCGCATGGTCAGAGGGACAATGATAAGTGCTCACGACGCCGTTTACGTACGATCCGAGGCTTGCGTCGATAAGTTTGGCGGTGTTCGTATTGTCCGGTTCAGGGCCCCACGACATCAAGCCGTTGACCCAATTCTTGTCGGATTGCTGCGTCGAAACGCCGTTTGGGGCGTCGCTTCCGACATTGTAAGGCAATTGTGTCCCGTGGTCATCGGTGTAGAGCAAACACGCCAGCATGAGTTGTTTTGTGTTGTTCATGCATATTACGCCGCGCGCCTGTTCGCGCGCGGTGGCCAGCGCGGGCAAAATCAGCGCCGCCAGAATCGCGATGACGGCGATGACCACCAGTAACTCGATCAAAGTGAAGCCCCGCCGGGCGCACTCCACGAATGCCGGTTTTTTGGGAAAATGCAAAGCAATCATGGCGCAAGAGCCTCGCTGCGATTGACATCATCGCTCACCCGGTCATCCTACGTCCCCGCCGCCGCTCTGTCAAAATCCAACATGTCGCGATTCCGCAACGAATATCAGCCGCAAATCTCCCGCCATGATACTGGCCGGATTCTTGCATCATCACGGGCGGAATTCGAAACTTGACACAATATCCGGGAGGAACACGTTAAGGGCACATTGAAGGGACACTATGAATGAGAATTTTTCTACTCGACGTGAGATGATCACCCGCGTTGTCGCTGGATTGGCCATCCTCGGAGCGGGCTCACCAGTTCTGGCGCAAACGCCGCCGGTTGCGGAGCAGCAGCCAGCCCCTAAATCAGACGCCACACGCACATCTTTGCACCAGGAGATCAATCTTCATGCAAGCCCGCAACGCATCTATGAGGTTTTGCTGGATTCCAAGCAGTTCTCCGCGTTCTCGGGTGAGGCCGCCAAAATCGGTCGCGAGGAAGGAAGCTCTTTTTCGATGTTTGGGGGAGTGATCGTGGGGCGAAACATCGAATTGGTTCCGGGCCAGCGAATCGTCCAGGCGTGGCGTCCGACCTATTGGGAGGCGGGCGTCTATTCGCTCGTCCGGTTTGAGTTGAAGGCGCAGGGCGCTGACACGATGCTTATACTTGATCACACCGGCTTTCCCGAAGGGGATTACGCAAGTTTGTACGATGGATGGGGCCTGAAATATTGGAAACCGTTGGAGAAGTATCTGGCAGAGTGAAGGGGCAAAATCGAGGAAAATCTCAGTGCATTGGCAGGCTTAAGCCCTATTTACCCGAGCGCATTCCATTGGCACATTCCAATATGGAGTGGAATGCCGTGAAAGCCATCGACAATTCGGGAACCAGACAGCCGGGAACAGTTCTAATCGTCGACGACGAGATGGACGATATACGATTAACGGAACGTGTTGTCGGGAGGGTCTGTCCAAAGCTAAGCATCCGGGCATTGCATTCCGGCGAACAGTTGATCTGCTACCTCGAAGGCGAAAACGGGTACTCGGACCGAGAAAAAAATCCGTATCCACTCGTGATTTTCCTGGACTTGTGGTTATCCAGGATGAATGGATTCGATGTGCTTCGCTGGTTGCGGAACCATCCGCCGCACAACGAGATACCAGTGATTGTTCTTACCGTGGCAGGCGACATAGGATTGGCGCAACAGGCCTACTCTCTCGGGGCGCGCTCTTTTCTGACCAAGCCATTAAGCGCGGAAGAGTTTGGAAACACAATGCGTGGATATAAGGATTGGGTTGGAAGCGGCCACCCGGCGGCCAAACTGGTTGCAAGCCATTAACGCAATGACCATTCTGCGATCGCGCCTGGTCGCGCGAGACCCGTTGATCCCGGCACGTCTCCGGCGTTTGAGGCCGCTTGCCTGATTTTCATCCTTGGTGTTACTCTTGC
>DATKFW010000136.1:0-139399 GCA_035511075.1 Vulcanimicrobiaceae bacterium
GGGGGGCGGCAGATGAGACGGTAACGTGTTTTCATAGTTTTCACGCAACCGCAAGAATAACTGAGGCCGAATCCGATGAGGAAGCAGATAGCCGGCGGATTACGCCGGATTATTCTGGTTTCCTACGGATTGGAAAATTGGTGTCCGTTTTGGTGTCCGTTGCGGACTCCCTACCTCCCAAACCATTGCTGCACACACAGTTGGAACTGGAGGCGAGGGTCGGAATCGAACCGACGAATGCAGCTTTTGCAGAGCCGTGCCTTACCACTTGGCTACCCCGCCAATTTTCAGCAAAGCTTATCGCTGTTCTTCGCTAACGCAAGCTCTGTGTTGCCATCTCCGGCAATATGGAGCGCCACGGTCGGTGCCGCACACTCCAAACGGTCTCGCCTCAACGCTGGCCCCATCCGAACCGGTCCGTAATGGGCCAGTAAATGAAGAACGCTTTTCCGATCACGTTCCCCTCCGGCACCGTGCCCCAGTAACGGGAATCAAGACTATTGACCGTGTTATCGCCAAAAACCAGATAGGCATGTTGGGGGATCTGTATCGTGTTCGCGGGAGTTGCCAGTAGGCTGCGCGGCTCCAGCACATGCCCGCTGTAGTGGCTGTCCCGAGGGAGAAGAGTCGGGTCGAACCCGTAAAGGTTCTCAAAATGCGGCGTGGAAGCGTCGAGCCGTCGGCCATCGATGCGGGCATGGCGGTCCTCGCCGATGCTGACCGTTTCCCCCGGCAGGCCAATCAGGCGTTTGATATAAAACTGGTCCTGGTCCCTGATTCCCTCGATTCCCAGGGTTCTGAAAACAATGATTTCTCCCCGGTCGGGCTTGCGGAAATTATAGGTGAAACGATCGACAAAAAGATGGTCGCCTGTCGTCTCCTCGAAACAAACAATCGGTTCCCCCTTGCGAAAAACCGGCTGCATATCCAGCCCGGCCCAGTGTTCAAGGTGCTCGTCCGGTCCCAACCAGACCGTCACGGGAACTTCTTCGGATTGTCCGTTGTAGAGCACCCAGAGAGTCTGTTTGTTGATAAAGAGGACTTTCTGCACCGGGCCAAGTCGAGTCAAGTCCACCTGGCCGTCTTCCGGGGCGACAATGCAGTGATAAATGATTCCGCGGACGGCCGCGTCATAAATACGCTCCAATAGGCCGGGCATTTTAAACGTCGGGTCAAACCGAAAATCCTTCTCCGTCACCCCGTAGAGCGTAGGCTGCATCGATCCGGTCGGAATCTTGAATGGCTGGAGAAAAAAAGTGCGGATCGCCATCGCCACGACAATGGCCACCAGGAAAACTTCTATGTTCTCCCGCCATTCGGCGTTGGGATAGGGCTTGATCCATCTGGCCGCCGTTTTTTCCAAGTCGTCCATCCGTTTGCGCAACTTGCCATCGTCCTCTCCGGAGTTGATAGCCGCCCGGGTCTGGCGCGTGGTGGAGGTTGTTGCTTCGATGGCCTGGGCCGAGAGGATGTCTCGCTGCGAGTTGATCAGTTTCTCGACATGGGTGCACATGTCGGCTGCCTGCCGGACAGTGCCGGAAAGAAACCATCTTAATTTCATAGTGATTATGCCTTGAGTACCTCGATGAACGCTTCCTGGGGTATATTGACAGAGCCGAAGGACTTCATCCGCTTTTTGCCTTCCTTTTGTTTCTCCAGCAATTTCCGCTTGCGCGAGATGTCGCCGCCATAACATTTGGCCGTGACGTCTTTGCGCAAAGCGCTGACGGTCTCGCGCGCGATGACTTTTCCGCCGATGGCGGCCTGAATGGCAACCTGGTACTGCTGGCGCGGGATGACTTCCTTGAGTTTGGCCGCCAACGTACGTCCCCGAGCCTCCGCCTTGGAGCGATGGACGATGCATGAGAAGGCATCGACGGATTCGTCGTTGACCAGCATGTCGAGCTTGACCATGTCCGATTGCTGGTACCCGGCGTGCTCGTAATCCATCGAGCCGAAGCCGCGGGTGATACTTTTGATGCGGTCGTGAAAATCAATCAGGATTTCCCCCAGCGGCAACGCGCTCGTAAGCATGACGCGGCGGGGGTCCAGCGTTTCGGTGTGATCGACCATTCCGCGCTTCTCGGCGATCAACGCCATCATGTCGCCGATGTATTCATTGGGACAAATGACGAAGGCGAACACCATCGGTTCCTCGACCCGCTCGATATAATTGGGCTCCGGCAAAAACGCCGGATTGTCGATCTCCTTGACCACGCCGTCGGTCATCACCACTTTGTACACGACGCTTGGATAGGTGGCGATGATGTCCATGTTGTACTCGCGGCGGAGCCGTTCCTGGACTATCTCCAGGTGCAGCAGGCCCAAAAACCCGCAACGAAATCCGAAGCCCAGCGCCACGGAACTTTCCGGCTGATACACAAAGGCCGAGTCGTTCAATTGCAATTTTCCCAGACTGGCCTTGAGATGCTCGTAATCGGACGTGTTGATGGGGTAAAGCCCGCTGAAGACCATCGGATGAATTTCCTGAAACCCCGGCAGCGTCGGCGAGGGATTGCGGACATCGGTGATCGTGTCGCCCATCTTGACGTCCTTTGGACTTTTTATGTTGGCCGTCATGTAGCCTGTTTCCCCGACTTCCAGTTTATCGCGGACGTACGGTTTTGGGTTGAAGCTGCCGACCTCCTTGATTTCCACCGCCTTGCCCGAATGGAGCAATTGCACGTGCATGCCGGGGCGCAGTTCACCATTGAAGACGCGCACGTGCGTGACGACGCCCTTGTAAGTGTCAAAGTAAGAATCAAAGCCCAGCGCCTGCACGGTCGGCGCGCCCGTGGGTTTGGGCGGCGGGATGCGCTCCACGATGGCCTCCAGAATGTCCTCAATTCCGATGCCCTCCTTGGCGCTGGCCAGGATCGCCGTGTCGCTCGGAATGGCCAGGATATCCTCCATCTGGGTCTTTGCCAGGGCGATGTCGGCATGGGGAAGGTCAATTTTATTTATGACAGGAATGATGGTGAGGTTCTGTTTCATCGCCAGATGAACGTTTGCGACGGTTTGCGCTTCGACCCCCTGGGCGGCGTCGATGATCAGCACGGCCCCTTCGCACGCGCTGAGGCTGCGCGAGACTTCGTAGGAAAAATCGACGTGCCCCGGCGTATCGATCAGATTCAATTCATAGGTTTGGCCGTTCCTGGCCTTGTAAAGCATGGTCACCGGGTGCGCTTTGATCGTGATGCCGCGTTCCCGTTCCAGGTCCATGGAATCGAGCAGTTGGTCCTCCATTTCGCGCGTGGCGATGGTGCCCGTGCGATGGAGGAGGCGATCAGAAAGCGTCGTTTTCCCATGATCAATATGGGCGATAATGCTGAAGTTTCTTATGTGTTCCGCATCCATTTGGAGCCGCTATCAAACCAAGATAAGGGGGGATCGGACTTGCGGAAAGGCAATTCTCTCCATTGACAGGCGCGCCCGGCGGGCAATACTCGCGTGCAGCGATGATTCCGCAGTCCCAACCGCATTTGACCCGGCGTTTTGGATTGCTCCAGGCCACCGCGCTCAACGTCACCAACATGATCGGCATCGGGCCCTTCGTCACCATTCCGGCGTTGATGTCCACGATCAACGGCGGCGGCCCGCAGTGCATGCTCGGCTGGTTTGCCGCATTGCTCATCGTCCTGCCGGACGGGCTGATTTGGGCGGAATTGGGCGCGGCCATGCCCCGTTCGGGCGGTTCCTTTGCCTGGTTGCGTGAAGCTTACGGACGGGAAAAATGGGGCCGGTTGATGGCTTTTCTGTTCATCTGGCAATTCGTTTTGAGCGGTCCGATGGAGATTGGCTCCGGCTTCATCGGCCTCAAACAATATCTCCCATACCTGCTCGGAAATCTGCCGGCGCTCTGGCTCAATGCCATAATTCTCGGCCTGACTCTGCTTCTCTTTGTCCTGCTGTATCGCCGGATTGGCTCGGTGGGAAAGATCACCGTCTGGCTGTGGATTGGGACGATGCTGACGGTTGGCGCGGTGATCGCAGGCGGCGTCGGGCATTTCGATCCGAAAATGGCCTTTTCGTTTCCAAACAACGCATTCCATTTCTCGGCAGGATTTGTCACGGGGCTGGGCGCGGCGGCCAGCATCGGCGTTTATGATTACCTTGGTTACTACGACGTTTGCTACATTGGCGAGGAAGTCCGCGATCCGGGCAAAGTGATCCCTCGTTCGATAGTCCTGAGCCTGGCGATGGTCGCGGTAATCTATCTGGCAATGAACCTTTCGATCATCGGCGTGGTGCCGTGGCGGACATTTGTGCCCGCTCCCGATAGCGGAACCGCCGCGCCGATCGCCTCGTGGTTCATGGAAAAAGTCTGGGGGGCCCGGGCCGCGCGCGCCTTTACTTTCATGGTGTTATGGACCGCCTTTGGTTCGATTTTCACCCTGATGCTCGGCTATTCGAGGATTCCATACGCGGCGGCGCGGGACGGCTGTTTTTTTCGCGTGTTTGCCCGGCTGCATCCGGTGAAGGACTTTCCGCACCTCTCGCTCATGCTGATTGTCGTGCTGTCGGCAGCCTTCAGCTTTGTCGATCTCACGACACTGATCAGCGCCCTGATCGCGATGCGGGTATTAGTGCAATTCATCGGGCAGATTGGCGCGGTGGCGTTGTTGCGCCGGCTGCGACCCGATATGCCGCGTCCATTTCGCATCTGGCTCTATCCATTGCCGGCGCTCATGGCCCTTGTAGGCTGGGTTTTCATATTCCTGACAACGGAAACAAGGTTGCAAATCGGGGCGCTGGCGGCGTTGGGGCTGGGTGTTGTTTGTTTTCTGTTCTGGTCGTGGCTCGAACGCGCGTGGCCTTTTGCGCGGGTCGGCCCAATCAGTTAGACCCGCCAAGGGCCCAGTTACGTCCGCCCCAGAAGTTCGGATACCTTCGCCGCGATTCCTCCCGGGTTTCGCATCAACGATTCGCCGACGAGAATGGCTTTGGCGCCGGCGCGCTCCAGCATTTGGACGTCTGCGCGGGTATGAATGCCGCTCTCGGCAACGAGGGTTTCCCCTTTGGAAATCCTTGCCGCCAACCGCCCCGTCACGGCCAGGTCCACGGTGAAGTCGTCCAAATTGCGATTATTGACTCCAATCAGTCTCGCGCCCGCCGCCAGCGCGCGCTCCAATTCGCTTTCGTCATGCGCCTCCACCAGCACGGCCAATCCCGCCTCGGACGCCAGCGCGTGAAAGCGCTTCAATCGCGAGTCGTCCAGAATGCGGACGATGAGAAGAATCGCGTCCGCGCCGTTTTCAACGGACTCCGGAATCTGGCGCTCGTCGATGATGAAATCCTTGCGGAGCAGCGGCAGCTTCACCGCCTCGCGAATGGCCCGCAGATAATCGAGCGAGCCTTGAAAGAACTGTCTGTCTGTCAAGACTGATAAACAATCCGCGCCCGCGGTCTCGTATTCCCGCGCGATCCGGACCGGATTAAAATCCGGGCAAATCACACCCGCGCTGGGCGACGCCTTTTTGACTTCAGCGATCAATGCCACCGGCCCGCGCGCCGGGTTCCGCAACGCGCCGGCGAAATCGCGGCGGGCGCCGGCGGGGGTGACGGGACGCCTGGGAAGGGAAGCCACTTCGCGTTCCTTTTGCAAAACGATCTTGTCAAGAATGTTCATTCGTCCACGTCATCCTTGACTCCAGCCATGCGTTTGGCCGGGCAGCCGGCGCGCAACCATGCGTTGACGAACGGGTCCAGGTCCCCGTCCATGACGGCCTGGACATTGCTGGTCTCGGCGCCGGTGCGCAGGTCCTTGACCATCCGATAGGGCTGAAAGACATAACTGCGAATTTGATGGCCCCAGCCGATCGCCCCTTTTTCCCCGTAAAAACGTTCCAGTTCGGCTTTTTGTTCATCCAGGCGTTTTGCGTAAATCTTGGAGATCAACAGCCGCATCGCCGTGGCGCGGTTTTGGTGCTGCGAACGCTGGTTCTGCGACGCAGCAACGATCCCGGTGGGCAGATGTGTAATGCGCACCGCCGTCTCCACCTTGTTGACGTTTTGGCCGCCCTTGCCGCCGGACCGGAAGGTGTCCACCTGCAGTTCCACCGGGGGCAGCACGATATCGGAGCTTGTTTCTTCAATCTCCGCGATGACATCGACACTGGCAAAACTGGTGTGGCGCCGCTTGTTGGAATCAAACGGGGAAATGCGCACCAGCCGGTGAACGCCGCGCTCGGCCTTGCAAAAACCGTAGGCGCATTCGCCCCGCACCAGCAGCGTGGCGCTTTTGATCCCGGCCGTTTCGCCGGACAGCACGTCGGTCAATTCTATTTCCCAGCCCCGCCCTTCGCACCAGCGCTGGTACATGCGCAGAAGCATCTCCGCCCAATCGCAAGCCTCCGTGCCGCCGGCGCCGGAATTGATGCTCAGGATGCAATTATTCCTGTCGTGCGGCCCGTTGAGAAAAACCTTCAGCTCCAGGCTCTCAAGGTCCTTGCTCAACTGGGAAAGTTCCTGCTGAATTTCCGATTCATGCCGCGCCTGCTCGGTCGCCGGTTCCTCCTGCGCCAATTCGAGCATCACCCGGAAATCGTCGATCTGGCGCTCGGCTTTGAGAATCGGTTCGGTCTTTTTGCGCAGGGTGTTGGCTTCGTCGATGAGGGCCTGGGCCTTTTCCCGGTTGTTCCAGAAATTCTCCTGGGACATTAACGCGTCCAGCTCTCCCAGGCGCTTCTGCACTAAGGGGACGTCAAAGAAACCTCCGCAAATGGGCGACTTTTTCGGCGGCGCGAGGCAATTGATCTTTGATCTTCTCGAACATGATTCCAAATATACCTGAATCCTCGCCCCGCGCCAATGGCTAAATCATTCGTTCCCGGCCAGGTGATGGGTACGGTAAATGCGCGCCGATTTTCAAAGCTCATCCTCGCGCTCGGTATAAAATAGAGTCCGCGCGCGATCAAAGTCCGCTTCCTCGACGAATATCCCGGTTTGACGGCTCAGATCGCCGTCATCGGGCGCCGCCGGGTCGGACCACTCCTGGCGCGCCGGGATGCCGTGCTTTTCGAGCATGACCAGCAGCAATTCCGCGTTTACCTGCGGGCCTGTGTAAAAGAGCTTCATCGGCAAGTTCGTGGCGCCGCCGGCGCGAAACTTTTCCCCGGAAATATTGTTTATATGCGAACGGCGGTCTGGTACGAATCTAATTGCCGAACATGGACTTGAAAAGACTTATTGGAGGAAGGTGCGCGTGGCCGCTGGCAGCCGCGTTGCTTCTGTTTCTGTGCCGGAACGCCTGCGCCCAGACGCCGGTATCCGATTACGGCTCGCTGGTTGAAGCTCTGGAGACTTCCACCGTCATTACCGATTTTGCCACCAATTCGGTCATCACTCTGTCCACTGTCGGCCAGACGCTGGAGATCACCACCAATGTCCTCATCGATGGCACCACCAACGACATCGTTTTTGATGGGAGCAGTTTGACACGCCTGTTTCATGTCCATCCCAAGTGCCAATTGATCCTGAACAACCTGCAATTGTTGAACGGCATAAGTTCCAGCGGCGGCGCCATCTTCAACGAAGGCACGCTAATTATCAGCAATTGCCTCATTGGCGGCAACGGCGCCACCAATGTCACCGGTGTCAATGGAACCACTAACACCTCCGGCGGAAATGGGAGCGATGCCAGCAGTGGCGGCAGCGCGACAGGCGGCGCCATTTTTAGCACAGGCCCCCTCTTCGTTTACTTTTCGGTCCTGGGAACCAACAGCGCCTCAGGCGGCACGGGTGGCACCGGCGGCAGTGGGGGCGGTTCCGCCTTCTTTGGCGGTAACGGTGGTAACGGTGGCAGCGGCGGCTCCGCTGCCGGCGCGGCCATTTACAGCAGCGGCAGCAACAACGTTTTCTTTGCCGACGAATTCATAGACAACGTATGCATTGCCGGCGCTGGCGGCAGCGGCGGAACCGCCGGGGGCGGTTCTTTTGACGCCGGGGATACGGGACAAGGCGGCACGGGAGGCTCCGCGACGGGAGGTGCTCTCTGCATCATCGGCAATCTAGCCATGTCCAATTGCCTCTTCTATCTTAATAGCGCAACGGCGGGCGCCAGCGCCCCCGCGCAAATTCTTTTCGACGGCAGCGGTTCCGACGGAAACGCGGGCGGCTCGGCGGTCGGCGGGGGACTTTATGTCGCCCCTACAGCGGGCCGATGCGACGTCGTGAACACCGTCTTTTTCAACAACTCCTGCACCGGCGGCGCCGGGGGCAGCGCTCCAGGCAATTCCGCCACCGGCGGCAATGGCGGTTTGGCCCTGGGCGGCGGGCTGAATAGCGCCGCTGTCCATGCGTTTGTCATCAGTTGCACGCTGGCGACCAATACCCTCGCCGGCGGCGCCAGCGGCACCGGAGGGGGCGGTTCCGGCACAACCGGCACGAATGGGGGATGGGACATCTGCGTGACCGGCGGCGGGCTGCGTATGAGCGATTCCATTCTTTCCGGCGGCACAAATCAAGCGCCCGATAACACTCCTAACGCACTGGGTGTTACCGATGGCGGTTACAACGTTTGCTCGGATGCCAGCCTGGTCAAATCCACGTCCACCACGCTGCTTAATGCCAATACCGGCTTGGATTCGGGACTGGCCGCCGACGGGGGGCCATCTCTCGGTCCGGCCGACGTTGTCACCCCCGCAATGCTGACTCTGGCGCTCCTGGGCGGACCCGCGACACAATTCATTCCAGGTGTCGCCGGCATTACGTTTCCCGCCACGGATGAACTGCTCCAGGCGCGCGGATCTCCGGCCAGCGCCGGCGCCTTTGAGTTCGCTCCAATAACTATTGCCACCAACGCGCCCCTGCCCACAATCACAACTCAGCCTGTCGGCGAAACCAACGACATCGGCACGGCGGCCACATTCACGGTTTCAGCGGCTCAGATCATTACCAACACCTCGACGACCACGATAACCAATGGCACCAATGCTATCACAACAACAACCACAACGCTGACCACCAATTCGGTCGGTTATCAATGGCAATTAAACGGCACCAACTTGATCGACAACGCCACTTTTCTCGGAGCCACCACCAGTAACCTCACGGTCAAGAGGGTCAGCCTCGCCGATCAAGGCCCTTATCAAGTCATTGTCGGCCTCTCGACATTGGAAGGCGTTACCACAAGCGCCGTTGCCTATTTGGTGGCCATCGTACCGCCCAAAATCACCGTCCAGCCGGCAAGAAAACTCGATGAGCCTGATGGCGCGATCGTCAGCTTCACAGTAACAGCGACGGGGGCGGAACCGATGTACTATCAATGGCGAAATGGGACACAGAACCTCAGCGACGGCAATGGCATATCCGGTTCGTTGACAAGCAACCTGGTGATCAGTCCGGCGACGTTCTCCGACGCGGGAACCTATTCAGTGCTTATTGCCAACGCCTATGGCACCGCCACCAGCATTCCGGCTCCGTTGACGATCGTTGCCGACAAGACACATCCCACGGTGGCCATCACTTCACCCGGCCCCAATGCCCGCACGACTAATTCCGTCATCTCAGGCAAGGCTTCGGACAACGCGCAGGTCACCGAAGTCTTTTGGGTGATTACCAACATCAACGCGGGCGGCATTACGGTCACGTCAAACTACGCCAATCTTGATACGAACGGCACGACCACAAGGACCTGGTCCATTTCCAATGCCGTTGCCCCCGGCACAAACATCGTTTCCATGCAAAGCGTCGATTTTTCGGGCAACCTCTCAGCCGTTGTCACGGAGAAGTTTTTCGAAGTGGCCCCTGCGTTGTTCGCGCTGGCCATAAGCGGCCCGGGAACCGTCAAGGGCAGCGCCTCCATCGCAGGCAACATTCCGCCGACCAATGGCGCCATGCTCAACATCGGCGAGGGCTACACCCTTGCGGCCAGTCCCAGCCAGAATTATGTGTTTACAAACTGGACTTCCGACGGCATCCCGACCTTTTCGCCCACGCTCCATTTCATCATGGAACCGGGTTTGGAGGTCACCGCTTATTTCACTCCCAATCTGTTTGGCGGCGCGGCGGGAACCTATAACGGACTTTTTTACGACGAAGTCAACGGCGTCACCGAGCAAACGGCCGGAATGTTGAGTCAATTGACGGTCAATTCAAAGGGCGCTTACTCCGGCAAATTGCTCCTCGACGGCGCCAGTTACAGCCTCGGTGGCAGCTTTGATGTGTCCGGCGGCGCGAGCAATTACATCGTTCGTTCCGCGTCCAGGGGCGGCCCGGTGACGGTCGAAATGACCCTGCAATGGACCACCGGCCAAATCAACGGCGCCGTATCCGGCTCCGGCCCGGACGCATGGACTTCCGCGCTCTTCGCTGAAGCCGCCGCCACGGCGTCGAGTTCGGGCGAATACACCCTGCTCCTGCTTCCGACCAATAATGCCGCCTCCGAAATTCCTCCGGGCGACGGTTATCTATTGTTGACAAATCACCTCGGCCATATGACGGTTAGCGGCGCCCTGGCCGATGGCACCGATGTCAATCAAGCCACGTCGCTTGGCCGGATGGGCGACGTACCGCTTTTCGCCAACCTTTACAGCGATACCGGCCTGTTGCTCGGATGGGTCGGCTTTACCAATGGAACGATCCAGGCCGAAACCCCTCTGACTTGGATAAGACCCAGCGCCCGTCCGGGGCTTTTCGCCGATGGTTTCACCAATCGGCTTTCCCTCGTTGCCGCTGGCTGGACCAACCCGCCGACGCACGTCTCATCTGTCGTGCTTCCGTCGGGCACTCTGGTGATTTCCAGCGCCGACCTTGACGTGACCAACCTCGTTTCGGTGGCCACCAACACGGTCGTTAAGGATCCTGGCAGTCCGCCGAATTCGCTTACGGGAACGATCAACCCCAAGACTGGTCTTATGACCATTATCTTTGGAAACGGAACCGGCAAAGCGACCATCACCGGTTACGGCGCGGTCTTGCAAGATACCGTCGAAGCCGGTGGTTATTTTGTGACCAAGACCAACGCCGGCGCAATATCGCTAGCTCCAAATTGAACCCTGCGGCCTTATCACGACTTCAAATCGTCGATAGGATTTACACATTGATCGCATGTAAGGTTTTCCCCTCGTAACAGGCGCCGATTTCCTCACGATGGGGTGTCGGATTAGCTTACAGATTCGGATTTTGGTCGATAGCGATGCTCATTCCCAACATGCTGATATACAATGATGTATCTCACTCGTAAGCGAGTCTCGAGGACTGGCCCGTGAGTTGCTTACTTTACGATGAAGCTAACATCTTTTTGAATAAGCAGTTACAGAGATTGGTTCGAGTTTCCCCAAGTGGGGCGCAGTCCGCGGTGTTCGTGAACACGTCGCGCGTGCCTTGTCACCTCTAACAAGTTTCGTCGCGTTATAGCGGCTATGCGCATCCCCCGCGCGTAGCCGCTTCTTTCTACCTTCGCTAAATAACCTGTCCATTTCCACCGAATCTGCGACATTGGGAATCGAAGGCGCATGAGAATCAATTTGGCTTACGGTCAGGGCTATTTGCCTGTGGATTTACCCGATGGCCGAACAACGGTTATCGAACCTGCCCACCGCCCCGGCATTCCTGACGAACGCGCGGCCGTGATCGCCTCTCTTGAAAAGCCCATTGCCGCAGTCCCTTTGCGCGATTGGATCAAGCCTGGCGACCGGATTTGCATCGCCTTCACCGATCTCACGCGGGCCACTCCCAATCATCGGCTGATCCCCTGGATACTGGAGCATTTGTCCGGTGTGCCGCGCGATAATATCACGTTGCTCAACCAACTCGGCACTCACCGGCCCAATACCACCGCGGAACTGGAAACCTTGCTCACGCGGGAGGTCGTCCGTGATTATCGCGTGTTCAATCACGAACCGGAAAATGACGCCGCTTTGGTGCACTTTGGAACGATGCGCGACGGCACGCCCGCATTGATCAACCGCCATCTTGCCGAGGCGGACGTTCGCATCGTCACCGGCTTCATCGAGCCTCATTTCTTTGCCGGATTCAGCGGCGGCATCAAGGGGATCTTTCCCGGTTGCGGCGGGTTGCGCAGCATCATGAGCAATCACGGTTACAAGAACATCAACGATCCCAACTCAACTTTTGGAATCACCGTCGGCAACCCGCTTTGGGAGGAATTGCGCGACGTCGCGTTGCGCGTCGGCCCCAGCTTTCTTATTAACGTCACCCTCAATGGGCACCGCGAAATCACCGGCGTTTTTGCCGGTGACTTGATGGCGGCTCATCGCGCCGGCTGCGAATTCGTCCGGCATTCGGCCATGCAAAAGGTCAAGGCGCCCTTTGAAATCGTCGTGACAACCAACAGCGGTTATCCGCTGGATTTGAATCTCTACCAGGGCGTAAAAGGCATGAGCGCCGGCGCGCGGATTCTGGAAAAAGGCGGTTTGTTGATCCTGGCCTGTGAATGCCGCCAGGGCGTCCCGGCCGGCAGCCCGTTGGACCAACTGCTGTCAAGCACAAGCGGTCCGGAGGAAGTTCTCACCCTCTTGAGCACGCCCGGTTTCGTCCGTCCCGAACAATGGCAGGCCCAGATCCAGGCCCTCATCCAGAGGCAAGCGCAAGTCTTGCTGCACAGTTCCCTTTCCGACGACGTCGTGCGCGGCGCATTCTTGACACCTTGCCGCGACATCGCCACAGCCGTCCGCGACCGCCTGAAAACCCTCGCCCCCGAAGCCCGCGTCGCCGTCCTGCCTCAAGGCCCCTTGACCATCCCGTATCTGGGTTGAAACATCTTAAGAGAATCATCGCTCTTGCCAGGCGCGCCGCCGTAAGGCTTACTTTGCGGAATTTGTGCTCTCAACCATGAATCGCGATCTGCTGGCCAAAGCAAAATCCCTCGGATTTTCCGACCGCCAAATCGCGCATTTGACCGGATCCTCCGAGGACGACGTCCGCGCTTTGCGCAAGAAAATGGGACTCGTGCCAAGTTACCGGCTGGTCGATACCTGCGCGGCCGAATTCGAGGCCTATACGCCCTATTATTATTCCACCTACGATTGTGGGGATGACGAAACCAAACCCAGTGACAAACGCAAAATCATGATCCTGGGCGGCGGCCCCAATCGGATCGGCCAGGGGATCGAATTCGACTATTGCTGCGTCCACGCCGCTTTCGCGCTGAAGGAAGAAGGCTTCGAAACGTTGATGGTCAATTCCAACCCTGAAACCGTTTCAACCGATTACGATACCAGCGACAAACTTTTCTTCGAGCCGCTGACACTGGAGGATGTCCTGCATATTTACGAGCGGGAACGCTGCTGGGGCGCCATTGCCCAGTTTGGAGGGCAGACACCGCTGAACCTCGCGCTCGGCTTGCAAAAGAACGGGGTCAACATCATCGGCACTTCTCCCCAGGGCATCGAGATCGCCGAGGACCGCAAACTCTTTTCGGCAATGCTCAACAAACTGGGCATTCCGCAGCCGCCCAACGGCCTGGCCACCAATGAAGGCGAGGCCCTGGTGGCGGCCCGCCGCCTCGGCTATCCGGTTTTGGTTCGGCCCTCTTTTGTTCTCGGGGGGCGGGCGATGCAAATCGTTTATTCCGACGCGGAATTAAACCATTACATGCGCTTCGCCGTCGAAGCTTCTCCCGAACGGCCCGTGCTGGTGGACAAATTCCTTGAGGACGCCACCGAAGTCGATGTCGATTGCATCGCCGACACCGGACATTTTTCCGGGAAGGACGAGGGAACGATAGTGATTGCAGGATTTTTGGAGCACATCGAATTTGCCGGCGTGCATTCCGGCGACGCCGCGATGGTCCTGCCTCCGCACACACTTTCCAAGAGCGTCATTGAGACCATGCGTCAATACACCCACGCGATGGCGCGGGAGTTGCGCGTCATCGGCTTGATGAACGTCCAATACGCCGTCCAGGGCGAAAATGTTTTTGTGCTGGAAGTCAATCCGCGAGCCTCGCGCACAGTCCCATTTGTGAGCAAGGCCATTGGCGTGCCGCTGGCCAAGCTGGCCGCCAAAGTGATGGCCGGAAAAAAGCTCGCCGACCTGGGTTTTACCGCGGAAATCTGGACCAGGTATTGGGCGGTCAAGGAATCCGTCTTCCCGTTCAACCGTTTTCAGGGACAGGACATCCTGCTCTCCCCGGAGATGCGCTCAACGGGCGAGGTCATGGGCTTGGACGCTGATTTGGGCATCGCTTACGCCAAATCCCAGATGGCCGCCAATGCGCCGTTGCCGATGAGCGGCCGCGTTTTTATCAGCGTTAGCGACGCCGACAAAGATCAGGTCGCCGCGATTGCCCGGCAATTCGCGGAACTCGGATTCGAGATCGTATCCACCTCCGGCACGGCCAGGGTGTTGCAGGAGGCCGGATTGAAAGTATCGCCGGTCTTCAAGCTCTCGGAAGGGCGCCCCAACTCTCTTGACCTGCTCAAGAACCGCGCCATTCAACTGGTCATCAATACCCCCGCCGGCCAGACGCCCCGCGCCGATGAAGTCAAAATCCGCACCACGGCCGTTTATACCGGCACGCCGATTATGACCACGTTGAGCGGGGCTCGCGCTGCGGTGCTTGGCATCGCGGCCCTCAAGAAAAATGGCTATGGGGTCAAAACCTTACAGGAATACCATTGAAACCGGCGCAATTACAGTTGTGCGGGAAGGTTAATTTCGTGTTACATAGATGACAATGTTGCAGCCTCAACTCTTTGACGCCGACCTGCTGCGAACCAACGGCTCGGTCCAACTGGAATTGCATGAACGGGCAACCGCCCTGGCACGCGAGCATTTCGGCAACAAGGTCTTCGTCCGCGCTGTCGTCGAAATCTCAAATTTCTGCCGCGAAAATTGCCACTATTGCGGGATGCGCCGCGACAATGATTCGTTGACACGCTATCGCGCCCGCTTTGATGAGTTGGCGGAATTGCTCATCCACCATCGGCCCGAAAGCGTCACCGATGTGAACCTGCAGGCGGGGGAGGACCCTGTGGCCATCCGGAACGTGGCCATCCCTCTGATCAAAACTCTGCGCCGGGAGACCAGGCTGGGCATCAGCGTATGTCTCGGCACCTTGAGCGAGACCCTCTACCGGGAACTGCGCCAGGCCGGAGCTTCCATCTACATCCTCAAATTTGAGACGGGCAGCCGGAGCCTTTATTCCAGGCTGGAAGCGCCGGGCAATTTCCAGGAACGCATCGAGCATATCCGGGCGCTGGCCGCGGACGATTGGAAGGTCAGTTCCGGTTTCATTTGCGGGCTGCCCGGCGAAGGAGACGCGGAATTGCTTCAGAGCTTCGAGGTGGCCGGACAATTGCCCCTGGCTGGTTGCAGCGTCAGCCCGTTTATTCCCGGCGACGAAACACCGTTGGCGCAAGTGCCACCGGCGGACATCAATCTTACGCTCAATTGCATGGCGGCATTGCGGATCATGCGGCCGGAACTGGTTATCCCCGCGGTCAGCGCATTGAACCTCGCAGATTCCAACGGCTACCGTCGCGGCTTGCGCACGGGGGCCAATCTGGTGACCATCAACATGACGCCCCCGCCGCTACGCGGCGAATATCTTCTTTACAAGCGCGACCGGTTTATCATGACTGAAGCACGGGTTCTGGACGCCATTTCAGCGGAGAATCTCGTCCCTTCCACCGGAAGCCTGGCGTGTCACTGGACGGGTTGAGCCGGTTTCGGGATGGAGCGGCCGGGATTGGGAGAAGAAGACGAGTTCTCGGTCTCGGAGTGTAATCCTGATCCGCTTTTCTCGCTCCTAAACCAGGTGCGCCAGCCCTCGCCAAGTTCGAGCACACCCCAGGACGCCAACGCCCGGACAATGCGCAATTGGGTCGGCAGCGAAAAACCGAATCCGGGAAACAGGAAACGCTGGTTGGCATTTCTCCTGCCGAGGGCGTTGCGCCGCCGGCGATCACGCGCCATCGCGGCGAGGCGGCGGTTGTACGTCCGCATCAGCCAGTAAAACGGGATCGAGGGCACAGTCGAGTAAACCGGCTCGTAATAACTCTCCGGTCCGCGCCGGAATGGTTGCGAGACCACCCCCGTATAATAGAGCCCGATATCCATCACGAAAGCCACGCGCATCAAATCAAATTCACCCATGTATTCGTACTTGTCCTTGTAAATGCCGCGAAACCATCGCCGATAACTGGTGGAGAATTTGCGGTTATGTTCTTCAATCAGCTTGGCGACCGGTTCGCCTTTATGCTGGGTCAATATCAGCCGCGCCGCGGACATCGTGGTGAAGGCGATCCAATCCAGCCCGGGACTGTAAAACGGATCCAGAAAGGCCGATGCATCTCCCACCAGCGCGAATCCGTCGCCCGCAAAAACCGTAGTGTAATACGGAAGGTTTTTCCGCCAGTGAACGTCCCCTTCTTCCCATTGGGCGTCCGCCAGCATTTCGCGCGAGACCGGATGCCGGGAAAGAAACGTCTTGATCCGGTCGCCGATCGGCCCGTCCTCCGGCAATTGCGCCAAACGCTGGTCAATGACTATGCCCACGCTCGTGTCCCCGCCTTTGAGCGGAATGAACCAGGCCCACCAGCCGTCGCCCACCATGTGATTGGTCGCGGTCGAACGAATCCCGTAACAAGCCTGCTGCCAGCGCGGATATTTTTGCGCCAATTCGTACCCGTCCCAATCCTTGACACCCCGCCAGCGCGACCACGCCGCCGCCGTGGGATGCTCGTTATTTTGCCGCAACCATCCGTTGCGCCGCGCCAGCAACGCCGCCACACCTGAGGCATCGACGACCCATCGGGCCTGGACGTTCCGCGACTGGCCGTCGCAACGCACCTCTAGCTTCTGTTGTCCGCCGGCGTTCAGCTCGACATTTGCCACCTCGGCCGGACGCCACAAAATCGCGCCCGCGGCCACAGCCCGGTCCAGAATCTCCTGGTCCAAGCGGGCGCGGTCCACCTGGAAAGAAATCAGGCGCGAGAGCATCCGCCCGCCGACTTCGGCGCATTCGTCCAGCGAGCGCGTCTGGTCGTTGAAGAACCAGAAGCGCATCCCCTGTTTGACGAGGTGCGATTCGTTGAGGTAAGTGGTCAGGCCCAGTATCTTGGTCAGGAAATAGGTGCTGATTTCGACGGTCGCCTCGCCGACGCGCCGTCCAAAAACCTTCGACTTTTCCAGAATCAAAACCCGCAGCTCGGGCCGCTGCCGCTTGAGCAGGAGGGCGCTGGCCGCGCCCGACATCGCGCCGCCAATGATAACCACATCAAATTGTTCGGGTTCAGGGGACATGACTGAGTTCCCTTTCCCCGTGAGCGCGCCTGGCCCGCCGGGCATTGTCCGCCGCATAATCGGGCACCAGGGACCGCAGTTCCAACGGCAAAGACCATTTCAACAGCGGTCCGGTCATCGCGGTGGTGACGAGCGACATAATGACAAACATCGTGAACAAATCCTTGGGCAGCAAGCCCAGATCGTAACCAACGTTGATGGCGATCAGCCCCATCAACGCGCGGGTGTTCATCAACACGGCGATGGAAATCGCGTTGCGATTGGGCTGGCCGCCTATACGGGCCGCCACCCAGCACCCGAGCAATTTGCCCGCCGCCCCGACCACCAGCACCACCGCGCAACCCAGCCACGCCGCCGACGTATTCAACGAACCGATTTCCGTTCGCAATCCGGTGTTGGTGAAAAAAATCGGGACCAGTGCAACCATCGCAAAATTTGACAACTGATCGCGCCAGGCTTTGACAAGATCCTTTTGCTCATGCAGCGCCACGCCCAGCAGGAAGCCGCCAAAAATTGAAAAGACGCCGAGGCGGTTCGTAATCAGGCAGCAACCAAAAAGGCAGATCAGCAAAATGGCCAGGAAAGACGAGGGCATTTTCGATGTATCGGAACGGTCGACATGCGCAAGGCTCCTTTTCCAATACCATCTCAGAGCGGGGCCGACGGCATTCATCAGCATTAAGAAGAACAGCGCCAGGCCGCATATCTGCCCCAACATCGGCATCCATCGAAATTTCGAGGTTGCCAGCGCCGTCACCGCGCCCAGTCCCACCCAACCTACGACATCGTCAATCGCCGCCGCGCTCACGGCCATCGCTCCGAATGCCGTCTGTTCCAGTTTCATTTCCAGCAGCATCCGTCCCAGTATTGGCAGGGCAGTGATCGAGAGCGCGATGCAGATATAGAGCTGGAACCCCAGAAAGTCGACGTGCGGGGCAAAACGATCATGCAGCCAGCGCCCGATGGCAAGCCCTCCGAGCATCGGCGAAATAATCCCCATAAAGGACACACCGACCACCGTGCGGGATTGACGGCGAAAATGGCCGAAGTCGAATTCCATCCCCACTTGAAACAGAAGTAGGATGATTCCCAACTTTCCCAGCAACTGGAGCGATTGTTGCGTCTCGGCGGGAAATATCGCCGGCCAATCTCTCGGCCATATCAAACCCAGTGCCGACGGCCCCAGCAACAAGCCCGCCACGATTTCTCCAACCGCCAGCGGTTGTCCCAGTCGTTTTCCCAGTCGTCCGAAGAACCATGCCACCGCGATGATGATCGCCCAATCCATCAGTACAAATCGCAGATGATTCTCGATAGCAGTCGGATTCATGGCCGCGAAAAGGGTGCCCGCTTTGCCCTTTTTGGGCAAGGGTCGAAATTGCCAGTTTGCAGGCGCCTAATAGTGCGACGCTCGGAACGCCGCCGATTACTGCGGTTGACCCTGGCGCCAGTTGTTTATGGCTGGGCCAGTTTCTTCACCGGTGCCGTGGGATTCGCCGGCCTTGATCAATTCTGTTTGGCGGATAATCAGTTCGTTCATTAAAGCCACCGCAGTCTCGTACTTGGTGAATCCATCCGGCGGAACGAATAATTCAGGCGTCGGCAATTCCAACCGGATGTTTGAAAAATCCAGTGTGAATTCCCGCAAACCGGACACGGACCGAATCCGCACCGGCAACCGTTTGGCATCTTCGGCCTGCCACACCATGAATCGGGCCGACGAACCGTCGTCGCACCCAACGAGTGCCTTCACGCGCCGGCAAGGATGGCCGTCAACTTCCTCCTGGACAGCCCCGTCAGTCTCCCAGACGACATTTGTGCCTTGGACACTGGATGGCAGCCGTGCGTACGCCTGCAACGGGTCGCTCAACACGTAGCCCATGTGTCTGTCCTCGTCCCAGATAAAAATCGTTCCGCCTTGTATCTCGTTTTTCTTGTGCTTGGCGTGATCGGCCGGCTGGAAAATCAGGCGCCCTTCCCGTTCCAACAGGTCCCCGGAAACAGTGCGTGGCAGCCCCGCGGGCGAAGGCTGGGAAAAGGCGACTGTGGCGCTGAAACCGTCCAGATTGGTCAGCAGCATTGCCGCCGGTCCGGTAAGAAAATCGGGGGGCACCTCGTCACCAGCGTGGAAAACCTCTTTGGGCACCTTGGAGGCGCACCCGCCGGTGGCAACCATCAGCCCGGCCAGCAACAACAACCGCAAATGGCTCTTCATGTGACGCACAAAATGGCCGGGAACGACACGGTTAGCCAAGTCTAAAGTGTCGGCGCGCCTCCGGCCTAATGCAAATGCCGGGGGTGTCAATCGGGGTTAATTTTTTACTCGACACCTTGACGATTCGGCGTCGCGCGTCGATGTTTTTCCGAGGGAATATTATGAAAAAATCAATCTTGATCAAATTGGGAAGCGTCCTTTCAGCGTGTTCGATTTTTGCCGCGGGCTGCGCCGTGGAGGCCAGGGGGCCGGGAGGCGCAGTGGCGGTATCGACGGACCCCGGTGTCGTTTATGCGGACTCCGCGCCACCGCCCGCGCCGTATGAGGCGGTGACCGTTGCTCCGGGGCCCGATTTTGTTTGGATCGGCGGGAGTTGGGTGTGGGGCGGAAGCCATTGGGACTGGCAGAGGGGACGATGGGCACAACCGCCGCATCCGGGCGCCCATTGGGTTGCGGATCATTACGCATACCGCGGCGGCCGGCATACATTTGTGCGGGGCGGTTGGCGGTGAGATTTTAACCCGCGGATAGCTGGCCAGCCGTGTCAGCAGCGCAAAAGAGACTTTCCACCGCCGTCTCTTAGTGGTAGAACTGATACCAGACGCGCGTTTGGGCACGCCCGCCATGGAAATCAAAACGATCAGTATACTGCTCATCGAGGACAATCCCGATGATGTGTTCTTTCTGCGAATGATGCTGCAAAAGGTCGCCGGCGTCCATTTTGAGCTTCATCCCGTAACGGATCTTGCCTCCGGCCTGACGCGCCTGGCCCAGGGAAACATCGACGTTATTCTGCTCGACCTTTCACTGCCCGACAGTTCCGGAATGGCAACATTCAGCGCGATTAAATCGCGCGCCCGCGACGTTCCCATCATCGTCCTTAGCGGTACCGACGACGAAACCCTGGCCGTTAATGCAGTCCATGCCGGGGCCGAGGATTACCTGGTCAAGGGCCACGTCAACAGCCAGCTCATCTCGCGCGCCATCATTTACGCCATCGAACGGACGGAATCCAAGGGGGCCGTGCTGAAGGCGGAGCAGAAATACCGCGGCATTTTTGAGAACTCTGTTGCCGGCATTTTTCAAACTTCCCCTCAGGGAGCCTATCTGGATGTCAATCCGGCTTTGATTCGCATTTACGGTTACAGCAGCCGGGAGGATGTCATGTCCTCCATCAGCGACATCGCCAAACTCCTCTATGTCAACCCAAACCGCCGCGCCGAGTTCGTCAAATTGATGCAGGAACACAACGTGGTTCATGATTTCGAGTCACAGATTTATCGCAAGGACGGATCGATTATCTGGATTTCCGAAAATGCCCGCGCCGTCACCGACGACCAGGGCAAAGTCCTCTATTACGAAGGCATGGTCGAAGATATCACCGCCCGCAAAGAGGCTGAGGAAAAAGTGCGCTTCTCGGAATTGCGCTTCCGCTCCATCTGGCAAAAATCCTTCGACGGCATGCGCCTCACCGATGAACGGGGCACCATGGTCGCCGTCAATCCCGCCTTCTGCCAGATTGTCGGTCTGCCCGCCGAATCGCTGGTGGGACGCCCCTACACGGCCATCTATTCGGAAACCGAGGACCTGGCGGACATGGCGCAGAAGTACCAGCAGCGGTTCGCGGAAAAGAAAATCGAAAGCCAGTTCGAACGCCATGTCATTTTCCGCACCGGAAAAGCCGTCGATGTCGAGTTGTCCAATTCCTTTGTCGAGGTTGAGGAGGGCCGCTCGTTGGTGTTGAGTGTTTTTCGGGACGTTACGGTGCGCAGGCAGGCCGAGGAGCGCGAACGCCAAGTCAATGCCGAACTGGCCCGCAGTCAGGCTGAGTTGCGCAAGAAAAACGAGATTCTCGAAGACGACCTCAAATTGGCGCGGGACATCCAGCAGGCCATCCTGCCCCAGCAATATCCCACGTTCCCGCCCGGCGCCGCGGAGGAATCCAGCCTGGTGCATTTCAGTCATCGCTATTATCCCACCGGACAGGTCGGGGGCGATTTCTTCAACGTTCTGGCCCTCTCCGACACCAAGGCCGGCCTCTTTATTTGCGATGTCATGGGGCACGGCGTCCGCTCCGCCCTGGTCACGGCAATGGTGCGCGGCCTGGTCGAGGAATTGCGGCCGATCGCATTGGACCCGGGCCAATTATTGACACGCATCAACTCCGATCTCCGCGCCATTTTGCAACAAACCGGAACCCCCATGTTCACGACCGCCTTGTACCTGGTGGTGGACCTGGAGCGCCGTCAGATTTATTATTCCAACGCCGGACATCCCCGTCCCTTTTTGATTCACCGGCTCCAGGGAAACGTCGAAGTCTTGAAAAACGCCGACGGCAAAGCCCGGCCCGCCCTGGGATTATTCGCCGAATCGACTTATCCGACCGCGTCATGCGATCTGGCCGCCGGGGATTTGGTCATGCTATTTACCGACGGCCTTTACGAAGTGGAGGGTCCCGACGACCAACAATTCAGCCAGGAACTCTTGCTCGAGGCAGTGCGGAAGAACTCCTCTCTCCACTGCGCGGAATTGTTTACCGCAACCCTGGCTGAAATCCAGCAGTTCTCTGTCAACCACCAATTCTCCGACGACGTTTGCATGGTGGGAATGGAAGTCTCCGAGAAATTTTGAGCCGCCACTCAAAGTTTGGCGCGCGCAAACACATATTGTTCCACCACTTGGCCCTTGATGAGATGTTCCTCAATGATTCTCTCAAGGACCGCTGGAGAACAGGAGTGGTACCAGACGCCCTCGGGATAAACCACCGCGATTGGGCCGTGGACGCATACCCGCAAACAATTTGCCTTGGTGCGATAAACCAGCGGATGCGGCCCAACCAGATTGAGTTCCTTCAACCGGCGTTTTAAATACTCCCACGACTCCAAACCGGCCTCTTTGGCGCAGCACTTGGGCTCGGTTTGATCCGCGCAGAGGAAAATGTGCCGGGAATATCGTCCCAATCCGAACGTTTCAACCGCGTTTTGCAAATCCTCCGATAGTGTCATGCCTGGTCGCTTTTGGGTGTCAGCGGCGCCTTCTTGAGTCGGAGCAGATGCTCCTTCTCGGCGAAAAGTTCTTGCTGGCTGGGTTCCGGCAAATCGGCCACGCCGAGCCGCTGGCTGATTGATGCCAGGCGTTGCCTGATGAATTCGTCCCGAAGAATCTTGACCATTCCTTCCCGCGTGGGAGAACCCTTTAACATCCCCTCGGCGTCCGGAATTGGCCGCGGGTCCGCCAGCACTTCGGTGATCAAGGTTTTCCATTCCGCGCTCTCCAGTTGCGACAACCATGCGGCAACGCCGGGCCACGCATCCGCCATTTCCAGCCGACGCGCGACAATGCCGCGGGCCAGCGGGTTGGTCAGCCACTCGGCTTCCAGATGGGCGGCAACCCATTCAACATATTCTTCCTTTTCCAGCAACACCCGCAAGAGCCAGCATTCGCGCGTGGGTGGCCGGACAGGTGCGTCCGCGGGCTCCCCGGTTTCCCCGGTTTCAACGCGTTGAACGCGCGACCTCTTTTTGAAGTCGTTTCGCACGGCCTCCGCCGCCACACCGAGCCGCAACGCCGTCTTTTGCGCGTAAGTATCGCGCAGCACGTCGCTGCCGGCTTTGTGAACGGCCTCGGCCATCGCCTGAACGATCGCCCGGCGGCCGCGATCGCTTCCCGCGTCGTTCAATACGCATAGCCGGTCCAGGTAATAATCAAAAAAGTCCCGCGCTTTTTCGATCAACTCCCCAAACGCGGGCCCGCCGAATTCCTTTATGAAACTGTCCGGATCATGCGGCGCCGGCACCGTCGCCACCCGCACCGCCAGACCCGATCCCAGCACGATGTCCAGCGAACGCACCGCCGCGTCTTGTCCGGCGTTGTCGGAATCGAAACAGAGCACCACTTCGTCCACGTAACGTTTGAGAATCCGCGTGTGATCCGCTGTCAAAGCCGTGCCTTGCGGCGCGACCACATTCTTGACGCCCGACACATAACACGCAATCAGGTCCAGTTGCCCCTCGCAAATCACGGCTCGATGGGTCTCCAGCAACGCGCGCTTCGATTTGTCCAGCCCGAACATCACTTTGCCCTTGGTAAAAATCGCCGTCTCCGGCGAATTAACGTATTTTGCCGTTTTTTCCTCTCCCGACAAAATGCGTCCGCTGAAACCGACAACGCGCCCCTGTTCGTCGCAAATGGGAAAGATCAAGCGCCCCCGGAACCGGTCGTAAAAATGATCGCTGCCTTCCTTGCGCAAAATCAGACCAGCCTGTTCGACCAACGGCAATTCGTGCTGTTTGCTGTTGGCCCAGTTCACGGTGTCGTCCCAGGCGTCGGGCGCGTACCCGAGCCGGAAAAGCTGCACCGCCTCCGCGGCGACTCCCCGCCGGGCAAGATAATCGCGCGCGATTTGCCCGCCTTCACCCGACGCCAGCGCGGACTGCCAGCGTTGCGTGATCTGTTCGTGAATTTGAAGCAAACGGTCCTTCAAGTGCCTCGTTTCAGAAGCGCCCGCGTGCGCATCCACTTCAATCGGAATCCGGGCCCGCTCCGCGAGGCGGCGCACGGCGTCGGGAAAGTCGATGTTCTCGTACTCCTTGACGAATGTGAACACGTCGCCCCCTTTATGGCAGCCAAAGCAATGAAAAATCTGCTTGTGTGGATTGACGTTGAAACTCGGCGTTTTTTCCTTGTGGAATGGACAGAGGGCCACGAAGTTGGCCCCGGCCCTCTTCAACGGCACATAGCCGCCGATGACGTCGACAATATCGCTCGCCGCGCGAATTTGTTCGAGCGTCGAGGGAGAAATGATTCCACCCATGTTTGACCGCAGTTTATCGTCTATGGCTGTCGATGATCTCGTTGACCAATCGTTCCTGCTGCTGCTTCAGTGTTTCGGTTTTGACCTCCGGCTTGGGCGTGACGCTGGCGATCATGACTGAGTGAAGATTGGTTTCAATCAGGCTTCCGCTGTAGGACTCTACAAGAACAGCCTGCTGGATCGTGCCATAGGTCGGAAAGCGAATATCCGAAAACGCGTCGCTCTGCGCCTTCTCCGTTTTTGCGAGCTCGGCTTTGGTGACGATGCGCGAATTCATCAATGCGCAAACCATAATCACCATGCAGCCAAACCGCACCATGCCTGCCAGCATCCCGAAATAATACTCCCCCTTTCCAAACATGTCCGTTCCGATCAATTTGTGGTGGAGCAAATGCTTCACCCACAAATAAACCAGGTGAACCCCAAAGCCAAGCAACAGATAGGCGGAAACATTGGACCACAAAGGCTCGAAGTGCGCATACTGCTGGATCTGCGCGCTAAGAGGCTGATAAAACAATCCCGCCACAACGACGATGGCCACCCATTGAATCGTCGGCAAAAGTTCCTGGGTCATGCCTCGTTTGCGCCCATACAACAGTCCAATAATGAGCCACACGACCACGATAAGATCCACGTAGTTAAGATTGAACCGGCTTAAATCAACCGGAAATGCAGGCATATGCATAAGTTAATCATCAACGTAGCACTTTCCTTGCCGTTTACGAGGCTGTTTCTGTCACGTCAGGCTTTCCGCGGAACGTCGCCAATCCGGGTCCCCGGTCCAACCACACGCTCCGCCAGTTCCAGGGCCGGATAAGTCCAGATTTCCGCCAGTGTCGGATGATAATGCGGCATCGCCGCCAACTCCTGCGCCTTCATCCGCCCGTGCATCGCCGCGATGATTTCGTGGATCAACTCCCCGCCCATCGGCCCCACGCAACCCCCGCCCAGGATTTCCCCGGACTCCGGGTCCGCCAGCAATTTCACAAACCCGTCTTTGGCCTCCATGATGATCGATTTGCCGTGATCGGCAAACGAATGGCTCGCTGTCAAGTATTGAATATCCAGCCCCAACGCCTCCTTTTCCGTCAATCCAACCGACGCCACCTGCGGATCCGTAAACACCACGCTTGTCAGCAGCCGGTAATCCATGTCCCGTTCCTGGCCCGGGTGCGCGATGTTGTGCGCCGCCACTTCCCCCTGCTCGATGCCGATGTGGACAATCTGGTACGGCCGCGTGCAATCGCCCGCCGCGTAAATGTGCGCCGCGGTGGTCTGCATCCGGGCGTCCGTGACAATCCGGCCGTGGTCCGTCTGGACGCCCGCCTTCTCCAAATCCAGCCCTTTCGTTGCCGCTTCGCGCCCCAATGCAAGCAGGATTTCCTCCGCCGCAACCCGGCGTTTCTGCTTTCCGTGCTGGAACGTGATTCCTTTCTCGCGTCCCCTCCGAAAAGCCCCGAGCAGCCTGGTGTCGCCCCAGAGGCGGACGCCCTCCCGTTGCAACACGTTCTCCAGCACCACCGCCGCGTCCGTATCGAAATCGCGCAACACATGTTCCCCGCGCTGAATCAAACTCACCTTGACATCCAGCCGGCAAAAAAATTGCGCCAGTTCGACCGCCACCGGACCGCCCCCGAGAACAATCAGCGAACGAGGCAGCTTGCGCAATGAGAGCGCCTCGTCGCTGTTTATAAAACCGACCTCGTCGAGGCCCGGCACTGGCGACGGCGACGCGACTGACCCCGTGCAAATCACAAAATACTTGGCTCGCACGATTTTCGGCGCCGCCAGGCGCCGGTGGTGCAAAATCACTGTATGTGAATCCAAAAAGGAAGCGCGCGCGCGAATAAACGAAAATTTCCCTCCCGTCAATTGATCGCGGCGATGCTTCGCGAACTCCCTGATCAACGCCTTCTTGCGCGCCATCATCGCCGGAAAATCGAAGCCCGCCCTGGGAATGCGAAGTCCCCACGTTTTGCCCGCGCGCGCCAGGTGCAGCACCTCGGCCGCATAGAGCAGGGCCTTGCTCGGCATGCACCCTCGCAGGATGCACAGGCCGCCGATCTCATCTCCGCCCTCGATCACAACCGTATGCAGCCCCGCCCGCGCCGCTGTTTGCGCGGCCGCGTATCCCGCGCTTCCACCGCCGATAATGGCAACTTCGCAAGCAAGGTGGTTTTGGGACGCCGCCGCGTTTTTCATCGCCGTTGATTTAACCACAAGACGCCGCCCAGGGCGCAATCCAAATCGAAAGGCGTGTCGCCAATGGTCCGGAAGCTCCGGGCTTTGCAGTTGCGAACCGCCCGGAAGTTGTGAATCCTCAACTCTATGATTCAGCGTTATTCGCGGGCGGAAATGCGGGAAATCTGGTCCGAGCAGCGAAAGCTTGAAATCTGGCTGCGCATTGAGTTGCTGGCGGCCGAGGCGTTGGTTGCCGAAGGCATCGTTCCCGCCGCCGACTTCGCCCAGATGACGGCCAGAGCCGCTTTCAATCTCGAGCGCTGCAAGGAACTGGAGAAGACTCTCAATCACGACGTCGTCGCCTTCACCACCAACGTCTCCGAAAATATCGGCGCCCCGGCCAGCCGCTGGCTGCATTTCGGCCTGACGAGCAGCGACATTGTCGATACCGCCTTCGCGGTGCAAATGACGGAATCGGCCGACATCCTCATCGCCGATGTCAAAGCCTTGCGCGAAACCATCGCCAAGAGGGCCCGCGAGCACCAATTCACGCCCATGATTGGCCGCAGCCACGGAATTCACGCCGAACCGACCACCTTCGGCTTGAAGATGGCCCTGATGCACGACGAATTCACGCGCGCCTTGCAAAGACTGGAAACGGCGCGGGAACGGGTGGCCGTGGGGAAGCTTTCCGGGGCGGTCGGCACCAGCGCGCACCTTCCGCCGAAGGTGGAGGCGCAAGTCTGCGCCCAATTGGGCCTGCGGCCCGCGCCGATTGCCACGCAGGTGGTGCAACGCGACCTCCATGCCGAATTCATCGGCGTTTTGGCGTTGATTGGCGCCGGCGTCGAACGCTGGGCGACGGAATTCCGCCACCTGCAACGCACCGAAGTCCTCGAAGCGGAGGAATTTTTTGCCCCAGGGCAGAAAGGTTCCAGCGCCATGCCGCACAAGCGCAACCCCATCACCGCCGAGCGGCTCACGGGGCTGGCGCGCGTCCTTCGGGGCAACGCCGTCGCGGCGCTGGAAAATGTCGCTCTCTGGCATGAGCGCGACATCAGCCATAGCTCCGTGGAACGCATTATTTTCCCGGACTCCTGCACACTGCTGGATTACATGCTGGTCACCCTGAAAAAACTGACCTCGGGCCTGATCGTGTACCCGGAAAACATGAAGCGAAATCTGGAGTCGTCATTGGGCCTGTGGAATTCTCAAACCGTCCTCCTGGCCCTGATCAAAAAAGGTTTGACACGCGAAGCCGCCTACGACCTGGTCCAACGCAACGCCATGCTGACCTGGCAGGCCAAACGCGCCGGCCGCGGCGACGCGGATTTCCTCCGGCAATTGCAAAGCGACCCCGAGGTCGGGAAACATTTTGGCCCCGGCGAGCTGGAGAAGCTCTGCTCGCTGGATTTTCACTTCCAACACGTCAATACCAGGTTTGAGAACGTTTTCGGCCCGTCCTAACGCTGAATGCGCGCCGAACCGCCGCGGGCAAACGCGCGAACCTGTTCGACAGTCGCCATCGTCGTATCTCCCGGAAACGTCGTCAGCAACGCACCGTGCGCCCATCCCAGATTCACCGCCGCCTGCGGCGATTCCCCATTGAGCAAACCGTAGAAAAATCCGGACGCAAAACCGTCACCGCCCCCGACTCGATCAACGACATCCAGATCGCACGTCGGCGATGAAAAAGCGGTGCCGTTGACCCACGCGACCGCGCCCCAGGCGTGACGGTTGGTGGAATGCACTTCGCGCAACGTTGTGGCGACAATTTTGACCTGCGGATGCTTCTTGTGGACGTTCTTCATCATGCCGAAGAAAGCCGCGGGATCGAGTTTGGATTTCGCGGCCACCTTCGGCCCGGCTATTCCCAAGCCCAGTTGCAAATCCTCCTCATTGCCCACAAGCACATCGACATTTTTCACGATCCTGTCAAGCACCGCGACCGCGCGCTCGTTGCCGCCGGCGATATTCCAAAGTTTCGCGCGATAATTCAGATCGAACGATGTCACGGCGCCGGCGTTCTTGGCAGCTTGCATCGCTTCGACGATCAATTCGGCCGTAGTCGGTGATAGCGCCGCGAAAATGCCGCCACTATGGAACCAGCGGACGCCCTGGCCGAAAATCTCCTCCCAATCGAAATCGCCGGGTTTGAGTAACGCGGCGGCTTCATTGCAACGGTTGTAAAAAACCACCGGCCCCCGCACACCGTGACCGCGGTCGCTATAAACGGCGGCCATGTTTGGACCATGGACTCCGTCGTGTTGGAAATGCTTGTAGAATGGCCTGACGCCCATTGCCCGGACTCGCTCGGCGATCAAGTCGCCGATTGGGTAATCGGCCATCGCGGTGACGATGCCGGTTTTGAGATTGAAGCAATCGGAGAGATTGGCCGACACATTGAACTCGCCGCCGGAAACATGGATATCGCAATGAGTTGCCTTGCGGAAGGGGACAATGCCCGGGTCAAGTCGATGCACCAAAGCCCCGAGAGACAAAAAATCCAGTCCGCCGTGTGGGCGGATGTCCAGAACCTGTTTCATGTGGTCGTCAAGATGGTGCCCCGGGTCGGAGTCGAACCGACGACCAATTGATTAAGAGTCAACTGCTCTGACCAACTGAGCTACCGAGGCAAACCATAGTTGCGGCCCTTATGTGGCACGGGGGAAGGCCAAAGGCAAGCTAGATTCGCGCGAGGCTTGATTGACCTTGATTAACCTTAATCCGATTTCGAAGGATTGGGTGCCAAAAACCACGAAACGCTCACAGTCGCAACAATTTACGGTGTTTTGGGTCTTTGGCGTGATTCAAGCGCCCTGGGTCGCGGAACCTTGATCAACTATGACCAAATGTGGGCAAAGCCGGTTTGGGCTCTCCGGAAGATCATCTTAACATGTCAAAGAGCGTTTGCCGTTTTTTGGAGCGGCGGCGGCGGCATTGTCCGCACAGGGCAACGTAACATGGTTTGACGGGAAACAAGACCCGGTCGGCGAGGAAAATGGCAGGCTTTTGCAGGAAATGTGTGGAAAAAACCGATGGAGGAAAAGCTGCCGATGCTGCGCTCCACCTTGACCCCCCTCCGCCAAGTCGCGCCGCTTAGGAATTGCTTGCGGAGGTTTCCCTTGTTTCGAGTCTATTCAACTCCTGGCTGGTGACACGTCTCTTAACAGCCTCGACATAACCGGGAATCACAAGAACCTGCCAAAAACAATAACCACAAATAAGCAGCCCGATAATGGCTCTCGCTGGCTGACGGCGAAAACTCCAAAGCGACCACCCAAAAAGCAGTATGCCAAATAGCACGCCGCAAATCATAAATGCCCAAGCTGCCAGTTCGCTCCGTCGATAAATCGGATAAAAAAGCAAGAACGCTGCAGGAGCGCAAACGCTCAAACCGATAAATGGGACTTGGCTCTTTGTCATGGCAATTCTGTTGAGTCCTGGTCGTTGGGGGTCATCCGCGGCGTCCAGAAATTATTCTGTCGTACTCGCTGTGATGACCAATCCAAAACCAAACGATGTCCGAGCCGTCTTCGACTGCGATAGCGCGATATCGGATGCCGACACGAACCGACCACATTCTGCCAACTTTCTTGAAGTGGAGGGAGGGATGTCGGGGATCGGCCTTGAGCAAGGCATAGTTCTCGTCCGCAAGCCGCTGAATCCCCTCCGGGAGTTGTGCATAGAACTGCCAGAATTTCGGGTTGGCGCGATGCCTCACAGGTCCCGGCAACGCCCCTCGCGCAAATCACGGATGGCTTCGTCCGCAAGGGCGTCCAAATGTCCGGCGGCAACATCTTCCTGAAACTGCTTGTCCCACGTTGCAGCGTCGAACTCGGAGAACCAGTCGCGGAAAGCCAAAAGCTCCCGGCGAGAAAGCTTGCTGACGGCCGTTTCGATCTCGTGGACGGAACTCATGTCTAGAGGATAAACCACCTCAGATTTCAGAGCAAGAGCAGAAGCCGCAATCGCCGATGAGCGTTCGCGATGCGCATCGGTGGATGGTCAGCGCCAATCGTCAGCTAGAGTCTTCGTGTCAAGTCCACGAGTAGTACACTGCTCGCCACACGCCCGTGCCCTGCCGACCTTCGCCAAAGCTTCGGCGTGTCAATTACGCCAGCAGGGAATGTGGCAAGGCCATGCTCGATTTCAATCGATTTTCCCACGGGAGACTTTGAACAAATCGCGAATCAGGTTGACTCCTTTGCCACTTCTGGAAAATTTAAGCGCATTTTTATGCCGAAAATTCAACGCGCATTGCTGTCCGTTTATGACAAAACAGGCTTGATCGCCCTGGCGCAGGCACTCGCCACCGCCGGCGTTGAAATCATCTCCACCGGCGGCACCGCCAAGTCCTTGCGCGACAAGGGGATCATGGTCAGCGATCTGAGCGCCTACACGGAATTTCCTGAAATGCTCGATGGCCGGGTCAAGACGTTACATCCAAAAATCCACGGCGGCCTTCTCTACGTGCGTGGCAATCCGGCCCATGAGGCGGCCACGCGCAAGCACGACATCAAACCGATCGATCTGGTGGTGGTCAACCTCTACCCGTTCGCCCAGACGGTGGCACGGCCAAACGTGACGCTGGCGGACGCAATCGAAAACATCGACATCGGCGGGCCTTCGATGCTGCGCAGCGCCGCCAAGAACCATGAGAGCGTGACAGTGGTGATGGACCCGGCGGACTATGCCGAGGTGGCCGACCAAATCATTGCTGAAGGGAACACGACCGCCGAACTACGCCGTCGTCTGGCGGTCAAGGTCTTTGCCCGCACGGGGGCTTACGACGCGCAGATTGCCGGTTATCTTTCCAAGACGTTTGACGTCAGCCCCGGACTGCCGGACCAGACCTGGCCGGAGCCTCCGCCTGCCGGGGCTGCGTGGCCGCCGGTTTTTTCCTTGAGCGCAAGCCGGGCGCAGGAGTTGCGTTACGGTGAAAATCCCCACCAGCGCGCGGCGCTTTACGGGCGGTTTGGGGAATATTTCCAGCAACTCCACGGCAAGGAACTTTCCTACAACAACATTCTCGACTTGACGGCGGCGGCGGCGCTTGCCGCCGAGTTCGCCGGGGACGCGCCGATGCTGGCCATTCTCAAACACACCAATCCTTGCGGGGCCGGCCAGGGCCAGACTCTGCGTGAAGCCTGGGAAAAGGCCTTCGCCACGGACAAACAGGCGCCCTTTGGCGGAATCATCGCCGTCAATGATATGATGGACCTGGCCTGCGCGGAGGCCATTTCGGAAATTTTCAGCGAGGTCATTGTCGCGCCGGATTTCGCGCCGGACGCTCTCGAATTGCTAAAAAGGAAAAAAAACCTGCGGCTCCTCCAGGTCCTCAAGTGGCCTGGAAGCGGCCACAACGTGGAAGTGCGGGGTGTGGGTGCTGGTTCCCTCCTGGTTCAGGAGCGGGATGACAAGAAGATTTCTGCCTCGGATTTGCAGGTGGTCACCAAACGGCAGCCGACGGAAACCGAACGGAAGGCAATGCTTTTTGGCTGGAAAATTGTCAAGAATGTCAAATCGAACGCCATCCTCTTCTCCACCGCCGACCGGACTCTCGGCATTGGGGCGGGGCAGATGAGCCGCGTGGATGCAAGCCGGATTGCCGTCTGGAAGGCCCAGGAAGCAGGGCTGTCGCTGGCGGGAAGCGTCGTTTGCAGCGACGCCTTTTTTCCGTTTCCCGACGGCCTGGTGGCCGCCGCCAAAGCCGGAGCCACCTCTGCCATCCAACCGGGTGGGTCGCTTCGGGATCCCGAAGTCATTGCGGCAGCCGACGAACAAGGGCTGTGCATGGCGTTGACCGGGGTGCGCCATTTCCGACATTAAAACGCTCTAAAGAAAAGGCGGGCAGGCTACGAACGGGGCAAAAGATAGACCAGCGCCACCTGGCCGAGGCAAAGCGCACCCAAGGCAATCCACGTCAGCCACTCGCGGACGGCCATTGAGAACTGCCTGACCGGCCCCAAGCTGAACCGAATTCTCAATGAGCCAAGCGTGATGATGTCCCCGTTGCGCAAGAGCCCCCGCCGCACCGCCGCGCCGTTGACGCTGATCAAGGCATCGGGCTCCGCTTCAAGAATCAAACCCTCAGGCTCCCAGGTGATTCGAAAATGGCGCGGCCAGACGCCAGGTTCGTCCAACGACAAATCCAAACCCTCGGCACGCCCGACGCAGATGGGAAAACGATCGCCGCAATACCTTGTCCCGCTTCGGTTTCCAGAAAGGATCCGTAGCTCAACCATCGCTAAAAGCGCCGAGGAACGTAGATCCTGTCACCCGGATAAACCGAGAGGTCCAATTCAGGATGCAGGATCGCTTTGCGGCAATTGACGATAAAAATGGTGCCGTCCACTCGCGTCAACCGCACCTTTCTCCTGTTGGCAAAAGGACTGAACCCCCCGGCCGAATCAATTGCGCGGGTCACTGTGATCGGGCCGGAAAAAATTATCCTTCCGCCCGAACCATTCGGACTGACTTCGCCCCCGACATAGAAGAACCGGCCAGTGGGCGAGACCGTAACATTGCAATGGGCGTAATAACTCGGGACCAATGCCGCCTGGATACTCTTTTCAAGCTGACCGGGCGTCATTCCGGCGGCCTGAATGCGGCCAATGCCCTGGACGTTGATCGTGCCGTCCTCCTTGATTTCCTGTTCGCTGGGATCAATGGTCTCGGGGGTGCCGGTGATGTCAATCTTGATCCGGTCGCTAATCCTCAGAGGATCCGTCAAACCATTGGAGGCCGAGGTCTGTGGCTGGCCGGCTGGCGGCGGAGCACTGGTGCCGCATCCGGCCAGAACCGCGACCAGTGCCAGGACGGCCGAGGCATGCCAACAAGAAGATGGAATTCTATCTAACAGTCTCATAATTCTACTTTGGACGAACCGGCCAAAATCAATATTTCGGCTTGATTTCGACTTTGGCCGGTGCTGCGCCATCTGCCACCTGGACAACGTTGTGGTCTTTGTGATGAGACTGATATTCGTAGTAGCCGCTGTAGTAATAGTAATTTTCGTCCTGGCTCATATTGATATTATTCAGAACGATGCCCACGAGGTTTCCGCCGACCTTGAGAATCATCTGCTTGGCCCGCAGGGTCATCGCCTGCGGATAGCGGCGGTATTGCACGACTTGCAGCACCATATCCATCTCGCTGGCCAGGATCGAGGCATCGCTGACGCCGAGGAGGGGCGGAGAGTCAAAAAAGATAAAGTCATACCTGCGCTTGAGTTCCTGGATGGTTTCCTTCAATTGACCGGAGCCTAAAATGCTCATCGAACTGCTGGGCAACTTCCCGCTGGCAATGAAATCCAGCGTGGGCACCTTTGTCTTTTGAATAATGTCTTCCATTGAGCGCTGCTTGAGCAGGTAATCGGTGATTCCAACGGTGTTGGACACATGCAATGCCCTGTGCAGGGTTGGGCGGCGCAAATCCGAATCAACGACCAGAACGCGCTGGCCGTTTTGGGCGAAGACGGTCGCCAAATTGAACAGGGTGGTCGACTTGCCTTCCCCAGCGCCTCCGCTCAGGACCGTCATCGTGTTCCATTTCTCGTTCTTTCTGGAGAACAAGATGTTGGTGCGCAGGACGCGGTAGGCTTCCGCATGGGGGCTATCGGCGCCTTCGTCCAGAAGAATGCCCACATTTTGCGGAATGACTCCCAGCACGGGCGCCTGCAAGGCCCGCTCGACATCATCAATGGTCTTGACGCTGGTGTCCAGATACTCAATGAAGAAAGCCAGACCGATGCCGACAATGAGGCCGACAATAATGCCCAGCGGCACAATAATCAGGGTCTTGGGACTGACGGGCCGCAGCTCGGGCCGGCCGGGGTCCCGAACGATCACGATACCGGCGTCCGGCTGGCCGGCTTCGGCAATCTCCTGGTTCAAATAGCGTTCCGATTCGCGGTTGTTATATTTTAAACTCTCAACTTCATCCTTCAGCCTGTAATATGGGCGGTAGAGTTCGTCCTGTTGATTCTTGTCGGATTTTATCTCGTTTTCATTGGCTTCGATAATTTGAAGAAGGCGCCAATCCTCGTCCACGCGGGCCTTGATTCCGTCGACGATTCCATCGACTTTATTGTCATAACCCTGCTGGGCATGATCGAGTTCCTCCAAAGCGGTCTTGTACTTGGGGTTATCAACGCCGTAATCGGCTTTGGCGGCGGTCATTACGTCTTTGGCGTAGGACAGGCGTTCCGATTTCTCCGTCAATTCCATATCGCTTAGATTTCTGTAAGCCGTCGGCAACTCCGTGCCAAGTTTGTCCCGCGGAATTTGACTGAGTTTGAAAAGAATGTTGCTGTAATCCAGGTAGTCGGCTTTCTCCAAGGCTTCCCGCTCAGCCCAAATTTCCAGCATCCTGCTTTCGATGGTTACGCTGTTGGCGCTTTGCGGGTCCAATTCGGACACCCCGAGTTTCTCGCGGAGAGCATCAAGTTCTGATTGCTTTTGCTTGAGCCTTTCCTTTTCGCCATCCAGGCGTTTCTGGTAGGCATCGATGCCTCCGTTGTGGGTCTGACTCCATTGTTCCTTACGGGCTTTCAGGTACGATTCGGCGATTGCGTTGGCGACATTGGCCGCCATCTGGGCGCTTGAATTCTTGACCGTAATCTCGATCAAGCTGGTCATGCGCGTCTGCTCGACATCGATCATTTTGCTCAGAGAAGCGTAAGTTTCGTCCATGGTCCATCGCGGCAGACCGAGTTGCTCAGGAAGCTTTTCGTCCAAATGCAGGTCCGAGATGACATTGGTCAGAATGGACCAAGACTCAATGATCTTGAATTGCGTGGTCAGAAAATAAGGGTCGGAGTTGCCAAACGTGTAAGCCGGCTGGGGATGCAACATGGAGACTTCCGGGGTGTCCTTTTGCACCTCGATTCGCACGGTGCTGGCATATTTCTTGGGGAGCCAGATGGTCAGAAGCGTGCTGGTCATCACGCAGAGCAGGAAGACCACGAGGATCAGGCTTCGCCGCAGGCGGATCACCCGCCAATAATCCAGAAAATGAAGTTTAACCTCCGGGGTTTCGTTTGTCGTAGCAGAGTCCATAAGTCAAAAAAGAAAGCTAGATACGTATATTGGGCAATACGTTCTAGCCTTCCGAAGAAAAGGTCAATTTTATTTGTGTCTTTTTTAGTACGTCCCGCGAAATCCAAGATAAACCTGGTTCCGAGTGTAACTGCGATCAATAATCTCGGAATTCAGCTTGCTGTAATCATATCCCGCTTCCGTCAGGAACCACGGATTGAAATGATATGCCAGGTTGACTCCAATGACGTAAAAGTCCTCACTCTTGCCGTCAATGCTCCCGACGCCCGCCTCGTCGCCGCCGTTGAACGTGGACCATTGGGCCTGACCCATCGCGTTAATCGTAAACCGGTCCGTTATAGCATGATTGACCGAAGCGTAGAGGGCAGTGGCGTCGGTATCCAGAACCGGGACCGAATAGCCCGTCACGTCCGTTGCATTGTGCTCCTGTTTGACTCCGACCTGGGCCGTTGATTGCGCCGTATATTGCCATGTCAAATTGGCGTCCACGTATGGGGCAGCCTTGGTTGTGTGGTAATTGTAGTAATCGAGATATTCGGCCCCCACCCGGATGGATGCGGTCAGATCGGGCGTGAAACTCTCATCGACTCCGATAAATCCGAAATGCTGGTCGTTGTTTCGAATTTTGCTGAGGTAACCCGGTTCCACAAGCGTCCCGTTGGGAAGCGTCCCGAGCGCCGCGTCGGGATAAATAATGTACTCGGGGCTGGTATAATCGACATTTTCAAATTGGTAACCAAATACGCCGGTGGTGTCAGGCGCGATCTTCCAACGCAAGTCCAGCGTCGCCACTTGTTCCATTCGGTCCAAAGAGGCCGAGCGGCTCGGCTCAAACGGCGTGGTGGCCTGTCCAGGGAATGCAGAATACCCAGTCAATGGCGAGAAGGGGTACCCGACAACATCCGCAGCCGTCTGTTGATACGCGTAAACCGTGTTGCCGTATCCCAAGTGCAGGTCGAGCAGCTTGGTCAATGAGGCCGTAAAGTCAGCCTGCCCCGTGTTGCGTACGTTGTTTCCTTCAACCCGCAATGGAGTGCTGATCACAGTGGGATCAATCACTGTCGGTTCCTGGGCAATGACGAAGGATTCATTAAGGGCGATCTTGTAACGTTCGCTGAACTCGTGTTCCAGACGGGCATTGAACTGGTGGGATTGGTCCGTCGAGGTGCCGGGAGCAGGGTGGGTCGCATACCAACGCAGGTCGTAGACATAACTGGCGCTAAAGAGCGTGTCCTGAACCGAATGATTGACAGCCGCGGAGGGACTGACCTCGGTGCCCCAAGTGCTTTGCCGAACATCTTTTGGCGCCGTCAGATAGTTGTCATCGTAAAAACCGCGAAGGTCGGCAGACAACGACCAGGCCTTCGTCATTTCCAACGGGGTTAAACCGGGGGCATACTGAGCATGCGCAGCGGCTGCGCCAATCGCCACCAATCCTACAGAGGCAACAAATTTTTTCATATGTTTTCTTATTCGACTTCCCTGACGGCAAAACGTCTTTGCTATGGAGTTCTGTTCAACGTGGGGAATTTCTAAAGGTAATATTGATTTTTGTCAAAAGAAAATTTCACCTTATTTTTCGGCCTGAGCGGATAGTCCCCATCGGACCTGGTCGCTCAGCAGCAATTGATCCGGCAAGAAACCTGACGGAGCGTTGGTCAAAGGAAAACCAGACGGCACCTCTCCATTACCCGCCACTTCCTGGTGGGCCTCGCATTGTAGGAACAATTCTCCCCAGCTCTTCGGTTTCGCGCTCAGTGACAAAAATCGGTCGTCCGTCGTCCGTTGCGTCAAGAACACGGTATGAACTTTGCGTAACTCGTTGATTTTAAAGAACTCCCGATCATCGTCCAAAGCAAGCCACCAGCACTCGCGGTTCCCGTACCAAGCCACCGCAGCGGGAATATCGCTCATCATTAATTCCCCAGCTTGCATCAGCCGCGCGATTCTTTGGATGTGTAACGGCGAATAGGGGTTGTTACGATCTGGGGGAGGCGCAATCGCAAGCGACAGTAGGAGCGGGGCTGACATCACAATCAGGAAAATCCCGATAATCGCTCCGCGGGCGTCCATCGTCACCAGGTTTAATTGGTCCATAAGCGTGTAAAACAGGGCCGCGCCATATATAAATGTAAGCGGAGCCAGAAGTACCAACAGGTTTTCCGAATTGATTTCAGGCGAGTCCTGCGCCAAATGGGTCTGGCCCAGCGCCTGCACGATAAACATCAGAACGATCGATCCCAGCAGGAACAGGCGAAGGCGTCCCCGCGCCGGATTCTGAAAAGGCATTAATAGTCCGACCAGAAAAAACGCGGTTACCCAATTGCCGCCGAACCGGGGCAGATCGCGCTGCCAGAGGTCGCGGCCGTTGGCAAGAAACTTGTCGATGACATCCATGACTTCCACGCGCCGAAACGCCGCCCTGGGATCAAGGGAGCGCTCCAGGCTGTCCCCTTCCAGCGGCGGTGTTCCCTCAATCACGGTGTAACCGCTTGTGCCAAACGGCGTTTCCGTCAACGCAATGTTGCGTGCCACCCACGGCCCCATCACAATCACAAAGCAGAGGGCGGCAGCCGCGCAATGTTTTCCACGCAGCCCGCGGCCCCCAAGCGCCAGGAAAAAGAGCACCGGCACAATCATCCACGCAAACGCATAACGGCTAAGCCCTCCGATGCCCGCCAGCGCGCCAGCCAACCCGCTCCAACCCACCGGAGGCCGATTGGCGTCCGTGCCCTCCGAAATTCTGGCCACGCACAAAAACATCGCCAGGAAAACCACAGTGACCCATATCGTCGAGAGTCCTGAGGCGCTGAATTTCCAAAAGAGGCCGGTCCCGGCGAACAGGAGGGCCGAAAGCCAGGCGACCCGGTCATCGAACTGCCTTTGCGCGATTAGGAACAGAATCACAATGGCCGCAAAAAATAGGGCCTGGTTGAACACCGCGATCCAGCGTTCCGGTTGGTAGGCCCAATATTGCGTTGCCGTGAAGCTCATCGGCAACATCCTCATCAGTCCGGCCAGCAAATACGGATACACGGGAGGATTGGTGACATCCGGCAATGCCTCTTGGGGCGCCTTTCCGCCCAATAAATAAATTGAAAGAGGCCGGACGGTTTTGGTGGTGAAGCCCTCGCCCTGCGAGAGGTTGTGGGCAAGTTGCGCCGTCTCCATCGCTTCCTCGTTGGCGAAGCCTTGGTAGTCCAGCAGGTCGTACAACCCGGCAATGGCGATAAATCCAAGAACGGCCGCCGTGGCTTTTATGAAGCGCGCGCCGCCTCCGACCTCCCAGTGATGAATCCAATCCTGCAAAGGCATCTAGAGCCCCTCCAAACTGTAAAGATGCAGCTTACGATGCAGGGTGCGCCGGCTCATGCCCAGTTTGCGCGCCGCCAGCGTGCGGTTGGCGCCGCAATCCTTCAAGGCGCGCGCAATCAATTGTTTTTCGGCCTCGGCCACCGTCAAATCCGGCCGCGCCAACAGGCGCGCGGGACTGAGGCTTCCCGGCGCCGATGCCCGCAGTGCCGCGGGCAAATCCCGAAGCCCGATTTTCTCGCCGCGCGCCAGCACGACGGCGCTCTCGATGGCGGTACGCAGTTCACGCACGTTGCCAGGCCAGGAGTAATTCATCAGCGCTTCGAGCGCGTCGGGGGTGAAATCGTTCACATTTTTGTTGTTTTCGGCGGCGAACTCCTTCAGGAATCTGGCAATCAACAGCGGAATGTCCCCCATCCGATCCCGCAATGGCGGCAGCACCAGTTGGACCACGGCGAGACGGAAAAAAAGATCCTCGCGAAACTTGCCCGCCTTGACCTGCTCGTCCAGATTCTTGTTTGTCGCGGTGATCAACCGGACGTCAGCGGTCAACGTTTTGTTGGAGCCGACCCGCTCGAAGGTCCGTTCTCCCAGGAAGCGCAGCAATTTGACCTGCACGCTTTGGTCGATCTCTCCAATCTCGTCCAGGAACAAGGTTCCGCCCTGCGCCTGCTCGAAACGGCCGATCCTTCGTTCATGCGCGCCGGTAAAGGCGCCTTTTTCATGGCCGAACAATTCGCTCTCCAGCAACGTCGGCGCCAGGGCGGCGCAATGGACCGTCACCATCGGCGAGGCGGCGCGCGGGCTCAGTTGATGAATGGCCTTGGCGACTAGCTCCTTGCCAGTGCCGCTTTCTCCCAGCAGCAGCACGGTGGCGCGTGTCGGCGCAGCCTGCTCGATCACGTCGAATACCTCCTTCATTGCCGGCGATTGCCCGATGATGTTGTCGAGCTTGAATTTTGACTGCAATTGCTGGCGCAACTCGACGTTCTCGACCTCGAGATGCTGTTGGCGCAGGGCGCGCGCGATGCGCATTTCCAATTCGTCGATCTGCAGCCGGCCTTTGGCGATGTAGTCGTCGGCCCCGTGTTTCATCGCCTCGACGGCCAGTTCCTCCGATCCGTAAGCTGTCATCAGGATGCAGATGGGAGGTTTCGGCAGGGACTTGGCGCGGCCGATCAATTTCATTCCATCCTCCTGCGGCAGCCGGAAATCTGTCAGCAACACCGCAAAATTCTGCTCTTCCAGCAGGCCCATCGCCGACTGCGCGTCCTCGGCCACCCAGACATCGTAATGGTCCTCCAGCGCCGCGCGGAGTCCTTCGCGCGTCGGTTTTTCGTCATCGACGATCAGCAGCATCGGCTTCATTTTTGGGACGGAGTTTCCGCGGGCTCGTCCCGGACGGGCTGCAACAACCGGGGCTTGCGCTCCTGCGACGGGAGACGGATCCGAAAGGTGGTCCCCTGTCCCACGTGACTTTCCAATTCGATATGGCCGCCGTGCTGGCGGATGATCCGCTGCACAATCATCAGGCCGAGTCCGGTTCCCTTTTTCTTGGTTGTATAGAAGGGTTCGAAAATATGATTGATCTGGTCCGGCGGAATGCCGCGGCCGGTGTCGCTGACGCTGATCCAGACGGAATCTCCGCCAGTCCCTGTTTGCAGGGTCAACGTGCCGCCGCGCGTCATGGCCTGCATGGCGTTCTTGATGAGGTTGACCAGCACCTGTTTGATTTGGGCTGGGTCCATGGGCGAGACCGGCAGGCGGCGCGCCAATTCCTCCTTCACATTCAAACCGCGATTGTTCAGTTCCGGGCGCAGCAATTCGAGGGTCTCCCGGGCCACGTCGTTGAGCGACCGGTGCCCCAGTTGCGGCGGCGAAGGCCGGATGGCCTGAAGAAACTGGGTCACAATGTAATCCAGACGCGTGATTTCCCCCTTGGCCACTTCCAGATAATGCTCCAGCTTCTGCGCGATCTCGGCCACTTCCGCATCCGGGCCGGCCTCCCGGCGCGGGTCCGTCGCAGCCGGGCCGCGCAATCTCCTGACCTGGCGCGTCAATAATTGCAAATGGATATGCAGCGCGTTGAGCGGATTGCCGATTTCGTGGGCGACGCTGGCCGCCAGCAGGGTCAGCGAATGGATGCGCTCGCTTTCGATGGCTTCAAATGTTTTTTGCCGCGCCTCGGTGGCGTCGTGCAAAATCAGCGCCATGCCCGAACTGCCCTTGGCTTCTCCGTCCAACGGCGCGGCGTACACGCGCAAAAACCGCGCACGCGGATAGGTCACTTCAAACTCATGGTGGGTCGCGCCGTGGCGGCCGGGGGTTCCCGGGGCGGCGAGGGTTTCCCACTTCAACTCCGGCAGAAACTCGGAAATCGGCCGCCCTTCAACCTGGTCGGCGTTCCAATTCAGGAGGCGGGTGACCGCCTCGTTGAAATAGATGATTCGGCCGTTTTCATCCACGACGAGGACGCCGTCCTCAATGGCATTAAAGAGGGTTTCCAGAAAATTGCGTTCCCGCGCCAGGCGCTGGACGACGGATTGAACGCCTTCGGCATCGAGGCGTCCGATGCGACCCAGGACGCGGTCAAGAAAACTGGATTTCGCATGAGCCATTTTGAGTCATGGTGTATCTCGAAGTTGTTCTTGTCCAGAAAATGCGCCATTATGACGCGCTTAACATTGCAAAAATCTCGGACCGCTTCGTTTGATAGAGGATTTTTTCGGGGGAGTATTGGTTTAAATGAACAGTCAAACATACATCATTTACACAAAGCTTCCAGACAGAGCCGCCTTGCAAAGAAAGCTCTGGCTGGTTTGCTTATTTCATTTTCTGGAGTCTTTCCGCCAAATCCGGTGGCGCAGAAAACGATAATTTTCTTTCTTTTTTTCCTTTGGCGACGAGAAGCCCACGCGACTTTAGATCCAGCAAATCCGACCGCGCTGTTTCATAAACTACATTGTGGCTGCTTCGGTGGCTCTCCACCGAGAAATTTTGATATGGATGTTTGAGCGCGAAACGAATCAGGTCGGCTTGCCGATGATTGAGCGACATCATTGCGCTCACACACGAATAGAGCTGCTTTATTTCTTCTGACTTGCGGTTGACGTAGTCGTGTAATTCAACGATGGCTTGGCGGATTATCCTCGATTGCGCCACGATAAAATATGTGAGGTCATTATCATCGTCCGTTTCTGTATAAAGGAACGATCTCCCATATTTTTTGGGGGCTTTCCTGAGAATGTTTGAAATCGAAATAAATTCAAAGAGCCAATATTTTTCACGCAGCATGGCCCAATAAAACAAGGCGCGCGCCGTTCTCCCATTTCCATCCACAAAGGGATGATCGTACGCCAGCCAAAAATGAAGTATAATGGCTTTCACAACAGGATGGACAAAGTAATCCGGAGTCTTTCCATTTCCAAAATCGCACATTGCGGCCATCCTGTCAGGCAGTTGATCCGATGGCGGAGGGTCGTGATAGATTTCTCCTGTATCGTCACCAACTACACGTTTTTCATGTTCGGTCCTGAAGCGGCCAGCCGCCCCGTGATCCTCAAGCGTTTGTTTGGTAACCAGCGCGTGAATTTCAAACACCAAATTTTGCGATAGCGGCTCGTCTTTCAGTTTCATGATGCGCTGCATTGTGATGTAATTGTTCAAGATCATGCGTTCGCTTGTGTCTCTCGGCTGCCGCCCTGTGCGGATCATTTCCTTCGCCACTTCGCGAGTTGTGGCTGCCCCCTCCAGTTGGCTGGACGTAATTGCCTCTTCCATCAAAGAACGCATTAAATACTGATCGCGAGTATGCGGGTTTATGATGGGTTCCGGCACTCCAATCATTTCGCCGGCTTTCATGTCAATTTTATGAAGCTCTTCAAACACCATATCAGGAATACAGAACTTAAAGGGCGCCCCCTTCAAATCTTTGAGAGGAACTGGCTTTAAAAGCCCCGCTCGCAACATTTTGGTTGCAGCCCACCATTCCTCGTGATTTTTAAATGTCGGAGGCAGCGGGTTTCTTCTTAATTTATCCCATGGAAGATAAAACGGACCTGGATGAGAGCCGAAGGTTGAGCCAAGGATTCGTTCCAAATCTCCCGATTGACTTAACTTGCGAATTAAGTCATGAAACGCTGGCGGTGGTTGAGGCATTTTCATCTATTAATATTCAATTACCAATGTTCTACTAATTTATACAGAATTAGTAATAGACTCAACTCCTAATTTGATTTTTTTTGGTATTCGATATGTGCATTGTGTAATATGCTTATAATAAATATGTTGCCAATTATTTTAACCTGCTCAGGGAAATTCGAATGCAGATTTATCGAGTTCTTGCGCCCCGACTTGGATTGGCAATATCATGCGACGCACGGCGATTGAGTTGTGAATTATGGATGACTTCGTAAAATTGAATGCCGAGGAACGGGCTTTGAACTTGTGCTCAAGTTCGGCTTCGACCGGATCAATGCCGAAAGCCCTCCAAATCTCTCACATTTTGCCCCCCCGCTTTTGGAATCAAGGCAAAACTGACCACGGACACGGAGGACACGGATGATTAATCCGCGCCTCTCCGGGCTGAAGCCAAGAGAAATGGGACTCGCGGATTCAGAACAGAGGAGAGAGGCACCGCACGCGGTGCTGCTCGCGGTGCTGCTCGCGGTGCTGCTCGCCCCTCCCGGATCGTTTTGCCCGCAGGTTTTGGAATCGAGGCAAAGCCTCCGCAGCACTTACTGAAAATGCCAGGCGATTTTGCCCACCACGCTATTGGAATCAAAGTCGTCGTCGTAGTCGTTGCCGTGGTCGTTCGCGGCCAATAGCGCATCGAGACGCTGGCGCAAAACGGGGTCCCCGTAGCACACGCCGTCCAGGAAGGCGGCGCGCACGTCAGGAGGCTTGACGAGCGCGGCAGCAAACAGCAGTTCTTCCGGAGTCCGAGCCGATGTCATGTCTAATTGAAATTTGCTCATACAGCCTTACATGCGGATTCATCGGACAAAAAGTATTGATGATTCCTTCCAATCCCGCAAAAACCGACGCGGGCTGTCCAGCGCAAATGAATTGGCGTCCTCCCGTCCTGGCGATGGCCGCTTGACGGCAGAGCAGGCGGGAAGTACCGTTTCGATTGTGCGGGGAGCCGGGCCGGTTGGCCATAGGCTGAGAGTTTTGCGGACGCAAATGACCCGTTGAACCTGCTCCAGGTAATGCTGGCGAAGGGAAACGCTTTTGACGCGCCGCACTGTCGCCTTTCCCCCAAAGGTCCGTCAGTGACAATGGTTGTTTATGATCGCGACATCTGATTCGTCTGAGCCTCGGAGCAGCGACGCGCTGCCCAGTTCCAAGAAAATTTACGTGCCGGGAAAAATCCATCCCGACCTCCGCGTGCCGTTCCGCGAAATTTCCCTGAGCCCCACCCGCGCCTACAACGGCCACTCTGAAACCAATGCGCCGGTCCGGGTGTACGATTGCAGCGGACCGTGGGGCGACAACGGTTTTTCGGGAAGCGTCCAGCAAGGGCTGCCGGCGCTGCGTCGCGGCTGGATTGTCCGGCGCGGGGACGTCGAGGAGTCCGATGGCGGCGCGGCGGCCCGCAAGAGTAACGGCCATTCCCATTCACCCACCGCTGCGCGTCTGCCGTTGCGCGCCAGGGTGGGGAAGATCGTGACCCAGTTGCACTACGCGCGCCAGGGCATCGTGACGCCGGAGATGGAATTTATCGCGATACGCGAAAACTTGGGTCGCCAGGAAGCCCCGGGAGACGGGGAATTGGGCCGGCAGCATCCGGGCAATTCCTTTGGCGCTTCGATTCCGGCGGAAATCACCCCGGAATTTGTCCGCGACGAAGTGGCCCGCGGCCGCGCCATCATCCCTTGCAACATCAACCATCCTGAATTGGAGCCGATGATCATCGGGCGCAATTTTCTGGTCAAAATCAACGCCAACATCGGCAATTCCGCCGTGGCTTCGAGCATCGAGGAGGAAGTGGAGAAAATGCGCTGGGCCATCAAGTGGGGCGCCGACACGGTGATGGATTTGTCCACCGGCAAAAACATTCACGCGACGCGGGAATGGATTTTGCGCAATTCGCCGGTGCCCATCGGCACGGTGCCGATTTACCAGGCGCTGGAAAAAGTGGGAGGCAAGGCGGAAGACCTGACGTGGGAAATCTATCGCGACACGCTGCTCGAACAATGCGGGCAGGGGGTCGATTATTTCACGATCCACGCAGGGGTGCTGTTGCGCTTCATTCCAATGACGGCGCGCCGCGCAACGGGCATCGTCAGCCGCGGCGGTTCGATCCTGGCCAAGTGGTGCCTGGCGCATCACCAGGAAAATTTTTGTTACACGCACTGGGACGAAATCTGCGAGATCATGGCCGCGTATGACGTGAGCTTTTCCATCGGCGACGGTTTGCGGCCCGGCTCGATCGCCGATGCCAATGACGAGGCGCAATTCGCCGAGCTCAAGGCGCAGGGGGAGTTGACCACGCGCGCCTGGGCGCACGGAGTGCAGGTGATGAACGAGGGCCCGGGCCATGTCCCCATGCACATGATCCAGGAGAACATGGCCAAACAATTGGAGTGGTGCCACGAGGCCCCTTTTTACACGCTCGGGCCGCTGACGACGGACATCGCGCCGGGCTACGACCACATTACCAGCGCCATCGGCGCCGCGATGATCGGCTGGTACGGCTGCGCGATGCTCTGCTATGTCACGCCCAAGGAGCATTTGGGGCTGCCGAACAAGCGGGACGTTAAAGATGGCGTCATTGCCTACAAAATCGCCGCGCACGCCGCGGATTTGGCCAAGGGCCACCCCGGGGCGCAATATCGCGATAACGCGCTAAGCAAGGCGCGGTTTGAATTTCGCTGGGAAGACCAATTCAACCTCGCGCTCGATCCGGAAACCGCCCGCGAATTTCACGACGAAACATTGCCGCAGGAAGGCGCCAAGAGCGCGCATTTTTGTTCCATGTGCGGGCCTCATTTTTGCAGCATGAAAATCACCGAGGACGTGCGTCGTTACGCCGCCGAGCAAGGCGTCTCCGGCGAAGAAGCCGTGCGGCGCGGAATGGCGGAGAAATCGCGCGAATTTGTCGAAGGCGGCGGGGAGATTTACACTGCGTCGCGGTCCGGCTCTTAATTGCAATCTTAAGCCTCTACTCGGAGGTCAGGGGATTAAGAGCAGGTTTGGGAACAAGGGAAGGCCCCCCGGCTGGAACGGGCGCATGACAAAATTCTTCGTTTCCTTGGTGTAAAAAATCACATGCACGGGCTTTACCAATCGGGAAGCACATGAGTGAAAACAGAAGGAAACGAAGGGAACGAAGAATTCATCCGAACAGAAGCGCCAATGGTCGATCCGGGGCCAAATTCGCGGGAATTCGCGGTGCCCGAAGAATTCTGTCCTGCGCCCGGCTGGAAAAATAGTTACACTCGGCTATTGCACTTGGCTGGCTTTTTCGTAAAGAATAGCGAAATTTTATAGAGAATGGGCCGCAAAGCGAAATGAGTGAGCACAAAGACGAAAAATTAAGTCCAAACGGATTTCCGCCAAAACAGGGTTTGTACGACCCGCAGTTTGAGCACGATTCCTGCGGCGTCGGCTTCGTTGTCAACATAAAGGGTAAGAAGTCCCACAAAATCATTCGGGACGCCCTGACGGTTTTGATCAATCTCAACCATCGCGGGGCTTGCGGGTGCGAGGCCAATACGGGCGACGGCGCGGGCATTCTGATCCAAATACCGCACGGATTTTTCAAGGAGGTTTCGCGCAAGGACAAGATCAAACTGCCGCCGCTGGGCGATTACGGGGTGGCGATGGTTTTCCTGCCGCGCGATCCCAACGAGCGCCGGACATGCGAGACGATCTTTGAGAACATCGTCGTGGAAGAGGGGCAGAAGTTTTTGGGGTGGCGGATTGTCCCGACCAATAACGCGTCGCTGGGCGCGACGGCGCGGGCGAGCGAGCCGGCTGTCCAGCAGGCGTTTATCCGCCGGAACCCGAAGGTTGTGGACAACATGGCCTTTGAACGCAAGCTCTACGTCATCCGCAAACGGGCCGAGCGGGCCATTCGCTACAGCGGGGTCAAGGGCGGGCACTGGTTTTATGTTTCCAGCCTTTCCAGCAACACGCTGGTTTACAAGGGGATGTTGCTGACCGAGCAGATGGACGAGTTTTTTCCCGATCTCAAGAATCCGGCGATGGAAAGCGCGCTGGCGCTGGTCCACTCGCGTTTCAGCACGAACACCTTTCCAAGTTGGGACCGCGCGCATCCGAATCGTTACATCGCGCACAACGGCGAGATCAACACATTGCGCGGCAACGTCAACTGGATGAACGCGCGCCAGGCGATGTTCCAAAGCGAACTTTTCGGCGACGACCTTAAAAAATTGCTGCCGATCATCAACACGGACGGCAGCGATTCGGCGATGTTCGACAATTGCCTGGAAATGCTGGTTATGGCCGGGCGCTCGCTGCCGCACGCCATCATGATGATGATTCCCGAGCCGTGGGCCAATCACACCACGATGAGCGACGAGAAGAAGGCGTTTTACCAGTACCACAGTTGCCTGATGGAGCCGTGGGACGGGCCTGCCTCGATTGCCTTTACCGACGGCAAAAAAATCGGCGCGGTGCTGGACCGCAACGGGCTGCGGCCCTCCCGGTATTACGTGACGACCGACGACCTGGTGATCATGGCCTCGGAGGTGGGGGTGCTTGAGGTGGCGCCGGAAAAGGTGTTGCAAAAAGGGCGGCTGCAACCGGGCCGGATGTTTTTAGTTGACACCGAGGAGGGGCGGATCGTTGCCGACGAGGAACTCAAACTCAAGATCGCCACCGAGCAACCTTACCGGCAGTGGCTCAACAATCATTTGCTGCCCCTGGAGACCATCGGCGGCTCCCACCAGGCGCCGGAGCCGGCGCACAACACAGTTTTGCAGCGGCAGCAAGCCTTTGGTTACACCTTCGAGGACCTCCGCCTGCTCATGTCCCCGATGGCGCGCGACGGCGTCGAGGCGGTCGGATCAATGGGTTGCGACACGCCGCTGGCGGTGTTGTCCGGCAAGCCGCAACTGCTTTACAATTATTTCAAACAGCTTTTCGCGCAGGTCACCAATCCTCCCATCGATTGCATCCGGGAGGAATTGGTCACATCGGCGGCGACCACGATAGGTTCGGAGCGCAATTTGCTGAAGCCAAAACCGGCCAGTTGCAATCTGATCGAATTGAAATCGCCGATTCTGACCAACGAAGAATTTGCCCGGTTGAAGTTCATCAATCAGGCGGGGTTCAAGTCCTTCTCCCTTCCGATGCTCTTCAAGGCGTCGGACGGCGAGGCCGGATTGGTCAAGGCGATGGACGATCTATGGGCGCGGGCGTCCGGCGCGGTGGAGGCGGGCGCCAACCTGCTGATCCTTTCTGATCGCGGGGTGGACCACGAGATGGCGCCGATTCCGGCTTTGCTCGCGGTGGCCGGATTGCATCATCATCTCATTCGCGAAGGCTCGCGCACGCGGGTCGGTTTGGTTCTGGAGACTGGCGAACCGCGCGAGGTCCACCACTATTCCCTGCTCATCGGTTACGGGGCCGGGGCGATCAACCCTTACCTCGCCTTCGAGACGCTCGACGACATGATTCGCCAACGGTTGCTGGTGGATATCTCGCATAAGGACGCGTGCAAAAACTACGTCAAGGCGGCGGTCAAGGGCGTTGTGAAAGTGATATCCAAGATGGGTATTTCGACCATCCAAAGCTACCGCGGCGCGCAGATTTTCGAGGCCATTGGCCTGCATCCTTCGGTGGTCGAGAAATATTTTACCGGGACGGCGTCGCGTGTGGGCGGCGTCGGCATGGACATGCTTGCGCGGGAAGTCCAGATTCGCCACCAGGCGGCCTTTCCGATTCGGCCGGTCAACGGCCATGTGTTGGAAGTGGGAGGTTCGTATCAATGGCGGGCGGACGGCGAGCACCATCTTTTCAACCCGCAGACGGTCCATAAACTTCAGCAGGCCTGCCGGAACGCCGATTATAAGGCGTTCAAGGACTACTCGAGCGCGGTCAACGATCAATCCAGGAAAGCCTGCACGTTGCGCGGCCTGCTCGAACTGAAAGCCAGCGCGGCGCCCATTCCCATCGAGGAGGTCGAACCGCTGGAAGCGATTCTCAAGCGGTTCAAGTCCGGCGCGATGTCCTACGGCTCCATCAGCCAGGAGGCGCACGAGACTTTGGCCATCGCGATGAACCGCATCGGCGGCAAGAGCAACACCGGCGAAGGCGGCGAAGACCCGGCCCGATACACGCTCGAACCCAATGGCGATTCCAAAAACAGCGCCATTAAACAGGTCGCTTCCGCGCGATTCGGCGTGACCAGCTTTTACCTCGTCAATGCAAAGGAACTTCAAATAAAAATGGCCCAGGGCGCAAAACCCGGCGAAGGCGGCCAGTTGCCCGGCGGCAAGGTCTATCCGTGGATCGCCAAGGTCCGCCATGCCACTTCGGGTGTGGGGCTGATTTCGCCGCCGCCGCATCACGATATTTATTCCATCGAAGACCTTGCGGAGTTAATTCACGATCTCAAGAACGCCAACCATCACGCGCGAATCAGTGTCAAGCTGGTGGCCGAAGTGGGTGTCGGGACCATCGCGGCCGGCGTGGCAAAGGCGCACGCCGACGTGGTCCTGATCAGCGGGCATGACGGCGGGACGGGGGCCTCCCCGCAAACAAGCATCAAACACGCGGGCGTTCCGTGGGAATTGGGATTGGCCGAAACGCACCAAACACTGGTCCTGAACAATCTGCGCAGTCGCATCGCCGTGGAAACCGACGGCCAATTGAAAACAGGCCGGGACGTCGTCATCGCCACTTTGTTGGGCGCCGAGGAATTTGGATTTGCCACGGCGCCATTGGTGGCGCTGGGGTGCATTATGATGCGCGTGTGCCATCTCAACACGTGTCCGGTCGGCGTGGCCACGCAAAACCCCGAACTGCGGAAAAATTTCAAGGGCGACCCCGCGCACGCGGTCAACTTCATGCGCTTTATCGGGCAGGAAGTTCGCGAACTCATGGCCCAACTTGGTTTCAAGACCATCAACAGCATGATCGGGCGCACGGACCTCTTGGAACCAAGGGAGGCCATTGACCATTGGAAGGCGCGCGGTCTGGATTTCACCAATATTCTCTATCAACCCAGAGTGCCCGACGATGTTGGCCGCTATTGCCAGATTGCGCAGGACCACGGCCTGGAGAAGGCGCTTGATAACACGCGCCTGCTGCAACTTTGCGAGCCGGCATTAATGCGGAAGGAGAAAGTCACCGCCGCGCTCGAAATCAAGAACGTCAACCGCGTCGTGGGAACCATTCTCGGCAGCGAAATCACCCGGCGCCACGGCGTTGAGGGCCTGCCGGAGGACACGATTGAAATTCATTTTCGAGGCTCGGCGGGACAGAGTTTTGGCGCGTTCATGCCTCCGGGACTTACCTGGACATTGGAAGGCGACGCCAACGATTACCTGGGCAAAGGCCTCTCTGGTGGAAAAATCATCCTCTATCCGCCCGAAGGCTCGACCTTTGTGGCGGAGGAAAACATCATCACAGGCAACGTCGCTCTTTATGGCGCGACTGCCGGGCAAGCCTACATTCGCGGCATGGCGGGCGAACGGTTCTGCGTCCGCAACAGCGGCGTCACCGCGGTGGTGGAATCGGTTGGCGATCATGGTTGCGAATACATGACCGGGGGCCGGGTGGTGATCCTGGGCCAGACGGGCCGCAATTTCGCCGCCGGAATGTCTGGCGGCGTGGCCTATGTCCTGGATGAAACGGGGGATTTTCCCGTTCGTTGCAACCAGCAAATGGTGCAGCTTGAGAAGTTGGAGGAGGCGGAGGAAGCGGAGGAAATCCGGCAGATGATTCATCGCCACGCCCAATACACGCGCAGCCAGCGGGCATTCAAGATTCTCGCGTTGTGGGAGCAGATGCTGCCCAAATTCGTCAAGGTCATGCCCAAGGATTACAAGCGCGCGCTGCAGTCCCTTCGCCGGGCCAAGGAGGCGGGACTGGACGGCGACCAGGCCATCATGGCCGCCTTTGAGACCAACGCCAAAGATGTCGCGCGAGTCGGCGGCAGTTGACAACGATGCGGCATCCAACCCCCTGAAACTGAAACCAAACCGGAACGTCAATGGGCAAACCCGAAGGATTCAACGAATATTTGCGCCAGTTGCCGCTGGACCGCCCCGCGATGGAGAGGATCAGCGATTGGAACGAATTTCATCTTCATCTGGATGAGAAAAGCCTTCGCGAGCAAGGCGCACGCTGCATGGATTGCGGCGTTCCATTTTGTCATACGGGCAACCTGCTCAGTGGGATGGCTTCCGGGTGCCCGATTCATAATTTGATTCCCGAATGGAATGACCTGGTCTATCGCGGCCTTTGGCGCGAAGCCCTGGATCGCCTCCATAAAACCAACAATTTCCCCGATTTCACCGGGCGCGTCTGCCCCGCTCCGTGCGAAGGGTCCTGCGTTCTTGGCATCATTTCTCCACCGGTGACCATCAAGAACATCGAGTGCGCCATTGTCGATCGCGGCTGGGAGGAAGGATGGATCACGGCCGAAGCGCCGCGATTTCGCACTGACAAAAAGGTCGCAGTCGTCGGGTCCGGCCCGGCGGGCCTGTGCGCCGCGGCCCAGCTCAACCGCGCCGGACATTCGGTGACTGTGTTTGAACGCTCCGACCGGATCGGCGGTTTGCTCATGTATGGCATCCCCAATATGAAGTTGGACAAGGGCCTGGTGCAACGGCGGGTCGATCAGATGGCGCAGGAAGGCGTCACTTTTCGGACCAACGCGGAAGTTGGCAAGGATTATCCGGCGGGGGATCTTCTGCGCGAGTTCGATGCCGTGGTTCTTTGCACCGGGGCGACCAAACCGCGCGATCTGCCGGTGGAGGGCCGTCATCTAAAGGGCATTCATTACGCGATGGAATTCCTCCACGCCAACACCAAGAGCCTCCTGGACGGCCACAAGAACGGTTCCTACATCTCCGCTGCCGGCAAGGACGTCGCCGTCATTGGCGGGGGCGACACGGGGACAGACTGCGTCGGCACCGCGATGCGGCACAATTGCAGGAGCCTGGTGCAATTGGAAATCCTGCCGCAGCCGCCGGAGGCGCGGGCGCGGGACAATCCGTGGCCGGAATGGCCGAAGATTTATAGGCTTGACTACGGCCAGGAGGAGGCGGCGGCGAAATTTGGCGCCGATCCGCGCACCTACCTGACGACGGCGAAAAGATTCGTCGGCGACGAAACGGGGAGCGTCAAGGAGTTTCACACCGTCCAGATCGAATGGAAGCGAAATGAAAAAGGGCAGTTCGTGGCGGCCGAAGTGTCAGGCACTGAGCAGGTGCGCCCGGTCCAACTGGTGCTGCTGGCGATGGGATTTTTGGGGCCGGAACAGGGGTTGCTGGAGCAACTGGCGGTTGAACGCGACGCCCGCGGGAACGTCAAGGCGGAGTTTGAAAATTACACGACCAATATCCGAGGGGTCTTTGCCGCCGGGGATGCACGGCGCGGCCAGAGTCTTGTGGTGTGGGCCTTCAACGAGGGCCGCGGGGCCGCGCGCGAGTGCGACCGCTACTTGATGGGTTCGACGAATCTGCCGTAGATCCTGTGTGAGGCTATTCCATCCGTGTAATCCGTAACCCTTGGTAAAATATCTTCTCGAAAACGAGTCAATCTTACAGACACTGCCATCGCCCCCTGAGAATGAGAGCCCCTGTTCGCGTCAACTCGCGCCGTTTAGGAATTGTTCGCGGACGCATCGGCGCCGGCCGATCCCTTATGCCCCAACTTTTTCAGCGCTAGTCAGGGCTGCGTTGAAGACATGCAGAAGGCGCTGCTTTTGCCGAACCACCGGATCGGTTGAATTAAGTTTCTTTTCCAAACAAAGGCCGGATTGCCGATCAGTCAGGCGAAGAATTCGCTCGCCGTTCAACAATTTCACCAGGTCGAACTGAATTTGATCGTGGCCAGCCATCTCCCTATTCTTCGCTAAATCCGTGGAATTGCAACATTCGATTTAAGTTCTCCACCGACGCTGCACCCCACGTATTCTGTGCCCGCCAGGCTGCAGCCTCGAAGCCCGCCTCGTTCAAGTCGCAAACGGACTCCGGGGGATGAGAACTTGCGACAGTAGCACCCTCCAGAATCTCGTGATATAAAGTCACGGACAGTTCCTCATCCGACAGCCCTGCGCGAATGCTCAAACGAAACTCGCGCCCAACAATGCGTGTCTGCGCAACGGCTTCACGGCCGAGGGGATCTGCCAGCGATTGATGCGTCAAATCAATTTCCGCGATGACAAACCCACTATCCAGCCGCTGATGCAAAAATGCCTCGACGTTAATCACACTTCTCGAACCACTTTGGATTCAAGGAGAATCCAAGTCAAAAAGCAATTCCAACGCGCCGGGTTTTTGTCTCCGGCCTGGGCTGTCAGATATCCGTGTTAAAATATTCTCTCGAAAACGAGTCAATCTCACAGACACTGATAGCGCCCCCTGAGAATAAGGACCCCTGTTCGCGCGATCCCACGTCAGAAACGCAATCAACCGTCTCCGAGCGAAAAGACGAATTGACCATGGATCGCACGGATAACACGGATTTAAAAACAGATCCTCCGCTCCATACCGGTAATCCGTGGTTCACTCCCTGTGTATGAACATGAGCTTTATTTTTGGCGGTGGAATATTATTTCGCCGCCTTCAACGGTCGCCGCGATCCGGTCGCCCGGTTTGAAGTCCCCCTTCAAAAGTTTCATCGCCAGCGGGTCGAGCACGTGGCTCTGAATGGCCCGCTTGAGCGGACGCGCGCCAAAAAGCGGGTCATACCCTTCCTCGGCCAAAAACCGCGTCGCCGCCGCGTCCACCTCCAGCGTCAACTGCTGCGCCTTGAGGCGTTCGCGCAGGCGCTGCAACTGGATTTCGACGATGGTCGCGAGCTGTTTCTCGTCGAGGCTGTGGAAAATGATGATGTCGTCGATCCGGTTGAGAAATTCGGGACGGAAATGCTGCTTGAGCTCCGCGCGCACAAGCTCCTCGATGCGCGCCTCGTCCTTGTCCGATTTGCCGCCGCCGTGTGTCGAGAAGAATTCCTGGATGATCGGCGAGCCGATGTTGCTGGTCATGATGATCAGCGTGTTTGTGAAGTCGATCGTCCGCCCCTGTCCGTCGGTGAGGCGCCCGTCATCCAGGACTTGCAGCAGCACGTTGAAGACATCGTGGTGGGCCTTTTCGATTTCATCGAAGAGCACAACGCTGTAAGGCCGTCTGCGGACAGCTTCGCTCAACTGGCCCCCCTCCTCGAAGCCGACATATCCCGGCGGAGCGCCCACAAGGCGGGCCACGCTGTGCCGTTCCATGTATTCGCTCATGTCGATGCGGATCATGGCGTTTTCATCGTCAAATAAAAATTCCGCCAGGGCCCGGGCCAGCTCCGTCTTGCCGACTCCTGTCGGCCCCAGGAAAATGAAGGAGCCGACGGGGCGGTTGGGGTCCTGCAACCCGCCGCGGGCGCGGCGCACAGCGTTGGCGACGGCGGCGATGGCTTCGTCCTGGCCGACCACGCGCAGGCGAAGGCGATCCTCCATTTTGACCAGTTTCTCGCGCTCGCCCTCCAACATGCGGCTGACGGGAATTCCGGTCCAGGAGGCCACAATGCGGGCGATGTCCTCCTCGGTGACTTCCTCGTTGAGAAGGCGTTTGCCCTGGCGCTGGGCGAATTGTTTCTCGGCGGCGGCGAGCTTTCTCTGCAAATCTGGAATGCGACCATACTGGATCTGGGCGGCGGCGCTGAGATCGCCGGAACGTTGAGCGGCTTCCTGTTGTTGACGGGCTTCCTCAAGCTGGCCGTTGAGAATGGAGATGGCGTTGATGGCGGCCTTTTCGTTTTGCCACTGCGCCTTGAGCTGGGAGGCTTGTTCGCGCAGGTTGGCGAGGTCGCGCTCGATGCCTTTGAGGCGCTGGCGGGACGCCTCGTCCTTTTCCTTGCGCAAGGCGGTCTGCTCGATTTCCAACTGCATGAGCTGGCGCTCCAACTGGTCGATTTCCGCCGGCATCGAGTCCAGTTCCATCCGCAGACGCGACGCGGCTTCGTCCATCAAATCGACCGCTTTGTCCGGCAGGAAACGCTCGGTGATATAGCGATGAGAGAGAGTCGCGGCGGCGACCAGGGCCGCGTCCTGGATGCGGATGCCGTGATGGACTTCGTAACGCTCCTTGAGGCCGCGCAAAATGGCGATGGTCTCCTGGACAGAAGGTTCATCGACGCGGACGGGCTGGAAGCGGCGTTCCAGCGCGGGGTCCTTCTCGATGTATTTGCGATATTCATCCAGGGTGGTGGCGCCGATGCAGCGCAATTCGCCGCGGGCCAGCGGGGGCTTGAGCATGTTGGAGGCGTCGTTGGCGCCCTCGGCCGCGCCGGCGCCGACAATTGTGTGCAATTCATCGATGAACAACAGCACGCGGCCTTCGCTGGCCGTGACTTCCTTCAGGAACGCCTTGAGTCGCTCCTCGAATTCACCGCGGTACTTGGCCCCGGCGATCATGGCCCCAAGGTCCAGGGCCACCACGCGTTTGTCTTTGAGCGATTCGGGCACATCGCCGCTGACAATCCGCCGGGCCAGTCCTTCGACAATGGCGGTTTTGCCGGTGCCCGGCTCGCCGATGAGGACGGGATTGTTCTTGGTGCGCCGGGTGAGGACCTGCATCACGCGTCGAATTTCATCGTTGCGGCCAATGACCGGGTCGATCTTGCCGGAACGGGCCAGCGCCGTGAGGTCGCGGCCATACTTGTCGAGGGCCTGGAATTTGTCCTCCGGATTGGGATCGGTGACGCGCTGATTGCCGCGCAATTCCACCATGGCTTTGAGGACGGAGTCGCGTTTGAGGCCGTGGCTTTGAAAGATCTTCTTTAGAGCCGGACCGCCGTGCTCCAGGACGCCGAGCAGCAAATGCTCCGCGCTGATATATTCGTCGCGCAGTTTGCCGGCTTCGGACTCGGCGGCGTCGAGGGATTTTTTGAGGGCCGGACCCGTATATAATTCGGAGGAGGAAGCGCCCTGGACTTTGACCTTGCGGTCGATTTCCTGCTGAACGGCGTCGGCCAGGGCCGCCGGCTGCGCGCCCAACTTCTGAACCAGCGAGGGGACGAGGCTGTCGGATTGTTCGAGGAGCGCGGCCACCAGGTGCTCGGCGTCAACTTCCTGGTTGGAATTGCGCCGGGCGATTTCCTGGGCCTCTTTGAGGGCCTCCTGGGCTTTGATCGTCAGTTTTTCGAGTTGCATACCGGAAAACTTCTGCCTTCAAAGTGAAGCTGTCAACCCGGCTTCATGCTTTCGCCTTGACGGGAAGAATCCGGGCAAACCCGCCACGTTGCCGCCCCGCGCAGTCGCGATCCCCAACGCCTCTCCTCTCAATGTGTGAGGGAGCCGTCGGTGCTGGGGAGGCTGGCGGCGGCATTGGTGTCCAGGGCGCCCGGAGGAGCGGTGGAATTAAGCTCCTTAATCAGGGAGTCGGTCAAGTCGTTCTGGCCGTTGGTGTAAAGGACAACGGGAACCATGTTTTGGCTTTCCCCCGAGGGATCGAGGACCAGGGTGTAACCGGCCGCTTTGGCGTCGGCATCGAGAATCTGGCGGATTTCCTTGACGATGTCGTCCCGGCGCTGGAGCTCCTTCTCGCGAAGGCGCGAGGAGGCGACGCGGTCAAACTCCGTGATGGACTGTTTGTCGTTTTCCAGTTCGACGTATTTTTGTTCGGCCTCTTTCTTGCTTTTATCGCGCTCCTCGGAGGAGACGGCTTGATCGTTGGCCTTGTCGATGAGCTTCTGCCATTCGTCCTTGTGCTTTTCGGCATTGTCCATCATTTGCTTTCGCTCCTTCTCCATGTCCGCCGCCTCCAGTTTCAGGGTGGCGGTGGATTGGATGGTCTTATAATATTTGTCGAACACCTTGCGAAGATCGACGATGCCGATTTTCTGTTCCGCGCCGGAGGCGACACCGGCCCAGGCGATCCAGCCGGCGGCTATGACAACGAGAGGAATAAATTTTTTCATGGCAATTAAAACGGGTGCGTGAAACCAAATCCGAATTGGAACCGGCCGCTGCTACCCACTGTGGAATCATGCGTGATCGGGACGCCATAGTCCAGCCGAAGTGGTGTGCCTCCGCCGATCGGCAGGATGATGCGCAGGCCCAGTCCGGCGTCATCGCTGTATAACTCGCGATTGGGTCCCGGATTAAAGCTGAACGGGTCGGGGAAGACATTGCCGATATCGTAAAATGCGGCCACGCGGAGCATTTTGATGATCGGGATGCTGTACTCGGCGCTGCCGAAGAAGACGGTGTCGCCGCCAAGGGGCTCGCCGTACGGGTCCATGGGGCCGACGGTCTGATACTTGTAACCGCGCAAGTTGTAAAGGCCGCCCAGGAACCAACGCTCGAAAATCGGCACCTGGGTGGTGCCGTCCCACGTTGAAACCACGCCGAGGTGGCCGTCGAGTTCCAGGATGTGGCCGGGGGCAAAGCCGGGGAAAAACCAACTGGTGCGCAATTCCAACTTGTAGAATTCCGTGTCGCCAGGGGGCGCTGCCACGCTTGCCAGCACTTCTGTCATCTGGCCTTTGTCGGGAAGCTGGAAGTTATTGCGGGTGTCATAGGTCAGGCTGACACCGACCTGGGAAATAATAAAAGTCCCGCGCGAGTCCAAAATGTTTGTCGAAATATTGCCGCCCTCAAGGGTGCCGGTGTGCCCAAGGCCATTGACGGTGGAGGTATAGTTGGTCGAGAAATTGGTGGTAAAGCCGGGGACGATGGCCACGTGGGCGTCCTCAATAGTATAATTGACTCCACCCTTGAGGCCGGGAAAGCCCAGCGCCTTGGTCAGGCTCAAGGTTGCGCCGTCAAAGGACTCGTCGTACATGTTGTTAAGGCTGTTGTAGTCCACTTCCCGGTGAAACAAATCCACGCCCAGGGCCAATTGTTTTCCCAGGAACCACGGCTCGACGAAGGACACTTCGTAATCCTGGAGCAGGGTTCCGATGGAAGCCTTCATCTCGAATTTTTGCCCGGCCCCGGTAAACGTCGGCGGGTTGAACAAATCGAAGTTGCCCTGTTTGAGCTCGACAAAACCGACGATGCTCTCGACGGAACTGAAGCCCGCGCCAACGCTGACGTTGCCGGTGTTTTTTTCCTCGACGCCGATGACCAGGTCTTTGCGGTTGGGGACGTCGGTTTCCTGCGCCTCCGTGTCGACTTTCTCGAAATACTGCATCTGCTCGAGCTTGGACTTGCTGATCTTGACGCGCACCATGTCGTAAACCTCGCCGGGATAGACGGCCAGCTCGCGGCGCAGGACCTTGTCCTTGGTCTTGACGTTGCCTTTGATGATGATCTTTTCAATGTAGCACTTTTCTCCCTCTTCGATCCCGTAGGAAACGTCGATCTTCCCCGTCGACGGGTTGGCGATATGGTTGGCGGAAAAGACGGTGCTGCCGCCCTGGTTTTGTTCAAGATAACCCTTGGCGCCGTACAAATCGCGGATGGTGTCAACGTCATCGTTAAAATCCGCCGGCGTGAAGGTCGCCCCCGGGGTCAATTTCAATTTCATCAACTTGCGATCCATCTTGACGCCGTTGATGAATTCATTGGTCGAGTAGACATGGTTGCCCCTGATATCGAGAGTGCCCACCTTGTAAAGCTTGCCTTCGGAAACGATGATCCGGATGATCATCCATTTGGGAGTAGGATGGTCGTACTGGATGTCCTTGATGGCAAAATCGATGTATCCCTTGTTCTGAAAATATTCCACCAGCTTGTCCTGGTCATCATCGAAATCATCGTCCTTCAACACTCCCGAACCGGTCAGCCACGAAAACATCCAGTGCCGGCGCGTTTTCAGGACCTTGCGCAGTTGCTTTTGTGGGAGGGTGGCGTTGACAAAAACGATGTCCCTGATCCTGATCCGCGGCGTTTCGTGAATCATGAATGTCACCGTCCCGCGGCCCGCGGCCTCGTCGATGACCGGCGGTTCGGCGGTCACGGTGGTCTTTTGATAACCGGACTTCTCGTAAAGTTCCCTCATGGCCTGCGCGTCGTCGAAGATCTTCCGTTCGTCCAGCGGCTGGCCGGTCTTGGAGGTGATCTTTTTCTTGAGCTTTTTCAGGCTCATCTTCTTATTGCCGACGATCTTGATGTCCGTGAGAATCGGCTTGCCCTGGACGACGAAAGTCAAATCGATGCCGTCGGCCGTGGTCTCCTCGCCGGCCTGGATTTTGAAAAAATAGCCGGTGGTGTAGAGGCTCTTGATGTCCTCATCGACAACCGCGCGGGAAAAAGTCTCTCCCGCCTTGGAACGGATGTTGGCGCGGATGAAATCGTCGCTGACGGCGGGGGGGCCGACGTGGCGGATCAGAATACTGTGGATACGAGGGCCGGTGAGTTGTGCCCGGGCAGCCGGCAACAAAGCGAGGAACACAGCCCCGATGAAAAGCGCCAGGCGCATGCGGGTTTTCATCTCTCAGGCATCGGGCGGAACGTCCTCCGGGCCGACCTTGGCCGCGCTCTCGAATCGAGTATAACTCTTCAGGAACGTCAAATCGACGTCCCCGGTGGGACCGTTGCGTTGTTTGGCGATGAATAGCTTGACAGGAATGGCGTCCTGTTCCGATTCCCCGGGGTCTTCCTCCCCCTCTTTATTCTTGGACTCACGGTAAAGCAGACCAACCAGGTCGGCATCCTGCTCAATGGCCCCGGACTCGCGCAAATCCGAGAGGCGCGGGCGTTCACCTGGGCCGCGTTTTTCCAATTCGCGGTTCAGTTGGCTGAGGACTATGATGGGCACATTTAATTCTTTGGCCAGAGCTTTGATGCCGCCGGAAATCTCCGAGATTTCCTGCTGGCGATTTTCCGCCCGGCGCGAAGTAGAATGGAGGAGTTGCAAGTAGTCAATGACAAACAATTTGATCCCGTACTGCTGCCACATCCGCCGCGCCTTGGCACGCAACTGCAAAATCGACAACCCCGCCGTGTCGTCGATGAACAGCGGCGCCGCGGCCATTTTGCCGGCGGCCCCGGTCAATTTCGGGAAATCCCTCTCCGCCAGAAACCCGTCGCGAATGTTGCGCAAATTGACCCGCGAACGGGAACACAACATGCGCAGAATCAACTGATCGGCCGTCATTTCCAGGCTGAATACCCCCACCGGCACCTTCAAATCCAGCGCCACGTGCTCGGCAATGTTCATGGCGAGGGATGTCTTTCCCACGGAAGGCCGCGCCGCCACCACGATCATTTCCCCCTCGTGCATGCCGGTGGTCATTTTGTCGAAATCCACGAAGCCCGTGGCCACCCCGGTGAGCATCCCCTGGTTTTGATGAAATTCCTCGATCTTGCTGATGGCACGGTTGACCAATTCCTTGATGCCCAAACTGGCGCCGGTGACACGGTCCTGGCTGATTTGGAGGATGTCCCGCTCCACCTCATCCAGCAGCGCATCCACCTCCCCTTCGTAGTCGAACACACGACCGACGATTTCCGTGCAGGTTTGGACCATTTTGCGCAGCAGGTATTTTTCCAGGACGATGTCCAGGTAATACTGCAAATTGGCCGCCGACGGCACGGCGTCCGAAAGGCTGGAGATATAACCCAGGCCGCCCACGCCGTCGATTTGCTGTTTGTTCTTAAGGCGCTGCTGGAGGGTGATCAGGTCGATGCCCTGTTTTTCGTCATACATCTCGCTCAACGTCTGAAAAAGCGTTTGGTGGCGCAGGTCGTAAAAGACCAGGCGGCCCGGCTTGAGCTTTTCGATGCATTCGCCCATGCAATCGTGGGGTGAGAGAAGCACGCACCCCAGCACCCCCTGTTCCGCCTCGATGGAGTTGGGGGGCAGGCGGTCGAGTTTGGGCATGTCGGCGGTGGCGGAAGTTTTCCGGCGGGATTTCTTTAAATCGGCCGGTGTTGTCCCTGTTTCGGGATTAACGGAATCAATCATGGTCGCACTAGGAGACTATCTTCCGCGCGGCTTGTCAGCATTTACTTGCGGACAATCAATTCGCACGTTAGTAACAATTAGAGCGTTGCTTCCCTGGGCGGGGTTTGAGAACCTGCGGGTCTAATTCATCTAATTTGAAAACGCCGATACTCCGATTTCTTCTCCTCGCGCTGCTGATCGCCGCCCGGCCGCCGGCGGCGCGCGCGGTCGAGCCGATTCATGCTCTCCTCATCATCGGCGGCTGCTGCCACGATTACGACGCGCAGAAAAAAATACTCACCGAGGGCATCAGCGCCCGCGCCAATGTCACCTGGGACATTCTTTACGAGGGTGGCAGCGTCAAGACCGGCGCCGGCAGGAACCATCGGATGAGCATTTATGAAAAGCCCGATTGGGCCAAAGGCTTCGATGTCGTCGTCCATGACGAATGTTTTGGCGACGTTTCCAACGCGGTATTCGTCGATCACATCGCGAAGGCGCATTTTGATGGCGTCCCTGCGGTCGTGATTCATTGTGCGATTCACAGCTACCGCCATTCCACCACGGACGAGTGGCGCAAACTGCTGGGCGTAAGCTCGTTTTACCACGATCCGGCGCGCGCCTTCGAGGTTCGCAACATCATGCCGGACCATCCTGTGATGAAGGGATTCCCCGAACTCTGGCAGGACCCCGCGCCGGATGAGTTGTATCGGATGGCCAAATTGTGGCCCAATTGCGTCCCGCTCGCCAAGACAATCGCCACCAACGCCACCCCAGACACCACTTGCATTTGGGTCAACACGTACGGCAAGGCCCGTGTGTTTGGCACAACGCTTGGCCACGCCAATAAGACCGTCAGCAGCGATACCTACCTGGATTTGGTCACGCGCGGCCTGCTCTGGGCATGCGACAAATTGGACGACGACGGGAAACCCAAGGCCGGATACGGGACGCAATGAAGCGGTTACGCTACGTCATGATTCCCACGATGGCCGCGGAAACGAGGTTGGCCATAGTCCCCGCAAGCATGGCGCGGAATCCCAGTTTGGCCAAATCCCCCCTTCGGCCCGGCGCCAGCGCGCCGATGCCGCCAATCTGAATGCCGATCGAACTCAGATTGGCAAAACCGCACAGTGCGTAAGTGGCAATCGTGAAGGATCGCGGGTCCAGTTGCGGCTTTATCGCGCCCAATTGCCCGTAGGCGATCAGTTCGTTGCCCACCATCCGAATGCCCAGCAGCGAGCCGATTTGGCTGGCGTCTTTCCACGGAATCCCGATCAGCCATGCCACGGGCGCAAAGAGCCAGCCCAGCACGCTCTCCAAACTTTTCGGAAACCAGCCCACATATCCATGCACCCAGCCCATGATGCCGTTGGTCAGGGCGATGAGCGCCAGAAACGCAATCAGCATGGCGGCCACGTTGATGGCCAGGTTCAAGCCGTCGCCGGTGCCCCGGGAAATGGCGCCCAGGAGATTGCCGCCTTTGGCTTCATCGACATGGGCCATTTCAACCCTCGTCCCGCTTGCCGGCACCTCCGTTTCCGGCACGAGCGTCTTGGCAATTAGCAGCGTTCCCGGCGCCGTCATGATGACCGCGCCCAAAAGATGCTTGGCCTCGACGCCTTTGCTGATGTAGGCGGCCATGATCCCGCCGCTGACATGCGCCATCCCCGCCGTCATCACAGTCATCAACTCCGAACGCGTCAAATCCGGGAGGAACGGACGGATTGTCAATGGCGCCTCCGTTTGTCCCATGAAAATGCTTGCCGCCACGTCGAGCGATTCCGCGCCGCTGACCCCCATCAAACGCGTCATCAACCAGGCCGCACCCTTGATGATGACCTGCATGATGCCGAAGTGATAGAGAACGGCAAAAAACGCCGCCATAAAGATAATGGTCGGCAGAACGTAGAAGGCGAACACCAATCCGGACGGGCCGCCTGGGTCGGCCAGCGTTCCGAAGACAAACGACGCCCCGACCTGGGCGTAGCTGAGCAATCGATTGACCGCCGCGCCGGCCGTTTCCATGATATTTTGCCCCCATTGAAATTTTAACACGACCAACGCAAACAGCAATTGGAGGGAGATTCCCCAGGCCACGATCTTCCACTTGACAGCGTTGCGGTTTGTCGAGAATGCCCAGCACGCGCCGAGGATGGCAAGAATTCCCAGGATGCCTGTGAACTGTTTCATGGGCAGATTACTTTTTTTACCAGAACGCGCTGGCCGGCTGGCGGTTTGGGGCCGATCACGTAGGCTTCCGTCAACCGGCGCCAGGCATCGGGCAGGCGTGCGGGATCGTTGTAATGAACCGTGGCGATCGGCTCGCCGACTTGCACCGCGTCGCCGGCCTTTTTGTGCAGTTCCAGCCCGGCGCTGTGATCGATCACGTCGTCGTGTTTGTTGCGGCCGCCGCCCAGAACCAGGCTGGCCAGGCCCACTTGCTCGCAATGGATGCGCTCGATGAAACCGTCCAACTGCGCAGGGAACGGGGCGGTGAACTTCGCCGCCGGCAATCGCGGCGGGTCTTCGGCGCCCTGTCGCCGGCAGATGTCCCGGAATTTGGCCAGCGCGTGGCCGTCTGCAAGAAGTTCCCCGGCAAGCTTTCTTCCGTTTTCCACGCCGGCAACGCGGCCGCCCAGGTGAAACATCCACGCCGAAAGTTCAATCGAAAGTTCGCGAAGGTCCTCGCTCATGGGATGCCGCTGGCCGCCAAGAATCTCCAGGCATTCGAGCACCTCAAGGCTGTTGCCCACCGCGCGTCCCAAAGGTTGGTCCATGTCCGTGATCAGCGCCGCCATTTTCTTGCCCATGCGCTGGCCGGTCTGGACCATCATTTCGGCAAGATGTTCGGCGTCCGTCTGCTGTTTCATAAAAGCGCCGGAGCCGGTTTTGACATCGAGCACCAGCGCCTCGATGCCCTCGGCGAGTTTCTTGCTCATAATGCTGGCGCAAATCAGCGCGGGGCTTTCCACTGTGCCGGTGACGTCGCGCAGGGCGTACATCTTCTTGTCAGCCGGAACGATTTCCGCCGTCTGGCCGATGAGCGCGCACCCGGCCTGCTGAAGAAGTTCCACGAATTGGTGCAGTGAAAGATTGACGTTGAAACCGGCCAGGGCCTCCAATTTGTCGAGCGTTCCGCCCGTGTGGCCCAGGCCGCGCCCGCTGATCATCGGCACCTTCAATCCCCCGGCCGCCACGACGGGCGCCAGTATGAGCGAGGTCTTGTCGCCCACTCCGCCTGTCGAGTGTTTGTCCACCTTGACGCCCGGAACCTCTGTCAAGTCCAGGACGCGCCCGGAGCGCATCATCGCGTCGGTCAATGCGGCCGTTTCCGCGTCGGACATCCCGCGCAGGAACACTGCCATCAGCCAGGCCGACATTTGGTAATCGGGCATGTCGCCGCCCGTGAATGCCTCGACCAGGAACGAAATCTCGGCCGGCGAATGTTCGCCGCCGTCGCGCTTCTTGCGGACCAAATCAAGCGGTCGCATCCGGGTCATTTGGACACAAAGTGAAGCCGTCCACCAGCAATTCCTGCATGGTTCTTTGCGCGAATCCGCCGGCGGCCGGATACCACACAACGGCGCGCGGACCGAATTCCGCCAGGACCTGCCGGCACGCGCCGCAGGGCGAACAAGGCATGCCGCGATGATTGACAACGGCCGCGGCAACGATCTCCGGCTTTTTGGAACTGTTGGCGACCGCGCAAAAGATCGCGTTGCGCTCCGCGCAGATGGTCAGGCCGTAGGAGGCGTTTTCGACGTTGCAACCGGAGAAAACCCGGCCGTCACCCAGCAGGACGGCGGCCCCGACGCGGAACTTGGAATAGGGCGCGTAGGCATGTTTCATCGCCGCGCGAGCCAGGCGGATGAGTCGTTGGCGGTCTTGGGCCGAAACCTTCATTTCCCGGCCAGCATAACAGACGGCTGTCGATAAAAAAGGACTTTACAATCGCGCCCGGCAGGACAGACTAATGATGTCTTTATGACCGATACCGATTTGAATTTTTGGGGATTGATTGCAGTGCCGGTTGGCGTGTCGATTTGTTTTGGCGTGGCGCTTTTGGTCTGGCTGCGCGACGAAATCCGCGCCCCGAAGGAATAGTCTGAATAAGACTCGGCAAGCCCGGCGCAACCCTGCGACGGCGCCAGCCGCCCCGCCGCAAGTGTCAGTGTCCATCGTTTCTATCGCGCCCAATTTTCACCCTAAAGCCTGACGTTGGATCCGGGCGTAGGTCATAACTCTCATCCGTGGGATGGCATCGACGGCGGTCTGCGGCGTGCCGACAGAAATTGACAGGCCCCGCTTTTCCGCTGGACATGGCGTTCCCAAAATGGGAACATATCAGTGAAGCTGGGGCGTTCCTCGGCCGGAATATGCGAGTCATATCGAGAAGGCCTATCACTGAATTGGCCAGGCGATATCCCGAGGCAAAAACGGAGTTGGATGCCTGGTTTCATGAGGCCGAGGCCGCGCGTTGGGCGAATCCGGCCCAAGTCAAAGAGAAATACGGGAACGCCAGCATTTTGAAAGGCAGCCGCGTGGTGTTTAACATTTGTGGCAACAAATATCGGCTGGTGGCTAAAATAAACTACTTCTACGCGGTGGTGTATGTGAGGTTTGCCGGGACCCACAAGGAATACGATCGCGTGAACGCGGAGGAAATCTGATGAAAACGAAAGTGATCAAAACGAAGTCTGAATATGCCGCGGCGCTGGCGCGGGCTGAAAAGCTCATGGATGGCAGGCCGAATTCCCCGGAAGGAGACGAGTTGGAGCTTCTGGCCTTGTTGATTCACGATTATGAGGAAAGAGTATTCCCCATCGCCAAGCCGGATCCAGTGGCGGCAATCCGTTTCCGAATGGCGCAGCAGGGCCTTACGAACAAGGATTTGGCGCCGTTTCTGGGAAGTCGGAGCCGCGTTTCAGAGGTTCTCTCCGGGCGTCGAAATCTCAGCCTTAAGATGATTCGCGCCCTGGTCAGTGGTTTGCGCATTCCAGCCGACGTCCTGCTGGGCGAAATACAAAATGTTTGACACGCTCCGGTTTTACGCTTAACCTTAATTGTGAAAACCCTCCGTGCGCTCTGGCCATGTCCGGCTTTTATATTCCTGACAGTGGCAGCGCAACCTCAACCAAGGCCGCCGGTAAACTCCTTCCGTTGGTCTATGAGGAGTTGCGCAAGCCACATGGTATTAGCGCCGCGAAAAATATCCGTTGACCCTCACGTTACGTGATACCCGAGAGTGCAAAGCAGCCGCGGTGGCCATGGTGGCTTCCGCGGCGAAAAAGCGATGGCTTATACAGTCAAACAAGTGGCCGCGATGTCGGGCGTCAGTGTGCGCACGCTTCATTTCTACCATGAAACGGGCCTGCTGAAGCCCGCCCGTTTCGGGGCGAATGGCTATAGGTTCTATGAAGAACCACAGCTCTTGACTCTCCAGCAAATCCTGTTTTACCGGGAGCTGGGGTTCGAGCTGAAGCAAATCAAACAAATCCTGGGCCGGGCCGATTTCGAAAAAGTCGCCGCCCTCCAATCGCATCGGAAGGTTTTGCAAAAGAACCTCTCCCGGACGCGCAAGTTGATTGAAACCATCGACAAAACTATCCAGCACTTGAAAGGAAACAGGAAAATGAAAAGTAAAGAGATGTTTGTGGGTTTCAGCGTGGCCGCCGGGGACGACCGTTTTGGCGAGCAGACCAAACTCGGCGACGGACCAATTGATTGCAAAGTGTCTGCACAGGACACAGACGGCGCGATGTGTGTTTTCGAGTCCACTGGCCGAAGCGGCTGGCCGCGCGATCTCCACTACGAACAGGATGAGTGGATCTATGTCATTGACGGTGAGTTTGATTTTCAGATTGGAGACAGTGTCGAGGCCATCGATAAAACCGCGATCCAGGGTGAGCAACACCAAGCAGGACGACTGGCGCCAACTCCTTCCTTTCCCCCACTGCCTGAATTGCAGAGGAGATGGAAAACATGGAACGAAACGCACAAGCCATTTCGCGTGCGCCCCGGCGAGTCCGTTTTCCTGCCGCGCAAGGTTGCCCATGTGTGGGCCCGCGTGAGCGAGCAGCCCGGCAAAATCATTAATGTGTATCAACCTGCAGGCCAGATGGAGGAATTCTTCCGCCAGGCGCCTAAGTGGAAGGGCCTGCCATCGCGTGAGGATGTGGTCAACAGCACTTACACGGCGGAACAGATTGACGCCCTTCGCCGGTTATTTAGCACCCACGGGATGCGTGTTCTAGGCCCGCCGCTCATTGTTGGAATGAATATCTAGCCCGCCAAGCCCGCGCGGTCTGACAAGCCATTGCACGGAAAGGGAGACACAAAATATTAAGTGATCGAAAAGCGCTGGATTTTTATGTTGAATAAACGAACCGGCGGTCGCATATCAGCAACTAACTGCCAACATTCACAGCAGATGCACAGGTCACTTGTATGAACTCCCTTGCCCGTAAAGTCGCTCTGGTTACTGGCGTCACCCGCCGCCAGGGGATTGGTGCCGCTGTCGCATTGGCACGGCGCAGGGGGGTACGGATGTCTTTACGTCGTACTATCGTCCCTATGACCGGAGCATGCCATGGGGTGTGGAGGACACAGAACCCGAACATATCCTGGACGCGTTGCGCCAGACAGGAGTACGCGCCGATGGCGTCGAAATCGACCTGGCGCACCCGGAGGGACCACGCACCCTCTTCACCCAGGCGCAGGAGCGGTTTGGTCGCATCGACATTCTCGTAAATAACGCAGCCTACTCGACGGCAACACGGGTGGAGCAGATGACCGCGGCCGATCTCGATCACCATTATGCCGTCAACCTGCGCGCCGTCCTGCTCTTGAGCCTGGAGTTCATCAAGGGCTTTACCCACGGCGGTGCTGGGCGTATCATCAACCTCACCTCTGGGCAAGGGCTGGCGGCACTGCCCGACGAACTGGCCTACGCTGCGACGAAGGGCGGCGTCGATGCGTTGACGCTGAGCTTGAGCGCTGCCGTGGCAGGGCGCGGGATGACCGTGAACGCACTGGATCCCGGCCCAACAGAGACGGGATGGATGCGGGCGGAGGAGCGGTCGGCGCTGCTCGCGACAGCGCCCATGGGTCGCCTGGGGACACCGCAGGATGCCGCACGTGTGGTGGCCTTCCTGGCATCAGAGGCGGCAGGGTGGGTCACCGGCCAAGTGATTCGGGCGCGGGGGAGCAGTTGACCCGCAAGGTGGAGCGAACGGGAGGCTGCCGATTTTCCGACCTTTGCTTCCGCTTCTCCTTCGTTGGTGAGCAGATATGAAGAAAATGAAAAGCCACTTGCTCGGATCAAGAAATTTGGTATGAATAAGGCACCTCAGAGTGGCCGGTTTTGATTCGACCCCTGGCGGCTGGTTTCCATATATGAATCAGCCATTGTGTAAAAGCTTAGGCGCCAACACACTATGGATACAATCAGATTGATAGCCATTGGAGACCTTCAGGTTGGAATCATCATGTTTTTCATCAGCATGCCGCTGGTTTTTCGCCGGGTGCCGATGAACAGAACGTATGGCATCCGCATCCGAGCGGCCTTTGAGTCGGAACAACGCTGGTATGATATTAACGCCTATGGCGGGCGACAGTTTGCGATATGCTCATGGCTTCTTATTGCTGCGGGGGTGATAGGCTTTTTTGTTTCTCCCGCGCATTTTGATGCCTACGCTTATGGCAGCCTCGGGGTTGCGATACTAGTAGTCACGATACCGGTTGTTCTGATTTTAAGATGTAGCCGAAGGCCGGCATCGCTCAACAAGCCGGATGCACCGCGATGAAATTCTATTGGCTCACGCTGGGAACACTGGCGGTGTGGCGAATCACCCACTTGCTCCAAGCTGAGGATGGCCCGTGGGACGTGGTGGTTCGCCTGCGTGTCGCGGTGGGAAATGGTTTTTGGGGCAGGCTGCTGGATTGCTTTTATTGCTTGAGCGTCTGGATTTCGGCGCCCCTTGCCCTATGGATTGGGGAAACCTGGCGGGAGCGCATTTTGTTGTGGCTTTCGTTTTCCGCGGGGGCAATACTTTTGCAAAGAGCAACGAAATCAGAACCGAAAGCTCCGCCCGCATTTTTTGTGGAGGAGCCACCGGAGAAGGACCAGGATGGCGTGCTGCGGACAGAAGAGAAACCAGGCGGCCCGGCCGGCGACGCCGGTCCGGCAAAACATTAGACCACCTGCGCCTGCCCCAATGGCCATGAGCCCGCCGTTGGTCGGGCCGGAAATCACCGCTTTTCAATACACTGGCTCAACCGCCCTGACTGCAGTTGGTCCGCTTTCGGGACGGCGGTACGAATTCACGCGGCCTGGGGCTGTAATTGCGGTGGATCCCCGAGATCGCGCTTCCCTGGCGAATGTGCCGCACTTGCGACAGGTTTGAGATCAGGTCATCAAACCGGCCAGAGCGGCTGCCCAAACCGGAATCAGAATGAAGCCGAGAATTTTATAAAGGTAACCGAGCCACAACACCTTTTCTCGACCGGGTTTCGGCTCCCATAGGTCGTAGGTCTGTAGATCAATAACTGGCAGGAAAAGATCAATCGTGTACCAAAAGCCGCCTACTATCTGATATAGTGCTCTCTGCCGAGGGTGGCCCTTCCGCTGCATACACGGCACGAAAACAATGACGCCGATGAAAATAATGAGCGCGCTCCAGCCGGCAGCCCAGAGCGGGCGCCGCCCGAATCCAACCGAGTAGTAGAGAAAACTATTCAAACACCGTTCTCCGGAATAGAGTGGGAACGTTTGACGCTCCTGGGTTTTTGCCTCAAGGAAAACGTCATCCGCCAGTTCAGAGTGACCTTCCCGCGCGAGATAGGCCTCGAACTCGGAGTAAACGTCAACGGCGTATGCCGAGCGGTTGGTAAGCACCCAATTGATATTGGTCCAGGACTCGACAAAATTAGTATCGCTGGGGGCGCTGCTCACTTGCCATGTGGCCTGAATGCGTTTGTAGTTCAAACCCTCGAAACGCACCAGGTTGGTGGCGTGGTCAATATTGGTTTGCCACTCGGTTTTGATCAAATACAAGTTCTGAATGTTCGCATTTTGGAACGAGACAATGTTGTCAAAGCGGGCATTGCTGAAGAAGGCGGAGCCATCCACATTCATCGACCCAAAATCCGCGTTGGCAGTGAAGGACCAGCGGGCATTGGCCACCTTACGTATATCCACCGGGCTCCTTGCGTCGGTAAAGCGGGCGGAGGAGAAATCCATGTTCCCGCCGATTTGGACCAGCATAAATCTGGCGGGTCCCGCGAAGGTCGCTTCTGAAAGGTCGGCTGTACCCTTCACCTTCATCGCCAGAAAATCGGCCACCCCGTTTGAGCCGAAGGCGCAGCCAGACGACCTCAGATCTCCGGCAATGCTCGCATTCCCGAAATCAACCCCCCCCGCGAAATCGGCCCCTTCTAGGACGGCTTCCCCGCAACGCAGGCTGTAAAAGTTAACGCCGGAATTGGTGGAATTAAATTGAACGTTCGCGATGGAGAACTGGTTGTTGATGACTGCGAAACCCCACGAGACATCGCCATCAAAAATGGCGCAACCCAGGTCGGCGGAGTCCTCCACTGTCAGGGTGTCGAACAACGCGCCCCCGTGAAAGTCGGCGCCCCACGCCGTAAATTTTTTTGCGACGCTGGCCCCGGAGATGTCCACATTGGTTGCGAAGTAGGTATCCCGGAAAACCGTGACCTTGATGGAGTTGGTCCCCGTCGCGGAACCCGACCAGAGGGAATAGGCGCGATTCTGTTTCCCAGCCAGGAGTTGCAGGCGCCCTGCCTGCAAATTCTCGGATCGAAGTTCAAAGTCATCCGACAGCGTTTCGCCGTTGGTCAGGAATTGCGCTGCCACCGTCGCTCTCGAATTCGTGGTAAGCCCGTTGGTCGCAGGAAAAGAGAATTCGGCGACGCTGTCGAGGGAAACCGAATGGCCGACTTTAAATCCGGTGAAGGCGGCGCCATTGGCAAACCAGGCTCCCCCGCATGTCAAATCAGCAGCGATCTGGACATGAGTGAATTGCGCGTTCGTGCAAAAAACCGCCCTTGAAAGATCAAGGTCTCCATCGATTCTGGTATCGTCAACAACTGCGGGTTTATGGAAGACAGTTCGCGCGAACGAGACGCTCTTGAGGAAATGAGTGCTTGAGAAATCTGCTCCTTCGCTAAGGTCGCAACCCTCCAACGCGAAGCTGGGGGCAATCTCCATATTCTTCAGGTCCAGGAGACCCACCACGATGGCGTTAGTGATATTGATTCCCTGGTGGGGCATCGCAGAATTCGTCAGCAAGTACATGAGGAAACCGGCTCTAATATTTCGGTTCGTATCGGACGGCCCCGCCGGCTTGCCCTGAAGGAGCAAGTCATTGATGTTGGTTTCCGCCGGAAAATCAAGTGAGGGTTGCCAAGAGATATGCTCCGGATCAAGCGTCCCCGCCGCCGCATCCTGGCCGGAAACGCATTTTCCCGCCACGACCAGACACACGCACAAAACTAATCGAAACCTCCTCATTGGAATTGGGTTTCTTTCCAGTACGCCGGCTCATCCGCCTTGATCCCATCGCCCCGCTTCCAGAATGGCGTTATCAATTCCCGCGCCTCGGGGCTGTCATTGCAGTGGATCCCCTGCATCGAGCTTCCCTGGCGGCTGCGCCGCACTTGCGACAGGTCTGAACCTCTGTCTCCGTCTTCAGCCTTGCGAACCTGGCTTGAACAAGTTTTCTTGAAGACCACTTACGAGTGAAACAGAGTTCTCAGCGTCGGGTAAACTTGCTTGGCATGTTTGTTGTTGGCGGTGAGTTGGAATTGCTTGGAACTGAAGCAGATGGTCACGGCTTGCTTGTCGCAGGAGGCCGAGTCTTGGCTATCTCCAGGTCCAGGTGGAAATGAAGGATGAGTGGGTCTGGTCCGTGCCAGTTAAGCTTGGAACTGCCGCTGTCACCCGTGAACACCACGTTTCGACTGCCGGTTTTCTGGTTGACCTCCTGGGCCACACCAAAATCGTTATAGAGCACGCGCCAGCGGGCCCCAAGTAATTTGGCTGTCGAATCCAAAGCAAGGAGGAAGCGCACAGCAAGCTGGTGCGGCCAGAAACCGCGTTGATCGAGCGAGCTGCTAAGAAACAGGTCCGTCGAGAATCCCCTGCCAGCCCAGGAACCCCCGCCGTGACCGGCATAATTGCCCGCTTTGAACGCTGGGGCAGCGGGGTCGGCTGCCAGGCGGCTGAGAAAATCAGCCAGTTCCGGCGCGACGCCCGGCATATTCTTCTGTGGCTGTAGGCTAGCTGGGATTTCGACAAGCTCGTTGGGATCGACTTCGTAGGTCGGCTCAAAGTCTTTAAGATAAGCTGCCTTCTGGTCAATAGTGAGGAAGTCAACCTGCTCGCGGCGCCCCACCGCCCAAGCGCGATTAATGCCTTCCATTTGGTTTAAAGCCCATTCCTGCTGGTCACAGCGCACAGATACCATATCCGCTTCGACTTCGGCCGCGATGGCTTCAGGTGACTTGGCCGGCGGTTGGGCTTCCGTTTTTGCGACCTTCGGTTTGGCGCTTTTTTCCTTGGTGAGGCGTTTACGTTGGTTGTCCAGTTTGGATTGCATGATCCGCAACCATCCGGGACCGAAACGCGCCAACGCACCCGCAACGGTGTTGCCATAATCGGTGAGAAGTTCATCTTCAAATTTGGCGCCAAGTTCAGTCGTCACAGTGGCGGCGTCCTGATGCAAGACAGCCGCTTGCGCATCAGCGATTTTCTTTGCCGCCGCTTTCTTGGCAGCAGCAGCGGCTTGGGTTCTGGCGCGGCTTGTTGCTCCCTTATCTTTGGGGTCAAGACCTTCTGTCGCTGCTTTGACGGCTGCGTCAGTGTCTGCCTTTGCTTCCTCCGTTGCGCGTTTCTTGGCAGCGGCGATATCAGTTTGATAGCGCTTGTTGATTTCCTCAGTAACGACCCTGGCGGCATGACACTGCGCAAGATCTTTGGCGAACTTGGCGCGCTCAGCGTCGCCGCCGAAAGCCCCTGAGTTCGGGGCGGGCAGCACAGCCTTTTCGGCGGGAGGAAGCGTAGGAGCAGGTGCTTTGGTGCATCCCACGACTACGATGTTACGCGAAGGCGCATCCGGGCATGCGGCCATTCCGGATGGATTGGGGGTATGTCCGCCGGGAGTTTCTGCAGGAAGAGTTGTCGCGGAGGGAATCGTGGCCGGAACGGCGTCCGGCTGGGGGGTGCTGGCCTGTGGCCCCTCGGCCAAGCTCGGCATTGCCGCTGCACCGGAAGTCGGAGATTGTGTCTCGGCAGATTGGGATGACCCGTCGGTGACCGCCGGAGATTTAGACGCGCCCGCGTCTGGAGCATTTACCACCTGGTGCGCCGCCGACTCCGCCTCACGCTCCTCTCGGTTGTTCTTACTTTCGCTATCATTCGGATTCTCTGGCGATTTCTGGAGGCGCTGGGGGTTGGTTTGGGCGTTCGCGTGAGCGGGCTGGGACGACGGTCTGCCGACGGCGCTTTCAAGCAGCGCAAGATTCTCCTTGACCCAACTGCTCATTGGGTTCGGGTCGGTGTCGAACGCACTTCCGGGGGGCTTTGCCTTAATTAGCGCCCGCCACCCATTGAGATCCTTAGTGTTATAAAACCAGGTCAGCACCAACGGATCCTGGTAAATCTCGAATCCGCGTTCCATGTAGGCAATGTCCGCGCCTGCCTTCATGATGGCGGCGATGTAGTTGATGGCGCCTTGCGAGGTCGAGAGAATCGCCTTTCGATTTGCCAGTGACTGCTTTGGCAGGTAGCCTGCATCCTCCGTTTGCTTTGCGGCCGTATCTTCGTCGAAGAAGTCGTCATACGGGTGTTTGTAAATCTTATTCAAATCCTTATAAACGTGTACTTTACCAGGTCCCATGGAACTGGGTGTCCAAGCAGAACGCACGTTTTCAATTGCCTCCCACGCGATCGCCCCGGCAATCGCACGGCGGTCGACTCCGAACCTGGTTTCGGCAGCTTCGATCTCGGTCTGGTGAATTCTAAGCCAACGCTCGACGCGCATTTTTGGATCGCTGGAGATGGGCGCATCACCCAATTCGTAGGAAAGAGGGGCGTTGCTATGCTCTACCGCCGATTTGCATTCTTCGTCCGTCGGGGTGACATCTTCGGCGTAACCAGTCTGCTTCCGGCACTCTTCGTTGTAGGCCTTTATATTCTCGGCGGTAGGCACCCCGCCAGGTAGCGAGCACCCTCCCAATCGCCTCACGCATGCGGCCTGCCATTCCCGATCCGGATCCATTTTCCGTGCCAACGATGGTAAAGAAGAGGAGATTGGGAAACGTGGCGGTTCGTTTCCCTTGGCTTCTCGTGTGGCAGAATCGCCTTCGCGCCTGGCGGTGGCCTCGTCCGCCGCGTTCAATCCGCCTGGTTCCTTCTCCACGGCGGGCCGCGGTCCTCTCTGTTGAAGTGTGTGAGTCAGTTCGTGGGCCAACAACATTTGACCTTCATTCGTGGCGGGGGCGAACCGTCCGTCACCGAATACCACATGCTGCCCAACGGTGTACGCCAGCGCGTTGACGGCCCGCGCTGATTCCGCCGCTTTGAGGTCCGTATGCACTCGGACCTGGCTGAAATCGCGCCCGAAACGCGGCTCCATAAACGTGCGTGTGGCGACGTCAAGTGGTTGGCCAGGGGAGTGCAACACCTCGCCCACGACGCCCGGCTCGACCGCAGGCCCCGCAACTCCCGCCGTTTGCCGATGAATGGTCGCTTGCCTTTGTTTGCACTCTTCGCACATCTCCCCACCCGATGCCATGCAGGGGCAGGGCGCTCCGAAGGCATGACCTTCACCGGCCCGCACAACATGCTCAGCGACGCGGTCCGCCTCCTCTTCCGCGGGGTCGCCCGGATTGCTGATGGCCAGCTTCGCCTGGAGGGCACCGGCGGTTCGAGTATTGGAAGCCGTGGGTCCAGCGGTGGGCTGATCTTTTACGCCTGCCGCGCGGAGAAAGAAGCCGACTGCAGCAGCAGTCGCAAAACCAAGTCCGGCGAGGATTGCTCCTATTTCGCAAGCCCCGCTGGCAAAACACGCCACAATTGCCGCCCCGATCACGTACGCGCCGGCGGCAATGAGCACGACGACGAGGGCTTTCGGCAGATATTTGCGCAAGCTGTCCCAAACGCTTTCATTTTCAACCTGTGAATCGCGCATCGATTCCGCCGGTTTCGGCGGATATTCCTTTTGGCCGAATTCAACGGCCTCGTCCAGGGCAGTTTGCTGCTCCGGAGTCAAAGAGTATCCTCTGCAGTCATCGTCAATGTCCCATTCGGTTCGTTTCTGGCGGAGTCGGTCGCGGTCGTAATAATACCGGTCACGATGCCCCTCCCAGGAGCCGTAATCAGGGTCGGCGTCTTCGACGCGGCGGTGGTACTTGTACAATTCGTGAATATCGTCCTGCGCGTCTCTGAATCGCTTTGCAACTTCGTCGAGCAGGGCAATGATTTGCTGGAGCAAATCCAGGCAGGGATCGGGACCGCCGGGCGTGCCAGCGACTTGCCGAAATACTGAGGCGGCGCCTGGAGTTGGCGATATCTCTTGCACGGGCGCGGGCGGCTCTGACTCGGTGGCCTTCCGTTGAACGCCAGCCTGTTTCTTTTTGCAATCGTCGCAGAGTTCACCACCGGAAAGCTGGCACGGGCACGGTGAGCCGAAGGGATCATGGTTCTCTTCCATGCGCATGACCTGGTCGGCCATTTGGTCGGCCTCGCGCTCCTCGGGGTCGCCCGGACTGCTGATGGCCAGCTTGGCTTGGATGGCGCCGGAGCGGAGCAATTCTTGCACGGCCTGATTCCCTGCCTGTTGCTGAAGTTGCAGCATAGGATGCAATGCAGGGTCCGCGGGCGACGCTTCCGGCATGCGCCGATTCGGAAGGGCTAGGTGTCCGTTCTGTTTCTTGTTGTCCAGCAGGTGTTCCATAACAGAATGCCTATGTCAAAGACCAAAATTTATAAAAACGTCGGGAATGGCTGGATGTGTCGGACCATCGAGCTTGTCAAAAAATCTCTTGACGCTCGCTTTCAAGTCTTTGGCTGAGTCGTCCCATTTCTTGTCACTGTTGAGTCTATAACCTTTTGCATAATCTAAGTCGCATGCGTCTTTGTAAATCTTGTCGGCGACCTTCCGTGAGTAAGCATCAGCGATCTCATCGTTGGTAATGGCCGAACCAAGCCCAAATGGACGTCCTGCAGTCTGTTTCGCAAATTTCTCCTCCACCAGGGTATCGATCGTGTTCGTTAAAAATGTAGCCGTCGTCTGCGCATCCATGACTGGACGCCCAATCGCCTGGCCTGCGATTCCGAGGAGCATGGTGACTCCCGTTTTGACTTGGTCTTCCTGCGCTTTGGCGGCCGGCAAGTTGGAGCGAAGGATCTGCAGATTTGAGCCTGTAACGGATACAGCCGAAACACCGAGACTAGCGAGTGCCCGGTCAATTTTTAAACGAACGTGAATAAGCTCATGCAGCAGCGCCTCCGCGGCCATATAATTCATCCGTTCCTGCAACTCAGGATGGGCAGATAGTTCTTCCGAAGAACTGAGCAGATACTTGTTTATGGCGATTTGGATTTCATGAATTGTGCCCTGTTTCGGACCAGGAATTGGTCGCAAAGTTTCCGCCTGAGTTTGACCACGTGTGGTTCCTGTCGTACCCAAAGGCGCCTTGAACTGAACTTTCAAAACCCATGTGTTTGCTGCTCCGCCGGCCATAATGGGTCCCACGGCAGTCGCCGCTTTGTTGTCGAGCGCATTCGCGGCGATGAGTTGAAAAAGCTCGTGATTGGGTGTGGGGTCATTGCTTTGTACAAGGTTTTTGACTTTGGCTGGCTGCGGATCAGCGGTTCCGTCACTCGGTGCCCTACGCACAATCCCAAGCGCCGATGGCTGCACGACGTGCGCCAACTCGTGAGCGAGCAGACGCCTGCCCCTGGTCGAATCCGGCGAATATTGGCCTGAACCGAAAACGACATCCTTGCCCGCCGTGTAGGCCTGCGCGTTAATGGCGCGGGCCGATCGTGCCGCTTCGCTTCCCGTGTGGACTCGCACGTCGCTCAAATCCTGGCCCAAGCGCGCCTCGAAGAACGCCCGCGTCGCTTTGTCAAGCGGTCGTCCGGGGGAATGCAGCACGTCGCCCACAATGCCCGGCACGTCTGCGGTCTCGGCCGCTCCGTCCGCCGCGCGGTGAACGGCGCGTTGCTTTTGTTTGCACTCATCGCACATCTCGCCGCCTGATGCCGTGCAGGAGCAGGGCGCTTCGTTCTCGGAGGCGCGCATGACACGATCGGCGGTTTGTTCCGCCTCCGTTTCCGCGGGGTCACTCGGATTGCTTACCTCCAATTTGGCTTGGATGGCGCCGGAGCGGAGCAACCCCTGGACGGCCTGGTTGCCCGCCTGCTGTTGAAGTTCCTCGACCGGATGCATCGACGGTTCTGCGGACGACGCCTCGCGGCGCCGCAAAATCCCGCCGGCCTCCTGACCTTCTTGCTTCGATTTGTTCAGTTCGTACTCCAACGAATGTTCTCCGTGGAAAGCCCTCCTGGCTAATCCTGCGTCCGCGTCAAATCGTAGTATTCGCGAAACTCCGTGCGCGACGGCATCCGGCCGAGCTTTTGCAACTCCCGCGACGTGGCCCGGATGAAGTGTTCCATGCGAATTGCGCCGCCTTCCGCGGCGGCGAGGAAGGCGGCGGCGAGCGCGACGTTGCGAATGTTTCCGCCGGCCAACTCGAATTGCCGCGCCAAAAACGCAAAATTCACGTCACCCGCCAGCGGCGCGTCCACCGGGATCAACGTCTTCCAGATGCGCTCGCGATGCGGCGCGTCCGGGAAGGCAAATTCAATGATGAAATGCATCCGGCGCGTGAAGGCATCATCCATGTTTTTTCGGAAGTTGGTCGCCAGGATCACGATGCCCTCGTATTCCTCCATTTTTTGCAACAGGTAACCAACCTCGATATTGGCGTAGCGGTCGTGCGCATCCTTGACTTCGGACCGCTTGCCAAAGAGCGCGTCGGCTTCGTCAAAAAATAAACTCGCGTTGGACGATTGGGCTTCGCGGAAGATTTGGCTCAGTTGCTTTTCGGTCTCGCCGATGTATTTGCTCACGACGGTGGACAGATCGATTTTATACAGGTCCAGGCCAAGTTCCTGCGCCAGAATACTGGCCGCCATGGTCTTGCCGGTCCCGCTGGAACCATGAAAGAGAACATTCAATCCCTTGCCCAGCGACAATCGGCGATCGAATCCCCAGGTGGAATAGACCAGATGCCGATGTTTCTCGGTGGCGCAGACTTCGCGCAGTTGCTGGATGGCGCGCGGCGGAAGCACCAGATCGCTCCACCGGCAGGTGGGGCTGACTTTCTGCGCGAGGCGCCGCAAACTCTGGTTGGATTGCGCGCGCGCGGCGGATTCCAGATCCGTCATTGCAAGGGCGCATCCCGGAACGCCCCGCAGCAGGGCGCGATCTTTGGCATGCCTGCACGCGGACTGTATTTCGCCGCCAGTCAAAACGAATTTTCCGGCCAGCGCGGCCATGTCCAGGTCCGTCGTCCTGCCGCCATTGGCGGCCGCGACAGCTTCGTCCCAAACGCGAATCCGGGCCGCGACGGACGGAACGGGGAACTCAAACGCCAGGCTCCGGCAAGCCATCGCCGGACTAGCGGCGGAATGCGGAGATTCGCTCCCGAGAGAAACAAGGAAGCGGGACGAATTCCAACTCGAAGGAAATACGATAAGTGGCTGGCGGTGGGCTGGGTCCTGGCCGGGAAGGGATTCCCCAAGAGTCAAGTGAAGATTGGCCCCCTGAAGCAATGCCTCCCGGCCCAGCAAGGTAAGCGCGGCTGAGAGGGAGAGGCCGGCGGCCCCGATTTGCCCGAGATCGGCGCACAGAAGCTGGCGGCCCATTTCGGCGGCAAGGGCGATGGCAGCGGAGCGCTTTCCGGCGCCTTTGGGGCCGTGGAACAGGAGCGCGCCGCCGTCTCCGGCGAAGGCGCCGGCGGCATTTCTCAATTCGTCCAATAACTCCTTTGGCAAATGGAGATCGGACAAGCTCCCGGTGGATGTCAGTTTGGTCGTGAAAGGCCGAAGCCGGTGATCCAGACCCGTCCGGTCAAGCAGAAAATCAACGATCCTTTCCTCCGCCTTCAGAGGTCGCGCAAGGAACGACGCCTCCCGGTCCGGCGTGTTCTCGGCCAGGCGGAGCAGCGGCGCGCCCAGGAGCGTTTCGGTGGTAGAAAAGATCCCCCGATGCTCCAGGAATTCCGCAGGCGAATCGCAGAGCAGTCGCAGCACTAAGTCCGGGGTGGGCCGTTTCCGGGTGACATCGTTCTGCGCGTAAGAGCAAAGCGTTTCGAAGCCAAGATCGACTTCGATTGCCACGCACAGAAGCAACCCATCCCGCTCGAACGCCGAGAGCGGGAAAATCCCCTCCAGTCGCGACAGCGGCAGAGAAATGCCGGACGCCGCGCTGGCTGCGGTTCTGGCCTTGATTTCCTGCCCTAATGCCCGCGCCCGCTGGCTGAGTTGCGACATCGCGGGGGGGAAGTTTGGGTCTGCCTTGACTTGCTTCGCATAGCGTTCGCCCAGGACGGCATCGACTTGTTCATCCGAGACATAGAGACCGCGGAATTGGTCTTCGTTCAGAAGGCCGGACGCGCGCAAACGCAGCACTTCGCGGTGGAGCAACAGGCGAAGGCGGCTCAGTTCCGCCAGCAGATGTTCGGCGCCATTGGCAAACGCCTGCGCCGCCCGCCGGGCCGCGGGGCTGCTTTCGACTATGTCACAGGCGGAAGAAGACATACTTGCCTCCCGTCAAGCCACGGCAACGCAAAGGTTTGGTCCCACGCTCCGGACAGGCGGAGCACGATTGAGAGAGGACACTGCGGGAGGCGCACTTCGATGAGTTCGCTGGTCGTCCGCACCGTGCTCACACCCGCGAGAAAGTTTTGATAAAGATGTTCCGCGCTGCTGGACGCGAAACCCGGCAGTCGTCCGGCAAAGTGGCGCACAGCCGCCCGCGCCGCCAGCGACCAGGTCAAATCCAGGGCCGCATCGATCAGAGTTTCCCCCCCAGGGCCGCGCAGCGTGAAGTAGGCGAGATCGGGCGCCGCCGGTCTTGAAGCGCGGGCAAGTTGTTCGGGCCTGGCGGAAAATTCCCCGGCCACGGCCTCCCAAGAAAACGTGTTGGCGGATTCAAACGAAAGCACGCGGGCGGCCCGCCGCGACAGAATCGCGGAATCTTTCAGCGCGCTCAAACGCCCGGCCAACAATAGGATTTCCGGCTCATTTCCAGTCGCCTGCGAAACAAGGGTCATGCCCGCTTCGAGGACCTCGCCCAGTGCCGGATCGCCGCCGGGCATTTCCGCCAGAAAGACCCATTGGTCTTGCAACAAATCCCGCAGCAGCAAAACTTCATCAGAGGTACCTGGAAGTGAAACCGCTTCCGCAAGCAGACACCGGCCTTCGCATCGGCTCTTGGCGGCGAGGTTGCGGGTCAGGGCCGACTGGGTTCGCTCAAGATTCGACTTGCCTGCGTTGAGCGCCTGCGCGGCGGCGAAAAAATCTGCGCCCTGGAAACCGGAAAAAAAACGCAGCGCCGCGTCGTTCATCGTTTCGCTGGAGCGAAGCCGTCCGAGGCACTTCATCGCCATCATCTGCCGAAAAACGCCCGCGGTCGTCCTCGTCTCATCACCGGGCGCCATCGCGCCGGCAACAATGTCATGGACATTCAGTTCGAGAAACGACGGGCCAAGAAGAAAAATGCCGCCGCACGCGGTGAGGAGGGGTTCGCCGTGGGACACCGTCCTGGCGCGCGCCGCTTCATTCTGAAATTGGTCACTGAGCACCACTCCCGCAGCTTGCATTCCCCATTCCGCGTCGCCGGCCATTGTCCGCGAGAAAAACTCCAGGGCCGCCCGCGGATCCGAGGCGCCCGCCCGCGTGGCGAGATCAACCGCGCCGGCCAGGTCCTGCCTTGCTAGCGCGGCAATGATGCCATCCAGCGCCGCCGGTGAAAGAACCGCCCCCAGCACCTGGCGAAGTTCAAGCAAACCGTCCAACGCAATCTTCACCGATGCCAACGTCTCGGCGCCTGGAAAGCGCATTGCCGCCCGCGCCAACAACCGCAGCGAATCCCGATAGCGACCGGCGGTCTCTCTGGCCGGACACAACGGTCCTTCATTCCACAACTCCAGTAAGCGTCCGACCCACAAATTCTCATCGGCCGCGTTCGCGCCAGCGGCGTCTTTAAAGACGGTTTGATAAATCTTCCGAGCGTCGCCTTCCGTCACCACGCTGACGATCCCCTCCAGCCGTTGCGCCGAGGCCAAACGCAGAACCACGGCCGCCGCCTCCCCGGGTTCGCGAACGAACGTTTCGCCCAAAGTCTGGCTCAGTGAGAGGCTGCGCAGCGATTCAAATTCCTCGTAATACCATTTCCCCCATGCCTGTCCGGCCGCAAGGTCGAGGATGAACTGGGCCAGATACGCGATGCGGTTTTCAAAGCAAAGTATGGACTCGCTTTGCTCTCCCCCCCGGGCGACGGCGGCGATGCGCCAAGCCAGATCTTCAGCCCAGTTCCTGGCAATAAGTTCGTCCGACTGAAGGGACATCTCGACGGAGAAATCCGTCTGGAGTTCACGAATGCGCCAGACCGAAGGATCGTCGGGATTCAGGAAACCGGCCAGCGAGGCTCCGCAGTATCCCGGCAGCCGCTCGGTCACACAACGATCAAGCCGTTGGCGCAGGTCTTCCGGGCGCGGATGCCCTGGTGGAACGAAGTAACTGTTGTTCCATCGGCATACGGTGATGTGCGCCTCGGCACTGGTTGCGGCCTGGCTCACGCGCTGGCGGCGACCCGCTCCTCTTCCGTTGCGTGAGGGCCGTTCTGCGCGATCAACTCTTCGAGCACGCGGATGGCGCCGCTGATGCGCAGCATCGTGTCGCGCACCTCCTGGCGCTCGCGGTCGAGCAACTCAAGCCGCTGCCGCCCTTTGTTTAATTCAAGCCGAAGTTGAGCCAATTTTTCGTTCATATTCTTGCTTTCTCTAAATCCAAGTCACTATTGATGGACCACAAATACGGGGATTGTGCCCTTGCCTTTGTCAAGCGCTCCCATGGCCTTGCCGATGACTGTGCCCAAGCTGCTCCGCGCTCTTGATTCCACTCTCTGCGCGTAGCCCAGGCTGGGACTGGTCGTGAGAAGGTCGCCGGGTTTGATTGGGCCGATATCCGCATCCACCTTGCAATAGGCATAGGCCCCCAGCGTCACCATTAATCCAACCTGGACGTCGCCCAATTGCGCCTGCTTGAGATAGGGGATCTGGGCCGCGCTAACCCCAGGTTGATCCACGATCCCGCAAACACCAGGCTCATGCGCCTGGTCAGTACGCTGAACCTCAACCAGCGGGATCTGATTGTTCAGGCCATGATATTGCGATGCGGGTTTTGACTGCAAGACCACTACGTCCCCGCGCTCGAGCTTTTCCCCGTTGCGGTTGACGAAATGCTCCGTAACGTACCCTGTCTTGCCCGCCGTCGGATTTAGATAGCCAGTGACAGTAAGATAAGGGACTGTTTCGAGACCGATATTGATAGTGCCACCGGTAAGCTGCACGCCCCCCACAGTCACAGTTCCGCCCGCATTGATCGAGCCGTTCACGTCGAGTGTGGATTGGGGGCTGGTGTTTTCGATGCCAACCATTCCGTTGGAGATGGTCAGCGTGTCATCGGTGCCAGAGCCGATCATCAGGCGGTTGGTTCCTCCCGCCGCGCGGATGCGCCCGTCGCCCGCCCCGGCGCCACCCAAGGCAACTCCGAACTTCATCCGATAGGTATCATTCCCAATCTTGAAGTCTCCTTCGGTGCCCGTTAAATCCCACTGGCCGCCCGAAATTTGAAGTTGAGCATCAGGGCCGCTGGTTCCAATCCCGACCAGGCCATTGCTGGTAATGCTCATTTGGTTTGTCGAGCCGGTGTAAAAATCCAAACCGTGTTGATTGCCGCCAGCCGTGCGCTTCGAGGCGATTCCTTCGCCACTGGTGCTGCCGAAGCTGAGCCAAGGCCCTTGTTGGTTATATTGGAGGGATCCATTGTTCGCGTCCTTCTGATCGATATTGAGTCCGCCATTGACGCTCAGATTCTGTTGCGGGGTCGTGGTTCCAATCCCAACCAGGCCGTTTTGGGTAATGCTCATCCGTGCCGCGTAGTTAGTGTAAAAATCCAAGCCGAATGTATTCCCGGCGCCCTGGCGCTGTGAAGCAATGCCTTCACCGCATTGATTTCCGTTATTGAGTCCAAAGGTCAGGCTTGGCCCTGGGCTGACGCTTCCGCCATTCTGGTTGCCACGATCAATATTTAGGGAGCCGTTCATCCACAAATCGCCCGTGGCGTCCAGTTGCATGACTAAACTGCCTCCTGTCCCCGGGGCATCTTGAGTGGTGCTGTAGGAGCCGCCCACAAACCAGTCAAAATTTGCCTGCGAGCGGAAAAAGAGCGTGTTGGCCTGTATGCCAAGACCATAGTTCATGCCGGTGCCGAAATTGAGCGGACCCGCGTAAATGTCCACGCTTCCATCCGCGCACACATCCATCACCGGGGTGTCGCTGCTTCCGTCAGCCGATCCATAACCAATCGTCAGCCGCTGCGGCGTGGTCTTGTACTTGGTGCCGTCGCCGATGTGGATATGCAAGTCGGCCCCGCCTGTGGCATGGCTGACGCGCCGAATCCAGAGCGCGGTGTCGCCATCCTGGCCGCCGGAGTTTTTGAAGTTGAGATGCCAGTGTTCGTAGATCCACGCGCCATGCAGCGCTCTGATCACTCGGTCCACCTTCAACGAGCCCAAGACTTCCACACGGACGCCGTGGTAATGCGCGTCCGTTGGGTCTGACGGCAACGGATAAGGCGCAAAACGGTCCTGAATGGTCAAGGAACCAGTCGGGGCATAAACGGTCGCCGAAACATTTCCCGCATATTGCCTGCCGGACTTGGCCAATTTGGGGGCCGTCGTCAAAAAGACCTGATTATACGGGTCCCACTGCACCTGACCCAGCGGAATCAGCCAATTCACGGTCGTGTCGTCCGTGGCGAACTCCTGGTACGGGATCGAGCCATCGTAAGGCAGCACGATGGAATTCGGACCCAGCGTTGGAGTCGTCGTGCTGGAAGAAGTTGACGATGAAGCCAGCGTTGAAGGCTCGGGCGGCGGCGTGAGGTCGGTGCCGTCCACCACCAGCGGATCGTTGGGCGGCGGCGAGGGTGTGGCCGACGTCGTCACGACCAGTTGGAAACTTTCCTGTATGCGCCCGTAAGGATTGGCGGTGTTCTGGCTGGTGCAGGCGTCCGTGGAGGGTTGCAGGAATTGTTGCTGATAAGCAATCCACACGTAGATCGGTTGCGGCTGAGCTTGCGGGCTGGGATTATAATAGGCCGCCAATAAACTCGTCTGCAGTTGCGTTTCGCTAAACATGACTATCTCCCGGCCAAATCCATCCACCGCCATGCCGGGTTGAATGTAAACATCGACGGGCGCCGGGGAGCCGGACGCTCCGCTGGCGGCGACTTGCACCAGATCCAGGCCCGTGACAATGCCCCAGGTGTGCTGGCCAATGTTGTGGCGCCGCCGCATGTCGCGGAGATACTCCTGCTCGGCCGCGAAATCCACCGCGCCAAGGTACTCGCCCTCGTAATAATTGAGCCGTTCGATGTCAGTGATATTGGCCATGGTCGCTCATTTTTGACTGTTTTTCTTGATGTTCCCGGCCCTTCAGGCCCGGCAACGTTCAGTTAGTCGTGGGGACGGCCCCGCCAGGCGGTTGGGCCGCGGCACCTTGCTTTTGCATTTGGCTCAATTGCGAACCCAGGGCGGTCACCTGTCGCTGCAAGTTAATTACTTGGTTGTTGAGGACATCCGTCGGATTGGTGACATCGAAACCAACGGCCACATCGCCTTTGAAGTAAACTGTCAGCGGCTGTGTAATGTTGAACGCCGCCGGCGCGTATTGTTTGCTCGAGGCCACGGCGGAGTCCGTCCACGCGGGGTCGGCGCTTATGTCTTTCACGATGATATTGGAATTTGCGTTGTTGTCCCCATCTCTTTTTAGCTGCAACGGAGCGGTGGCAATCTGGTAAGACATCAAGGCCGTCGACACGTCCGCCGAGTTCTTGCCCACAAGCCCGCGCAAATCCACGGTTGTCGCGGTCGGCACTGCCGCGTTTGTCAGCGCCGCGCCAATTTTCTGGGTGACGTACGAGGTGACGTAGTGGTTCATCATCGCCGCGTTGCTGAACCCGGTCGAAGTGAAGGCCTCTCTGTAGACATAGGTTGTGTCAAGAAACCTTTCCCTCATTTTCTCTTCCCCGCAGCAAAGGTCGCTCAAGCCGGGGCCGAGGCCGCTTAACGACAACCAATAGAATAACGCCGGGAAGGTGACCACTTGCCTGCGGCCTCCGCCAAAGTGGCAAATGTTGGTGATTTTCCCGTTTTTCACCGTTACGCACGCCAGGATCAACCGGCTGTCGCAAGGGTCCGGCGGACACGGCGGAAGCAAAGACGTGCAAAAGCAATCCAGGGCCGCGGCGATCAGGGTTTCCCCAATCTTGGCGCTGACCTGCTGCAGTTTGGCGATATAGGCGGGGTCGGGATCAGGTTGGGGGTCCTTTGGGGGAGTGGGAACCGTAATGTCCGCCAGTTTGGACTCCAACTTGCAATGGGTGACAAACGAATCGGACAGTGCGTTTTGGACTGTCGAAAGATAGTTGCACACGGCTTGGTATGCCTGCTGATCTGTGGGCGAATAACCGACTGGAAGCGGGTTCTGCGCGTAAAGCGTTTTCAGCCCGTCAACGCACTGACAGATCTGGTATTCCAATGTGCCCGGCTGGGGTCCGTCCGTTTGGCTCGTTGCCGGCGCCTCGCAAACCACACCGACCTGGAACCCCTCGATGACGCGGGTCGGTTCGCACGCCCCGGTCGTCGCCGTCGAGCTGGTCTGGCTCGCCGAAGACGAGCATCCGCAAGTCGAGGAAGATGACGATGACGAAGAGGAAGAAGCACGGGTGCCACCGCTCATAGTAGTCTGCCCCTGGGTTCCGCAACTCCCATTGCTCGAGGTCTGCTGCAGCGGCGTCACCATCCGTGATTGTTGTTCCTGATATTGAATCGTGATGCACCACGTCTGGCTCACGTCCTGACATGTCGGAGGCGGGGGCGTGTACCGCAGGGGCGAGCAATTACTCGTGGTCTGGGCCGGCTTGCAACAGGCCTGGATGGCTTTGAGGACGTTGAAGGGATAGTCCTGGCAGACAATGATGTCATTGCCGCACGGATCGATGGCGTAACCGGTCTTGACGGTGACCCAGCCATCGCACTCGCTGCACACCACCTGCATCCCGCACACCACGCCCCAGCCGTGCAGAAAGCGATTGTGCAGGCGGTTCTTGGCGAGCAAGTACGATTGTTCGTGGTTCAGGTCTCCGTCGGTGAGCAACTGCCCGGCGAAGTAACGTGTGCGGTCGAGACACTTCAGTCCGGTGCAAGCCGGGCAGGTGCAAGCCGCCGCAGTAGTCGGCGCCGTTGTGGTCGTGACGGGTAGTTTAGGATTAGGTGCAGAGATATACGCCATGTGATTTCTCCAGTTTGTTTTTTCTGCCGGATCGGTCTGAATTTCTCGCCTATGTGCCCGGTGCGGGCAGTGTGAACCAACTGAAAAACAACCCGCCTTCGAGACCGAGGCCACTGCCCGCTGGGATCTCTCCGGTGGGGAACTGTGCTCGGACGAATTCAGAGCAAACCGCCAGGCCTGTCGCGTCCAGGACAAAGTCACCTCTCAACCGCACTCGAATTTCCGCACCATTCAGCGCAGGGGGGATTTTGCTGGCGGGAAATAAGAACGCGAGGCCGTTTGCAGGCAACGTTGTGACTTTAGATACGTTTGCGGCCGGAATTGGATTAGGAATCGGGTTTCCGGCAATCGTCACCGGAAAAACTGCACCACGAATCAGATATTCGTTCGCAGCCGCCACGCCAATCAAGCTCTTAGTCGTTGGTACCAAGGCCGACACTTGGAAGGAATTGAAATCCACTGGTGTTTGGGTTGAAATTGGACCGGAGAAAGCTACGACCAAACCCAAAAAATCAGTGTCTTTGATTTGAATTAGCTGCTGAGAATTCGAGGCGTGAACCCAACTGAGGGCAGTAATCCGGGTCAGGTTTGGTTCCAATCCCGGTCCTGCCGGCCCCGTTTGGCCCGTTTGCCCCGTTTGGCCCGTTTGCCCCGTTTGCCCGGTGGTCCCCGTTGGCCCCGTGGCGCCCTGCGCGCCAGTACTTCCTGCCACTCCCTGTGGACCGGCTGGCCCCGCCGGTCCCGTCAGGCCTTGCGGTCCGGCCGGGCCGGTGCCAGGTCCTTGTTCCAGCAGACACCGAACGACTTCCGTCAGCAAGTCCGTGCTGACCAAAAGACGGCGATCCTTCAGATTGTCAATCTGATCGGTCCCAGGGGGATGGGAAGTCGGATTCGTGATTGAATCGCCATAGATGTAACCATCGACGGTGGCCAGGACGATGCAGTTGCCATCCGCGCAATCCGGACAGGGCTCAAGCGCTTCCTCAAACAGGCACCCACAATCTGTTTGAGACACATTAATAATTGCCACTCCGCCAGCCGTGCTGTCAGCCGGGTTGATCCAGGGAACGTAGAGATTCGTGCCGTCCTGAGAGAGCGTCTCGTCCACCGGTCCGATTCCAACAGCAACCGGCGCTCCGAGGTAGTTCGGTTGGCTTGCTTCGATGGCGTGCCTGTTCACGGCCTGCACGTAGGCGGTGTTCGCCGCGTCTTGTTCCAAAACGTACGCCCAGTGCCCGCCCGGTGACATCAACACTTCGATCGGCGCATATTGGAAGCCGGTCGCTGTTTGGGTCTCAACATTCGCCGAACCGGGTCCGGTCGCCGGTATCTTGACGAAATACAGCGTTGAAGCCGCCGGGGTCGTGTCGAGCGCTGCCAGGACATCGCCCGCAGTGGTGGTCGCAATCGCCAGAGAGGACGGTTTCGTATTCGCGGGCAGCGCGATTGAAATCGCGGTTGTTGGGAGTGGCGCAAGCTGAATCGCGCTGACAATATTGCTCCCACTGGCCGCATAGGCATACAGCCCGCCCGGACTGACGGCGACGGAAATGGGTGCGGCTGGCAACGTGACTGCCGTGGAAGTCGCGGCGGGGGCGGCCGCGTTTACTCCGCTCCAAACTGCCATACCCGCCGTCGGGCCAAACGAAATGAGCATCCCTTCCTGTCCCGGAACGGCGACCAGACGAAGTTTCGAATCGCTAACTGTGCCCACGTTGATTTGCTGCACCGTCGCGGTCAGGTTTGTCGCCGCGAACACGCTGATCTGTGGCAGTGCCGCTGCCCCCGCGGGCTGCGTCGCCACGTAGATGAAATCTCCCTCCGGCGCGATGGCCAGGTCCAGGCCCGTGGCGTTCGAGAATACGAATGGCGGGGGTATCTGCGTGTATTTGTCGTCGAAAACGTACAACGTCGCCGTCGAGGCGCCGCCCGACGTGACCGAAGTCAACACGTAGAGGCTATTGCTGTCCGGATTTTCCGCCACCGCTGCGACGCCCGTCAGATTGAGCGTATTGGCCCACTTCAACTTCACGTCTCGCGCGTCGGCCGCGACGGGCTTCGGATCAATGTTCACGTCGAACTCATGGCCCTCCAGGATGCGATTGGGCTGGCACGATGCGCCGTTGCAACTGCAATCGTCGAAGAGGACCGGCATGTCTTCGGTGGGGCACTCCTTGTAGCGGAGGCAGATTTGAATCGTGTGTTTGGTCGTCGTATCCGGCTGCGAATTTTGCCCGTTTTGCTGCTGCCAATTGGCCAGAAACCGCGCTTTGAAATCGAAATATTCCTCGCATGTCACAAGTATCTCGCGGCCGCAACAATCAATGGCCGTTCCGGGCTTAATCACGACATACTGTTTCTGGCAGGCTGGATTGGGGTGCTGCTCGACCTTCAACCCGCACACCGCGCCCCATCCGTGCAGGCGCTGGTTATGCCGCCGGAGTTTGCCCATGGTGTATCGCTGTTCATCGGTGAAATCGCGCTCGACCAGCAGCTTGCCTGTGAAATAATTGTTGCGCGCCAATTGCGTGATGTCGCACTCCACGCAGCCACTCCTGGCGCCAGACGGGATGTTTTTGCAATTGCAGTTACCCATGATTCAAGGTCTTTCTTTCAGTTCAAAACAGTGTTGCTGCCCAGTCGCGAGTCGCCGCCAATCTGCAACGGACGCGCCGTCTGCTTCTCTCCCGGTGTGCCAAGCACGGTATCGTAACCGAGCTGGCCCTGGCCCGCGATCACACCCTGCGGATACCTGGCAATGACCGTGTCCACGCCGATAAACCCCTGAATTCCCACGCGCATCCGCGGCTCGGCCCATTCCAAAGTCCCAAGCGTGTGCGCGGGCTTGGCCATATCGATGATTTGCAGCAGAGCCTGCCGATCGCTTTCGCCGGCCCCCGGCCATCGAGGCACCACCACCAGGAATTGGTGGGCGTAGGCGTTGAAAAGATCCAGGCTGGGGTTGCCGTAATCGATCAACTGAAACGATCCGACCCGCGAATTGACGCCCACCTGCAAGCGCTTCGTGACCGCGTCGCCGAACACGGCCGAGCAATCCCCCAGTTTCGAGCCGTTCACAAACAGCCAGCGTCGCAGGCGGAATTGTTCGAGAATCCGCGGGCGCACCCCGGCGTAGAGTTCAATCTGCAGCCGCATTCCTTTGGGCGTTCCCCGCAACGCGAACAGCCGATGCGCCTGCCTCACCAGCTCCCGGCGTTTTTCCACCGGCCAGTTGTTCTGCAAACTCATTCCCAGCCAGGAGGCCAGCCAGGAAAGAAAATCCGTCCCTCCGGTGTTTTTTCGGTTGGCGGGCGTCGCCATGGGATCAAAATAGCGCGCAATGTCGGTGACCTGATCGGAAGTCTTCCCCCAAATCGTGTCAAATATAGACAGGAACCGGTCCAGAAAATCACTGCTGACCGGGTCTTCACGGTAAACGGCGGGCAAGTATTGCAGCGAGGAAGCGCGCGGATAATATACCTTCACTTTTCGGATTTCAGGCGTCGCCGCGCCGTCGCCGGTCAGGGTCAGCCGCAACCACAAGTAACGCCCTGGCTGACTTCGAATCAGGCAATCCCATTTGCCGGTGGTGGTGTCCGTATCGGTTTGGTTTGTGGCCCAGCGGCTTTCCCCCAGACTGAGGATCTCTTCGATGGTTTTCGCCGACTCCGCGGTGAACGTATCCACGGTCACTCCCGTTCCAAGCGGAACTGAGCCTTCCAGCCAGACTCGATGCCAGACGCACCGATAAGTCTTGCTGTCGAGCGCATCGGAATAGTAAGTGCCCTCGGTTTGGTAAGCAGCCGGCGTCGTGAGCTGGCAAACGCGCTGGGCGCCGTCCGCGTACAACGGATTGCCGCACCGGTCATACATCAGCGAGGCGGCAAATGCTTTCGTCGATCCGCAGCACTTGAAGGAGCACCAGTTTCCATCGCCGTCCGGTTGGTAAAAGTAAATCCGCCGCGTGACGCAATCGCTCAAGCAGAGGTTGCCATTGACATCCACGGCCACGGCCGTCGGGCAAAAGCGGCCCTTGATCTCATCGGGTTGCCCTACTTTGCCGGCGAACTCGCCGTTGGGATTCAAAACGACCACGCAATTTTGGTTTTCCTGAACCACGTAAATCCTTCCAGCCTGGTCCAGCGCCACGCGCGTCGGCTTGACCAATGCCGGTGAGGTCGCCCCAGCGCCCGTGTAGGCCGCGCGCCAGCAGCCCTGCGCGTCAAAGACGTGAATCAACCCATTCGAATAGTCGGAGACGTAGGCCCAGTTTCGCGGGGAAATGGCAACATCCCACGGCTGCCAGGTCCCCGGCGGCAGAGCGCGCTGCGCTTTGCAGTTGGGTCCGGATTGCGGCATCACCACGGTCGGGACGGCCTGATCCACGCTGATTCCAGCGGCTGACGAGGTCACCTTTAAGGGCCCCCAAATGCCGCGCAACGCGAGGCCCTTTGCGGAAAAAATTTGCACGCGGCTGTTGCCCGTATCCGCGACATAGATATTGTCCAATCCGGAAACCGCCAGGCCGCGTGGGTTACAGAACTGGCGCGGATCGCTGCCGGACCCGCCCGTGCATGGCAGCACAACGAACTGTTGCAGGCAAGGGTCAAAGCGCTTAAGGAGGCAGGCTTTGCAGTCAAGTATATACACCCGGTCCCGGCTGTCAATGGCCACGCCGATCGCCGCCAGCAGGCCGCCGAGGCTCCCGGCGGCATCCGTCAACGGCCGCTCGGACCCCGGCACTGCCTGGAGGCTCAAGACCTTGCCGCCCTGCGTGAGTGTCGCGTTGACCAGCGACGCTTCGCGCCAGCCAGCCAGCCCGTTGAGCAGGTAATGAGGTGTTTGGGGAGGCATTTTGCCGATCTCCTAGGATGAAGTGTCGTACGACACCGAAACATCGTGGCCCAAAGGATCGTTGGTGAGCAGTTCTCCGGGATTAATTGGCACGTCCCGGCAAAATGTCTGCATTTGGTCGTCCAGAAATATCAACAACTGGTTGTCCTGGATTATATCGACGCCCGGAGTATCCAGGATAACTCGATAGACATCCGAATAATAAATTTCCCCGCCAAATGGCCAGCCGGTCCCGTCGTCACCGCCCTGCAGCGGACTGAAGAAGGTGGTAAGCGCGTCCTGGACCGCAGTTTGCACCGTCGCAAGATCGAACCCCGCGTCAACAATGATCTGCACCTGGACCTTGATCTTCCGGTAAACCGGTCCCACCACGTACACTTCGCAAGTCAGCAGACGGTGGGAGTCCAGGTACGTGCATACCGCCTGCAACGTGGTCTGGTTTGGCGTCGGGTTGGCCGCGGGCGAATTGGGAACAACAACAACGGTCACCACGCCTGGAATTTGACCGTTCGGATAATCCGGGTGAAAGAGCGGCAGCGCCAGTGCGCGCGCAACGTTGCCGCCCGGCGCTTGCGTGGCCAGGTACACAAAATCGTCATCGGTCACCGCGCGCCCCTTGCTTTGCAACGCCTGTGGCGCGCGCAGTTGCGCGTCCGCCACAGTCTCCTCGTCGGTGCCGCCGCTGGCGGCTTGATTGTTGGTCGCCGCGTTGATCGATTGGACGGTCGTGAGGATTTGCGTGATGGTATTGGCGCCGACGTTGCCCTGACTCCCGCCGCCGGCTCGGTACATTTGCGCCATGATGTTCCCCGTCGGATTGTTCAGGTTTGCCGCCGGGATGCGTCCGTTATCTCCTGAACCCATCGTCACCACACCGGTGTCCCGGTCAAACGTAAAGACGGCGTCGTCGGGCCCTGAACTGTAGAAATCGTCCACTTCCTGCCAAACGATGAATCCCTGCCCTTCATCAACGGCGAGCTGTATGTCCGTCACTGTCACTGTGTTCGTCGCTGCCGTTTGCGTGCCACCGGATGCGCTTACCTGCAGAGGCGTGCTCAAGGCGACCACCGGCGTGTTGGCCACCTGGAAAGTTTGGTTTGGCGTGCCGTCGCTCCCGCCCAGCACTTCGTCGGTGAACGTGATTGCCTGAGTCGCGTTGGTGGTGTTGGTCAGAATGGAGGCCACTTGCGGCGGCGTCTCGTAACTGGCGGCCGTCACTCGCGCGCGAAACCAGTAATAGTTGCCGGTCACACTGCCGATCTGCGCCATGACCACGTTGCTGCCTGGACCGAAAAAGAGGATGCTGCCGTCCTGGGAAAACGCCCGGGTTCCGTCGCTGGAAAATTCGAGCGATACCCACTGGGTGCCGTTCCAATACTCCCAGGCCAGCGTGGCGGGCGGGGGAATCGCCGCCCCGCATTGCATGATCGGTTGCGTCAAGCCATCATTGAAGAGGCTCACCGCCAGGTTGATTTGAACGTCGGGAAAAGCCACGGGCGAGGTGAAGCCCAATAGCAGCGCGCTCCCGACCTGCGAGTCCTCGCCAAAGGGATAAAACCACTGGCCGGCATTGGCGTTGGACGCGGTTTGCACCGTGTAGCCGGTTCCGTCGAATGTCTGGACAGCTCCCAGCACGGCGCCGATGACGATCAACGACTCGTCGGTCTCGAAAATAATGGGCGTCCCGGTTGCTCCCGTCGCGGCGATCTGCGTTCCCTGCGGCACGGTGACGCTCGTCAAATCGGGACGGGATACGGTGAAGGTAATTGCCGCAGTGGCCGGCTGGGCCGCCTCCAGTTCGATGCCCAGCAATTGAAGAAACTTGATGTAGTTCAGATCCGGCACCTGGTTGAGCCGGTAGACCATGATCTCCGTCATCCACGCGAATAATTCGACCAGCGTTATGCCAGGATCGCTTTCATTGAAATTGGTCCACTCCGGCACGTAGCGCGTGATGAGTGTCTTGGCTTGGGCCACTATGTCGGCGAATTGCCGATCGTCCAGATTGGGTGCGGTTAGGGGCATTGTTAATCTCCCGATCCTTCGGTTATGTAGAACGGATACACCAGGTTGCCGAAGGCGTTGTTTGAGCGGATGCGGTAATCGACGCGGATCAGCATCGTATTCGCCTCGTCTGGCGCCGAAGTCACGTTGACATCCAGCACATCAATCCGCGGCTCCCATTGTGTCAGCGCATCCTTGACCAGATGCTGGATGTTTCCCTGTGTCGCGGGGCTGTTGGGCGCGAACACCAGGTCATGAATCCCGCACCCAAAGGTGGGGAGCATTTGCCGCTCCCCGCGCGCGGTTCCCAGAATAATCCAGATTGCTTCCTGAACACTCTGTTCTCCAACCGAGTAGCAAAATCCACCGGCCGGAGTGGTCCGCACCGGGAATTTCCAGCCGGTCCCCAAAAAGGGGCGCGACAGATTGGCGTTGGCAGTGTTACCGGCCATAGTTCAACCTGCGAGACTAGCCAGAATCCCTTGTAACTCGGTAAGTGTGTTTTGCACTTCTTGCAGAGTTTCCAGCGGGCTTGTTCCGGCGGAGACGCTGGCCGAGGCAGAACCGCCCCCGGAAAGCACGGAGCCGATGGTGGCGATGGCTTGGGGGATGGCGGTTATGGCCTGGCCAACCGGACCGGGGACCGTGGGGGCCATATTCAAAATGGGCTGAATGATGCCCAGAATGGGCGCGATCAGGCCGAGCGACAACTGAAGTTGGGCGCTGGTGGTCGCAAGGTTGTTCTGGGCGCAGGTCAATGACGCCTGAAGCGCCGGGTTGCCGGCGGCCGCGTCAAGATTGATGCTGAGTTGGGCATTGAGCAAACCTTCAACTTCTTCGATGATGCCCAGCAGAAATGTAATGATTGTGAGTAGGATGTCCACGATCATTACCACGATTTCAGTCGGGAAGGAGAAGCACTCCGAAAGGGCTAGCGCAGCTTCTGCAATCTTTGGGACGGTTGATAGGAAATTAGTGGGGCCAAGATTCTGGAATACCATGATGAAATTGAGCATCTTAAAGATGCAGCTCATCCCTGCCAGCGCGGGGGAGAGTTGCACGAAAAGGCTCTGGACGATGGCCAAATTGGTGGGCGGACCCTTTGAGTAATCAGGCATCGCATTCAAGGTGATGCCGAACGGGAGCGAAATGCTGAGCTGCGGCGGGTTGGGCAGTTGGACGCAAGCAATGGTTTGGGTGTCAGACATGGCGATTCGAGCGCAGGGAAATTATTGGGAACAATGCAGAAAAGAGCCACAGACGAACACAGATTTGGGGCGCACAAAAACGGTTTCCTTCATGAGGTCAGTTGGTCACCATGTCGTGTGACCATCGTCGCACAGAAAATGGCCGCACTCTTGCCCTGTCTTTCTGTGTTCATCTGTGTCTATGTGTGGCTCCAATTGCATCGTTGCGGCTTGGTCTAGATGGGACTGCTGCTTGCCGACACGATGCGGCCGTTGATCGTGACATTCGGGGCCAGGATCTGCACGGCGCTGTCGCTACTGATCGTAATGCCGCCGTTGGCCACTTCAATGATGTTCATGGCGCCGTCTCCACGGGAATATTGGATGCGGATGTAACCTGTGTCGCCACCCGTTGTCTCGGCGTCATAGATGCGAATCTCGTGGCCGTTGAGACTGCGAATGACGCGCATCCTGGGATCGGTCTGCGGCGGCGTGTCCTGGCCGTTCCAGAGAAACCCGAGAATGTGCGGGTGCGCCGGGTCGTCCTGATTAAAGGCCACGAGCACTTCATCGCCCACTTGCGGCATGAACCAGGCCCCGCGTCCGCCGCCTGACATAAATGTGGCCACGGGCGCCCAGTAGCTCTCGTTTTGTCCCCCGAGAAACGGAAGGCTCACCTGCACGCGGCCTTGCTGGTTGGGGTCGTCCACGCTGACGACCTGCCCGGTAACCACCCCTTTCATTCTGCTCATAGAAGTGTCAGTTCCCGGTGTTCACAGGTCCTTCGCGCCGTGCCGAGAACTCGGTTTGATACCCGCCGCCCCCGATCGTATGGGTGGTCTCCGTGACGTAATATTCACCATCGAAATCGCTGCTCGCTCCGGTAAGCGTTCCCTTCTTGCTGGTCGTGATGCCGAACCCGATGATGCGCAAAGCGCAACCCGACCGCAGGTCCGGCAGTCCGACCGTCGACCCGGTGGCCTCAATGAGTTTCTTGCTTTGATTGTCGAGGGTCGCCTGGGCCAGGTCTTTGGCTTCCTTGGCGGTATGGACCGGCTTGTCCGTCACGACTTCGGTTCGGTTACCATAAGCCTGGGCGATCTGCGTCAGGCGCGCGATTTCGGTTGCCGATTTGTTCTGGGATTTCCACAGGTCCTGCAACGTGCAGCTCTGCTCAATGACGCTGTTGCTCGTCCTGTCCCATCCCCGCACTGTTACCGTCGAGACCTGCTTCGCCGTGGCCAGGGTCGGCCTGAAATTGATCAACGATTTTCCCCATTCCAACTGATAGGTTGGCGCAAGGGCATTGCTGCCGGAGAGGCCGAAATAGAGCGTCGGATTTCCGCTGCCATTGCCGTCTTCGAGATATACCTCGTAGCCATTGCGCCGCGCCAGCTCGAGAACAAAGACAATATCGTATTGGTTATTCATGAATACGAAGGCCGCCGGCATCTCGTTCGGCGACGGATTGGTATCGATTCCGATGCCGAGTCCGGCCTGCCCCTTTTGTACCGGCAAATTGCATAATTGGGTGACGATCTGCGTGTCGGTCATGTCGCCGTCCAGCCACGACCGCGTGTGCTGTTCGGTGCGAAATTGGTGCAATTCGTTCAACCCGCTGATGGAGAGGGTCGGGGCCGATGATTCGGTAAAATTCGGGGCCAATGAGGTAATTTGTCCCCGCATCATGAGCCGCATGTTATTCTGATAGCCCATCCACAGTTCGATCGTGGACCCTGGATCAAAAATCCCGCTGTAATTCTCGGTCGCGGTTATGAGTGGCGGCGCGAATTTGAAGGTTCGCGCGTCGGCGTCCCAGTTATTGATCTCAATTGTAAACGAATCAATTTCATTGACGCTGTCCTTGTAAGTGACCTGCAGGATGTCGCTGATGACATTATCCTGGAGCTGCTTGCCATCCACGTACACCTGTACCTGCGGGACATAAAACGTCTCCTGCTGACCGTAGATTGGAATCGGCGTCTGCGTCGCCATGCAATTAGGAAGTCAACGGCGGAATCACCAGGATTGTGCCCGGCACAAGGACCAGCGGATTGGCGAGGCTGTTTTGCGTGGCGATGGCACGCCATTGCGTCGGGTCGTTATAGACGCTGGCCGAGATGTCGCTCAATGTTTCGCCAATTTGCACCACGTGCGAATGTGTTACGTCCGGGGACTGCATGTTCAACTGCGCAATCTGTTCGGCGAGCGTTTTGTACTCCTTCATCGAGACCGTCAGCGTGGCCCGCAAAGGCACTCCCTGCGGGCTGAATAGGGTGAACCGCTGCCGCACGCTTTCCACAAGGCACTGAAATCCGTGCCGCTGCTGGCAACCGGTCGTGGAATAGATCCGTTGCCCGGGAAACTCCGCGCCCCAGGAAAAGAAGCAGATCGGCGGCGCGTGTGTCGTACCGTTGATCTTCACCAATTGGTAGAATTGATCCGTCAACGTCGTCACCGAAACCGCCGAATCGTCCATCCCGGATTCCGTCGAGTCGAAAAAAAGGTCCACGGAAAGTGTCTCGGTTTGCCCGCGGACAAATTGTAGAATCGGCGAATCCAACCCGGGGATGGCTATTTCGGCGATTTGGGCGCCCTTATTCAGCGTGTACTCGGTGGGGTTAAAGTTGACCGACAGCGGTGAGCCGAGGCTTCCGTCCGGGTTCACGATTTGGAAGGTCGCTTTGAGTGGTTTTGGCATTGCCTGCTGGCTCGTTCTTAATGGTCGTCGGAAGAAATGCCGGAGGTCAGCTTGCGCTCCTCGGCCATCTTTTTCTCACGGGCCTGGTCTTCCTTCACCGCACGCACACAGGCACGGACAATTTGGGCCATGACCCGTGGATCCAGCAGCGCCTTTGAATCCGTCGCTTGCACCCGGCTCTGAACCTCATTGATTCGGACATCCATTGTCGCTTTTTTCCTACACGGCGGCGTTTGCTGCTACTGCAACTGCAACCCTTCGTGGGCGATTTCGATTTCCTCGAACGCCACCTGGTTTTGCGTGGCGTTGAAGGCCGGCCCCAGCCACCTGACGGGCAAACCCCGTGTAAAGGACCACGCCTTGACCGGGTTATGGTCCTCATCCTGCAAGGTGATGAGCCCGTCCCGCCGCTGGACCTGCCCCTGCACGAAACCGTAGTGCCATTGCCACAAATCGTCGGACAGGGCCAAGCCGCGTTTCAGGCGCAAATTGGTCCACTTCAGCCGGGTCGGAAAATGCAGCACCGTCCCATTGTTTCCACCCTCCTTGTATTCCTCGATGTCCAGCGCCATCTCCAATCCGCTGCACTCGCTGAATCCCCCCTGCGGCGCGCTTTGGATGGCGGTGACCGAGGTCCCCAACGAGCTGCTGGAATCGACAAGCGTGATCAGGAAATTGAACCCCCGGTAAGGGTCCACCCGCTCGCTTGTAGCGGAAGAACTCACTCAGTTACCCCCAGCGTATCATCAATCCGGCCAATGCGGAACACCACGAACTCGGCCGGCAACGCCGGCGCCACGCCGATATCGATGATCAACTGTCCGGCCTCGGTGACGGCGGGCGGGTTGTTGGTTTCATCGCATGTCACGTAGAAGGATTCCGCGGCGGTGTTGCCCGCCAAAGCGCCCTGCTTCCAGATGGCTTCAAGAAAACTGGTGATCGAAAGTGTGACTGTTTGCCAAAGATTGACATTGTTTGGTTCGAAGACCGACCACTGCATCGAGAGTAGCAGCGCGTGTTCGATCATCGAAACCAGGCGGCGCACATTCACAAAGCGCCAACTCGGGTCGCTGCTCATCGTGCGGGCGCCGTACACCCGCAGCCCGCGGCCGGGAAACGCGCGCAGACAATCGATTCCCAGCGGGTTGAGAAGCCCCTGCATGGTTGCACTCACCTCCGTGGTCAAATCCTGGGCCCATTGCAGCGTCGCGTTCGCTGGCGCCTTGAAGACTCCCACCGTTAGGTCGGTGTTGGCGTAGACCCCGGCGACATGTCCGCTGGGCGGCACGCGGCGGACGATCTGGTTGCCCAATTGCAAAGGGTCAACCACTAGAACCCACGGAAAGTAGAGCGCCGCAAATTCCGTGTCAAATCGGCTGCGCCAGGACTGGATCTCAGCCAAATCAATCTGCTGATTCGGCCCGGAGAAATCCGGCGGATCAATTATGCCAAAGCGGAATTGCATCGCCTCGCAATGGGCCACCAGTGCCTGCTGGACCATGAACACGTCCGCCAGCGAAAATTGCGGGGCCGCCTCCGCCGGCGGCGGTGTGAATGGGACTGTCGGCGGGGCGGCGGAGACGCCGGGCAGACATGGATTGGAAGGCTTCGGCTTGGTCGGCGCATAGGCCACCACCGGGCTCGGTTCGATGAGAATGTCGGGCACGGCTACGATTGAAATTTCGTCCACGTCTTCCAATGATCGTATCCCCCATTTTTTTGCGCTCGCAGGATCTCCCGTAAAGTCCTGCGGTCCGAGGGCGGCGATTCCGTCGCGCCCGGCCCAGAGGTTGAGGCGGCCCTGGTTTAGTTGCGGGGCCGCGGGGTCCGGCATGTTGTTCGGATACAAAGTTGGGGACTTGAGATTGTGAATGCGGATGTATTGCGACGGCAACGCGGTTTGCGCCGCCTGTTTTGTCGGCTTCCTTTGTGGATTGACTACGTTCTCAACGTAGCGATTATGGGCGCAATTCATTGACAGGCCCGGGAATGTCTCCGAGGCTTTTCCGTTTACATAGACCGTCAGCGAAAACTCCATTGTCTCGAAGGAAATCGGATTGGCGAAGTCGAACGACAGCGGCAAGGGCGTGTCCCAAACGAGAGCGCTTGTGGTGTAATTGACGTCGGTCACCGATCTGTAAACAATCGGGGGCGTCGCGCTGGCTTGGTACACTTTAACCACTGAATAAGGAAGGAAGCCGGTAAGCGATTGAACATACGAAGAGCCTCTGTCAGCAGGCTGGGCGATCGGGGACGTCGCCGTGGCAGCCAGGCTCGAATACGCGACTTCCACGGCCAATCCATCCCCCCAGGTGCCGGGACTGGAGGCGCGAACGCGCAAAGTCGGTATTCCCATCGCGTCGTTCAAATCACCGTGAGAAGCATCGGCCCCACTGTCGAATTGAATGGGTTGACTGACGTTAAACGCCGGCACGAGCGGGTTCGCCCAGGTCAGGGTGTTTGTGGCGGCATTCACGCCTGACAGCAGGCAGTCCACTTCATGAAAGGACTCCAGCGCGACCGGCTGAGTCAAATCAAAACTCGCGTTAAGTGGGGACTCCCAAAAAAGTTTCATCGTCAGCGGGTCCACCGCCTGAACGGTATGCCAGTCTGTGAAAGTGACCCCAGGCGGCCCGGGCTGCGTGAGCTGCACGAGCGAGCCTTGCTGAAATCCATTCAGAGTGCCCGCGGGATTCACGACCGAAGAACGACGGTCGGACGGTTGCGCTCCAGTCGTGGTCTGGCTGGCGGTCTGCTGCACAGTGACCAATGCGCCCGCGGCGAAGCCTTGAACGCTTAATACGATTGAGGCCGAGCCATCGCCCGGTTGAGTGAACTTGGGATTAACGCTGGTGCTCACCGCGGGAGCGGCAACGCGGACGGCGTACATCTTCTGCCCGCCGTTTTGAAAGAACGCGTTGGCTGAGTAGGCCAGGTAGCCGTTGGCAATGAAATTGCCGAAGGTTGCCTGGAACTGTTTCCAGGAGTTCACGGGCGTGGCTTTGTGGACGGGTCCCTGCTGCGCGATGCCAACGAAAGCCGCGATGTCCGTGCGGATCGAGGCGATGGCGTCGCTCTCCTGGTCAACGCTCTCGTAATAGACTCCGGGTGTGGCGTAGTTGGGCATCGGTCAACGACTGCTTGCGGGCGCTCTACGCCAACACGACGCCCTCGTGGCAGATTTCGATGCTCTCAATTGCCACTTCGTTGCCGGTTGCGTTAAGGGCGGGCCCCTCCCATTTGCAGATCCATCCGTTTTCGAAGTTCCAACGCAGCACATCATTGTGCTGTTCGTCCTGGAGCACGATGGCGCCATTGCGGCGGTCGATCGGCAAAACGCCGTTGACGATGTTCTTATACCAGGTCCAAAGATCCTCGTTGGTGGTGTACCCGCGCTTGAGGGTGATGTTGGTGTATTTGCGCAGGCCGGTCAGCTTTCGCACTGACAGCGGCAAGTCGTTTCCTTCCCGGTAATCGACCGCGTCGGTCGTCAGCGTCAGTCCCGCACATTCGCGGAATCCCGCCACCTGGGTTGAGTCGATTTCGATTCGAAAATTAAATCCACGAAAGGGATCTACTCGTGTTGCTGTTGGCATAATTACCTCCTTTTAGAATTAAACTTCCTGCACTGATGAACCGCCCGCCCACTGGCCGATGCGGATGATGACAAATTCCGCCGGGAACACCGGCGCCACGCCCACCAACATGATCAGGCGTCCGTTCTCGATGTCGTCCGAGGACATCGTGTCGTAGCCGCACTTGACGAAAAAGGCCTGGTCGGCTGTGGTTCCCATCAGCCCGCCTTCGCGCCAGACGGTTGTCAGGAAGCTCGACACGCTTTGGATGAGCCGATTCCATAACTGTTGATCGTTTGGCTCGAATACCGCCCACTGTGTGCCCTGGTCCAAGGACGCTTCGAGGAAGATAAACAGGCGACGCACGTTGATGTACATCCATTCCACATCGCTGGTAATGCAGCGCGCGCCATAAACCCGCAGGCCGCGCCCTTGCGCGGTGAAATCCCGCAACGCGTTAATGTTGTTGGGCTCGGGGTTCAGAATGTCCTGGTCGCCTTTGCTGAGTTTAATTTCGAGATCCAGGATGCCATTGATTACGACGTTTGCCGGCGCTTTCCAGACCCCGCGGGAATCATCGGTCTGGGCATAGATGCCCGCCATGTGTCCGCTGGGCGGAACAATCAAGTTGTTGCCCGTGAGGGGATCGTCAAGGATCAAACTGGGGAAGTAGATGGCGGCGTACTTGGTGTCGAACATGAGCCGCTGACTTTGGATGGCGCTCAAATTGCTCGGGTTGCTTGGCACGATCGGCGCCGGGTCCAGAATGGCGAAGCGGTACAGCAAAGTTTCGCACTGAGTAATCAAGGCCGCCTGGGTCGCCTGATCGATGACTCCCGGCGCACCAATGATGCTGATCTCGTCGACATCAATGAGCGCTGCGAGCCCGGTTCGGTTACCAGGCCCGCCATCGGTCCCGATATAGTCGTTCGCCGAAGGGGTGCCTCCGTCGGTCCCTCCCGCCATGGGAACATTTAGCCCATCGATACCCATTGGCATGGTGGAGGGGTTTGTCGTGGTGTCATCGTAGAAGGGATAAGGATGAGTGGGATTGGCTGGTGAAACAGGCTGTACCGCAAGGAGTGCTGAGCCGTTATTAATTGTCGTGGCGTAGAAATAGGGAGTCGTATCATCTAACGTCAGACCTCGGAAACTTTCTGAGACACTCCCGTAAGAAGCAAAAACATCAAACTCACAACTCCTCACCCAAAATGGCAACGTAGTAGGAACGACCGGCAGGGCCGCCGTCAATTGGATGCTGTTCCCCGTAATGCTCAATATTTTGGCATAGAACTTTTGGGTCATCGTATTGAACTCCACAATCGCTCCCGCGTAGAAATTCGACGCGGAACTCACGACCAGCAAATTGTTCGCCAACGGCGCGAGGTTATTGATTGCGAGCACTTGAGCCATCGCCCGCGAACTCGGTTGGATCTGCACCTGAAGCGGCGGAGTCGCTTGGGTCCCTACTTGAACGGTATTTCCCCACGCTCCTGGATCGGCCGCCGAAAGTAGGAACGACGCGCCCGTGACAGTGAATGCGCCGCCTGAGCTCACGCTGACCGTCGTGGACTGCGCGTCGAACGTGTTCGTCAATGGCGAAGCCAGGGTGACCGTTCCATTCGCATCAACGTAGCTTGAAACGGTGGCGGTAGCCACCGTGGTTGGGCCGTTCTGAAGCAGAAGAACGGAGCCATTTTGAATGCCGCGCAGACTTTGGAGTTGTAATGTCAGTGAGTTTTTATAGGCTGTTGAAGTCAGGCGTGTGACAATCTGTGGGCTTGGGAGACTGTTTTGCACGCCCTCCGACGAAGTGGCGGGTGCGGGCGGTGTGGGAAACATTGTTAGGTTAAAGCTCGCGCCTGTCGCTGTGGACAGCGTCCCCGCCCCGGGCGTATTTGGAGTAAGCGGCGGAATTGCCGAGTAACTTCCGGCATTGGCAACTTCCGCCGACACAATTGCTGCGGGCGACATTGTCAGCGTGAATGTTGCCCCTGACAAATGGGACAGTGATCCTAGTCCGAGAGTATTTGGCGATGGAGGATTTACCGAGTAACTCCCGGCATTCAAAATTGTCCACGTATCAATTGCTCCTGCTGCCGTAACAGTAGTTACCTGAATGGTGGCGGGAACGGTGAATGTTCCGCCTGTTACGGCAAGCACGTCACCTGGTAGATAGCTTCCGGCGGTCGGAGCTGCGATCCCTAAAAGCGCAGATGCAAGCGCGGATGAAATGGCCGTAACCTGGATGGTAGCGGAATCGGCGGGATTGGCGGGATTGGATGTCGTTCCGCCTGTTACGGTAAGCACGTCACCTACCTGGTAACTTTTGTTGGGCGAAGATCCGTTGACTACGACGACCACGGGCGCAAGCGTGTACGGTGGCAGCGTACTGGCGGCGATCCTTTTGATATACAGGAGTTGTCCGCCGTTGTTGAAGAAGCCGGCCACCGCGTGCGGAAGAAGATTGTACGGCCACGGAGGGGTAGCCGGCGCCACGGCGTCGCTGAAGTTCGGCGTAAAGTAGCCGCCGAATATTTGGGTGAACTCAGGGAAGCTGGTGACCAGCACGGGCGGCAATGTATCCAACGGTCCACGCTGGGTGACTCCGACAAAACCCGTGACACTTGTGCTGACTCCTTCTATTGGCTCTGGTCCTGTATCCTGCTCTTCAATGTAAACTCCTGGGGAAAGGTATTCTGGCATAGTTCTTACTCCTTATTAATGCTGTTGTAACGGTTAAAGTTGAAAATCCACCACGTTGACTGCCTGGTCGTACTCCACAAACCACTCTTGAACCTGCGTTGACGCTCCCTGACTCGCTTGCAAATAGATCTCCTTTACACGTCCCATTCCGTCCAATCCGTAGTACCCTTCACTGTCGGTGAGCGCCCCTATTTCATGGTATTCCACGTCAGCCGCTCCGGGATCCACCGCGACTGTTGCGACCGAGAGCAGTGCGGAAGCGAGCAGAACACCGTCGCCTGCGTCGGCGTCCGCCGTGAGCGGAACGGCCGCCCCAACAGCCGTGGGATTGACGAACTGTACCGTCGTAGCCGCTCCCGCCAAATAACTTCGATTGAGCGCGTTACGCAGAAATACCTGGCCGGCTGCGCCGGCGGCTCCGGGTCCCAAATGATCGACCACGCCGTATTCCACCAACGTCAGGGAAACATTCGCAACCTGCACGATGGAACCAGCGGCCAGGCCGGTGCGTGTTGATAGATTCAAAACCGACGCGCCTCCGTTTGCGTCAGAAGTGAGCGTGGCCGATCCGGTGGAAGTCATCGTGACCTTCTGGACGGAAACCGGGAGAGCGTGGGGCGAATACAACGGCGAACGCAATGTCAGGACAAACGAGTTCGGCGGCGGAGTAGGATTGTTCACGCTCAAGACCGACGCCCCCTGGATCGGGGCGCCGGTAGTGTCGCTGACGACCCGCCCCTGAATGCGAACTGGCAGCCGGCGCATGACTACGGGCGGCACGACCACCGGAAATGTGGCGCTAGGAAGAATCGTCACTTGCACTGGAAGGTCTTGGAAACCGGGCGCGCTCAACACCAGATTGACCTCGTAAGTTGTCGGAGTGACTTGGGGAAACGACTGACCCCGATAACCGGTCACCGCGTACAGCCCGTTCTCGGTCGCGACGGCGCCCAAATCGTTCCGCGAAGTTTGAACCGCAAAACCCGGTGTATTGAAGTCCCCGAAAATCTCATCGACGACGGTTCCAGTAATCAGCGCGCCAAACCACGTTCGGCCCGCCTCCACGACCGTGTAGGTTAGGCCATTCGCCTGGGTTTGAAATGGGGTCGTCAAGAGTTACTCCGCTTATTCCGATCAGTTCACCGCCAGAATCTGCTCGTAGGCCATTTCTTTTTTTAAGACCGGGCTCGAATGGATGGGTTCGAGTTCGGAGTCGATCTTCACCACCTGGATGAGGTATGTCACCGACAATTGGTAGGGTTCACCCAACGCGTACCAAACCAGACTCAACTCTTCAAGCGTCAGCGCTTCCAGATTGACTCGAAGTTGATCCGTCTTACCTGTCAGGGACCCTTTGAGATCGGCCCCGCGCAAGATGGCGTGATCATTAAACACCTGGAGCACCTTGCCGAGCAGGACATGCCTGGTTTCCGGATGGGTGGTCATCGGCGTGATGAGATAATAGAGCAGAACCGGTAGAGGGAACCAGGCCACCTGGTCGGGCTTCTTGCGTTGCGGCGGGTCATTTAACATCTCCGCCATGCGGCTGACTTTGTATAACCAGACTGATACTCCAATCGTTTCCCCGGCTGCCTGCATTTCCTTGGGCGAGAGCAAATGGATCGCAACACCCTTGATGTGGGGGTCCGTGCTATTGGTGATGTTGTCTTGCAAGAGATCACGCAAGGTTTTGCTGACGGCGCCAATGACGGTGTAATCGCCCATGTGAATTTCCTCATCAGGCTGCGTTTTTGAGCAGGCTCCGCACGACGGCTTCCAAGCCGTGTCTCTCACTGATTCCTATGTGGCAGACGGGGCCGGCTACGCTGCCGCCTGAACCCAGCGCTTTTCAATCAGCACTCGCGGGCAGGACAAAGTCTCCAAAAGAATCGCCACGCGCTTATCGTCATCCAACTCTCGCTCCACCCTGGCCATCATTCCTTCGAACGGACCATCGAGGATTGAAATCAGGTCGCCTGGCTTTAATCCCGGACGGCGGATTCTGATCAGGCCGTCTTCTTCCACTCGCTCCTGAATTTCCCGGATGACCTGATCGTCCACGGGGATCGGATACCGCCCGGACCTGACCACTTGCAACACACCGTGTGAACACTCCACCGATGTCAATACCAATTCCGGGCAGAACCGCGCGAAGAAATAACCCGAAAATAACGGCTCGCTGTTTTCGCCCACGCCTTGAGCCGCATCGTCGTCGACCTTGAGTTTGGGGAAAAAAACTTCCAGTCCCAGCGATCTAACATTGGTTGCGGCAAAACTTTCGCGCCGGGTCTTCGCCCGAATCGCAAACCAACTACTCGTCTGCCAGAAATTCAAATGCCTGTTGGCACAATGCATAAGTTATCCAATAATCCATCCACTCGAGAACCGCGGGTTGGCGAACCAGACCTCCCCCGCCTGCTGCTGTAAGTTGTCATGAGCCGGCTCGCCTAGAGCAGTCCAAGTGCCAAGATGCTAATGCGCGATTTTCCAGCAATCTCACGCATCACCCGGACAATTTTATCCTGGCATTTCAGGCGGCGCTGAATCGGAGGCATAATTGGCGGCGCTACTTGCGCTACGAAAAAAGTCACGGTGTTGCGAGAATTTATCATGGCCGTAGGGAGATTTTTGAACTGAATGCCCGCGGCGAGAATTGGAGCTGCGGTTGCGCTATTGATCCCGCCGTTTGCGCGCGTTCCGGGCCTTTGCCAGACCGGCGCGAATCGCCTGTTTCTGCTCCGGATTCAAGCGGTAATGAGTACGCCCATCCTTACTCGACCGGGCGATCACGAAATTCTTCCTGACTAGTTCATCCAGCGCGGCCTCGACTTCCGCGAACCTGCGATGGCTGTTGCGAGCGCCCGCCACCCACCATTCGGCTATGCCTCGCGCGGTGTCCTGCGCGTCAGGATTTCGAATGAGATACTTGAGAACTTCGTCACCCAAGGGGTGATCGGTAAGTCCATCGCCGCTAGTATTCATGCATAAGAACCTCCTTCAGCAACCTGTGTGCCGACGCATCACCGCATTTTTTCGCCACAGCGCAAGCCGACGTGAACGGCAGACTCGGTTTGCTAAAGCCTGTGATCTAACCAACCAAATTTGTCCAGGTGATGCGAGGATTTGTCCCAGTGGTTCACGCGCGAGTAGGCGTAACCTGGCGCGCCGATATATGGTGCTTGCGCATAAGTTCCCAGAAAGCTCGCCGGTCCTTTCCCGCGGATCGCGCGGCTTTCGTTATGTTACCCTCGTGGACCAGGAGCAACCGTTGGACATAAGTTCGCTCAAACTGGTTAATGGCGCGTGCCTTCAGCCCTCGGAAGCTTTGGTCTTCCGGTTTGCCTTCGACCTCTTGCTGGCCGATGTCGCAGATGCGAATGACCGGCTCTCCGGCAAGGACAATGGTTCGCTGAATCACGTTCTCCAGTTCCCGCACATTGCCGGGCCAGGGGTGGAAGATCAATTGACGGAGAGCCTCGGGCGACAACTCGCGCGATTTGGCCCCGAACTTCTCCTGATATTTAACCAGAAAATGCTTGGCCAGCAGCACAATGTCGTCTTCCCGCTGGCGGAGGGGCGGCAGTCTTAAGATTACCACGTTGAGCCGATAGTAGAGATCCCTGCGGAATCGACCCGACTCAACGGCCAGACTCAGATCGGCGTTTGAGGCGGCAATGATACGAACATCGGCGGTGCAGAACCGTTCGGAACCCAGCGGACGGAATTGGCCGTCTTGAATGAAGCGAAGCAGTTTCACCTGGGCTAGGGCCGGAAGACAATCCACCTCATCCAGGAAGAGTGTGCCGCCATCCGCCTCCTTGAGCAGGCCCCGCCGGCAGGATGTGGCGCTGGTGTAGGCGCCGGACTCATGGCCAAAGAACTCATTTTCCAGGAGATCAACCGGGATGGCGCCGCAGTTCACGGGAACGAACGGCTTGGATGCCCGCGCGCTTGAATAATGAATTGCCCGGGCAAACACCTCCTTGCCCGTGCCGGTTTCCCCGAGAATCAAAACACAAACATCGTAGCGGGCGATCGCGGGTATTTGAGCGGTCAATGCTACAATGGCCGGGCTCTCACCGATGACCTGCCCCAACCCCGCCGCGGCGCGGACCGGGGTGCCCGTCGAGCCTCTCTCATCGAATGGAATCCTGAGATGATCCACGTCGTTTTTTGTCCATCTTCCCGATTTTCCAAATCACTGCAAGCACTTTTGTTGGCGCTCTTGCCGGTGGCACAGTGCACGGTTCCGGGTCTTGAGAATTGACTCGCGGGCCGATAGGCAACGGGCGACATATCAGCCGGGTATTGCAAGTTTAGGTCAGTGGTAGAGCAACGGTTTTGTAATTCTCGGGGAATTGAATTCTTGGCGAAGACCCGCAAATAGTGGAGGTTCCATGGCATGAAGACATTGACTGTGGAAGAAGCCACCCCGGGCTTGGGCCGATTGGTGGAATTGGCGCTGGCGGGCGAGCAAATCCAAATCCGGAAAGGAAGCGGAATCGTGGAATTGCGGCCCACCCAAGCGCCCAAACACGCGGTCGATGAGACTTTGGCGACGCGAGACGCACTGCGGCTGCTGCAAGAGGACGCCCGGATGACCCGACAGCAAGCGGAACGCTACCTGAGCGAACTGCGAGAGGAACGATTGGCGGCCCAGTACCGGCGTCCGGCATGATCCACCTCGATGCGAATTACTTAATTGGATTGCTTGTTAAGGGTTCGCAAGAATCGGGCGATGTGGATGCCTGCAGCCTAATCCGCGTCACAAAGACTTCGCATAATCAATCATGCCTTGAAAATCAACCACGACAGCCGCTTCGTTGCCCACGACCCAGGCATCGTGTCCGGACGGTAACAGCGAAACGTCGCCCGCCTTGCAGTCGAACTCCGTGCCGTCGTCCATGCGAACCCGCAACACGCCGGAAACGTGATACTGAAAATGGGGCGCGTCGCAACTCCTGGTCTTGACAATTGGCTTAATCGAATTGGCCCAACGCCAGCCCGGTTCGAAGATCGCGCGACCCACCGTCGCGCCGCCAACCTTGATCAACTCCAACCTGCCATTGGGAAACTCCCGGATTTCGTCCGGTTTTTGAAAGCTCTTTAACTCTGCTTTTTTCATAGATTTCCTTTCGCTGTTTTGTAGCGCGCCTGCAAGAAAGTCTCGCAGTCTGGCTCTCGCGCCAGATTATCCAAACCGCAAAACTCTGTCCAGCATTTGGGCTGACGTGGTCTTGCGAATCCGCTTATTATTGAAAACGACTCGCCGATCCCTCGTCCAAGCCCCGATTCAACTCGGATAGCCTGTTTGTCGGGGCCTGAAAATTGCCTTGCGGCTGGGCCAGGAACGGGCGACATATTAGCCGGGTATTGCCAGTTTAGCTCAGTGGTAGAGCAACGGTTTTGTAAACCGTCGGTCGCCGGTTCGAGCCCGGCAACTGGCTCCAGCCTCCGTAAAATGCTTGCGAATGGTTTAATCGCAGACATGAAGAGCGGAGGCTGCGCGCCATAGCTCCGCCTTGTGAAGCGACGGCGGGCTTCAATCATGAACCACTTCCATTCCGTTTATGTCCTGCAATCGCCTCCGCGCTCCGCACTGCGAAATTGCTTGCAAATCCGGGCGGTGGGAAGACACTCACGAGAACCGACAATAAACAGTTCATTTACACCGTGAACAACAAATTGAATGGGAAATCCCGGTGGATATGGTCGCGCCATGCTGGGTGAGACTAAAAGCCGCTTCGCCCTCACCGGCGAAGCGCTGAGTGGGTGCGGGGCGCAAGAGTAAATTCCTACCAATCACTTCCATCCATGCCAGCCTTCGGGCCACGTCTGATTGCCTATGGCTTAATAGCTCTGTTCTGTATTCCGGGTCCGCTCGGCTTGCTCATCGCTCTCGACTTGACCCTGCATCGCGCGGCGTTCATTCACGCTGCCCTTCGCGCGGATGGCACAGTGATCGAGATGCGGCCGGTGCGAACCACCCGAACCGGGGCCGGCACTTATATTCCTGTGTTTCGCTTTACGGCGAACGACAGCCGACTGCATATCATCGTCTCAGACGTTTCTGTGCGACCCTCCGCGTTCAAACGAGGCGAGCAAGTTCCCGTCCTTTACCTGCAGAGCAATCCCGAAATCGCGCACATCGATTCGTTCTCAACGCTCTGGCAAGGCCCACTGGTCGTCGGCATCTGGGGGGTCGTCTGGCTTGGCGTTCCCGCGCTTATCTTAGTGAGTCGCATGCGGCAACGAGCGTCCAACGGCCTCGCGTTACGTGTCGAATCGTGATGTTGTAGCTGGAGTGTTCGGTGAGCGGGCCGAGATTTCGCTGAATCGGCCGTGGACGCTGTTAGTGAAAATACCGGGCGGGGAGATGTTTTGATGTAACGAAAGAGCGGACCGGCCCGTATTCTCTAGTGAAGCGGGCAGAGAGACGGCCTGCAAAATGAGATGATTTGAAAGGCAACCTTATGATGAAACGAATTCTTCTGATTCCGGCCGTGACGTTCTGCGTGTGGACCGCGAACGCGGCGCCGCTCAAACGCGCGGATGTGGCCGCCGATCCGGCGCTGGTCCTCCATGTCGATTTTGATGGATTGCGAGCCACGAGCATCGGGAAGGCCATCCTGGCCCAGATGAATCAGCCTGATATCGATACGAAACTGACGGCGCTCCAGGCCATTTTCAGCTTCGACCCGCGAACGCAGTTGCACGGCGCCACAGTGTATGCGACGGCGGAAACGCCGCCGGAGGGGGTGCTTATCGTTTATGCGGAGTTCGATTCAAATCGAGTGCTGAGCCTGGGGAAGCTGGCGCCCGGGTTTGAGACAATTACGAATGGCTCGCATCTTATCCACACCTGGCTCAATGGGAAGGAAAAGGGGACAAACGGCGAGTCTTCCCACGTTTACGCGGCGATCGCGGACAATCGCCTCATCCTTGGGAAGGCGGAGGCTCCGGTGGCCGCGGCGCTGGATGTGCTGGACGGCGCCGCGCCGAGCCTGGCGGCGGACAAGTCGTTGCCGGAGTTGGGGGCGGGGGCCCGGGGCAACGTGATCCAGGCGGTGGTGCGCAAGTTCGATTTCGGCAGCAGGGACCCGAATGCGGCGATTTTTAAGATGTCCAAGATCGTTCGGTTCGAGGCGGGCGAAACAGCGGACAACCTGATGGCCACGCTAAGTTTCGAGGCCAAGGATGAGGACACCGCGACGCAGATTTCGGCCATTGCGCAGGGACTTGTGGCGCTGCTGAAACTGCAGCAGGGGAATCCGGATATTTTGAAGATTGCCAATGCGGTGGCCCTTCACCAGGATGGGGCCACTGTGACCGCGACGGCTTCAATCGCCAGCAAGGAAGTGGTGGAAGTGATCAACACCAAAGTAGAGGAAGCGGAACAGAAACATTCCCGCGAGACCAATTCGGCCTCGGCCCAATAAGATGGATGCGGACGACGAACTGAAAACGGAGACCGACGAGGAGTTGGCGCGGCAAACGCAGGGCGGATCGCTGGCCGCATTCGAGAAGCTGGTGGTGCGTTACGAGCAGCGGGTGTTCGCCTTCGCGATGCAATGGAGGCGCAATCCGACCGATGCCCGGGAAGTAACGCAGGACACTTTCGTGCGGGCTTTCCAGGCGATTTCACAATTGAATTGCCGGCTGGCGTTTGCGCCGTGGCTCTTCGCGATTGCGCGACGCAAGTGCATCGATTCGTTTCGCGCCCAACGCCCGATGAACGATGAGCCGCCCCCGGAACAACCGGACTTCAACGACCCGGCGGAATTGCTGGCCAGGGAGGAGGACCGCCAGGACACGTGGCGGATCGCGCGGCGGCATCTTCCGGACACGCAATTTCAGGCCATCTGGCTGCGATACGTGGAGGAGATGAACGTGCCGGACATCGCGCGGGCGATGGGAAAAACACAAATCGCCGTCCGGGTGATCCTGTTTCGCGCGCGCCAGGCGCTGGCCACAAAACTGGACCGGGCGGGCCGGGAAGCGCGGCGGGAACCGGCGCCATTGCCATCGCTTGCACGCGGAGGAAATCCATGAAAAAGTTATTGACGAAATTCAAGTTGTCCAACGCTCTCGATCGGGAAGGCGGGGGACCGGTCCCGGATTCGGCACAGGAGAACGTCGGGGCCTGCGCGGAATTGCGCGATTTTGCGGAACGAACGGCGGCGGTGCACCGCGCCTTGCGGCGGCGGCCCGACGTCGCCGCCGCCGATGGGACGCTGCACGATTCGATCATGCGCGTTGTCCGCGCCAGCGCGGCGGAATCCGCTCCGAGGCGCGCGCCGGCGAGACTGGGCTTTGCGATGGGGGCGGCGGCGGCGGTGGCGGCCATTGGCATCTGGCTGGCAGAGCGTCCGGCGGCGCCAAGCGCGCCCGCGGCGGTTTCCCACGCGCAGACGTTCGCGGCGGCCCAAGCGGTTCTTGACATGGGCGGGGAACTGTCGCGCACGGTTCCGTCGGCGGTAGTCGCGCCCCTGTCGAACGAATGGGCCTGCGTCGATCACGACATCCGGGACACGACGCGATTTGTGCTGGCAGTGCTGCCGTAGTTCTTATCCGACAAAATTCATATACAACCGATACGTAAACGGATCGGCCACCTGTCTGAACGGGGATTTCCCAAAGGGAGGTCTGAGGTAGCAGCTCCCAGGCCGAATGCCAGTGTTATTTCCAAGATTTTTTGGCACCCTTGTCTGACTGCGTATAAAGTGAGTCGGTTTCGCCAGTCAATTCGGGGAATGCTGAACGAGTCAAACATGCGCCAAATGCAGAAAGGATCGCCCGCGACCCCAAGACTTAGTCTTCTCCAACTGCTCGCGCACAATTTGCCACTTGGCCACTCCCGATTTGCTGGCCGGCTTTTTGTTTAGCATTGCGATGTCCCGAGTTTTCAAGTCATTTCGATTTGGCCTGGGCCAATTGCGATACCATCGCTTTGAGTTCGTCAACGCTTTGCTTGAGTTTTTGAATCTCAGCGTCCTTTTCTTCCAGTTTTTCGTTCAAGCCTTGAATCGCGGCCAACGCCACGCCGCCTTCATCGACAACGCCAATGTGTTTGTCGTCGCTGCCGAGTTGGAAGCTCGCTTTGAAGTCCTGGGCCATCGGGCCGACATGGCGCGAGGCGGGGTCCGCCTTGTAGTCCCAACTGGAAATGGGCAGGGCCGCCACTTTGTCCAGTATCTGGCGTGAATCAATGGGCGTGAAATTTTCCTTGAGATTACGGTCGCTGCTCAAGTTCACGCCGCCATCGGCTGTGAACGCGCCCGCAATGATCAGGTTTCCGGTGGTTCCCAGGCGCATCACCGCGGTGCCGCCGCCCGGATTGCCGAAATTATCGTTGTGCGATCCCCCGTTATACCACCAAAACTCGCCCGACGAGCGAAAGTACTCGTCGTTAGTCTGCACCCCAATGCCGTAAGCGGTGGCATAGAGATTGAGCATCTGCCGGGTTTGTGTGCCGCAATAGAGGCTCGTGGTGGGGTCCAGTTGCAGCCCGCCTTGGGCGCGGATGGCAAATTGATCATTGCCGGTGGATTCAAAAATACCCGCTTGAGAATCGGCCCAGACAAAATCACCTTGAAAAAGCGCCTGGGCCTGGTTACCGGCCGCGAGGCTGTAGGCCCCCGATGCATGATCGGAGAAACCGCCGGGGACCATGGCATAGAGGCCACTGGCAACGTTGCCATTACCCCCGCTCACCGTCGAATAATCTCCGCTGGCGGTATTCTGATATCCGCCGTTGACCGTGGCGCTAAAGTAGGTAGTGCCACTTGCTTCGTTGTCGAATCCGCCGCCCACTGTCGAATTTGTGCCGCTGGCGGTGTTGAGATATCCGCCGCCCACTGTCGAATAATCGTAGCGTGCGACATTTGCATAACCCCCGCCCACCGTCGTGAAATCGTCGCCCGCAGTGTTGTCGAAACCGCCTCCCACCGTTGCGTGACCGTAGTATGGTCCGTTGGCGGTATTGTCGGATCCGCCAGCCACCGTTGAATAATAAGATGCCGTATTCCCATCGCCGCCGCCCACCGTCCCGAAATTGGCAGTCACGCTATTGGTTTCTCCGGAAGCAATTGACGTATCATAGGGCGAACCGCCGCCCGCAATCGTCGCCCCCCAAACGCCGGACGAAGCAAAGTTGACATACGAGCCGCCAATCACATTGGGCTGGTTGTTCCGTTGCGGATCGGGCTCAAACTGCATGACGGGCGCGCCATCGACATACAGTTTCAAGGGTTGATAATCTGTGGTTCCGAGGAAGTCCACGCCAGGTGTCGTCCCGGCATTTCCGGTAAGTGACCAACTGGGCGCTGCCCCCGCGCTGGCGATGACCAGCGTGTTACTGCTAGGCGTGATGGTGACATTTGCCCCCGCGGATAAGGTGACGGCGTCCTGCAAACCGTTAAGACTCTTTACGACTGAACCGGATGAGATGCCTAGGCCTGTAACGGAGCCTGGCCCTACCGCGTAAGCCGTCGAGGCCGTCGATGAGGAGCTGGCATACGAAGCTGAACCGGCGCCTTCCGAATAAACGGAGTAAGGCGTGGGAGTCAGCAATTGAAGGGGGGAGAGCGGCGTGAAACCGTTACCACTGTTAGTCCCGACCTCAATCGCCAGCCATATGGGATTCCCCGTAAAAACCCCGGAGCCGAAGTCCAGGGTCACGGTGAAAATGCCGTTGGTCACGCCGACAGCGGCATTGGTAATCGTGGCACCCACCTGACCGCTGTTGGTGGCGCTGCCATTGAAAAGCGAAAATGTCAGGTTGTAACTCCCATTGGCGGGAAGGCCGCCGCTGACCAGTTGGCCTTGGTAAGTAAAGGCAGTGCCTTGGGCGCGTAAGCAATTAACGAGCGTAAAGAAGCTGCATAGAGCGGCCAGAATGAAGGCTTGATTTTTGACATTCATAATTGATTGGCGATTTTGGGTCGGTTGGAGGACGCTAACGTCCAGGACTTAACTGGGATTTCCCATTCGGTCTGTTGTCCACGACCGGCGTGGACTCTTTTTTGTGATTTTGGTTATTTTCGTTCTGCTTCATGGTTTCGCAAGTCCTTTTTCAAGTCCGCCACCGGTTTTTTTATCAGCACGGGAGCTGTTTCGACGGCATTTTTGGCTCCAATGCCTGGTTTCTATCGGATGTGAAGACACCACCTCCGTAGTTGCTATGGTTTTGTCGTGGTCAGCATTCATCCTGACACCGCAGTTGCCAATCTCAGCCGTCCAATCCGTTCCAAAATGGTCTGGAACAACGCTCGCGGAACCGCCGCCTCCGCCATTTGAAAGTCGATCTTCCGCGAATGGCGCACGGCCTTCGCCCCGATTGCCCGTGCGCCAACCGTTCCTTTTTTTTTATGTGGCTTTCTTGCAGGTCAATAACATCAGCTCGCAAAGTTAATCTGGGAAATATGGGCTTACTTTTCGGAGGCGGTGTAGCCCTGCCACAGCCAGGCCAGGGCGCCGGGGAGGGTTTCTCCGACAGCCCGGCGGTCCACATGCCCGGCTCCCAGGCAATAGACATACTGGTAAGCATAACCTTTTGCCTTCAGGGCGGCGGCCATGCGCTGGTTGGCGAGTACCCAATTGTGGAGCGAGGCCTCGTCGCGCTTGAAGCCGTTGTCCCTTTCCCCGACTTGCAGCCAGATGCGCAAGGGTTTTGCGTCGGTTTGGGGGATCAAATGTTCGTGGTATTCCCACGCGCCGTGGGGTGATTGCGGGTTTTCCGGGGATTGCTGGTTGACGTAGGTGCCGGAGTAACTGAGGACGCGCCGGTAGAGGTCCGGGCGAAACCACGCCATCGTAAAGGCGCACGCGGCGCCGGAACTTCCGCCCATTGTCGCCCTGCCTTCCGGGTCGGAAGTGAATGTCACGCTGTAATTGGTGGCAATCCTGGGCAACACCTCTGTTTCGATGAAGGTGGAGTATTTGTCGGAAATTGTGTCGTATTCCAGGCCGCGTTCGCTGCCTTTGCCGTCGCCTCCGCCGGAATTGATCATGATGGCAATCATGACCGGGAGACGGTGGTCCTGGATCATGTTGTCGAGTGTTGCCGGGAGGCGATTGGTGTAACCGCGTCCATCCTGGACAATTATAAATGGCGCGGGCGTTCCGGCGACATATTGGCTGGGAACATACACCCACACGTCGCGCGTGTAAGGGCCGTTGAGGCCGGAATAGACCTTGCTCTCGGAGGAGGACATCGTGAATTGGTAGACAGTTCCCTTTGGGACACCTTCGCGGGGTCTAGACTCGGGGGCATTGGTGTAATCGGGTCCGATGGTGAAATCGCCGTTGCCTTGGGCCTCCCATGCGAGGACTGGGTTGGCGACTGACATTAAGACGATAAAACCGGCGCACGTGGCGAGTTTCATGAGCATCCGGTTTGTTTATACTGGCCGATGAGGAGAAACAAGGCTTTTGGACGGAGTTCCAAGAACGACGCGCCTCGGAGCGGGCGAAACCGAACGCGCTGAATCCTTGGGAAAAGTTGAATCTTTCGCCGTTGCGGGTGTCATACCTTTGTCCATGAATATTGGCATTAAGCCATTGCAAATGAGCGAATTCATCGTAACCTGTGAGCCAATTTCGGCGGGCCGCCCTGCCTGAGACATGCGACAGTTTATAACAATCGCCGGCAACGCGTTTATGGAGTTGATACGGCAGCCGGTATTCCTGCTGCTGATGACGGTATCCTCGTTGTTCGAGGTGTTTCTGGCATGCGTCAACTACTTCGGGTTCGGCGACGAACCGAAACTGGTCAAGAACAGCGCCCTTGCGGTAATGTTCCTCGCGGGGCTGTTTGGGGCGGTCTTGAGCGCCTCGGCGTCGGTGGCGCGGGAGATCCGCAGCGGGACGGCGCTGGCCGTTCTGGCCAAGCCGGTTGGGCGCGCGCAATTTCTCCTGGCCAAATATGTCGGGCTTTCGTGCGCCTTGACCCTATTGACCTTCGTCAATTGCATCGCCGCCCTGCTGGCTACGCGAATGGCGTTTGACGCGTATGGGGACATCGATTATCCGGGATTGGAGGTTTTTTGCGGGTCGCTGCTGGTGGCGTATATCGCGGCGGGATTCACCAATTACTTTCTGCGCCGGCCATTTGTCTCGGACGCCGTATGGGGAGTGGTGATCATGGCGACGGTCGCATTCATCGTGCTGCAATTCATCCCGCGGGAAGCCGGGCGGATGGGGCCGGATTACAAGGGGCTGGATTGGCGGGTGATTCCGGCCTCGGCATTGATCCTGATGGCGTTGCTGATATTGGCGGCGCTGGCGCTGGCGTGCTCGACGCGCGTCGAAGTTGTGCCGACTTTGGCGATTTGTTCGGCCTTGTTTTTGCTGGGGTTGGTGTCGGATTATTTCTGGGGGACGCGCGCCAAGGCCGGGTCGTGGTGGGCCACGGTGCTTTACGCCGTGACGCCCAACTGGCAATTGTTCTGGATGGCGGACGCGCTGGAACAGGAGAACAAAATCCCGCTAAGCTACCTCGGGGCGGCGCTTGGGTACGCGGCGGCCTATATCAGTGCCATCCTGGCGCTGGCGCTAACGCTTTTTGAAGACCGCGAACTGACATAGGAATGGAACAAAACACAAAAAAAATCGGGCTGCTCAACTGCATCGTGCTGCTTGCGGCGACGATTGGGCTGTTGCTGGTGACGCGCTTTGCCAGCACGGCGGCGGGGGCGATGGGAACGGTGCTGACGGGGTTCGGATTGCTTGTGGCGTTGGTGAGTTATTTCCACATGGGATTGCTGGAACGGGAACAGTTCGAGAAAATGGAGCTGGAAGAGTTGAGCAAATCACGCGGGAGCGAGTCGCTTTTTGCCTCGGCCGGGGCGGACACGTTTCCGGCCAAGCGGTCGCGCGAACAGTTCGAGCGTTTTTTCAGCCCGATATTCACCGCGCTGCTGTTCCTGCTGCAAGCTGCGGCGGCATATTGGCCGTGGGAGAAACTGCCACTGATGGCGCCGATCATCACGGACCGCGCGACGCTGGCCATGGCGTTGCTGGGACTGTTCGGATTGATTTTGTTCCTGCTGGGCAAATACTCCAGCGGGCTGGCCCGGCTGCAAGGACAAAAGCTGCTGCGCCCGGGGGCCGCTTACCTGCTGCTAGGCGCGTATGCGTGCTTCGCGGTCACGGCCACAATAGCGGCCGTGCTGGCCGGGTTTGTGAAGACGGACCTGATTGTGGCGCGGGTGTTGTGCGTTGTTTCGGGGCTGGCGGCGGTGGAGACTCTGCTCGGCTTGATCCTGGAAGTTTACCGTGTGCGCGTGCGTGGCGGGGAAACGCGTTTGCTCTATGAAAGCCGGTTGGTCGGGTTGCTGGGTCAACCGGAAGCCATCATCACCACGGCGGCGCACGCGATGGATTATCAATTTGGGTTCAAGGTTTCTGAGACGTGGTTTTATCGCTTTCTGGAAAAGGCGCTCGGATGGATGCTGCTGGCGCAATTTGCCGCCCTGGTGCTTTCCTCGTGCTTTTTCGTGATCAATCCGGGCGACAAGGCGTTGCTGGAGCGTTTTGGCCGTCCGCTGGGGAGCAACGGCGTCATCGGAGCCGGCCTGCACTTCAAATTGCCGTGGCCCATCGACCAGACGAAGCTTTATCATACCGAGCGGATTCAAAGCTTCATCGTCGGGGCGGAACCCGAACAAGGCGAAACGATCGCATGGGCGGTCAGCCACGCCAAGGAGCAGAATTTCCTGGTGGCCAGCCAGGAAGTCAATCCGGAGGCGCTCCCGCAGGGCGCCGAAGCCAAGAGCCCGCCGGTGAGCCTGTTGTCGGTAAGCATCCCGGTGCAATATCAAGTCACCAACCTGGCAGTGTGGGCCTACACCAACAGCGACCCGGAATCGCTCCTCGAAGGGATCGCGGAACGGTCCGTCGGGCATTATTTGGCCAGCGCGGACCTGGATGATTTGATGGCGCGCGGGAGGGCCGCGGCGGCGGTGGCGTTGCGAAACGATATGCAGGAGCAGGCCGACGCCCTGGAACTGGGGGCGCGGATATTGTTTGTGGGCCTGGAGGACATTCATCCGCCGACCAAGGTGGCGAAGATTTTTGAAGAGGTGGTCGGGGCGTCAGAAACCCGGGAATCCAAGATTTTGCAGGCCCAGGCGTATGCCGTGAGCACCAATGCGTGGGCCAACGGAGAAAGTTTCAAGCGCCTGGTGGCGGCGGAGGCGGACGAGCATTCGGCCATCACCAATTCGGCGGCGCGCGCGATGCTCTTTACCAACCAGCAACTGGCTTACAGCGCGGCGCCAGGGGCGGGCGGCGTGTATGAACAGCATGCCTACCTGGATACGCTGACAGAAAACAGCGCGGATTCGCGCAAGTACATCATCGCCACGACCAACGCCCCGAACATTATTATTGTCAACCTTGAGGACAAGATCCGCAAAGATTTAATCGACCAGCTTCCAGCGCCTCCCGCCAAATAATTGATATGAAACGAAGTCCCCTTACGATCGTAGTCGCCGCCATTTTGATCCTGATCTTCGGCCTGCTGCTCTTTGTGTATCAAGTGCGCAAGTCGGAAGTGGCGGTGGTCACCCTGTTTGGCAAGATACACGCGGTGCAGACCGATCCCGGTCCCGGGCTGCGCTGGCCCTGGCCGATAGAAAACGTTTACAAGCTGGACCAGCGGGTGCAGGACCTGGAGGGCAAATTCGAGCAAATCAAGCTGCCTGACCAGAACATCCTCCTGTTGTCCGTATTCGTGGGCTACCGAATCGATGACCCGAGGGCGTTCTTTCCGAAATTTGCCAACGGCTCGATTCCCGAAGCGGACAAGGTGTTGGAGGGACTTGTGCGAAGCGCCAAGAATGAAGTCGCGGGGCAGCATCCGTTTTCAGACTTCGTTTCCACGGATGAAAAGCAGATGAAATTCGCGGATATCGAAAACCAAATTTTGCAAAGGGTGCAAAAGCAGGTTCGCGACCTCAATTATGGGATCGAAATAAAATTCATCCACATCAGGAAAATCGGCCTTCCGGAGAGCGTGACCCAGAACGTGTTCGACCGGATGACCTCAGAGCGACAATTCTATATTTCCAAGATCCAATCCCAGGGCGACGAGGAAGCGACCAAGATCAAGTCCGCCGCCGACAGCACCGCCGCCAAGCTGCTGGCGGACGCGGACGCGCAGGCATTCAAGATTCGCGGAGAAGGCGAGGCGCAGATGATGAAGTCGCTGGAAATCCTTCAACAGAATCCGAACCTGGCGACATTCAACATGCAGATGACGGCGTTGGAGGCGCTCCTGAAGAAGAACGCGACGCTTGTCCTGGACCAGAGCACGTCGCCATTACAATGGTTGCGAATGAACGAGTCGATCGAGGCGACTTCGACCAATCTTCTTGACCCCAAATGAGCGCCCAGGAACCCAATTTGCCGCTGACGCCGCCGCCACCTCCTCCTCCACCGGCGGCGCCACCGCCCCCGCCGCCGCCCGAAGACGCCGGGTCGCAGGCGCTGGCGGAGGCGCTTCGGAGCAGTTTTTTCATAGTCAAGATCATCATGGTGGTACTGGTGCTGTTGTTCCTGGGCTCCGGCTTTTTCAAGGTGGACCCGCAGTACAAGGCCATCGTCCTGCGCCTGGGCAAACCGGTGGGCGAAGGGGAGAAGGCATTGCTGGGGCCGGGATTGCATTGGGCGTTTCCGCGCCCGATCGACCAGGTCGAATTCATCCCATTCACGTCGCTGCAAATGGCTGACTCATCGGTCGGCTGGTATCAATCGCCGGACGACCGCGCCAGGGGGGTGCCACCCAATCCGGGCGGCCGGGCGCTCAACCCGGCGACGACGACTTACGCGCTGACGGCGGATTCCAACATCATCCACGTTGTGGCGACGGCCCGGTATCGAATCACCGACCCGATATCGTTCCATTTCGATTTTGCGGCGGGGCCGCAGTTCATTACCAACGACCTCAACAACGCCCTCCTCTACACATGCAGCCAGATGCCGATTGACGACATATTGACGAGCAATCGGACCGGCTTCAGGGAGCGGGTGCAGGATCGGGTGCGGGATTTGATCGATTCGCAGCACCTGGGAGTGACGGTCGATCAAGTGGATATCGATGCGTCGCCACCGCTGTACCTGGCGCCCAAATTCAACGAGCTTGACCAGGCAATGCAAAAGCAAGGCAGGGTCCGCAACCAGGCGCAAAGCTACGCCAACACAACGCTGGCCGGGGCCGAAGGCGAGGCGGCCACGCGGGATTACGCCGCCGACGCCATCCGCAAACGGACCGTGGACATGGTCGCGGCGCAAGCCGACACGTTCCAAAAATTGCGCGGACAATTCGAGCAGAACCCGGCATTCTTTGAGCGAATCCGCCAGATGACGCTGCTGGAGACCATTTACACCAATGTGCAGGACAAGATCACGATGCCGCCCAATTCGCGCGAATTGCGGATTGAATTGAGCCGCGAGCCTGAGCCGCCCTCCACCAACAGTTACATCACCACTCCATAGATATTATGCAAGTTACCTCTCTACTAAGCCGTCGCGAAGACGAACACGACCACGACCACGGCGCCGATGAATCGTGCACGAGTTGCGGGCACGAACACGATCACGCGGTTCTGCCTCTGGCCCAAACGATGATCGGATTGGTGTTCGTCATCAATTCCTTCGTCGTCAACTGGGCGTACTCCGACACCAACAATCCAGTCGCGGCGGCCAGCGCGATGTTTGGGGCGATCATCCTGGGGTATCCGATAATCATGACGGCGATCCAGGATTTGCGCCGCGGATTGTTGACGACCAACGAATTGGTGGCGCTGGCGGTGCTGGCATCGTTCGGGTCGGCGGATTTTCAGACCGGGGGCTACCAGCAGGCGGGCATCATCGCATTCTTCATGCTGATGGGGCAGATCATTGAAACGCGGACGGCCGAAGGCGCACGGACATCGATAGAATCGCTCATCAAACTGACGCCGCCCAAAGCGCGGCGGGTCACGCAAGCCAGGGAGGAAGAGGTGGAAACGCGCTACCTGGGAGTGGGCGACGTGATTCGCGTCCGGCCCGGGGACAACGTGGCCGCCGACGGGTTGATCCTCAGCGGGCAGGGATCGTTCAATCAAGCCACGATCACGGGAGAATCGTTGCCGGTGGACAAAAAGCCGGGAGACGAGGTGTTTGCCGGCACGCAGAATTTGACGGGGGCGCTGGAGATCCGCGTCACGCGCGCGGGCGCGGACACGACTTTGGGCAAAGTGCGGGAACTGATCCTGGCGGCTGAAAAGACCAAGCTGCCGATCATGCGGATCATCGATCAATACATGGGGTTTTACACGCCGCTGGTGCTTGTAATCGGCGCCCTGGTCTGGGCGTTCACCGGGGATTTGAGCCGCGTCATTGCCGTTTTCATCGTGGCATGTCCGTGCGCGTTCATTCTGGCCACGCCCAGCGCGATGGTGGCGGCGTTGTCCGCGGCGGCGCGGCTGGGCATTCTCATCAAGAACGTGGGGGACATCGAATTGGCGGCGCGGATCAACGCGTTTGTGTTTGACAAGACCGGGACGCTGACCACGGGCAAACTGGCGGTGAGCCGGCTGGCGCCGATGAACGGGGCGACGCCGTCGGAATTGCTGCGCGTGGCTGCTTCGGCGGAGAAATACAGCAATCACCCGACGGCCAAGGCGCTGGCGCTGTTGGCTGGCGAAGCGGGTGTGCCACTAGCCGAGCCGAAGGACTTTGCCGAAACCGCCGGACGCGGCGTGAGCGCGAATCTTGAGGGCGCCAAAGTCATGGTGGGCCGGGCCCTATGGCTCAAGGAGTCGGGCGTCGGGGAAGACTTTCTCAAGGCGGTGGATCTAAACGAAACGGAGGGATTCAGCCTGATTTTTGTCGCGCGTAACGGCCAGTGTATCGGCTGGATCGGGCTTCAGGACCAAACGCGCGCCGAAGCCCGCGAGGCGCTGGCGGATTTGAAAAGCGTCGGGGTTCGCCGCATCGCGATGGTATCGGGCGACCGTCAGCCCGTGGCGGCGCGTGTCGCGCGGGAAATTGGGTGCGAAGAAGTCATTGGCGAATGTCTGCCGCAGAACAAGGTCGATTTTGTCCGGCAAATCAAGGCCAAAGGTTACCGGGTGGCCGTGGTCGGGGACGGGGTCAATGACGCGCCGGCACTTGCGGCGGGGGACCTTGGAATTGCGATGGGCGCGGCCGGAAGCGAAGTGGCGATCCACAGCGCGACGATCGCGCTGATGAACAATGACCTCCGGCGTCTCCCGTTCCTGGTGCGGCTGTCGCGGCAGACCAGGGCGGTCATCAACCAGAATTTTCTCTTCGGCATTTGCTTCGTCATCGGCGGCCTGCTTTTGGCCGCCCTCAAATTCATCACGCCCATCGTCGCGGCGATATTGCACGTGCTGGGCTCGCTGCTGGTTGTCTTTAACAGCGCGCGCCTGGTGCGCCAGGGCGAGGAACTGGAGCCGCACCTGGCCGTTGCAGCCGAACCGCCCGCCGCCGCGGCGCCCGGGGCCGCGCCGGCTCCCCGATTGGCCAACGCATGAGCGCAGTTGCCGAAATTCCGGAGAATGTCTCCGCCGCGACGCCGCAGCCCGAGGCCGGCAAGGCGATAGTCTCGGTCCGCGGATTGACAAAAATCTACAAGGATTTCTGGGGCCGGCCAAAGGCCAGGGCGGTGGACAATGTCGATTTTGAAGTCCGCCAAGGGGAGGTTTTCGGCCTGCTTGGCCCGAATGGATCGGGAAAATCCACGACGGTCAAATTGCTGCTCGGCCTGCTTTATCCGACGCGCGGGCACATCGAGGTCTTCGGGCATTCGCCGCGGCATGTCAAGACGAAGGCGCACATTGGCTATCTGCCGGAGGAATCCTACCTGTACCGGTATTTGGATTCCCGCGAGACGCTGAACTTCTTCGGGAATTTGTTCGACCTGCCGGCTGCCGAACGGCATAAGCGCAACGAGCAGCTTTTGGAGATGGTCGGGTTGAACCAGGTGCGCACGCGGGTGGTCGGCGAATTTTCCAAGGGCATGCAGCGCCGCATCGGGCTGGCCCAGGCGCTCATCAACGACCCCGACCTGGTGATTCTCGACGAGCCGACCGCCGGCCTGGACCCAATCGGCTGCCGGGAAGTCAAGGACCTGATCCTGGCGCTGGCGCGCCGGGGCAAGACGGTCATTCTGAGCAGCCATTTGCTCTCGGATGTGGAGGATGTCTGCGACCGGGTGGTTATTTATTACGGGGGACGCATTCATGCCATGGGGACGTTGAAGGAATTGCTCGTCAAGCCGGACACCGTCCGCATCACGATGCCGGTGCTTCCGCGCCAAAGCATGCAGGCGGTTCTGGACCTCATCCGGCGCGATGTCGCGGCGGACAAGATTCAGATCGATAACCCGACGCAAAACCTGGAAAGCTATTTTTTGGAGGTCGTTCGCAAGGCCAGGGAGAACCTGTCCGAAAATTCCGGCGTGACTTCCGGCAGCCACGTCGCCGCCTACCTTCGCGGCGAGGCCGAAAGCGTCCCCAACAAGGACAAGTTGTTGGAAAGGTTGACGCTCCCCGCCGCGCCCACACCGGCCCAGCCCGCGCCCCCGACGGAGGCCGCTCCGAAGATTGACCAGGCGAAGCTGGCGTCGCTGGCGAGGGCGGCGGAACCGGAGCCCGCGCCGGCCAAGCCCGCGCCTACGCCCGCGGCGGATTTGAAAAAGGCCGATGAGAAGCTGTCGTCGCTTCTGGGCCATCCGCCCGGGATATGAACAAGATCATCACAATCGCGGGACTGACGTGGAAGGCGGCGTTTCGCTATCGACTGTTCTGGGTGATGACGGTGTTGCTGGCGGCGGCGGTGGTGGGACTGCCGCTGATGCTCAAGGACGACGGGACGGCCAAGGGGCTGACACAAATATTGTTGACATACACGTTGACGGCCGTGAGCACGCTCCTGGGTTGCGCGACGTTGTGGCTCTCGTGCGGGACGCTGGCCAAGGACGTCGAGGAATGCCAGATGCAGGTGGTCTCGGTAAAGCCGATCGCCCGGTGGCAAATCTGGCTGGGCAAGTGGCTCGGAATCCTTTCGTTGAATGCGGTGCTTTTGGCCCTTTCCGCCGGCGCCATTTTCGGCCTGCTGCAGTGGCGCGCCAACCGGCTTCCAGCCGATCAACAAGCGATCCTGCACCACGATATCTTTATCGCGCGGGCGGAAGCGCGCCGCCCGCCGGTTGACCTTTCCGCGCAGGTCGACGCCGCCCTCAAAGAGCGGGTCAAGGGATACGCCGCGCTTTCGGATTACCAAATTGCCGAGCTCAGACAACAGATCACCGGCCAGATCGCAGCCGAATACTCGGAGGTGCCGCCGGGGTTCCGGCGCCGATGGGGAGTGGACTTGCACACGCTGCGCGACAGCCTGCGCGACCAGCCGCTGGAGTTGCGCGTGAAGTTCCACGCGGCCAGTCCCAATCCGGACGCGCAATACTCGATGTACTGGGTCATCGGGCCGACCAATTCCGCCGGGCAAGTCACGATCCTGGAGAAATTGCCGCCGGATTCATTCCAGGAATTTCAAATTCCGCCCGACTTGCTCGACGACCGCGGCATTCTCTGGGTGGATGTCGTCAACCCGCCGGAGAATTCGGCGTTGTCGTTCCCGATCGAGGACGGATTTGAGTTGCTGTATCCGGAAAGCAGTTTTGTGGTGAATTTCGCGCGGGGGATGGCGGTGATATTTTGCTGGCTGGCGTTGCTGGCCTCGATCGGACTTGCGGCGGCGAGCTACCTTTCTTTCCCGGTGGCCGCGTTCGTGTCGGTGGCGCTGCTGATCATGGGGTTGTCCAGCGGCACCATTGGTTCGGTGGTGGAAAATGGGACAATCACGGGCTACGATCCGGCCAAAGCCGGTTACGGGCGCTCGCCGGTGGATATCGTGTTGGTGCCGGTATTCAGGGGGGCATTGAAGATTATCAAACTTGTGGAAGGGTTTTCGCCGATCGATGACCTCAGTTCGGGCCGGAGTATTACGTGGGGGCAGTTGGGATTGGCGGTGTTGCAGATCGTGGTGTTATTGGGCGGATTCTTCTGCGTGCTCGGGATGATTTTTTTCACGCGAAGAGAATTGGCCACGGCCCAGGGGAACAACTGAATTTGGTTATTGCTCGATTGCGGACCATTCGGGCCAGCGGGAACGCAGTTTTTCCAGAAGACGGACGTCGGCGGCTGGCAATTCGTATTGACCAAGTTCCTCGCGCGTGACCCAGGCCAGGTCCGCGCAATGTATCGGCCTGGGTTCGTGGCGAAGCCAGCGACAAAGGAAAAACTTCAGATGGACGGACCGCTCCGGATAATGGTGCGTGAGCGATTCGACCAGATCGCCAACCCGGGCGTCGATGCCCAATTCCTCGGCCAGCTCGCGGTGGAGGCATTGCTCGAAGGTTTCGTCGGGCTCGCGTTTGCCGCCAGGAAATTCCCACAGGCCCGCCAGATGAGAATCGGGCCCGCGTCGGGCGACGAGGAGTTTCCCCTCGCGGAAAACCAGCCCGGCCGCCACGTCGATGATCAAGCCTTCCCCCGCCCAATGCTCTTGTAAAGGAAACCCAGCCGCGCCATTTCGTCGACGTCAAATAGATTGCGGCCGTCGAAAACGATGGGGTGAGTGAGGGCCTTTCGCGCGCGCTCCAGGTCCAGTTGCTTGAACTGGGGCCATTCGGTGGCGATCACCAGGGCGTCGCAGCCCTCGGCCACGTCGTTCATGTCCGCCACGTAAGTGACATCCTTCAACACCGCTTTGGCCTTGTCCATGGCCTGGGGGTCGTGGACGCGCAGGGCGGCGCCTTCCTTCTGAAGGCGCTGGCATAAATCGATGGCGGGGGAGGAGCGGACGTCGTCGGTATTCTGCTTGAACGCCAGGCCCAGGATGCCGAGGGTCTTGCCTTTGAGGACCCAGAGAGTGTCCGAAATCTTCTTGACGAATCGGGTCATTTGCTCGGCGTTGATGCGCTGGACCTCCTTGAGCAAGCCGAAGGAATACCCCATGGTCTCGGAAATCTGGATAAACGCGCTGAGGTCCTTGGGAAAACAACTGCCGCCGAAGCCGAGCGACGCGTCAAGAAACCTGCGCCCGATCCGGGCGTCCATTCCCATGCCGGCGGCGACTTCCTGGACGTTGGCGCCGGATGCCTCGCAAAGGATGGAGACGGCGTTGATATACGAAATCTTCAGGGCGAGGAAGGAATTGGCGGCGTGTTTGATCAGCTCGGCGGAATTGATGTCGGTGACGATGATGGGGGCGTTGTAAGGGGTGTAAATGTCCTTCATCGATTGCACGGGCCGGGGCGAGGCGACGCCGACGACAATGCGGTCCGGTTTCATGAAATCTTCCACCGCGAAGCCCTCGCGCAAGAACTCCGGATTGCTGACGACGTCGAAATCGATCCTGGACTTGCAATAGCGCTTGATGGTTTCGGCCACTTTCTGGCCGGTCTTGACCGGAACGGTGCTTTTATCGACGATTATTTTGTAGGCCTGCATCGCTCCGGCAATCTCTCGGGAAACACCCTCGATAAAGCTCAGGTCCACCGAGCCGTCGGGCATCGGCGGGGTGGGCACGGCGATGAAAATAACGTCCGCTCCGTCCACGCCTTCGGCGGTGCTGGTGGTGAAGCGAAGGCGCCCTGCGGCGGTGCTTTTCTTGACGAGTTCTTCGAGGCCGGGCTCGTAAATGGGCATGCCGCCGCCCTGAAGCAACTTGACCTTGTCGGCGTCCCTGTCAACACAAATGACGTTGTGCCCGGCCTCGGCGAAGCACGTGCCTGTGACAAGTCCAACGTAGCCGGTTCCAATAACACTGAGGTTCATAAAGATTAGGGTTTGCCCGTCGCGTTGGACGAGACGCCTGGGATGCTCAATAAATTAAGCGCGGGATTGGCAGGTTTGGGAGCCGGCGCAGGGGCCGCCGGAGGCGGCGCCGAGGGGGTCGGGTTGCCTGGTGTAGGAACCGAAAAGGGAGCGGGAGCGGGAGTCTGTTCCGTTCTCCGCAGTTCCGGATGTTTGGCCAGCAGAAGCATGCCGCGATCGCGGGCCTCGGCGGCCCAGGGGTCGTAAGGATTTTGCGTCTGCGCCAATTCGGAATAGTAGGTCAGGGCCTGGTCGGGCCTGTTTTCCTGTTCATAAAGACGGGCCAATGTCAACTTGGCGGGGCTGGTAACGCTCACCTCGCTCGGATAGGCGGAGACGATCTCCTGGTACTGTCTGATGGCGTCAGAGGTCTTTCCCTCGGCTTCGAGGCAGGCCGCCACGCCGACCTTGGCCTGGGCAGCCAGGGGATTGTCCGGGTGGTCGTCGATGTATTTGGAAAAGTGTTGCTGAGCCTCCGGATAATTGCCGTCAATGAACAAGGATTCGGCCCCCAACAACAGGGCGTAATCCCCGGCGCTGGTATCGGGATATTCGCTGGCGATATTGAGGAACGAGCTCGGCGCGGGCGCGATTACGGGCGCGTTGGGCGAGGAGGCCACCGGAAGGTCAAAAAGCCGCGCATTGGCATCCGCGACGTCCTGACCCTTTTTCCAGGCCATGAAGCCCGCGACCAGCCCCAGGACGGCCACGACGGCGACGCCGATGAGGAGCCGCTTCTGATTGGCATGGAGCCATGCCATGAACTTGTAAAACGTCTCCGCCGAGTGCGTTTGCGATGTTTCAGCTTCCATACATAAAAAGGGGGACAATTCAGCCTGCAACGGCAAAAAAGGCAAGCCCAAAGGTCTTCCACGTTTTGGGCGTGAATGGGTGGGCTCCGCGGCGGAAACCGCCGCAGCGGTGGCAAAACTGATTGGCTTTCCCTGGCGTGACCCAGGAAGCAGGGCGCGCTGGGAGGCAAAACGGGCAAGTCGAATCCAATTGCGAACACCGGCTGTAAAGACTAGAGTGTTGAGGTTTGTTCGGTGCGGAAATTTATTGGGTGCGGCGGCTGCGGATGCGCGTTTCAGTCACCAGCCAAACGGTGTCGCGTAAGTCTCTTTGGCCAAGCAGGGCCAGCGCGTCTGCCAATCGCCGGAGCAAATCGGCGCGATTTGGTTTGCGCAACGTAATCACAATAGCCCCGTTGTGCCGCTCGAATGCCAGCGGAATGGTGTGAAAGATATCCCTGTCGGTGGTGACGAAAATGGCCTTTTGCTCCTGGGCGTGAGCGAATAACTTTGTGTCCTCTGTGCCGGGTCGAAAACTTTGCAGGGTGTGCGAGGCCGAATGGCCGGCGGACTCGAGAAATGTGATGGCTGGGCGCGGAAAATTTTCGCCGAGAAAAAATCTCATTCCGCCGGTCAGGCTTCGGCGGTCTCCATCGCTGTCAATTCACCGGCAAATTCCAGGCACGCCCGGATGTCTGCCTCGGTTAGCGCGGGATAATCCTCCAAAATCTCGGCGTGCGATTGTCCGGCGGCAATGGCACCCACGACGTTGGCCACGAACACGCGCGTGCCGCTCACGACAGGTCTGCCATGACAAACCGCCGGGTCAAGTTGGATTCGATCTGAAAGCCACGTTTGCACCCGAAAATATTAACCGCATTGGCGAGCAAATCAAGCGAGGAACATTGCGGGGACAACGATGCGGGCGGTTTCATTTCGGGGGCAAGGCGGAGTGGATGAAGGTGGCGATGTCCTTCTTTAAAGTGATTCGCGACGGCGTATTGACATACATCATGTGGCCGGCTTCGTAGTAACCCATAGTCACGTTGGAGCGAAGATCGGGGGGCAGGCCCATGTGGTCAAAGGTGTATCGAGTGGCCAGATAGGGCGTGGCCAGGTCGTAGTAGCCGTTGGCCACAAAAATCTTCAGATACGGATTGTGCGTCATGGCGCGGCGCAGGTTCTCGGCGATGTCGAGATATTGGTTTTCCTCGCCGCTGTAATCCCAAGGCTCGACTTTGCCGGTGAGGATTTCGTAGGGAAGGTCGCTCTCGAACTTCAAGTCCTGGCGGACGTAATCGTTGAAGGTGGCCGCGAAGGGTCCCAGGACATTGACGAAGCTGGGGTCGTATTCCGGGGAGGCTCCCACGGCGTTGAGGTCCACGCCGGTCAGGCGGCTGTCGTAACGGCCAATGGTGAGGCGTTCGCCGCGCAGGAGTTCCTTGAAAAAGAGCCTTACCTCGACGCGCAGGTTGGCGCGATCGACGAAGTCCGGCGATAATCCGGTCAGGCGCGCGACTTCCTTGACACTGGCGGAGCGCGCGGCCGCGGACAAATTGCCGCCCTGCATCAGCGCTTCGGTGTACGGGCCGACGGCGAATTTTTCGGATTCGGCCAGGGCCTTCTTTTGATCGGCCTGGAGGTCGGGCGGCAATTTTTTATGATACCAGGCAGTGGCGGTTTCGGAGGGGAGATAGAAGATGTAGGGCAGGTCGTTGCCGGTGTCAAAACTAATGGTGCTGAAATCCAGGACGGAGGAGACCAGGACGATGCCGTTGAGGTACATTCCGAAGCGGTTCTCCAGGTAGGAGGACAACCCGGCGGCGCGAGTGGTGCCGTAACTTTCACCGATGAGGAACTTGGGTGACAACCAGCGGTCGTAGCGCGTGGCGTAGAGCCGGATGAAATCGCCGACGGAGGCAAGGTCCTGATCGACGCCGTGATATTTGTGGGCGTCTTCGAGAGGGACGGCGCGGGTGAAACCGGTGCTGACGGGGTCGATAAATACGAGATCGGACTCGTCGAGGAGGGATTGGTCATTGTTGACAAGCTGGAACGGAGGCGGCGGCAGGCTGCCGTCTTCCTTGAGAAGCACGCGGCGCGGGCCCAGCAATCCCATGTGGAGCCAGACGGAGGAGGAACCGGGACCGCCGTTGAAGGAGAAGGAGACCGGGCGAGTAGCGGTCTGGTTGGTCGTGTCCAGGCGTGTGTAGGCGACGAAGAAGAATGAGACCTGCGGTTTGTCCTCCTCGTTCTTGATCATGATGGTGCCGGCGGTGGCCCTGTAGGTTATTTCGACGCCGTTGATGGAGACGGTGTTGGTGGTTTCGGAGAGCTTGTCGGGTGTCTCCTTTTTGTCGCCCGACCCGGACGATTTGCCCGCCGGGGCATTGGTATCCTGCGCGCCGGCAAGGGGCACGGAGAGCAATACGGATATCAGCACGGACAGGGACGCGAAAGATCGATAGTTCATTGTTTATGGGTTCTGTTGAATTGGACCACATCCTCGTAACGGACTCCCGTGCCGCCGAAAATATCGAGGGCGGACCCGATTGTCAAATGAATTCTGCCGCGGCCGATCCGGGTGATCTCCTGGAGGTCCCGCAGCGAATTGGCGCCGCCGGCGTAAGTGGCGGGAATGGGCGACCATTGGGCCAAATTGTCGGCCAATTCAAAATCGACGCCACTGCAAAGACCCTCGACATCGGCCGCATGGACCAGGAATTCGTCGCACCATGCGGCCAGGCGCTCGAGGGCGCGCGGGTCGATTTTCATCGAGGTGAATTTTTGCCACCGATCGGTGACGACAAAGTAATGGCCTTCGCGTTTGCGGCAGCTCAGGTCCAGCACAAGCCGGGCTTTTCCGACCGCGCCCGACAATTGGCTGAGGCGGGCCTCATCCAGTTCTCCTTTGGGAAATATCCAGGAAGTCACGATGACGTGGGAGGCGCCCGCTTCGAGGTAACTGGCGGCGTTGTCCGGGCTAATGCCTCCGCCGACGTGCATCCCGCCGGGATAGGCATGGAGGGCGTCGCGCGCGGCGGCTTCGTTGCCGGGGCCGAGCATGATAATGTGGCCGCCCGCAAGGTTGTCGCGCCGGTAAAGGTCCGCGAACCAGCTCGCGGGGCGTTCGGAGATGAAACGGGTGCGCAAATCCGCGGGCGAGCCGGTGAGTGTGCCGCCGACAATTTGCTTGACCTTGCCTTCATGCAGATCGATGCACGGACGGAACATGAGTCAGCCTTGCCCCAGCTTGCGCGATTTCTCCGTGGCGGCGCGGACGGCGCTGATGAGAACGCCCCGGAGCTTGCCTTTTTCCAATTCGTGCAGGCCTTCGACGGTTGTGCCGCCGGGGCTGGTGACCATGTCTTTGAGGGCGGCGGGATGCTGGCCGGTTTCGAGCACCATTTTCGCGCTGCCAAAAGCGGTTTGCGCGGCAAGTTTGGTCGCCACGTCGCGGGGCAAACCGCACGCGACCCCGCCATCGCTCAAAGCCTCGATCATGAGATAAACATAAGCCGGACCGCTGCCGCTCAACCCTGTGACAGCGTCGAGGAGGGATTCTTTCAATTGGAAAACCAGGCCGACGGCGGAGAATAGTTTTTCGGTCAACGCAGCGTCGCTGGATGTCGCGGATTTTCCCAAGGCGTACGCGCTTGCCGAAGCGCCGACCAGCGCCGGAGTGTTGGGCATCACGCGGATGACGCGGGCGCCCTCGTCCAGGCCGCTTTCCAGCCTTGCGATGGGAATGCCGGCCGCGATCGAGATGAGCAAATGGCCGGGCGCGATGGCGGGGCGGATTTCCTCCAGCAACGGAGGGACATTGGCGGGCTTGACGGCAAGGATCAGGACCTGGGCAAATTGCACGACGTCAAGATTGCTGCCTGACGCACGGGCGCCTGTTTCCCCGGCGAAGGCGTTTCGAGCGGTCTGCGCGGGGTCGCTGGCGCGAATCTGGGCGGCGTTGACCAGTCCGGCTGAGATGAAGCCTCTGGCCAGGGCTATCGCCATCTTTCCACTCCCCAGAAAACCGATGGTGACTTTGGCAGCCATGCGGTTTTTCTAACAGGTCGCGGCGTTGCGCGGAAGCCTTTTGTTGCGGGCCAGGAATGAAAGATATTGATAAGCGGGCGCGACTGGGCAAAGATGGCTGGGGCAAATTGCCCGGGTCGGGGCGTAGCGTAGCTTGGTAGCGCGTCTGAATGGGGTTCAGAAGGTCGTGAGTTCAAATCTCACCGCCCCGACCATTTCTTCGATTAACGTACAATGACGCTCGCTGAAGCCGTTAAAAAACTTCGCTGGCCGATCTTGGAAGGCAGAGTGCCAACGTCCAAGATGCTCAAGGAGTTTGTCGAGATGTTGCAACTTGAATACGATGAGTGGATAAGAGTTCCGGACAACGATCTCAGGAACCAACAATGGGCCGGTTATCTTACCTCCAAGGCAAAACAGCAAGGATGGATTCGTCGATGTGTGAAAGATGGATTACTTTCAAAACAGTGGAACAATTGGCCGAGACACAACGTCACGTTCTCCCAAGAAGAGATTGATTCCCGCTATCAGGGCAAGAGCGTCCAGACCATCTCGGCTGGCGCTTTTGAGCAGAACCGTCGGAAGCATTGAATTTTAAAGTGTCATAGCCGGCACGGGTGTTCGGATCAGGCAGCGACTTCGCGCACACGGCAGCATCCTGCTTGCCGGATTGGTCCCGTCGTGTGATAATCCTTTTATGACAACAACGGTTGACCAAAAGCACCGTGCGGTGACTCCATTTAAACCCGGCGATGTGCTGGAAATCGAACAGCCAAGCCCGGATGTCGTGGTTTTGAAGCGAACGAAGCAGGCGGCAAGCGTTAGGCCCAAGCTCGTGCGCCGGAATCGCCGGCTCGTCTTCGTCGGAGAGGCTATCACGACCGAGGAGGTGAATGGGTTGCTCGAGGATTTCCCTTGATTCTGCCCGACGCGAATTTGTTGGTGGCGTTCACCTGGCAAAATCATCAGCACAACGTCGCCGCCGAGAATTTCTTCCGCAAATATCCAAAAGTGGCCACCTGCCCGCTGACCGAATTGGCTTTGGTTCGCATTTGGATGCAAAAGGGAGCGAGCGGCGCGGACGCGGATAGAGCCCTGAAGGACTTCGTTTCCAAATACCGCTCGCGGCTTATCCCTGATGATCTTTCAGCAACCGCCATCGCGGGGCTTAACCAAGGTCATCGCCAAACAACAGATTCCTACCTTGCTATGCTTGCCAAACGTCACGGGATCAAATTTGCAACACTTGAAGAGGCTTTGGCAAAGCGATTTCCGGAAGTCTCAGAGTGGGTAAAATGAGCCCTGTCGTTGCCGCACCAACCTGCGCAACGTCAAGTCTAAATATATTTTCCCTCGTAGCGCGTCTGAATGGGGTTCAGAAGGTCGTGAGTTCAAATCTCACCGCCCCGACAATTTCTTCATGCGTGATTACCCCTATCCGAAGAAGTCAGCAGAATATAGAATCCTTACGGCAGGATCATCACCCGGTAAAAACGTTGCGGGCCGTTCGTGATGGAGTCGGTGGTGCTGAGCGTCGGTCCGGTGGCGGTGACGGGGCTGTTCAGGTTGTTCCAGTTGGTCGGACTCAAGTCGGAATTGTACTGCAACTGATATTTCCATCCAACCACAGTGCTCCAAGTCAGACTGAGCGTGCTGTGGGTTAGGGTCACGGCTTGGAACCCCGGCACAACGTTCAGCCGGAAAACGGTCCCGGCTTCGCCGCTGCCGCTCCGGGAGGTCGTGCCGTAGAAGTTGCCGTAGCTGTCCAGAGTCAGAACCGCCTGCGGAGAAGACCCATTGGTGAAGGCGAACGAGACGAGCGTAGCCAGCGTGCCGTTGGTCGTCATTTGGAACACTGTTCCGTAGTCACTGCTGCCGCCCCCGTAAGTCGTGCCGTAGAAATTGCCGTCGCTGCCCAGAGTCAGACCCGCATACGGATTTTCCCCGTTGGTGCCGGCGAACGAGACGAGTGTGCTCAAAGCGCCATTTGTTGTCAATCGGAATACCGTTCCGTCACCGCTGCTGCCGCCAGAGTAAGTCGTGCCATAGAAGTTGCCGTAATTGTCCAGAGCCAATCCCGCCTGGGGATACGCCCCGTTGGTGTTGGCGAATGAGACGAGCGTGGTCAGGGTGCCGTGGGTCGTCATTCGGAACACCGTTCCGTAATTACTGATGCCGCCCCCGTAAGTCGTGCCGTAGAAGTTGCCGTCGCTGCCCAAAGTCAGACCCGCATCCGGATTGGCCCCGCTGGGGTAACCGGCAAAACTGTGAAGAGTGGCAAAGCCGCTGCCATTGGTGTTGATCTCGAACACGGTGCCATATCCAATTGCGCCACCTTGAGACGTGGTCCCGTAAAGAACGCCGCCTGACAACGCCAATCCGGCAACCGGAAATTCTCCGTTGGCGCCAGAAAATGACTTGAGCACGGCGAAACCGCTGCCATCAAGATTGACTTCGAATACCGTTCCACCACCTGAACTGCCTCCTTGGGTCGTTGTTCCATACAGTGTGTTGCCTGACAACGCCAATCCGGCATTCGGATAACTTCCGTTGGCGTCAGAAAATGACTTGAGTACGGCGATACCGCTGCCATCAAGATTGACTTCGAATACCGTTCCATAACCTGAACTGCCGCCACCGGTCGTTGTCCCATACAGTGTGTTGCCTGAGAATACCAATGGCGCTGCTGGAGTCACAGCGCCGATGTCGCCGGAAAAGGAAGTAAGCGAGATAAAGTTGCTGCCGCTGGTGTTGACCTCGAACAGCATCCCATACCCATTTGCTCCGCCGTACGCGGTGGTTCCATACAACGTGCTGCCCGACAAAACCAATCCTCCATACGGAAATACTCCGCCAATCCCATTCGTAAGACTGCTCAGAGTGGTAAAACTGCCGCCGCTGGCTGCGATACTGAATACCGTCCCAGAATCCTCACTGCCACCCTCAAACGTCGTCCCATACAACGTGCCGGCGGATAACACCAGGGTGCCGTAAGGACCATTCCCATCGGTGAAATCGAAGGCGTGAAGAGTCGCAAAGCTGCCGCCGTTGGTGTTGATCTCGAACACCGTCCCATACCCCTTATTGTTATTGCCGTGCTCAGTCGTGCCATAGAGCGTGCTGCCGGAGATGACCAATCCGCCGAACGGATTCCCGAAATCTTCACTGCCAACAAAAGTCTTGAGCACAGCGAAGCCGCTGCCGTTGGTGTTGATCCTAAAGACCGATCCAAAATCTGCGATCGCGGCGTTTGAGCCTGTCGTCGTCCCATACAATGTGCCGCCCGATAAGAGCAATTCTGCGTACGGATTGCCGCAATCGAGGCCGCCCTTGAAGCTGTAAAGATTGGTGAAGCCGCTGCCATTGGTGTCGAGCGCGAAGACGGTGCCAAAACCCGAACTGCCACCGTTAAAGGCCGTTCCATAGAGCCTATCGCCGGATAGAACCACTGACGCCGTCGGGTTGGCCCCGTCACTACCGCCGGTGAAGCTGTAAAGATTAGTGAAGCCGCTGCCATCGGTGTTCAACGCAAAGACCGTTCCAAAACCCAAACCGCCGGACTGTGTCGTTCCATAGAGCGTGCTGCCGGAAAGTAAAAGTCCGGCGACCGGGTTCGCCCCATCGCTGCCGCCCGAAAAATTCCACAGTACGGTGAAGCCCCCACCGTCGGTTTGAACTTTGAACACCACTCCCGATGCGCCGAGGCCGCCGCCTGTAGCAGTGCCGTAGAGCGTGTTACCCGGTCCCAGTATCAACGGCGACATCGGGGTGGAACCTGTCGTATTCGCAGCCGCATTGAAACTCCTCAACACGGTGAGAGTTTGCGCCGTGGCGCTGGCGGCCAACAAGGTGGCCAGCATGAACAGGGCAAGGAGATTACAGGCGCGTGAAGGCGCGGCCAGTTTTCGGGAATGTTTATTGTTAATCATAATTGTTTCTTTGTAATGTGGTTGTTACAGGTTTTCAAAATGCGCCGCGCGGGATGTGCCTTCTACCGTGAATGGTTCCCGGCTATGATCCGATCCTCGCAGACCACTCCCAGCGGCCCGGCTTTGACGGCGAGCTTGAGCGGCGCCCCCTCCCGGCGTATCTCCAACTCTATCCCGCTTCCGCTGGCTCGGCCGGTTAGCACCGGCAGATCCTGGATGGTGAGCAACGGTTGGCCTGCGTAGCGGACCAGCACGTCGCCTTCGCGCAAACCGATGCCCTGGGCCTGGCTGCCCGGCGAAATTTTGCGAACGACAACCTCCGCCTTCTCCAGACCGAGTTTGATTCGGCCAGTCAAGCGAAGCTTCAAGGCCGTTGGATTGGCAGCATCGATCGCTAGAATGGCTTCGGCCAGATTCAATCCGTCCTGATAGCTTTTGTGCGCTTCATCGGTCTTACCCATCCCTGCCCAAACATCCCCCAACTTAAAATGAATTTTAGCAAGCCCCGATTTGACAAGATTATTGGCCGGCTGGGCGGTGGCCAAGCGCTCGAACGTGCTCAAGGCTTCCTGGTAATTTTGCTGGGCCTCATCCGAGCGGCCTAGAACACTCATGCAGTCGCCGACATGGCTGTAAAAGAGCGCCACGTTGGGATCGTCCCCTTTGAAAAGCCGTTTCCCCATTTCCAACGCCGCCTCGTACTTGGGCAAGGCTTCGGACCAACGGCCCAAGTGTTCCAGGCAGAACGCGCAATTGTTGAGGGCATTGGCGGTTTCGGCCTGGTCTCCCGGGTTCAACCGCAAACACATCGCCAGGCTCTCCTCGGCCTTGGGCAACGCTTCGTCCGTGCGACCGGCGGCGTCCAGCGCAAGGGCGCAGTCGTCTAAAAGATTCTGGGTCTTGGGATGATCCCCTATGTAGATTCGTTGATACATGGCCAGGGAAGCCTCCAGGTTCGTCAGCGCTTCGTCGGAACGCCCCAGGTAATAGAGGCACCCCGCAAGACTTTCCAAACCGTGGGCCACGTCAGGATGGTCGCCCTTATGAATTCGGCGGTTCATTGCCAAAGCCTCTTGAGCTTTGGGCAGTGCCGCGGCGGCCCGGCCCATATTGAACAGACAGTAGGAAAGCATGTCCAGATCATGGGCCACCTCAATGCGATCTTCCTTATAAACGCGCTGGTGCATGGCCAGAGCCGACTCGAAATTAGGCAGCGCCTCCGTGGGACGGTGCAAATAGTCCAGACAGACACCGAGGTTAAAGAAAGCCAGAGCCACGTCGGGATGGTCTCCCTTGTAAATTCGTTGGACCATGGCCAAACCCGCCTGCTTTATCGGCAGGGCTTCCGCAGGACGTTCCGAATACTCCAGGGTATTGGCTAAATTCTCCATCGCGTCGGCCACGTTTGTGCTGTCTCCTTTGTCGATCCTTTCACGCATCGCCAAGGCCGCCTGGCGCAGCGGCAGAGCCTTGTCGAATTTCCCCAGGGCATCCAGACAGTCGGCTTTATCTTCCATGCCGTCGGATTTCTCAGGCGAGTCCTTGTCGCCTTGGGCCGCCTGGATAAGACGGAGAGCCGCCTCGGCATGGGGAAGCGCTTCGCCCGCCTTGCCCAACTTGTTGTAAATGTCAATCATCGTTCGGCGAATCGGCAGTTCCGTCATGGGATCGTTCGGAAACGCCGTCCCGATTTTGCCGCTGGCTTGATCCAGGACTTCGCGGACCGTGATGTCTCGAAGTTTGGCCTCCTCGGGATCAATGCTCTCAAACATCCCGGTAAGAAAGTCTGTCGTGTGCCGGGCAATCCGGGTTTGGCGTTCTGCTTCTTGCTTCTGTCGCTCAGCCTCTTGTCTCTGGTGTTCCGTCTCTTGCTTCTGGCGCAAAGTCTCCAATAACCCCCACGTCGTCCCGATAATCCCCGTCAGCAGCGTCAAAAGAAGCAGGCCCGAGACCAATACTCCGGTCCTATGCCGGCGCACAAACTTTTGCACTTTGTAGGCGGTGCTGGGAGCCGCAGCAGTAACCGGTTCATTGTTGAGATGCCGTTGGATGTCCGCCGCCAATCCGTTGGCCGTCTCGTAACGGCGCGTACGGTCTTTCTCCAAACACTTCATCACGATCCAATCCAGGTCGCCTCGGATCAGGTGAACGAGTTTGGGCGGCGCGGATTGGCGGTGGGCGGCGACGTCCGTCAGGTCGGCGACCAGCATAGTGCTCAGGCGGGTGGAGGGCTTTGAGGGCTCTTTCTCGCGGATCTGGCGGCGCATCTCGTCAATTCCCGCTTGCAGTAGTTCGTGGGCGTCGAAGGGAGTTTTGCCGGTGAGCAACTCATAGAGCAGCACGCCGAGGCTGTAGAGATCGCTCCGGGTGTCGATGTCCAATGCGCTCATTTCGGCCTGTTCGGGACTCATGTAGGCGGGGGTACCGATGAATTGCTCGAAGGCCGTGAACAACGTATGATTGGTCAGCTTTCCCTGCGTCGCTTTGGCAATGCCGAAGTCAATCACCTTCGGCACGGGAACACCGTCGCTCATCGTGACCAGGATGTTGGAGGGCTTGATGTCCCGATGAATGATGCCTTTTTGATGGGCATGCTGCACGGCGTGGCAGACTTGCACGAAAAGATGGAGGCGGGCCTGGGTGGTCAGGTTGTGCTGGTCGCAGTATTCGGTGATCTTGATGCCGCGCACCAGTTCCATCACGAAATAAGGCCGGCCATTATCCGTCGCCCCGGCGTCGAGCACCTTGGCGATGTTGGGATGATCCATCAAGGCGAGAGCCTGGCGCTCGGCCGCGAAACGGGCGATGACGCTCTTGGTATCCATTCCCAGCTTGATGACTTTGAGGGCGACGCGGCGGCTGACCGGTTCCTGTTGCTCGGCCATATACACGGTGCCGCAGCCACCTTCACCGATCTGTTGGAGCAGCTTGTAGCGGCCGATGGTCTTGCCGACGTCGTTTTCGGACGGGAGATTCGCGATGACGAGTTTGATCGTATGGCCCGCACCGACGCTTGCAGGAGGCTCCTCCAAAAAGGATTCCGCCAGGCTATGGGAACGAAGCAACTCTTCGACCCTATGGCGCAGGGCCGCATCACCCGCGCAGACCTGGTCAAGGTATGCGGCGCGTTCTTCGATGGGACGCGCCAGGCATGCTCCAAAAATTTCCTCTTCAGGATCGGGCGGCCGGCCCTTGGTCGGTTCATCACTCATTCGTTGTACAATGCGAAATTA
>DATKFW010000137.1:0-92748 GCA_035511075.1 Vulcanimicrobiaceae bacterium
CGGTCGGGCCGGAGGAGTCCCCCCAGGCTATGGCATATTTGAAACATGCCTGCGGCAAGCGGCAATCCAGTCCGTCACGATCTCATGCCGGACATTGGCCGCCATCCGGTCCTCAAGCTTATCCTTCACATGCGCGTTGAACGATTCCGTGTAGTAGCTCTCCGGCCAGAGATTTTTCGGGTCATTGCTGCCCCAAGCTCAAGGTTGTTGAGATGGTCGATTTCATAGTGTCAAGAAATGGGCTGCCGGATTTCGGGTGTCGTTAAGAGGGTGTCCAATTAGGCCATTGATTAGGGGCGGCATTTAAGGTCTAATCGCGGTCGAAGTGGACAAAATAAACGAGCTACTAACCGAGTTTTTTAATCATGTGCCTGCTCGCATTGTCCCCGGATTTGCCATCCTCGTTATTTTTTTTCGGATTGAGTTAGAGCGTGCATTTCATTCGCACCAAATTTTCTTTTCTTCACCCTATTTCTTTGCATCTTGCCTGCTGCCCCTTGCATGGGTGGCGGGATTGGCAATCGACGGGTTAACGTTTTTTCCGGCATGGCCTCTCATATCGAGGAACGTGGCAGGGGAACAAACTAACTGTTTCGACGAGCTCGTGCGATTCGTCCTCGATCGGCCACATGCCAACCAGATGCAAATAGACCCGCCCAAAGAGATAGGGCAAAAACGGCGAAGCGAGCTCTTGGAAGCGGAAATAACAATGTGTCGGAGTTTAGGATTTGTGTGCTTGTACGTCTCAATTTGGTGTCTATCGAGCCAGAAGTTGGTATGGTCGATTTTACGTCAACCGGAAATTCCGTCTGACTTTAATCCTTGGCTTGCGATTTTTGGCTGCCTTGTCTTTGGGGTTACTTGGTGGAAGTTGAAATACGAACTGAGATTGAGGCGATTTACGGGAGCACCCAAAATAACACTACGCGCGCCGTAATCGTACAAGGTTTTTCCCGGCAACCGCTGCGAAGTTGAAAGGAGAGGCTCAGGGCACCAGGTCGTCAACCGTGTGTTCTGTTGAAGGCAATTCACAAACGAGTGCACCTCATCTACCTCCACGTCGCGGACTTTGACCCACGAAAGGGCTTGCGCCTCCCACGATTATATGGGACTGTTGAATTTGTCAGAGACGCTGTTCTTTGAAAACTTGGGAACAACGGTGGGCGGTTGATCCGGCGGCAAGTCAAAGCGAGTCAAAGTATATGGATTGGTTTGACTTCCGGTGCCGGCCGCGAAGAAAAGCGGATCGACCGGCCCGTCTGACCCTTTTGGACTCTGTGCATCAATGAGGTCAATCAAGGTTGGGTTCTCGCGGTGGCTGTTGGTCAATTGGGCGGGCAAATATCGTAAGGCCTTACCCATCAGTCAATAACGTTTTTGGCCCGGTTTTCAGCCCAATCTTCGCTAAAGGTTAATCAAGGTCAATCAAGGTTGGTGATTGAGTCGCATTGCAGCCCGCAAAATGCCAGAGGGCTTCGTAGTCAAGCGCCTTCCAAAATGGCGACGGCAACAGCATGCTTTCCGGTGTGGCTGAGGCTGATGTGAACGATCCGTCCGCCCCGCTCGACAAGCAACGAACGGCCTTTGCCATGAAGCACCACGTAAGGCTCGCCGGAGTCCTTCCGGCAGATTTCCATGTCCTGCCATCCCAATTGCGCGCCAACGCCGGTGCCGAACGCCTTGGAGATCGCCTCCTTGCCCGCGAAGCGCGCCGCCAGAAACGGCCCGGGCGCTTTGTGCGAAAAACAATACTCCAGTTCGGCGGGCCGCAGGATTCTTTCGACGAATCGTTTGCCGAATCTCCCGTAGGCCGCTTCGATGCGTTCCACTTCGATGATATCGATGCCAGTGCCGAGTATCAATTTAAGTCAATACTATGTTTGTCCGACGCCCATCTCTTCCATCGCCAGCAACATCTCGCGGACGGCGGCGGCCAGCCCCACCACTACCGCGCGGCTGATGATGCTGTGGCCGATGTTCAATTCCACCAGGTGCGGCACCTGCCGCAACGCGGCCAGATTCTGGTAATTCAGACCGTGCCCCGCGTTGACTTGCAAGCCCAGCTCGTGCGCCTGTCGCGCGGCGGCGGCCAGACGTTCCAATTCCACGGCCCGTTCCCGTTTGCGATGAAAATTCTCCGCGAATGCGCCTGTGTGCAATTCGACGAACTGGCTGCCCGTCCGCGACGCCGCCTCAATTTGCCCGGCGTCCGGCGCAATGAAAAGGCTCACGTCGATGCCCTCGTCGTTGAGCCGTTTCCGGGTCGCCGCCAAAGCCGGCCAATGATTGGCCACGTCGAGCCCGCCCTCGGTGGTGACTTCCTCCCGGCGTTCCGGCACCAGGCAGACGATGTCCGGTTTGATCTCCAGCGCGATGGCGACGATTTCCGGTGTGCTGGCCATTTCAAGGTTAAGCCGCGTCTTGAGGACTTGCCGCAGTTTGCGAATGTCGCGGTCCTGCATGTGGCGCCGGTCCTCCCGCAGGTGCGCGGTAATGCCGTGGGCGCCGGCTGATTCGCAAATCAGCGCCGCCTCGATCGGGTCCGGCTCGCCGCGCTCGCGTCCGCGATGGCGCGCTTCGCGCAAGGTCGCGACGTGGTCGATATTGACGCCCAGTTTGAGCATAAGCTCTAATGTGTGGGAACGCCGGGGCCGGACATCTTGGCCACCGGCAGCAAAGTCATATTCACAGGCCCCGACGACACGTCCGCCAGCCAATGCGAAAGCCAGACCAGTTCCAATCCTGTGAAAACAAACGGCGCCGATCGCACGACTGTCAATTCATCCGGTCCCGTCCGGGTGACTTCCGTGACGGTGTTGCCCAGCACAACCTCCAGTCCGCTAAGCCAGTTCTCCACGGCGATGAGCGGCGGCACGGACTTTTTGTCGGCGGCCGGGGGCTTGCCGCGGCCGGAAACCGGCGGTAGCAGGCGCATGATCTCGGACAACAACCGCCATTGATGCACCCGCGCACCCGTCAATTCCCAATTGTAATAGACAATGTCGCTTCGATTCTCGAACTGCGCCCATAGATTGTCTGGCGCGGAAGGATTCGTCTCTTCCGCGAGAAAAAGTCCCGCCAGCAAATAGTCGCCATGGTTGCCGGGAGCAACTCGAAGAAACGGCCCCATTATTGGTGATTTTTTCCAGGTGATCTCAGAAGCGGTCCGGACCCAGTTGAGCCGCGAATGGTCCCGCCCCTCCAAAATGGGATTAACGAGGGCCAGTCCCTTCGTGCCAAGGTCTTTGAGGACATTGGCCGCGCCGGCAACCGGCCATGCCATGTAACTTTGAAACGGCATCTCCCGTTGCGACCAGCAAATGAATTGATTGGTGAACGGGTCGGTCGCAAGCTTGGAAAAGGTCGGGTCCAATTGCAGGTACGGCTCAACTCCCTGGGCCGCCGTAAAGCTCATCAATGGCTCGCGCACCAAATCCTTTGGAATGCGCCACGGCTGCGAAGTCCACGAGACCGCCTCCGGATAGGACAAATAGGCCGTAATGCGGAATCGCCCGCCGCTGGCTGTCATGTCCACCGTCGTCCTTGCGGGTTTGAGAGGCATCCAGGGCGGGGAATTCCCCCCGGTCAAAAGCGGCCAGTCGATGACCGCTTGCAACCACGTGTCCTTCAAGGCTGGCCAGGGGCGCCCGGTCTTTTGAATTTGTTGCAGGTAATCGGTCCGTACCGAAGCCAGCCCGTCGCCTCTGCCCACTACAATCCACTCCGGGGTTTGGATCATCCAAAATCCGTTGTCCCAACGCGATCCCGAATCGCCCTCCGCCGTAAACGGCGTGCCTTGGCCAGCCAACGCCTTTTGCAAACTCTGTTGCCAGACCTGGGCGCGCTTTTTATCCAGGCGCGCCGCAAGGACAAAGCTCAAGTTGTCCTGGTTTGCGCCGAAGCTCGCGACGGATTCCACTTGCAGAAGATCGTCCAGCAAAGGCCGCAGGACCTCCACCGGCTTGCCGCCGGCGTCAAATTGGAGGCTGGTCCAGAAAACCCGCGATAGCCGGTTCAAAACGAGCGTCTCGAAATCGGCGCTCGTTGGTGAGCGGAAAATCCTGGTGGCAGTTTCAAAATTGGCGTCGCGCGAAAGCTCGCTCGCGCCGGCAAAATGGTATTGGACGGCGACGGCGTCCTCGGCGCCCGCCTTGGGGACAGCGATGGCGGCCGCCACGCTCACCGAAAGCGCCGCGAGGAACGATCTGCTTATTCGCATAAAAGAGTGGCATTGTCTGCCAGAAAGCCCGCGCCTTGGCAATGGTATTTGCTTCCGCCCCATTCCCGCGGCCCGATCGCGCCGGAGCGTTCACCGATCAAATGCTGAGCTTGCCCAAACCAAGGCGTTCGGGTTTTATTGATGTTGCGGGAGAAACTGATCAAGATCGGGGCAAAGGTCGTTCGGCATTCCCGGGAGATCGTTTTCCAGATGGCGTAGGTGGCGGTGCCGAGAGAGTTGCTCCGGGCCATTCTCCTGGGAATAGACCGTGTGCGACAGCCTCTTGGGGCAGGCGGATAATGAAAGGCGCCAGGAAACTTATGAAAACATTGGTCAGCGAGGGGGAAGTGTCTATGCTAAAGGTTCCAAGGGCGGGTTGGGAGATGAAAATCGGTGCCGCACTGGCCAGTTTCACGAAAAAACGGTATGTCGGCACTCCGAATGGTTTGCAAATCCGTGTGGTGGGAGAAAAATCGCCAAGACCACAAAAATCAGTTCATTTACGCCATGAACAACAAATCAAATGGGAAATCCCGATTTAACCAGGTACCCATAATGGAAAGATTATGAAAATGTTCAATCATTGTGGAGTCGGGTTGGGATTTTTGCTTGCTGCAACCGCCGCATTCGCGACGCCCACGGTGGTCAACACTAACCTGCAGCTTCGGTTGGTGCTGGACACGCCCACCAGTTCAACAACGGTACGCATTGCCAAGGATCCCCGGAACAATCAACTCTACTACATGAAGATCAACGGGGACATCTATCAGGTCAACCTGACTAACTCGACCAGCGCTAGAGTCTATAGCTCAACCGATCATGGCCTGAATGGGAGTGAAGAAGGCTTGGCCATCGGCCCGGATGGAACGATGTATGTGGAGGGCGATTTCAACACTTCCGACGGCAAACACGCCTATACCATCATCAAGAAAGGCATTCCCAACAATTCGGGTGTTCGCGTGTGGTCCCAACTGGCCCAGACGGATAACTGGCAGAAGAGCGGCGGTGCCTACGACCATAATGATAGTGCGCTCATCGTCAGTCCGGACGGACAAACTCTTTTTTTGAACGCCGGTTCGCGCACTGATCATGGCGAGGTGGAATCTAATGGCGGCACTTTTCCCAATTTGCGCGACGTCGCTTTGACGGCGAAGATTTTCCAACTGCCCACCAGCGGCACCAACCTGTTCCTCACCAATGACCTCCCCACCTTGCTCAACGAAGGCTATGTGTTTGTGCAAGGCACGCGCAATGCCTTCGATTTTGCTTATGGGCCAAATGGTGATATGTTCGCAACGGAGAACGGTCCGGATCGTGACATGTCGGACTCGCTCTACTGGTTGCGTCAGGGTTGTCATTATGGTTTTCCGTGGCGGTTGGGTGGCGCGGACAATCCCCAGCAATTTTCCAATTACAACCCCACGAACGACCCGTTGCTCAACCCCATATTCGGTGCCGTTTCAGGCGGCCTCTATCACAACGACCCGACCTTCCCGCCCCCGCCCACCAATTTTACAGACCCCATCATCAATCACGGGCCGAGTGCCGATATCTACCGGAATCCGACGAATGGCGCGTTCATTAATGCGGGCGCCACTGGGACATCCCTTGAATCCTTCACGGCGCACAGTTCACCGTTGGGATTGGTATTTGACAATGCTGGCGCGGTGGCACCGCCGTTTCAGTATCATGGGTTTGTATTGCGGTGGACGCCGGGCGATCCGACGGGGGATACGGTCGCCGGGCCGTTTTACGATGCGAGCCAGGACCTGCTGGACTTGAACATGACCAAGCTGGGCACCACAAACTACCAGATGTACGCCACGACGATTGTGAGCGGGTTTTCCAATCCGATAGATTCCGAAATCATCAGCAACAAGATTTATGTCGTGGAATACGGCGGCAACCAGGGCCTTTGGGAAATCACTTTCCCACCTGCTCCCGGCCCGGCGCCCGCGGCAGTCATTGTCAACGTCAGCCTGTCCGGGGCCAATGTGATCATCCAGGCCACCAATGGAGTGGCCAACGGAACCTATTATACGTTGAAAAGCCCCAACTGGTCACTGCCGTTGGCCCAATGGACTTCCGTGGAGACTAATGTGCTGGGCGCGACCTTAAACGCCACCGGCAGTTTTACCTTCACCGTCACCAACGGCTTCAATCCAGCCAACCCGTCAGAGTTTTTCATCCTCCTGACGCCATGATGTTCGCGCACTACCGCGAACTCGTAACGGCGGACGATGCGATGTCAAACTGCAAACGGCATTTCTTCAGGCTCATTATAACTTGCAATCCATTTCGCGGAGCGACTTAGAGGAACTAATCGCGATGGACAAACCATCAAATGGTCAGAAACTAAGAGCAACTGTGGAATCGGTGTTTGCCTGGTTCAAATGAGGGACACGGGCCCGAACGAATATGAGAGTTCTTCGCATTTTGACATGGAACTTGGCAAAAAATGGGGCATTCGAGACGTCGATGGAATGATTTTGGGCGGCCACGACATTATGGTCACGAAAAAATAACAACGGCCCCGCCGCTGTGGTCCCTTGCAATCCGATCACACACTACCCGATCGTTCGCGGATCAAATGCTGAGCTTGCCCAAATCAAGCCGTTAGGGTTTTATTGATGTTGCCGGAAAACTAACATTCCCTTGACCCCGATATGAAAAGCACATGGCCCTTCCTCGTGGGTCTTTTGCTATTTGCCGCCCTGCCGGCGGTGCAAGCCCAACTCGATTACACGACAAATGCGGACTCGGTCACAATCACCGGCTACTCCGGGCCCGGCCCAATCGGAATTCTGATTATTCCATCAAACATCGACAGCCTTCCGGTCACCGGCATTGGGGCTAATGCGTTCAGTAATCTTGACACTCTAACCAAAGTCACAATCCCCGCCAGTGTCACCAACATCGGAATCGCCGCATTCGAAAATTGTTCCGGCCTCACCGATGTGACGATTGCCATGGGCGTCGCCAACATCCAGTCCAATGCCTTTGAGGATTGTTACAACCTGGCCAGCGTCACTATTCCCGGAAGCGTCGCGAGCATCGGGGTGGGTGCTTTCGAAGATTGCGCCGGCCTGGCCAATCTCACGATCGCCATGGGCGTCACCAGCATCGAGTCCAATGCGTTCGAAAACTGTTACAGCCTGGCTGAAGTAAACATCCCCGGCAGCGTCACCAACATTGGAGAGCAGGCTTTCTACTACGGCCTGAGCCTGACAAGCTTCGCGATTCCGAGTGGCGTTGCCAGCATTGGAGCCGCGGCGTTCGCGTTCTGCTCCAGCCTAAGCGAGGTCACGATCCCCGCCAGCGTCACCAACATCGGAGAACAGGCGTTCGATTACTGCTCCAGCCTGCCCAGTATCACGATCCCAGGCAACGTCACCAGCATTGGACCCTACACGTTCTATGAATGCGCCGGCCTGACCAGCGTGACGATTCCCGACAGCGTCACCAATATCGGAGTCGGCGCGTTCGAGCAATGTTACGCGCTGCCAGGCGTCACACTTCCCAGCGGCGTCGTTTCTATCGGCGTTAACGCGTTCAGTGATTGCACCAGCTTGACCGCCATTACCATTCCCGCCAGCGTCACCAGTATCGGGAATACGGCGTTCAATGACTGCGTGAGCCTGACAGAGATCAATGTGCCAGCGCAGAATTTGTTTTACAGCAGTGCGGATGGCGTTTTGTTTGACAAGAATCAAACCACGCTCATTGAATGTCCGGGCGGCCTGGCCGGCGGCTACACGATTCCCGGCGGCGTCACCAGCATCGCGGAGGATGCCTTCCAAAACTGCCCGGGCCTGACCAACATCACGATTCCCGACAGTGTCACCAACATCGGACAGGGCGCGTTTGTTGGCTGCGCCAGCCTGACCGCTATAACAATTCCCGCCAGCGTCCTGAGTATCGGCGATTCTGCGTTCACCCAGACCCAACTGACCAATTTTTATTTCGCAGGCAATGCTCCGGCGGCTGATTCATCTGTATTCGATTCGGCCAACAATCCGTCGGTCTATTATTTGCCGGGGACCACCGGCTGGTCCGGGTTCTCCGCCAATACCGGTTTGTCGACCGTGCTGTGGAACCCGGTGATCCAAACCGGCGACAGCGGCTTTGGCGTTCGAGGCAATCAATTTGGGTTCAATATCACCGGCCCGCCCAATCTCGCCGTTGTGGTGGAAGCATGCTCCAATCTGGCCGGCCCCGTTTGGACTCCGCTCCTGACCGTTACACTCACCAACGGCTTGTTCCACTTCAGCGAACCCGTTCAGACAAACGCATTCAGTCGCTTCTACGGCCTCGGCTTTCCCTGAGGGCGTGTCTGAACCTCGACGGTTTTGCGGTTGCTTTTGCGCCCTCGCCGTTGTTCTTTTGGGCCGTGTTTGGCCGGTTCTGCAAATATTGGCTCCCGCTGGTCCTTTGGATGGCGGTGATTTTTTCCGCCTCAACCAGCCTGGGAGCGCCCAAACACACGGCGTATTTCATCCGCCCGTTCCTCCTTTGGCTGGATCCGCACATGTCCGAGGAAACCATTGAAAAAGTGCATCATGCCACCAGGAAATGCGCCCATTTTTGCGAATACGCCACGCTCGGTTTTCTAGTCTGGCGCGTCATTCATTTTGATCCGGCTTTCTCCACTGTCAGCGCGGGGCGGCAATTCTGGCTGGCGATTTTATTCTGCGCGCTTTACGCCTCGACCGACGAATTTCACCAGAAATTTGTGCCCACCCGCCAACCCGCCGTCCTGGATGTGACGCTGGACACTTGCGGCGCGGGATTTGGCCTCTTCATGACGTGGATCGTCCGCCGATCGCGAAAATCGCGCGGCACATGATCCTTCTGATCTATGAAACGCCCGTTGCTCCCTGTGGCGTTGCTCTACATCGCCGGCATTCTTTGCGGCCAATTTGCGCATCCGCGGCTGCCCATTTTGTTCAGCGCCTCTTTTATTGCGGCCATCCTGGCGCTGGCCTCCGCTCGCGGCCGCGTCTGGGTGTCCGGGCTGCTTGTGGTATTGACGGGATGGACCGGCGCCTGCTGGCACGCCGCGATTCTTGCGCCCGATGATTTGCGTTTGCAAGTGGGCCAACGACCGGTCGAAGCGCGCTTGCGCGGCGTCATCCTGGCGCCGCCCGCCCAGCGGATTTTCGAGCGCGCGGGGCGCGAACTTTCCCATTCCTCTGCGTTGATCGAGTCGAGCGGGATTTTTATTGGACAGAGCTGGCAACCGGCCTTCGGAAAGGTAATCGCCACCGTGCCGGGAATTTTGTCCGCCGATTTTTTTGAAGGCCAAAGTGTGGAGATCGCCGGCGTCATTCATCCGCCGGACGGCCCGCTGGCCCAGGGACTTTTTGACGCGCGCGCTTACTATAAGCGGGAGGGAGTGTTTTACCAACTGCAAGCAGCCTCGACCAATGATTTTCATCTTGACGGCGCCCGCCAGTCCACCCGATTGCCGATTTCCGAACGCTTCCGCCGATGGTCAATGAAGACGCTGGCCCTGGGTTTGCCCCCCCAGGACGAATCGCTTGAGCTGACCTGGACATTATTGCTGGATTGGAAGCCGATGCAATGGGCGGAATTCGAGGAACCATTTACGCGGGCCGGAACGTATCATATTTTCGCCGTGGACGGCCTGCGCATCGGACTTCTGGCGGGGATTTGTCTTGGGTTATTGCGGCTGTTGCAAATTCCCCGCGAGATTTGTGGCGCCGTCCTGCTCCCAATTCTTTGGTTCTATGCCGGTTTGACGGGATGGCCGGCGTCGGCTGTTCGCGCCACGATCATGGTCAGCGTGGTGATCGCCGGGTGGGCGTTGCGCCGGGCGGGCAACTTGATCAACTCGCTCTGCGCGGCGGCGCTGATCATCTTGATATGGCAACCGGATCAACTTTTCCAGGCCGGCTTCCAGCTTTCCTTCCTGGTCGTTGTCTGCATCGCCATAATCGTGCCGCCCGTCAACGACTGGCTTCGGCGCAAATTGTTCACCGGCGATCCCCTGTTGCCCGACACTCTCCAACCGCGCTGGCCGCTGGTCCTTTACGTGCCGGCCCGCTACCTGGTGGAGATGTTTTCCCTTTCGCTGGCGGCGTGGGTTGGATCGATTCCGCTGGCGGCGTATTACTTCCATCTTTTCACGCCGGTGAGCGTGCCGGCCAACTGCGTCGTGGTGCCCGCGACGGCGCTGGCGTTGATAAGCGGAATCGGCAGTTTGCTCACCGGCGGGTGGTGGCCGGCCCTTGCCGGGCTTTTCAACAACGCCACCTGGGCCTTGATGACATTCATCCTCTGGTTCAGTCAATGGGCCGCAACCTGGCCCGACGGCCACTTCAACGCAGCCGCCCCTTCCACGGCCGTCTCCGCCTTCTACTACGCGGCGATTTTTATGCTTGTCACGGGCTGGATTTTCCGTTGCCGCCACAAATGGTCGGTTGCCGGCGCGATGTTTGCCGCGGCCATTTGCCTGGCGGTTCACTGGGCCGTGGAAAAACAAACCGCCCACATTCACGTTCTGCCGCTGAAAGGGGCGCCCGTGTTTTTTGTGGATTCGCCCGGACGCCGGGGCGATCTGTTGGTGGATTGCGCGGACGTGGATTCCGCCGCCGAAACCCTGGCCCCGTTCCTGTGCGCGCAAGGCGTCAACCGCCTCCCCGCGCTTTGTCTGGCGGTGGGACGCCTGCCGTATTTCGGCGGCGCCAGCGTAATCCTCACCAATTTTTCCGTGGACCGCGTTTTCACCGGGGACGCGCCAAACCGTTCGGAGGCGTACCGCAAGTTGATCGGTGAACTCCGCCCAATCGCATTGCGCGACGGTGACCGCATCGGCGTCTGGTCCGTGCTGCATCCGGCCGCCGCGGACGACTTCGCGCAAGCCGACGACAATGCGTTGGTTCTGCGGGGCGAGTGCGACGGCCGCTCGATACTACTCCTGCCCGCGCTGGGTCGCGACGGCCAGGACGCGCTCATGCGGCGGCATCCGGACTTGCGCGCCGACATTGTCGTGGCCGGCCTGCCGGCGCGCGACGAACCGCTGTCCGATCCGCTTCTGGACACGTTGCAGGCGCAAGTGATCATTATAGCAGACTCGGAAATCCCCGCCACGCGGCGCGCTTCGTCAAAGCTTCGCCAGAGACTGGCCCGGCGCGCGGCGCAAGTTGTTTACTGTCACGATATCGGCGCGCTGACGCTTGACCTGGCTCCGCGGAATTACTCCCTTTCCACCGCCGATGGCGCGCCACCGCCATGATCATCTGAAGGATTGCTTGTCAGCCTCGCCTCGGTAGAATGCTCCGATGCACAGCGAATCGCTGCAGTTTTTGGAACGTCTGGTCAATACCCCAAGCCCCTCCGGCCATGAGGCGCGCGCGCAGCGCGTTTGGCTCGATTACGTCAAGGGTTTCGCCGACGAAACATTCAGCGACGCCTATGGCAACACTGTCGCCGTCCTGAACAAAGGCGGCTCGCCCCGGCTCATGCTCGCCGCCCATGCCGATGAGATATCGATGGTCGTCAATTATATTAACAAGCAGGGCTATATTTACGTCCGAAGAATGGGGGGTATCGATCCCGCCATCACCAAGGCCCAGCGCATTGTCATCCATGCCAAGGACGGCCCCGTGACGGGAGTCGTCGGCAATGTCGCGCCGCATCTGTCCAGGAGTGATCCCGACCGCAAATTGCCCAAGATCGAGGACTTGTTCATTGACATCGGCGTGGACAGCCGCAAGGACGCCGAGCGCCTGATTCGCATCGGGGACCCGATCACGTTGAACGACCCGTTTGAACTCTTGCGCAACGACCTGGCCATCGCCCGCGCCTTTGACAATCGCATCGGAACTTTTGCGGTGGCGGAGGCCCTGCGCCAGTTAAGCGGCGACAAGGACAAAATCCGGGCCGAGGTCCTCGCGGTGTCAAACATCATGGAAGAGGTCGGTCTGCTGGGCGCGCGCCAGATCGCCTATACCCTTAAGCCCGATGTGGCGCTCGTCGTCGATGTGACCCATGCCACCGATTACCCCACCGTGAGCCAGCAGCAGCACGGCGATATCAAGCTCGGCAAAGGCCCGACTTTGACTCACGGCGGCTGCAATCATCCCGAAGTGGTGGCCCGTTTGGAACAGGTGGCCAAGTCGCGCAAGATCAAATTGCAGCACGAGGCCTCCTCCAACAGCACCGGCACCGATACCGACGTGATTTTCTGGACGCGGGGCGGGATCCCCAGCGCGTTGATCAGTTTGCCCAATCGCTACATGCATTCGCCGGTGGAAATGATCAATCTGAAAGACCTTGAACAAATCCCCCACCTGCTGGCCGCTTTCGCCCGGTCGTTGAAAAAGGGCGAGCAATTCCGGGTCAAAATCTAAGCCATCTGCATGCAGATGGATCGGGGGATCGCGGACGTCCCCCGCTTTTGGGAATTGGGAAAGCGCGCACCCCCTGTTCTCTTACCCGCCAGTGACGCCGAAGCTCTGGACGAGGCTGACGGCCGCGCTCGACTGCACCACGGTGTAGTAGCTGTTGGAGACCTCAGCGGTGGGGTTGGTGATTTCCGAGCAGGGCGGCTCGGTGCGCAGCGCGCTGAGGGGGTTATTGGCGGCGTAGGTGATGCTCCCAGCTCCGGTCTTGAAGACCGCCGTACTTGAGCTGCCAGCCGGGCCTACGATATTGAGCTGCATGGCAACGATCGGGGCCAGGTCTGTGATGGTGACGGCTGCCCCCCCCGAATTCAGGGTGAGGTTATACAACTTGAGTTTGTACGGGGTGGGCGGCGGCGCCTTGGGGTCCGACACGGTGAAATCGACCTCGACGATGTTGTCGTTAGAGTCGCAGATGAGCTGAAACTTCAAGACCCAGTTTGCAGGAATGGTCGAGTTCGCGGCGGGGCCCAGGGAATTGCTTGGAGATCCATTGAATAATTGCCCCGCGCCGTTTAGATAATTCTGGCAGCCGCATTTGACAGCTCCGGAGTCGAAGTCGGGGACGATCAGGTACTGCTGCCAGGCGACCAGCGAATTCTTGGGCGAGTAACAGTTCAACTGAAACCCGAAGTTCGGAATTCCCGGCTCGACGACGAGGTCCTCGGTGAGGGTGATGGTGCAGGAGGGGTTCTGCAGATTGGCGCAATTCCCGCTGCCCATGAGATAGTTCGAGCGGCTGGCCAGGCCGGCAAAGGGCGGAAGCGCGTAGTCTTGCCCGGTGTTGCCCGGCAGCGTATTCTGGCCGGACCATACGCCGTTAAGACTGGCAAAATAAAGGCTCTGATCGTCCCCCTCCCCCTTCCACATGGCGTAGATTTTCTGCCCGTAGGCGGCAAGTGCCGGTCCAATGCTGCTGCCCACATGGGGTATCTGACTCTGCGACGTCCATACGCCGTTGGTGAGCACAGCGTAGTAGATTCCTTCATCGTCGCCTTCGCCCTTCCAAGCGGCGTAGAGGGATTCTCCCAACGACGCCAGCGAGGGCCCGACGCTGCTGCCGGGATTGCCGGGAATCGACGGCGGGGTTTGCCAGGAATGGCCGTCGTAATACAAGAACTTCAGGCCCGGTCCGCTGAGCCCAACCCATCCGACGTACAAATGGCCGTTGTACCCGGCAAGGGAGGGCCCGATGACGCTGGATGCACCGGGGATAAGCTGTTGACCTGTCCACTTACTCCCGTTCCATTGGGACCAGTAAATCTGGTTATCGCCCTCGATGCCCTTCCATGCGGCATAGACCACGCCGCCCGCGACGCCGAGCGAAGGTCCTACGCTGCTGCCCACGCCCTTTATCTGGATTTGAGGGTCCCAGGAATTCCCGTTAAACGTGGAGTAGAAGATGCGCTGGTCGCTGTCGCCGTTTTCGCCCTTCCAGATCGCGTAAAGAGCCGACGGGCTGGGCGACGCAAGCGACGGCCCCACGCTGCTATTGCCGGGAATATGGACGCTCTCGGATTTCCAGCTATGGCCATTGAACGCGGCATAGAACAGCCGCTGGTCACCCACCTCACCCTTCCACGCGGCATAAAGGTTGGGGCCGAATTGATAGAGTCCTTGCGTGATCATGGTGAAATCCTTCTGGTTCGTTTGGTCTGTGTTGAGAGAATAATCATCCGCTCCGATTTGTCAAGCACTTTTTTTATGGGCAGCGGCTTTTTCTGGCTCGGCGCTTTTCGGGCCTAACGGCTGGGAAATTGCTTCCGTAGAAAGGGGGAGAAAAGGTATCAGTCCGTCTGTTTTCAGCGGGTTTCTAATTACCGGCTCTATTGCGGCACAATTTGCGCCGACAGCCGGTAAAAGCTCTCGGCCGCATTGGTCTGCGTCAGGATGAAAATGCCGTCGCCATTCGTGTCCACGGAAACTTCGTTCGTCAAGATCGTCCAGGCCGGGTCCGCCAGATTGGTCGTGTCAAGAAGCTGGTAAGCGCGGCCCCCCTGCCAGGGAGAAAAAACGACCATCACGGCGCCATTGGTGCAGAGCGTTACGGCGAAATTCAACCGCGAGTTCGGATTGGTGGGATCGGTGCCCAAAACGTATTCGGCGTAGTTGGAGTAACCGTCGCCATCGGCGTCGGCCGACCCGCTCACCGTGACGTTGGTCCCGAAGTAATAGTCGGCCCACCACGCGGGCACCGAGCCATTGGCGGGATAATCCTGGTTGGTTTCATAGAGCCAGCGCATCGCGTTGGCCGCCACAGTCCTGTTGGTATAGCCGGTGTTGTTAAAAATGGCGACGTTGCCGCCGGAACCGCTGGCGAAATACATGTTCGTGACCAGGGTTTGCCAGGTGCCGCCGCCCGCCGTCTGGTTGATCGCGAAGAAGACCTCGTTGGTCGCGCCGGAGACATCGACCGGCGCGTTCGTCGCGAAACCAGGACTTTGCGGGTACCAAATGGCCACGTCATAAGCGCCGGCGGCGGGAATGTTGGGAGCATAAATCGCCCAGGCGCTGGGATTGTTGCGTGATGTGGCGGCGTAATTGTAGTAGGCGCCATAAATGCCGTTTCCGACCGCGCTTGCCGTCCAGGTGCCCGAATACGCCGCATCCCCGGTGTTGAGGATCAACGTGTCGGTGGTGGCGAAGGCGCCGTTGGTCGTGTAAAGCGTTCCCGCGACCCACGAGAGGACGTTGAAATAGTAATTGGTATTGCGCGCCAGCCCGGTCAACAAGACCACATGATTGGAGGACGCCGTGGTGCTCACCGAGGAAAAGCTGCCGTAGGATGGGGTCAAGCCGTACTGCACCTGGCCGGTCGCCAGCGCGCCCGTGTTCCAGCTAATAAACGCGCTGCTGGCCAGCGGCGTTACCACCAGATTGCTGATCATGGGCAAGGGCGTCGTGATCGTGACCGCCACCACAGCCGAATTGTTGGCAAGATTGGTGTCAAAATCGGCGCTGTAAACGCTGGCGGTATTGTGCGCGGTGCCCGTGCTTAGCGCCACGGCCGTCAATGTGAGCGCCTCCGACTGGCCGGCCGCGAGCGTGCCAAGGTTGAAGACCACCAGGTTGTTGGTGATCGTGTAATTGGCGGCGGCCTGCAGCACGGCAAACTGCCCCAATTTGGAGGAAAGGACGTTTGTCACAAGCACATCCCCATTTGTGGACGGCCCGAAATTGGTGACGATCTCCGAGTAAGTGACCGTCTGGCCAATCTGCAAGCTGGAGGGGAAGGCGGACACGGAAATGCCCAAATCCTCGCCGTTGATGGAAATGACGCTGGCGGCGATATTGTTCGACGCGTCGGTGTCGAAGTTCATGCTGCCGAGCATCGCGATATTGGTGGCCAGGGGCGGCCCGGAAAGGGCGACGGCGGAAATAATCTCCGTTGCCACCTGTCCCGCCGGAATTGGGCCAAGGTCAACAATAACGACATTTTCCGCCCCGTTGCTTGTCGTCGCGCCCGTGCCCTGGGACGGGCTGATGAGCAATTGGCCCAGATTGGTCGAAATAAGATTGGTCACCATGACGTCGCCATTATACGAGGGGCCAAGATTGGTCACGGAAACGGTGTAGGTGACGGTGTCGCCGAGATTGATATTGGTAGTCGAGGCCGACACGCCGATGGCCAGGGCTTCGTCATCGACAACGTAGGCTATCGCCGCGCTGTTGTTCTCCAGGTTCGTATCGACGTCCTGGCTGAATACCGTCGCGGCGCTGGATGCGAACCCAGTCTGGCCCAACGCAACTGCGGTCACGATGCTGGTGACAGACTCGTTGATAGGCAGCAGGCCCAGGTTGATGACCACAACGTTGTTGCTGATGGAGGAAGTGCCGGGAGTCTGGACGGCGATATTGGTCCAGTTGGGCGAAAGAATATTGGTGACGAACACGGGCTGGTTGACGGCCGGTCCCAGGTTTGTGACGGTAATCCAATTTGTGACCGTGTCACCGATCAAAACGTTGGTCTCGGAAGTGGTCATTCCCAGCGCGAGATTCTGGCCCGAGATGAGCACGACCAGGACGTTGGTGTTGTTGGTTGGCACAAGGTCCACCAGCGGCGAACTGGCAACGGCCACGTTGGTGGCAAGGGCGGAGCTGGTGGCGGTGACCACCATGGTGTTGGCCAGCGCCGTATGCGGCAACAGGCTGGGAAAATAAAAGACGATGGTCGTTACAAAATTGGAGTAGGAGCCTCCAAGGGCCGGAACGGCCCTCTCGAAAGTGACGCTCGGGGGCAACGTGTCAACGACCTCCACCGGCCCGGCTATCGTGGGACCATTGTTGCTGACGATTATGGTATAGGTCAGCGCCCCGTCCGAGAGAACGGGATTGGGTGAACTGGTCACAAAGACGCTCACATCGGCGGTGGGAACCGACACCCCGCCGCTGATGGTGTAAAGATCGAAACTGCCATCGGCGCCGTCGGGATTGTTGGTCAGAATATCCGAGTTATCCGGCCACACCGGAAAAAAATTCGCCCCGTAAGCCGCCATCGCGGTGTAATGCCCCCAACCGTTTAGACTGTCGGAACCCGTCACCAACGACGCGAAACCAACTGCTGGCGGGTTTATGGGGAGGCTGAAGGCAACCAAAGGCGAATTCGCCTGGAAGGTCATCCCACCGTCGAAACTGACCGTCGTGTAGGCGATGGCAGACTGGTTGGACTGGCCCGTGCCTGCTGTGAACGCGTCGGGATAACTGTCGGTGATGATGATCGTGACGGTCGCGTTGAAGTTGGTGGCCTGTCCCTGCGCGTTAATGACAAAGTTGGTACTGGCGCCGCCATAAATGTAAATGTTGCCCGCGACGTTGGTTGCAAGCGTGCCGGAAATTTCATTGCCGGATATGAGAACCGTCAGGTTGCTTCCATTTCCTCCGCTGGTGTCCGTCCAGGAGTAAGTCACACTGGGATTGTTTAAGACGCCATTGGTGGGATTGATAATAAGATTTGTGACCATCAAATCCTTCAAGGTCACTACATCCGTGGTCGTTCTTATGATCACCATCGAACTGCTCCCCTGGTCGTTGCGGCAATCCAGCCACGAGAAACCAATGATCCCGGTGATCGGGTCCACCGCCATGCTCGGCAGAAAATGGTCGTTGGAACCCGTGTCGTCGTTCACTTGGGCGCCCTGGCTCCAGTCCGCGCCTCTGTCGGTTGAGAAACAGAAATTGACGATCACATTCCCGTTTGTCCCCAACGCGCTATAAGTCAGATAAGCTTTGTCAAAATTCGTGCTGAACTCATCGCAGTCCCACCCCGCTGATGGCGCGGCGTTGATCCCGATGCCGGTCGTTTCGGCGGGAATGTAGGTGAAGCCGCCAATCGCACCGGAGGCGGCGGCAACGGGCGGCGGAAAGTCGTTGGTTCCCAAGCCGTTGGAAGTGACTTCATTGGTATTGACCGCAACCAGAATATGCGCCGGGCCGGAATTGTAACTATTGTCCTGGAATGCTACCAGGACCTCCCCTTCCGGGCCAACCGCGATGTCGGCAAAACCGCCGTTGGTGGAATCGGGCACCAGTTCAATCGGCGTGAAGGCGCCATTGGTTCCCAAGCCGGTGGATCGGATTCCTTGAACGGCAAGATTCCTGGCGGCCAGGGAATAATCCTTATAAACGATCCACGCGCTGCCGGCCGCGGCGCCTGCGGGCGGGGTGGTGATCCTGGGTTGATCGGTCGAGTCCAGGGCCGCCAAATTGGTGATCGCGGCAAACGTCTGGCCGCCATTGGTGCTCAGGGCCACGACGACGCCCTCGGAAGTCGCCGGTAAATAGGCCAGGAACAAGTTACCGTAAGTGTCCCATGCCAACGAAGGCTCCCCCAAGGCGGGAAGCAGGCCCTGCGAGTCACTATTGGTGGCAATGATATTGGTTGCCCAGTTCGCTCCCGCATTGGTCGAAATTGCGATCAACAGCCCCGGAGAATGCGCGTCGGTGGCCGCGGCAACCACCATGTTGGACGGATTGAGCAAGCTAATCGCGATGGCCGGATCGGTCTCGTTTCCGGGTAATCGACTCAGATCCGTGAGATTGGTGCCAACGGTGTAAGATTGGGCCAACGCGGCGCCGGGGGTGATCAGCCAAAAGGCCGAAATCACAATCGACGCGACGGTGCCGAACAATCTTTGAACGATCATGGTTAACAACCCCTTCTCATTGGCGATGGACGGCATCTTGGTCAAGGCGGCGGCAATACACAACTTTAAAAATCCCTTTACCGGCGTCTCTTTAGTCTGTGATTGCCAGAATCACGGTGCGGAGCGATGTTTTAGCACGTGATTGCCCTGCTTCCGCGATGCGCATTGATGCTGGCCCTCTGTTGCGGAGGCGGTCCGTTGCGTGCCGCCGACTGGCCCATTTTCAGGGGCGATCCCGCCCTGACGGGCGTTGCTTCCGATTCCCTGCCAGACTCGCCGGAAATGCTCTGGAGCTTCAAAACTGGCGCCCCCGTCAGATCATCCGCTGTGATTGGCGGCGGACGAGTCTACATTGGCTCCAATGATGGCCGCATTCACGCGCTGGATTTGGCCTCCGGACGCGAAGTTTGGACATTCGACGCCGGCGCGCCCGTCCAAGCCCCGCCGCTGCTCTCAGGAAACGCCGTTTATGCCGGAACAGTCGACGGAATCTTTTATTCCATCGACGCCTCCAACGGCCAGATGATCTGGAAATATACCACGGAGGGCAAGATTCTTGGTTCGGCCAACACGGTCCCCAGCCCGGGCGGCCCGCCGCGAATCCTCGTGGGCAGCTACGATTTCAAGCTCTATTGCTTCGACGCCGCCAGTGGGAAACCGGTATGGACCTACGAAACCGGCAATTTCATCAACGGCTCCTGCGCCGTCGGCGGCGGCCGGGTCATCTTTGGGGGTTGTGATGCCTTGTTACACATTCTTTCCGCCACCAACGGCGCCCCCCTCAAACAAATCGACGCCGGCGCTCCCATTGCGGCGTCCGCGGCTTTGGCGGGAAACTTCGCTTATTTTGGCCATTACGAGAACGAGTTTCTATGCGTCGATATCAACGAGGGCAAAGTGGCCTGGCGTTATCACGATCTGGAATTCCCTTTTATGGCGTCGGCGGCGGTCACCGGGGACCGCGTGGTTTTTGGCGGATTTGACAAGACGTTGCATTGCGTCGAGCCTGTCGGGGGCCGGAGCCTGTGGAAATTTCCCACACGCGGGAAAATTGAGAGTTCACCCGTCGTGGCAGGCGGCAAAGTCGTATTCGGCTCGGACGACGGGACCGTATATATTATCTCGCTAAACGACGGCAAGCAGCTTTGGTCCTATCAAATCGGGCAGGCGGTGGCCAGCTCCCCGGCTGTGGCCGATCAAAAAATAGTGATAGGTTCGGACGACGGCAGCGTCTATTGTTTCGGCCGAAAAAGTTGAGCCAAATAATTTATTTATGACGAGCAGCGAAACAATCGCCCCCCCGGCGCCTCCCATCGAAAAGCAAACCACCGTCGGCAACTATTTCGTCTCTAATTATCCCCCGTTTTCGTTTTGGAAGCCCGAATATGTGCCGGAGCTGGCCGCCGCCCTTGATCGGCCCCCGGCGCCGGCGACGCCGCTGGGCGTTTATCTGCACATTCCTTTCTGCCGGAAGCGGTGCCATTTCTGTTATTTCAAGGTCTATACGGACAAGGACTCGGCCGCCATTCGCGGCTACATCGACGCCGCGTTGCGCGAATTGGCCGTTTACGCGGAAAAGCCGATTATCGGCGGACGCAAGGCCAATTTTGTTTATTTTGGCGGCGGCACGCCTTCATACCTGTCTGTCGATCAACTCCGGCAGCTTACCGATGGGATGAAGAAGCTCATTTCCTGGGATGGCGCGGAAGAAGTGACATTCGAATGCGAGCCGGGGACGTTGACCGGGCCGAAGCTTAAGGCGATTCGGGAAATGGGAGTGACGCGGTTGAGCCTGGGGGTGGAAAATTTTGACGACCACATACTGGAGATCAACGGACGCGCCCACCACAGCAAGGAAATCGCGCGCGCCTACGGTTTCGCCCGCGAACTGGATTTCCCGCAGATCAATATCGATCTGATCGCCGGAATGGTCGAGGAGACCGAAGCCAATTGGCGCCAATGCGTGCGGAAAACGATCGAAATGTCGCCCGACAGCGTGACTATTTACCAGATGGAGGTCCCCTACAACACCACCATTTACAAGGAAATGAAGGAGTCGGGCAAGTTGGTGGCGCCCGTTGCCGATTGGGAAACAAAGCGCGCGTGGGTCGCCTGGGGGTTTGCAGAATTGGAAAAAGCCGGCTACACCGTCGGCAGCGCCTACACGGCTGTCAAGAATAAGGATAAAACGCGCTTTGTTTACCGCGACCGCCTTTGGGCCGGGGCCGATTTGATAGGACTGGGAGTCGCCTCCTTCGGCCACTTGCAGGGGACGCACTACCAAAACCTCCATGATTTCGAGCCTTACGTCAACGCAGTCCGCTCAGGCCAGCCGCCGGTTTATCGCGCTCTGACGCCCAACGCGGACGAGCGGCTCATCCGCGAATTTATCCTGCAACTCAAGCTCGGCCAGGTACATTGCGATTATTTTCAGAAAAAATTCGGCGTCGATGTGCGGCAGCGCTTCGCCCAGCCGCTGCAGACGCTTCGAGACTGGGGATTTGGAGGCGTCGAAGGCGATACCGTGCGCCTCAACCGCGAGGGCTTGCTCCAGGTGGACCGCCTGCTGCACGAGTTCTTTCTTCCGGAGCACAGGAACGCGAGGTACGCCTGAACCGGAAGGAAAATCCCGTGGCGTCGTTTTCTCCGAGCCCGATCTATTCGGACGTCTATCCTTTGGAGGAATTCTACGCCCTGCGGGGCCAGGCGGCGCCGGTTCTGGGGCGGATTGAAGCGGCGCAGGTTCCGGAGCCCTGGCACTCGCTGCTGGTGCATCAGAGCGACATGACCTCGACCCTCGAAAATTTTTACAAGGAACAGTTGCACATCGAGGTCCTGGCCCGCCACGTAATCGAGAACGAATACTTTCGCGAGGTGGCGCTGGTGCTCAACCAAAGCGGCAAACGGGTGGAGTTTGGCGCGATTAAAATCATTCTTGATTTGTTTCCCCTCGAGGCCCGTCAGGAGATATTGCGCGAGCAGCAGCCATTGGGCCGGATTCTGTCCGTTTTCGGCATTTTTTTCGCCAGCCGGCCCCGGGCGTTTCTGCACATGGCGTCCGATGACTTCATCGGACGCGCGTTGAATTTGAAAGAGCGGCAATTTCTTTATGGCCGGCGCAACACGTTGCTGGATGCCTGGGAACGGCCGCTGGCTGAAATTGTGGAAATTCTGCCTCCCTGACTGACCATGAACGACCAAGACCAATACGACGTCCTCATCATTGGCGGCGGACCCGCCGGTTCATCCGCCGCCGCGATTCTGGCGCAGCATGGCCATCGTGCGCTGGTGCTGGAGCGGGAAAAATTTCCCCGTTACCATATCGGCGAATCCTTGCTGCCGTTCACGTTCCAGCCATTGCAACGGCTGGGTTTGATCGACAGGATGCGCCAGTCGGCGTTCGTCAAGAAATACAGCGTCCAGTTTGTCTCTCCGTCGGGACGGGCCAGCCAGCCATTTTACTTTTTTGACCGTTACGACCGGGCAACCGTCGCCCAAACCTGGCAGGTGCTCCGCTCGGAATTCGACCAGATGCTTTTGGACAACGCGCGTGACAAGGGAGCGCTTGTCAAGGAAGAGACCACTGTCAGGGAACTGATCAAGGAGGGCGGGCGCGTCGTCGGCGTTCGAGCGGAAACCAAAGGCGGTCCCGTCACCGAGTATCGGGCACCCATGACGCTGGATGCCTCCGGCAAGGAGGCCTTTTGCGCCGTCCGGTACGGTTGGCGCATGAAGGACCCCTTCCTCAACAAGATCGCCGTCTGGACTTATTACAAGGGCGCGCAGCGCGATGAAGGGATCAATGCCGGGGCCACAACCGTGGCTTATGTCCCCGAGAAAGGCTGGTTTTGGTACATCCCCCAGCACAACGACATGATCAGCGTCGGCGTCGTGGCGGAGGGAAAATACTTGACACGCGATGGCGTCAAGTCGCCCGGGGCGATTTTCCTGCGCGAGATCGAGCAGAACCAATGGATCAAACAGCACCTGGCCCGCGGAACGCAACAGGGCCAATACTATCTGACCAGCGAATATACCCAACATTCCAAACATTGCGGCTGCGACGGATTGCTCCTGCTGGGGGACGCCTTTGCCTTTTTGGACCCGGTCTTTTCCTCGGGCGTCATGCTCGCCTTGAAGAGCGGGACGATGGCCGGCGACGAGGTGCATCAAGCCCTCGTCGAGCGGGATTTTTCTTCCGAACGATTCGCCCGTTACGCGCGTTTCATGCGCGAGGGCGTCGAAAATATGCGCCGGCTTGTCTATGCCTTTTACAATCCAAAATTCAGCTTCCGCGATCTGACCAACAAATATCCCGACGCCGTGGGCAGTGTCACCGATTGCCTCAGCGGGGACGTCAATAAGGATTTTTCGGAATTGTGGCGGCAAATCGAGGAATTTGTGCCGCTGCCGGATCCCCTCCCGGTCGGCGCGCCGCTGCTGGACGCCGCCAAAATGCCGGTGGGATGAGGCTCTTCCCCCGCGGCGAAAGGCCGGCTCACAGCCATTCCAACTTCACTTCCGCGGAGACGGACGCCGCCGGCGGTTTGGGTTTGGTCATGCACCCGCGCCAGAAGCCGAGCCCGTAAAAAATGTGGCTCGTGAAAATCAGCCCCATGATTGCCGGGAGCCAGCGGAACTTGCGCCAGGGCACAATGGCGACTGCCTGGACCAGGACCGCCAAGCCATAAAGCGCCAACGCCCATCGGAAAACCGGCGGAAGAAACGCCAGCACGGCAAGGAACAAACAAAAGAGCGGCGGCACGAAATTCGCCGCCGAACCCGGGGTCGGGTGGAGGCGGAATTGTTCCGCCCGGCCCCTGCCGTAATTCAACAGCATCTTGCAGTACGCCCGGATCGTCGCGCGCGGCGGGCGATAGACAACGAGTTCCGGATCGTAAAGCAGTTTGCCGCCGCGTTCCTGCAATTCGTCCATCAGTGCGTTTTCTTCGTTCGGATAAAGCGCTTCGTTGAAGCCGCCCAGTTCCAGCAGAGCATCGCGCCGGGCCAGCAGATTGCACAGGATCAATTCCTTCTCGCTCGTCGCCCGAAGCCGGCCAACGCTTCGGTAACGCGCGCAACTGGACGCGAACGCCAGCCGCGCGCCCATCGTCAGGGCCAGGACCTGCTGGACATTTGGAGCGTTGGACGGACAAAGGCTGGGGCCGCCGACCATCTTGACGTCATCTGCGCTGAATTGTTCGATCGCGCGCCGCAAGTTTCCCGGAAGCGGCATGGAATCGTCGTCCAGGAAATAAATGATCCCGCCCGTTGCGGCGCGAATGGCGGCATTGCGTTGCACCGAAGGTTGTTTGCCGCGGGCCAGGATGATCTCCAATTTCTCCGGGGGATAATCGAGGCGCCGCGCGGCCCCGGCGGCCTGGACCTCCCGGTTGTCCGGTCGCGCCGCGATGATGACGGTGACTTTGGGCAGACTGTCGTTCACGGCGCAAAAGCTAAAGTTTTGCCGGCAAACCGCAATAAGTAAGAGCAAGGGAGTCACAAACGAGAAGGGCCGATGTCCCTCCTTGCCCACACACGGCGTTTTTTCTACCCTGCGGGCGTGAAAACGCGGTTCGTTGTCATTCTGGCGCTATTCAATGTGGCGGCGCTAGGGGCGGGCTTTGTCTATTTGAGCCAGTATTGGGGACATCAGGTTGCCCAGGACCAGCGCTCGGCGCAGGTGGAATTGGCAGCATGGCAGGCCAAAGCCGAGGCGGCCGCCGCCACGGCCGACGCGCAGGCAATCGCCTACAAAACAAACACCTTTACCTGGAGCCAGCTCGAATCGACCGATTACCGCCAGTACATCGCCAACCTCCGCGCGGTCGGCTGCCCCGAAAGCACCCTCAAGGACATCATCCTGACCGACGTCATGCGCCTTTACGCGCAACGACGGGGTCAATACTACGTTAACGGGCGCGAATTCAAATTTTGGGAGACGGATGAAAAGCGCAAACTCAAGCAGCCACAGATTGAGGAGCGGGAGAAACAACTGGCCGCCATTGACAAGGAATTGCCGGCCGTCCTCCGCGAATTGCTCGGCGTCAATTACGAGCGGGAAGTCAATAAATATTTTGTCGATACCGACAAGGACAACCGCCGCCTGGCCTTCCTTTCTGACGACAAACGGTCCCAACTCCTGGCGCTCCGCGACCAGTTCGAAGGCGAGCGCGAAGGGGTGATGTACCAGGAACAGGGCGCAAAACTCACGGGGGCGGGCATCGAGCAATTGCGGCAGATCGACCAGGAGCAGGACGCGGCCCTGTCCCGGCTCCTGACCCCGCAGGAGAAAGAGGATTACGAATTGAGCATGTCTCCCACCGCGGACCGCCTCCGGAAGGAGTTGATCGGGTTCAATCCGACCGAGGACGAATTTCGCGCGATCTTCCGCCGGCAGATGGCGATCGATTCGGCTTACGAATTCGAGGACACCAACGACGAGTCCGTTCGAGCCGCCAAGGCGGCCGACGAGCAGGCGATGATGGCTGAACTTAAAGGCCAATTGCCCGCGGATCGCGTGGCCCAACTGGACCGGTCCCAGGACCCGGACTATCAGAATTTGTGCGTGTTGAGCGAGCGCTATGATTTGCCCGACGGCGCGTCGCAAGCCGTGCTGGATATCCGCCAGGCCGCCGAAGACCAAAAGCGGGAACTGCTGTCGAATAAAGATATTCCACCGGAACGGGTTGAGGTCGCGCTCAAGGCCATCCAGGCGGAAACAGAGCAGGAGGCACGAACGGCCCTGGGAGACCAGGCTTTTGGGCAATATTCGCAAACCGCAACGTGGATCCAAAACCTCGGCACGAATTGACGCTGGTTCGTAATCCTAATCGCCGTCTTGCTCTCAAGAGATTAGGATCAGGATATTCCGATCAACATGCCGACAAGAAATACCAGCGCGCCTCCCAAACCCACTTGCAGAAGAGCGGAGGAGAGGGGCGTATCCATAAACCGATGGCGCACCCACGAAATCACGCTCAGTTCGACGCAGACCACGCCGACGGCGATGATCGTCGCGGTTCTGACGTTGCTGATAAGATAGGGCAACGTGTGGCCCAGGCCGCCAAGCGTGGTCATTAACCCGCAAACCACACCCCGGAGCCACGGATGGCCACGCCCGGTGAGCGTGCCGTCGTCGGACAATGCTTCTGCAAATCCCATGCTGATGCCCGCGCCCAGGCTCGCCGCCAGCCCGACCAGGAAAGTCGGTCCGCTCTTGTGCGTCGAGAAAGCCGCGGCGAATAGCGGCGCCAAGGTGGAAACCGATCCATCCATCAGACCCACCAATCCCGGCTGAATGACTTGCAGCGCGAAAAGCCTTTTTTCCCTCGCGGCCTCGTCGCCGCTCAAGTCGGTCCCGGCGATTTGCTCGGCGGCATTGGCGTGATCCCGCTCCTCTTCGGCCAGATCACCGAGCAACTGGCGGATGCCGGCGTCGGTGGCCTGCCGGGCGGCGGCCTCATAAAACCGTTTGGTTTCCAGTTCCATTAGCTCGGCCTGTTTTTGCGCGGTTTTGACTCTCAGCGGTCGCATTTGCCAGACCGGCTTTGGTTTGAGAAAGCCTTTGATATCGCCGCGGCGGATCAGAGGGACGTGATCGCCGAAGCGGCTGCGGAACAGATCCAGAAGCCGGTGCCGGTGCCCGTCCTCCTGGCGACGCAACTCGCGAAATTTCTCGGCCTGTTCGGGAAAATGTTCCCGCAAGCCATCGGCAAAATCGTCATAAATGCGGGCGTGTTCCTCTTCCAGCGCCACGGCCAGCGCCAGGATTTCACGTTGGTCCAGACTTTGAAACGAGCGCATAAATCATCAAAATTTCAGGTTCCATTCGTCGCGGGAATATTTCTCCGCTACTAGACGCCGGCAGTCCGGCACAGTCCCCAATTCCGTTGCCGCGAGCCAGGCATCGCGCAGGGCCGTTTTTATCGCCAGGGCGGGCGCGTTCAGGTTCATCAGGAAATGAGCATGCGGGCGGCCCTGGCGATACTCTGGCTCGCGGGAAGGCATTGTCAAGAATTTTTCCATCAAGCCAAGGTCAAATTGCAGCAGGAACGTGCCGTGAAAAATCAGCGCGCGGCGTTTGCGCCGTTGCGCGTTGCCGGAGAATTTAAGGCCGCCGATCGCCAGGTCCGTCAATCCGCGGATCTCCACGGCCTGCCCCACTGCCGCCGATACCGCTTCACGATGCCTGGCCATGATATGGCGGTTGGCCGCCGGAATCGTTTCAAGCTCCGGGCGCCCGGTAATGCTGAGCGCCAGCGAATAGTTCAGGCAACCGGGGCCTTGCAGGACGGTTCCGCCGCCGCTGCACCTGCGGAACACCCCGACGCCGGCCCTGCGGCAGGCTTCCAAATTCGCTTCCCGCGAAACGGCGTTGGAGAAACCGGCGACGACGAAATAATCGCGCGGTTCCCAAAAACGCAACACCTCCGCTCCCGAATCCTCCTGGCAGGCGTCCAGCAGGACCTCGTCGCAGGCCAGATTGGCGGGGGCCGACGGCAGCGTCAGGTCCAGGTAATACATGACGCCGGGAATTCAACGGCCACGCATTTGATTTGTCACGAGTGGTTTTTGACCTTAGACTCTACGGTGGCAGCGGCCATTGCCTTTGACCTTTTGAATCTTGAACATTGAACTTTGAATCGGCAAACATGGAAGCGGTAACGACGAAAAATCCAAAAAAAACTGCGCCCTCTGCGGCGAAATCCACTGCGGGACCGGCCCTGTCGCCTGTGCTGACGGAGCGCAATTGGCTCCAATCCCTCGAGGATGTTGTTGAATTCCTGCTCAAGAACCAGGGCCGCGAGAAAGCCAGCCAGCTTTTGGCCAACCTGGCCGGGCGCCTTCGCGCCGACGGCGTCGACGTCCCCGTCTCGGTAAGCACACCCTATATCAATACGATACCGCCGGAAAAGGAACCCCCCTACCCGGGCGACCGGGAGATCGAACGGCGCATCAAGAGCCTGGCCCGATGGAACGCGATGGCGATGGTCGTCAATGCCAATCATGGCGACGCCGGCGTCGGCGGGCACATCTCCAGCTACGCGTCGATGGCCACGCTGTACGAAGTCGGTTACAACCATTTCTTTCGCGGCGGCGATGGAGGCCGATTGGCGGATTTGATTTATTTCCAGGGGCATACCACGCCGGGCAATTACGCGCGAGCCTTTCTGGAATTTCGCATGGACGAGGGGCATCTGCACAATTTCCGCACGGAATTGGCCGAAGGCGGCGGGCTTTCGTCTTATCCCCATCCGTATTTGATGCCGGATTTCTGGCAGTTTCCGACCGTTTCGATGGGGCTTGGGCCGATCATGTCCATTTACCAGGCTCGGTTCATGCGTTATCTCATCGCGCGCGGATTTATCAAGGCAGAACAGGAGCCGCGGATCTGGACGTACGTTGGCGACGGCGAAAGCGATGAGCCGGAAACTCTCGGAGCCATCACGCTGGCCTCCCGCGAGAATCTCGACAACCTCATTTGGGTGGTCAATTGCAATTTGCAGCGCCTCGACGGCCCGGTCCGGGGCAATGGCAAAATCATCCAGGAATTGGAGGGTGTCTTCCGCGGCGCCGGATGGAATGTAATCAAGGTAATCTGGGGTTCGGTATGGGACGAGCTTTTGGCGGCGGACACCACTGGCTTGCTGATTAAACGGATGGGCGAAGCGGTGGACGGCGATTTCCAGAAATACATTGTCGAAGAGGGCAGTTACATCCGGAAACATTTCTTTGGCAAATATCCCGAATTGCTCCGTCTGGTGGATGGCTTGACGGACGAGCAATTGACACGGCTGGTCCGGGGCGGACATGACCCGCGCAAAGTCTATGCCGCGTACAAGGCCGCGGTGGACCACAAAGGGGGGCCGACGGTTATCCTGGCCAAAACCGTCAAAGGCTACGGCCTGGGCGAAGCCGGCGAGGGACGCAACATTTCCCACCAGCAGAAAAAGATGAACGAAAAGGAGCTGCGCGAATTCCGCGCCCGTTTCGACATTCCGGTGCGCGATGAAGACGTCGTGGAGACGCCGTTCTACCGTCCGCCCAAGGATTCGCCGGAGATAAAGTATCTTCTGGAGCGCCGGAAGAAGCTGGGCGGCTTTGTGCCGGCGCGCGTTGTCAACGCGGCGCCTTTGAAGACCCCGCGTCTCGAAAGTTTTCCCGATCTGGTCAAGGGGTCCGGCGCCGCCGAGTTTTCCACGACCATGAGTTTTGTTCGGCTGTTGTCTGGTTTGCTCCGCGACAAAACCATCGGGAGGAATGTCGTTCCCATTATTCCGGATGAAGCCCGCACATTTGGCATCGATCCGCTCTTTTCCCAAGTGGGAATCTACTCATCCAAGGGCCAGCTTTATGAGCCGGTCGATAAAAAGGGAATCAGCTTTTACCGCGAAGCCAAGGACGGGCAAATCCTTGAAGAAGGGATTACCGAAGCGGGATCGATGGCGTCCTTCGTCGCCGCCGGCACGGCGTATGCGAATGTCGGCGTCAACATGATTCCGTTTTACATTTATTACTCGATGTTTGGCCCTCAACGGGTCGGGGACGAATTGTGGCTCGCTGCGGACAGCCGGGCCAAGGGATTTCTGCTCGGGGCGACTTCCGGACGGACGACCCTCAACGGGGAAGGATTGCAACACCAGGACGGCCACAGCCCGCTCATGGCCAGCGCCGTTCCGACCCTTTATGTTTATGACCCGGCGTTTGGTTACGAGACGACGGTAATCGTTTGCGACGGCATGAGGCGGATGTTCGAGAACGGTGAGGAAATCCTCTATTACCTCTGCCTGTACAACGAAAACTATGTCATGCCGCCGCTCCCCCCCGGCGCGGAGGAGGGAATTATCAAAGGGCTTTACAAATTCAAGACCGGGCCGGAGGGACCCCGGCACAAAGCGCAGATTCTTGGCAGCGGCAGCATTATCCGTTCGGCATTGCGAGCGCAGGAAATCCTGGCCGAACGCTACGATGTTTCCGCCGATGTCTGGAGCGCCACCAGTTACAAGAATTTGCGCAATGAGGCGCTGCTGGCGGAACGATGGAATCTTTTACATCCCTCACAAGCCCCCAAGAAGCCCCATGTTCAACAACTCCTGGAGAACGAGAGCGGTCCGTTCATCGCCGTTTCCGATTACATGAAAATGGTCCCCGACCAGATCGCCAAATGGGTCCCGGGCGGGTTGACGACCCTGGGCACCGACGGTTTCGGCCGCAGCGACATCCGGTCGCGGTTGCGGCGGTTCTTTGAAATCGACGCCGAGTGCGTTGTCGTGGCAACCTTGTATTCGCTGGCGCAACGGGGAGAGATTGAGAAGAAACTTGTTGCCCGGGCGATTAAGGACTTGAATATCGATCCCGAAAAAGGCTTTCCTCAACTGGCAGCGTTTTAATTCAAATCTATGGACGTGAAACTACCTCCGCTGGGCGAAGGCGTTGACTCAGGCAGTGTCGTCGCCGTTTTGGTCAAGGAAGGCGATCAGATTGCAAAAGGGCAGGGGATCATTGAATTGGAAACCGGCAAAGCCATCGCGCCGGTCCCTTCGCCAGCCCCCGGCAAAGTGACCAAGATCATCGTGTCGATTGGCGATAAGATCTCCGTCGGCCAGCCGATTCTTTCGCTGGAAGGCGGGGCGCCGGCACCGGCGGCTCCGAAAGCCTCCGCAGCAAAGCCGGCCTCCCGTCCGGTCCGACCGGCCGCGCCGCAACCGGTGCAGGAAGAAGCGCCGGAAGAACCGATTCCGGAGGAGGAACCGGATGCCAACGCGCCCGCCCCCGCCGCTTCGCCGACGCTCCGCCGGATCGCGCGGGAATTGGGCATCGATCTTCGCCGCGTTCACGGCAGCGACGAGGGCGGAAGGATCGTGATGAACGATTTGCGCGCCTACGTCCGAAGATTGCAGGAACTGGCCGCGCAGCCGCGGAGAGGCGCGGGCGCCGGTGTTGCCGCAAAGCCGCCGGCCGAACAGATCGATTTTGCCAAATGGGGCAGTGTGACCAAACGGCCGATGACGCCGTTGCGCAAGGTCATCGCGGAGCGCATGAGCCAAAACTGGAATGCGATTCCGCACGTCACACAATTCGAGGAGGCCGACATCACGGCCCTGGACGCCTTGCGGAAAAAGCACGCCGCCGACTATGAGAAGAAGGGCGCCCGGCTAACGCTGACGGCGCTGGCGGTAAAAATCGTCGGCGAAGCGCTGAAGAAACACCCGGTGTTCAACACGAGCCTGGACGAAACGGCCGGCGACGTCATCTACAAGGAATATTTTCACATCGGCCTGGCGGTGGATACCGAGCAGGGATTGATCGTGCCGGTTCTGCGCGACGTGGATAAAAAGGACATCCTGGCGCTCTCCAGGGAAATCAACGAATTGGCGGCCAAGACCCGGGATCGAAAAGTCTCGATGGAGGAATTGCAGGGCGGCACGTTCACCATTTCCAACCAGGGAGGAATTGGCGGGGGCCATTTCACGCCGATCATCAACCGCCCGGAAACGGCGATCCTTGGCATGGGCCGCGGGGCGCTCAAGCCGGCGGTGCGCGAGGGAAAAATCGAGGCGCGCCTGATGCTGCCGCTGGCGTTGTCGTACGACCATCGTGTGATCGACGGCGGGGCGGCAGTTCGGTTTATGCTTGACATTGTGGCGGGGTTCGAGAACTTCGACGAGAAACTCATCGGCTGATTGCAGCCAAAATATAACGTGGATTCGATTCATAGTGAAATTGTTGTGTTGGGCGCCGGCCCGGGCGGTTACGCCGCCGCTTTTTACGCCGCCGATCTGGGCAAAAAAGTCCTGCTGGTGGAGCAGGACAAGAAGTTGGGCGGGGTCTGTCTCAATCGCGGCTGCATTCCTTCCAAGGCGCTGTTGTACGCCACCCGAATGATCTTTGAGGCGCGCGAATCCGCCCACCGCGGAGTCACGTTCGGGCCGCCGACGATCGAGGTGGATAAACTGCGGGCCTGGAAAAACTCCGTTGTCGATAAACTGGTCGGGGGCATCAGCTTCCTGGCCAAAAAACGCGGCGTCCAGGTCCTGACTGGCCGCGGCTATTTTGAAGGTTCGCAGTCCCTTCGCGTGGAAACGACGGAGGGCCAGCAGTCGGTCACTTTTGACAAGGCCATTATCGCTGTCGGCTCCAAGGCCGCATTGCCGAAGGTCTTTGATTTGGGGAACCCGCGCGTGATGACTTCCACGGAGGCGCTGGAAGTGGAGGAGATTCCCGAGGATTTTCTGGTGGTGGGCGGCGGTTACATCGGCATGGAACTCGGTTCGGTCTATGCCAATCTGGGGAGCAAAGTCGTCGTCGTCGAGGCGCTGCAAGGCATCCTTTCCGGGGCCGATCCCGACCTGATTCGTCCGGTCATGCAATACGCGCAAAAGAATTTCCGCGAGTTGCGCTTCAACACCAAAGTCACCCAAATGTCCACCAAGGGAAAGAAAGTCCGGGTCGTGACCGAGGGGCCGGACAAAGTGGAAAAGGAGGAATTGTTCGACCGCGTGCTGGTTTCGGTGGGCCGCGTTCCCCGCTCGCAAAATCTCGGCCTGGAAAACACGCAGGTCGAGCAGGACGAACGCGGTTTCATCAAGGTCAATGACAAACAGGAAACGAGCGATCCCGCGATTCTGGCCATTGGAGACATTGCCGGAGGTGTTCTGCTGGCGCACAAAGCGAGCAAGGAAGCGCGCATTGCCGTCGAGACAATTGTAGGCCAGGAGAGCACTTCAACCGGGGTCATTATTCCCGCCGTCGTTTTTACGGACCCCGAATTAGCGTGGTGCGGCGTTACTGAAACAGAGGCGCGGGCCAAGGGACTGGTATTTGAAGTGGCCAAGTTCCCGTGGGGCGCATCGGGTCGCGCCCTCACCTATGACCGCCCCGACGGCCTGACCAAATTGATTGTCGACTCGGAAACGGAGCGTATCATCGGCGTGGGCATTGTCGGCCACGGCGCGGGAGAGTTGATCGCGGAGGGCGTTCTGGCAATCGAGATGGGAGCGACGGTTGGCGACCTTGCGGAAACGGTCCATCCGCATCCAACGCTTTCGGAAACGCTCATGGAAGCGGCCGAGGTTTTTTACGGCGTGTCCACCAGCGTCTTCGCCCCCAAGAAGCACGAGGAGTGATTCCGGCAAAACATGTCACGGTGTGAGACAAAATTCTTCGGGGTGAGGGTTTTGCTTCATTGCCTTCGTTTTCTTCTGTAAGCCTTTCAGAACCAAACAGAAGCACGCAAAGGAAACGAAGGGCGGAAGAAGCGCCGCAAAGTATTAACGCCGCTAAGCGTCTGGCTGGCGGGCCATTTCCACTTTGAGCGCACGGAGGGAAAGGCGAATATCCATCATGAATGCCACCAGCGACACCACCAGCGACACCAGGCAACAGATGAAAAACAAACTGATGAAGACGGCCGATCCCAACTTCATCAACGCCGTAACAAAGAGCGTCAAGATCAGCATCGCGGCGGACAGGGCGCTGATGACGCTCGCCACGATGGAAACCTGAATCAGGCGCGCCCGCCGATAAATCAGCTCAACCTGGTGCGCCAGCCGTGGGCGGTCCTTAGCGGAGGCAGAGCACATGTGATCGTGGATTTGCCGGGTGCGATCCAGCGCGCGTCCAAAGCGGTTGGTCAGCGAGAGCAGCAGCAACCCCACCCCGGAAATCAAGATCACTGGGGCGATGGCGACCTGAAGCACCGGAACCAGATCGTTTGGCGGGGTCGACAGCATTGGCACGAACCGTAACAGACCAGCCACCCGTTTTCAACCCTGCGGGAGGGGCGTCACGGGGGCGGGTCAACAGGCTGTCTCCGTCCGTTTGCGTCGAATGCCCAATAGCGGTTCAATCAAATCTGTAACCGCTCGCGGTGCTGCCGACGGCAGCGGGCGAGACGCCGTAGAAGATTGCTCCGAGGACAGCGTTTTCCAAGAAAGTACTTTCTGTCCAGCTTTGCCCGCCATTGGTGGAAACAACAATCGCATCACCCGCAATCGCTCCGAGGATTGTTTTGCCGTCAGCCGAGCAAGCCACGTTGACGTATGGAGCCTCCGGCTGATTGCCATTGGTCCAAGTCTGGCCCTGCGTGATCCCCGCGCCGACTAGCGTGAAAACCATGCGTAGGGCCACACCGATCTGCTGTCTGTTCACATCGCAAAACCGTTTCTTTCGGTTCATGCTCGCCCTCCTCCAACTAATGCGCGCTGTCTCGCGACGACAGCACCAAAACCACGCCCATTGATCTCGATTTGGCCCTCCTCTCGGCGCTGACCTTGGTCCACATCGCACCGTAATGCGGTTGCACGCATGCCATAGGAAAGCCGAACTTCCATAATGATGACATTGCTTTAGGCAATTACGAGCAGGTTTTGAGCCACCTTTTCTGGTGATGGGACACACCTTTTGCCGCTGGCGTCGGGATTCTGGTTTGGGCTACCTTTCGCGGTGTGGAGCTAGAGGCACAAACTACAATTGACGCGGCCCGGTTCATCAATCGTGAGTTGAGCTGGCTGGAATTTAATCAGCGGGTCCTGGAGGAGGCGCGCAATCCAACCACGCCTCTGCTCGAACGGCTCAAGTTTTTCTGCATCACCAGCTCCAATCTCGACGAGTTCTTCGAGGTCCGCGTCGCGGGCCTCAAACAACAGGTTGAAAGCGGCGTCATGAGCCGCGGGCCGGACGGCCTGACGCCCGGCGAAACGTTGCGCGCGGTCCACCAGCGCATTGGCCGAATGGTCCATGACCAGTATGTCTGCTGGCGCGAGGAGTTGGCGCCAGGGTTGGAGCGCCACGGCATCCGCTTTCTCAAGCCCGTCGACCTGGCCGAGGCGGATTTGAAATGGCTGGAGGATTTTTATCGGCGCGAGGTGCGGCCCGTTTTGACGCCGCTGGCCATCGATCCGGTGCATCCGTTTCCGCAATTGCTCAACAAATCGCTCAATATCATTGTCCAGTTGGAAGTTAAAACGGGCGGCCAAAATATCCGCCACCTGGCCGTCGTGCAGGCGCCGCGCGTGTTGCCGCCGGTGGTCCGGCTCCCGCGCCAGGACCAGAGGCGGGATTACATTTTTCTGGGGCAGGTCGTCGGCCATTTTTTGGGGGATCTCTTTCCCGGCACGCGAATCCTCGGTTACTGGCACTTCCGCGTCACGCGCAATAGCGAACTCTACCTGGACGAGCAGGACAGCAGTAATTTGCTCAAGGCCATTGAGAACGAACTTCACAACCGGCGCAAGGGCGACGCCGTGCGCCTGGAGATCGATCACGATTGTCCCGCGACGATCCGCAACGCGCTTGTGGGAACGCTGGGGCTGACAGAGGAGGACGTAAATCTTATTGACGGCCCGCTCTATCCGGCCCGCCTGATGGCCCTCTACGAGGGCGATCACTCCGCCGAATTGCGGGACACCCCGTTCATTGCCCCGGTCGCCCGCCCGCTTCGGCGCGAAACGGATTTGTTCGCGGCGATCCGCCGGCGGGACATCCTCCTGCAGCATCCCTACGATAGTTTTGACACGGTTGTGGAGTTCCTGGAAAAATCGGCGCGCGACCCCGATGTGCTTGCGATCAAGCAGACGCTCTATCGCACGGGCGGCGACACGCGAATCGTCGGGGCGTTGATGGAGGCGGCGGCCAACGGGAAGCAAATCACCGTCGTGGTGGAGTTGCGCGCGCGGTTCGACGAGGCCAACAACATCCAGTGGAGCCGCAAGTTGGAGGAGGCCGGCGTGCATGTCGTCTACGGCCTGGTGGGCTACAAAATCCACTGCAAAATGTGCCTGGTCGTCCGCAAGGAGAAGCCGGGCATCCGCCGTTACGTTCACTTAAGCACGGGCAATTACAACGCGACAACCGCGCGGATTTACACGGACGTGGGACTCTTGACATGTCACCCAGACTTCGGCGAGGACGCCACCAACGTCTTCAACTTGCTGACAGGCGTCGGGCATTACCAGCCCACCCGGAAGCTGATACTGGCGCCCTTTGAACTGCATCGGCGAATCCTGGCGATGATTGACCGGGAGGCGGCAAACGCGCGGCGCGGCAAACGCGCGCGCATTATCGCCAAAATGAACGCGCTGCTGGACGGCGATATCATCCAGGCCCTTTACCGGGCGTCGCAGGCGGGGGTCAAGATCGACCTGTTGGTGCGGGGCATTTGTTGTCTGCGACCGCAGATTCCCGGCGTCAGCGACAACATCACGGTGCGCAGCATCGTGGATCGATTCCTGGAACACAGCCGCATTTTCTACTTTGAGAACGGCGGACGGCCCCAACACTGGATTGGCAGCGCCGACTGGATGCCGCGCAATTTTTTCCGCCGGATCGAAGCAGTGGTGCCAATCGAAGACCCGAGATTGCGCCGGCGCGTCAAGAATGAACTGCTGGGAATCCCGCTTGCCGACAACGTGAATTCCTGGCAACTGCAATCCGACGGCCAATACACTCCTGTCAAGCGAAGATGGTTCAACAGCCAGGAGGAATTCATCAAGAGAGCGGGAAGCAGACGGCGCCCGGGCAAAACGGCCAGGGCATAGACCTCCGGGTCAATCCGGCCTCCTGCCGAGCAAGAACTTGATTGCCGTCTCGGCGCTCTCGACCTGGCCGGCGATCTTTTCAATCGCGTTCTGCAAGCGGACAACTTCCGCCTCGCTTGAGCGCGGCAGAGAGGAGGGATTGACGGAGACCGGGTTCAATTTGTCCATCGCGGCGTTGAGCTTCCTGATCTGCTGATGGAGCAGCCGAACGCCCTCCCGCAGCCGCGACACCGCGCCGGCGTTGCGCTTTGTAGTTCCACCGGGTTGGTCCGGCTCTGATTCGCGGGTCCTGCGCCCGGTCGAAACGGTCAAGTACCGCTCCCTGGTCCGTTCGCGGCGAATGCGCAGCGCCAGTTCGCGCGCGTAACTCGTGACCTCCAGGGCAAACTCCTGGCGCTCCACGGGGGAACGGAACTTTTCCTTCGCAAAAAGGTCGCCCATAAAGCGGGTGACGTGGGCCGTCGCGTCGAACCCGTGGATGGCCCCGCTGTCCTTCGGCTTCCTGGGAGGGCGGCCCGCGGCGGCGCGCCGTCCCGGCCGGGCCGGTTGGGCGTGATCGCATATCTCACTCCAGAGCGCCTTGTCTGGAACGCGTTCGGGTCGGGGCAATTCCAGCACGGCGGCCGCAGCCTTGATTTCGCCTTTGCCGGTAGCCAGCCACCGGGGGTTGACGTCAAAGATGAAGCAAAGGCGGTACCCGATGGCGTAGCGCAACGGCGTGCGTCCGTATTCGATGCTTGCGAGCCTGTCGCGTGAAACCCCCAGTTCGCCGGCGAAGGCCGGCTGGGGCCAGTTGATTTGATCCCGGAACTGTTTGACGCGCTGGCCGATCAGGACCTCGCGCGGCGTGACCAGACCGCTTTTTTTAGGCATGGAGCGACAATACAGTTCCCACAAAAAGATGTAAAATAGTCCTTGCGAGTCCCATTATTTTGTGGGACCATATTGTCTCATGCGAAATGCGTTCGAGGATGAAAACGAGGCTTTTGAAACGAGCCGCCCTTTTTCATCGCCCTGTTTCGCCGCCGCCGTGCTGGATTGCAGCAAGTACAGCCTTTCCGATTACATCCAGAGCGGCGTGATACCGCTGGCCTTCGATATCGGGATGCCCGGCGCCACGCGGCTTTGTCTGCGCGTGTCCACCGCCAGCGTCCTGGCCGTGAGAACGGGGCTTAAAGCCTCGTCGGACATGGCGAAGTTTTTCGACGGCGCCTTTCCGAAGGACAGGCCCCATTATCGGCCTCCGCGCCTGGCCTGGATGCTTCACTGCGATTACGACCACATTTACCATCTGTTGGCCGGCAATGTCCTGGCCGACGCCGGCGGGGCGACCCGCTACCAAATCCCCCGCCAAAGCATTCTCGATTTTCTTGCCGGGAGACGATTGGCCTGACCTGGCTCCCCGGAAAGACCGGGCGGAAGGAATTGGATTTCGACGGGAGGTTTTCACGACTCGCGCCCCGGCGCGCAACGATGACTGGACGAAATTTGCTTTCCACCGGGGCTGCCGCACCTTAGCTTCCGCTCTTTAAAAGCGATGAAAGTTTATATCAGCGGCAAGTATTACGACCAGAAGAACGCCAGGATATCGGTGTTTGATCATGGCCTCCTTTACGGTGATGGCGTGTTCGAGGGCATTCGCGCCTACAACGGACGCGTGTTCAAACTGGCCGAACACATCGAGCGTCTTTTTTATTCCGCCAAGGCGATCCTTCTGGAAGTCCCGATGTCCCCGAAGGAATTGACCGCGGCGGTGGTGCAAACCTGCCGCCGGAATAAGATTCGCGACGGCTATATCCGGCTGATTGTCACGCGGGGGATCGGGACGCTTGGCCTGAATCCAAACACGTGCAAGCACCCTTCGGTCATCATTATTGCCGACAGAATCCAGCTTTATCCGCCGGAACTTTACAAACGGGGGCTGGAAATCATCACCGTTGCGACAACGCGCAATCTACACAGCGCGTTAAACCCGGCGATAAAGTCGCTCAATTATCTGAACAACGTCCTGGCCAAGATCGAGGCGCTCAACGGCGGCTGCGAGGAGGCGATCATGCTCAATGCCGAGGGATATGTCTCCGAATGCACGGGCGACAACCTATTCATCGTCAAAGGCGGCCAACTGCTGACTCCCCCGCTTTCGGCGGGCGCGCTTTATGGGATAACCCGCGGGACGGTGATGGCGTTGGCGCGCGAAGGCGGAATGGCTGTAAGCGAGCCGAATTTGACCCGGTACGACCTTTTCACCGCCGACGAGTGCTTTTTGACGGGCACGGGAGCGGAAATCATCGCGGTGGTGAAGATTGACGGCCGGGTCATTGGGAAAGGCAGGCCCGGTCCGGTGACGGAGGGAATGATCGCGCAATACCGCGCCTTAACCCAGTCTGCCGGCGAGCCGATATAACCGGAAGAATGTGTGCGGAATTTCATTCTCGTTTTTTGAAATTCATGGTACATTGACTAAAGTATGCTGTGTATGTTTTGTAAACAGAACCCAGCCAAGGTTCACCTGACGCAGATCGTGGGCGATAAAATGCAAAAGGTGGACCTTTGCGAGGAGTGCGCCAAGCAAAAGGGGGTCAACGACCCGGCGGGCTTTTCTTTGGCGGACCTTCTGCTAGGTCTGGGCGCCTCGCAGGAAATATCCAGCGGCGAGGACGTCAAGTGCCCGAATTGCGGCTTCACGCAGGCCGACTTCAAGAAAGCCGGCCGCCTGGGCTGCTCGCAATGTTACACGACGTTTGCCGAAGGTCTGGAGGGGCTGCTCAAGTCGATGCACAAAGGGGTCAAACACGTGGGCAAGGTGCCCGTGGCGCTGCGTCACAGCCGGGATTTGAACGATCGCTTGAAGCATTTGCAGAAGAAGCTCGACAGAGCGGTGACCTCCGAGGATTTCGAGCAGGCAGCCAGCCTGCGCGATGAGATTAAGACGACTAAGGACCAGATCAATCAATTGGCCGTCAAATGAGCGAGATAACGATACATGAATTTCTCAGTCCGCCCGTGGAAACGGCGCGGCGCAGCGGGCCGCATGACCGGATTGTCATGTCGAGCCGCGTGCGCCTGGCGCGCAACCTGCGCGGGATGGCCTTTCCGCTCTGGGCCAAGAAGCTTGAGCGGATCAAGGCCCTGGAGATCATCCGCCCGGCGGTCGAAACCCTGCCGCAACTGACGGGCGCTTTTTCGCAGACAATGGACAGCCTGGGGGCGCTGGACAAACAGATTCTGGTGGAACGACATCTTATCAGCCGCGAGCACGCCGCCAAAACCGCCGGCAGCGGATTGGTCCTCAACAAGGAGGAGTCACTGTGCGTGATGATCAACGAGGAGGACCACCTGCGCATGCAGGCCCTGCGCCCCGGCCTTCAACTTCGCCAGGCCTGGATGGCCATCGACCAAGTGGATAGCGAGTTGGAGCGCAAACTCGATTACGCTTTCAGTCCGGAACTGGGTTACCTGACGGCCTGCCCGACCAATCTGGGCACCGGCATCCGGGTCAGCGCCATGCTCCATCTTCCGGGGCTGGTTTTGGCGGAGCAGATCAACCAGATTATTTCCTCGGTCAACAAGCTGGGGCTGGCGGTGCGAGGACTTTACGGGGAAGGGACGGAGGCCCTTGGAAATGTGTTTCAGGTCTCCAACCAGATGACATTGGGGGAAGTGGAGACCGACATCGTGGAACGATTGAACAAGGTCTTGCTTCAGATCATCGAACATGAAGAAAATGCCCGCGCCATGTTGCTGGAAAAGAAGCCCAAGATCGTCTTCAACCAAATCGGACGCGCCTACGGCATCTTGGCCAACGCGCACAGCATTACGTCCAAGGAAACGATGAACCTTCTGTCGCTGATGCGCCTGGGGGTGGATTTGAGCGAGTTTCCGGGCGCCGAGCGCGCATTGATCGACGAGTTGTTCGTCATCACGCAGCCGGCGCATTTGCAAAAGCAGTTCACCGAAAAACTGGTGGCCGAAGAGCGCGACCTGCTGCGCGCCGACATGCTGCGAGATCGTTTGCGCCATGTCAGCCGGCCAAACCCCAAACCGTCCGGCGGCGCCAGCGCGAATCTGGACAAACGAAATTAGCGGAGGCAAATTTTAGGTATGAGCGAAGAATCAGCAATGAACAATTTTACGCCCCGCGCCCAGCAGGTCTTGGCGCTGGCCCGAAAGGAGGCGGATCGATTCAACCACAATTTTGTCGGCACCGAACATCTGTTGCTCGGTCTTATCAAGCTGGGCCAGGGTGTCGCCGTCAATGTGCTCCAGAAACTCGGCCTGGATTTGGACACGGTTCGAATGGAAGTTGAAAAACAGGTGGGCACTGGCCCCGATCAAAAAATGATCGGCAATATTCCTTACACACCGCGGGTCAAGAAGGTTCTCGCTCTGGCGGCCAAGGAAGCCAAAGCCCTCAACCACACTTACGTCGGCACTGAACATATTCTTTTGGGGCTTTTGCGCGAAGGCGACGGGGTCGCCGCGCGGGTGCTCAAGAACCTCGACGTCGATATCGAGCAGACGCGCCAGGAAATTTTGAAGGAATTGGACCCGCATTTTGCCTCGCCGGACGAACCGCAAAGCTCCGGTGGCAGCGAAGGCGCCCCGGAAAAGACCCCGGAGAAAAAGGGCGAAGTCAAGACCCCGGCTCTGAAGGCTTTCGGTCGCGACCTGACGGAAATCGCGCGCAAAGGGGAGATGGACCCAGTCATCGGGCGTCAAAACGAGATCGAGCGCGTCATCCAGGTTCTTTGCCGCCGCACCAAGAACAATCCCGTGCTGCTCGGCGAGGCGGGTGTGGGAAAAACTGCGATTGTCGAAGGGCTGGCCCAGGAGATCGCGCGCGGCAACGTCCCCGAAATCCTGCGTGAAAAGCGCGTCATCACATTGGACCTCGCCTTGATGGTCGCCGGCACCAAGTACCGCGGCCAATTCGAGGAGCGGATCAAGGCGGTCATGGATGAAATTCGCCGGGCCAGGAACATCATTCTTTTTATTGACGAATTGCACACTATTGTCGGGGCCGGATCGGCGGAAGGCACGATGGACGCCTCCAACATCATCAAGCCGGCATTGAGCCGCGGCGAGATGCAGTGCATCGGCGCCACCACGCTCAACGAATACCGCAAATACATCGAAAAAGACGCCGCCCTGGAACGGCGCTTCCAGACGGTCAAGGTCGAAGCGCCTTCCCCCGAGGAAGCGGTGCTGATTCTCAAAGGGCTTCGCCCCAAATACGAAGAGCACCACAAGGCCGAAATCACCGATGCGGCCATCGAATCGGCCGTGCGCATGGCGGACCGGTATATTACAGATCGCTACCTGCCCGATAAAGCAATCGACGTGATGGACGAGGCAGGCTCCCGCGCCCGCATTGGGACGATGACCCGCCCGCCCGAGGTCAAAGACCTTGAGACGGAGATCGAGAAGATCAAGGGCCAAAAGGAGCGGGCGATCAAGGACCAGGATTTTGAAGGCGCCGCCGCGATGCGCGACAAAGAAAAACAGGCCAAGGAGAAACTCGACGCCGTCCTGGCCGCTTGGCGCGCCAGCCGCGAGGAAAAGCGGGTCACCGTCGGCGAAGAGGATATTTTGCACGTGGTCGCCAAATGGACCGGCATCCCGCTCAAACGGATGGAGGAAGGCGAAGCGCAGCGTTTGCTTGCGTTGGAAGAGGAGATGTCGCGCAAGATTATAGGGCAGAAGGAAGCGGTGTCGGCGTTGTGCAAGGCGTTGCGCCGTTCGCGGGCTGATTTGAAGGACCCGCGACGTCCGATTGGCACCTTTGCTTTGCTTGGGCCTACCGGCGTGGGCAAGACGTTGCTGGCCAAGACGCTGGCCGAAACCCTCTTTGGCGATTCCAAAGCCCTCATTCAATTGGACATGAGCGAATACATGGAAAGGCATAACGCCTCTCGCATGATCGGCTCGCCGCCGGGTTACGTCGGTTACGAGGAAGGCGGCCAGTTGACCGAACAAGTCCGCCGCCGTCCCTATTCCGTCGTCCTCTTTGATGAAATCGAGAAGGCGCATCCGGACGTGATGAACATGCTGCTCCAGATTTTGGAGGAGGGAAAACTGACCGACAACGTGGGGCGGGTCATCAACTTCCGCAACACGATCATCCTTTTGACCTCCAACGTCGGCGCCGAAACCATCCGGCGCGGCGCGACGATGGGCTTTTCTCCGATCAACGACGAGCACAGCTACGAAAAGATGAAGGAAAAAATCATGGACGACGCCAGGAAGGCGTTTCGTCCCGAGTTCATGAACCGGCTCGACGACGTCATTGTATTTCGTTCCCTGGTGAAAACGGACCTCCTGGAGATTCTGGACCTGGAAATTTCCAAGGTGATGGAACGGGCGAGGGCAAAGCAACTGGAGTTGATCCTCGAGCAGACGGCCAAGGATTTTCTGGTCGAGAAGGGTTACGATCCCAATTACGGCGCGCGTCCGATGCGCCGGGCAGTGGAGCGTTACCTGGAAGACCCGCTGGCGGAGGAAATCCTCAGGGGAAATTTGCACCCCAACGAACCGATCACCGTCGCGGTGGAAGAGGGCAAGTTGGTTTTCAAGCAGAAGGCTCCCGCCACGCCGGAAGCCCTTTCAAGCTGAATCGGCATTGCGAAAACCGCCCCGCTTGAGTTAACCACGAAGGGCGCGAAGGCCACGAAGCCGGAAACAAGATCGGCCCGATCCGGGCCAATTGATTCTTTCTTCGTGCTCTTCGCGCTCTTCGTGTTAATAAGTTCAGATGACCTTTGATTCCCTCTCCAATAAGGTGATTGGTTGCGCCATAGAGGTACATCGCGAACTTGGCCCGGGTTTGCTCGAATCGACCTACCAAGCATGTCTGGCGCACGAACTTTCCCGTGCAGGCATGCGCTTTGTGCTGCAATATCCCATGCCGGTGGCCTACAAAGGCGTCCTGCTGGAATGCGGCTATCGCATCGACCTTCTGGTTGAGGATCAATTAGTCCTTGAGCTTAAAGCTGTGGAAGAAATTCTGGGGATCCACGAAGCTCAGATTCTCACCTATTTGAAATTGGCCAAACTGAGGACGGGCTTGCTGATTAACTTCAACGTTCCCACGTTGAAGCAAGGCATAAAGCGGTTTGTCCTGTCGGAAGCTGTTTAAACTCTTCAGCAAATAAAACTCGAAATCCCACGGTGGCTCACCGTGGTGTTGCAGATATTGAAGCCCTTTTACCGCTTGCATTATGGAATAAATGCCTGCATAAACGGATTGATTTCCAACTAATTTTTATGACAGCTATACCGAAGAAGGTGGAAGAGCGATTGGCCGCCGGCGTGAAACAGTTCCAGGCGATACTCACCTCTGCCAAATCAAGGGATGTGAACGAGTCAGACACCGTGATCATTGTTACGGACATGATCGCTGGGATTTTCGGATACGATAAGTATGCTGAAATTGCATCCGAGCACGCAATTCGCGGGACGTTCTGCGATATGGCAATCAACATTGAAGGAAAGATTCAATTTTTGGTCGAGGTGAAGGCCATCGGCTTGGAACTTAAGGACAATCACGTAAAACAAGTCGTGGATTACGCCGCCAACAAAGGCGTTGATTGGGTGATCCTTACGAATGGCGTCCATTGGAGAATGTATAAAGTTTCCTTCGCGAAGCCGATCGATCAGGAACTTGTCTTGGAAACGGATTTTCTGAGGCTAAACGTGAAAAACGAGGACGATCTGAGTTCTCTCTACCTGTTGAGCCGGGAAGGCTGGCAGAAACAGGTCATGGTGGATTTCGCGGCTCAAAAACAGGCGCTTAGCAGATTTTTTATCGCAGGAATGGTTCTTTCTGAACCGGTGCTTGACGTTATTCGTCGAGAACTGAAGAGGGCTTGCCCTGACGTCAAGGTTAAGAACGAGCAAATTCAAGTGGTTTTATTACAAGAGGTCTTAAAAAGAGAGGTCACGGAAGGCGAGAAAGCGGATGATGCCCGAAAGAAAATATCGAGGACGAGCGCCCGTTTACTGCGCACTCACGATGCCGAGGAAGGTTCTGAAAAGCAAAACCAGCAGGCGACCAGCCTCATACCCGCACAACCCGTTCCCCCGCTGTTGGGCGTTCAGGAGCAACGTTGACGGTCGCCAATTGCGGCTAAGTAGGCATGGTGGCTGAACTCGATAGAAGTGGCGTTTATCGTGAATCTGCCGGAACGCGGACTGACGGCAGGTGACGTCGGCGCTGTCGTGCATGTTTACAATGGCGGCAAACGTTTCATCGTCGAGTTCACCTCCTTCGATGGTTCAACGGTTGCGCTCACAAAAGTTTCGGACGCCCAAATCCGCCCGCTATCGCGCAATGAAATCCATCATGTACGAAAGTTCCACCCCATACTGCGTTGACCCGGAAAATCGGACGACCGTCCAGGGACTTGCCGAAAGGCTGCGCACTCCAGAACCAACCGGCCACGCTACGGATGCGCGCCGGAGCATGATGGCCATTTCTCCGCTGGCAATTGAAAACGGGGCGAATTAGTGTACCCCGACCTGTATGACCAGAATGGCCAGAAAATATGCCCGCGAATGGTTCGAAGGATTGGGCCGGGGCACAATCCTTTGCGGTGAAATCTTTTCTTCCGTTTTCACCGTCAAGCCCTCCGGCCGTGATCTTCTTTACCAGATGTATTTCATCGGCGTCAAATCCCAGTCCGTGGTGGCCATTACCGGCGCCTTCACAGGCATGGTGCTCTGCGCTCAGACCTACTTTCAGTTTCACAAGGTCAAGATGGATACCGCCACACTCGCCGTGGTAAGCGTCGGGATGGGCAGTGAATTGGGACCGGTGCTCACCGGTTTGATGGTTGCCGGACGCGTTGGCGCCGCCATCGCCGCCGAATTGGGGACGATGCGTGTGACCGAACAAATTGACGCCCTGCGAACACTGGCGGCGCTCCCGGTCGATTATCTTGTCGTCCCGCGTTTCCTGGCGATGCTGCTGGTCATGCCGGTATTGACGGCGGGTTCGATTTGCGTGGGCATCCTGGCGGGGTACCTGGTCGGGGTCTTCTTGTTGGGGATCGATTCCACCGGCCTTTGGTATAACATGCTTCACTACACCCATATCAACGACATGCTTACCGGGATGATCAAGACCTTCGTCTTCGGCGCGATCATTGCGGTCATCGCCTGTTACAAGGGATTGACCTGTCCGGAAGGGGCGGAAGGCGTCGGCCTGGCCGCGACGGAGGCGGTGGTCTATTCGTCGATCTCGATTCTCATTACCAATTTCTTTTTGACGATGATTCTCAACCGCTTGCTGCCGTGATGATGATCGAAATGCGCAATGTCAAAAAAAGCTTTGGCGCCCTGCAGGTGCTTCAGGGGGTGACGCTCTCCATAGACCGGGGCGAGGCTCTCACCATCATCGGCGCCAGCGGCGGAGGCAAGAGTGTCCTCCTCAAGCTTCTAATCGGCTTGATCTGCCCCGACGAGGGCGAAGTGCGAATCCAGGACGTGAACATCGCCGGCCTGGACGAGCGCCAATTGCTCAAAGTCCGCCGCAAATTCGGCATGCTTTTCCAGGGCGCCGCTCTGTTCGATTCGTTGACAGTCGGAGAGAATATCGCCTTCATTCTCAACCGTGAGCGCACCCTGCCGCCCGCAGAAATTGACAACCGCGTCGCCGAAGTCCTCGAATTGGTCGGCTTGAGCGGCATTGAGAAAAAATGGCCCTCCGAACTTTCCGGCGGCATGCGCAAAAGGGTCGGGTTGGCCCGCGCCATCATTTACAAGCCGGAAATTCTGCTTTACGACGAACCCACCACCGGCCTGGACCCCATCGCCGCCGACGCCATCGACCAATTGATCATTCGCGTGGTGGAAAAACTCAAAGTCACCTCCATCGCCGTGACCCACGATATGCGAAGCGCGCGCCGCATTGGGAAACGGATCCTGATGTTGTACCGCGGATGCATTTATGCCGATAAGACGCCGGAGGATATTTTCAGCTCCAAAGACCCGGTGATTTACCGTTTCGTCAACGGGATTTCGGACGCGCGGGAGGATGAATTTGTATGAATCAATCGAATTATGCAGCGAGGGTCGGATTTTTCGTGGCGGTGGGCCTGGCGTTGATCGCGCTGCTGGTTCTTAATTTCAGCCAGGGCCTGACGCTGTTCAATCCGACCTACACGCTCCACCTCATGATGCCCAGCGGCGCCGGGCTTAAGCCGGCCGCGGACGTCATGATGGCGGGCGTGCCCGTCGGAAAGGTCGTCAGCCCAGCGCTAAACCCGGATGGCCGTTCCGTAAACATCACACTCACCATCCTTCAGAAATATAAAATCCCCAAGGATGCCACCTTTCATATTGACTCACTTGGGTTCCTTGGAGACCAGTACATTGAAGTGTCCCCGGTCCCGCTGATGCCAGGGGCGACAAACAGCGAGACCGGCTATTTGCATAACGGCGAAACGGTCCAGGGCGAGGCGTCCTTCAATTTGCTCGCCGCCGAGCGTTCCACCGCCGACTTGCTGGAGCAGGTGCGCAAAACTATCAAAGACGTGGATCAAGCCATCACCAATGTCAACCGCACGGTCCTCTCCGACCAGACGCTCAAAGAGTTTGCCACGGCCATCAGCAACTTCGCCTCGGTGACCCAGATTGCCATCAAAACGGTCCAGGGTGCGGACGATTTGGTCCAAACCAACAGCCCGGCGGTTGCCGCGACTGTGACCAACCTGGAGGCGGTCTCCGAAAAGTTCAGCTTGATGGCCGATCAAGTCGAACTAATCATAACGACCAATACCGGGAGTGTGAACGATGCCGTCAAGAATTTGCGTGACACCACCGCGTCCTTCAAGCAGCTTGCCGCCGGGTTGCAGGCTGGGAAAGGCCTGGCGGGAGGCCTGCTTAACGATGAAGAAATGAAATCCGAGGCCACCGCGCTGGTCAGCAACGCCAATGTCGTGGCTGCCGAGTTCAGCGACTTCGGCAGCAACCTCAATAAAGAAGGCATCTGGCGAATGTTGTGGAAGCCAAAACATACTGAAAGGAGTCCGGACCCGGTCCATTAAGCCGGCCCCGGAAAAGAACTGCCATGAGATCGAGATCGCTTTGGGTCGTCCGCATCTTCTTCATGTTGCTTTGCACCGTTTCCGGCTACGAAGTCAGCCAGGTCCGGCCCGAGTGGATCAGCAGCGGTCTGGATGGTTGCTTCATCGGTTTTGGCATGGGCGGATTGTGCGTCGGCATCGACGAGATGCTCAAGGGGTTTTCCCTGCGCGCCTTCTCCGCGGCAACCTTCGGCCTTTTCCTGGGCATGCTGGTGGCCACCCTCGTGGACCGCTCGGGAATCCTGGCCGATTCCGATGACCCGCAGCGCCGGGTCATCCGGATTGGATTGTTTCTGTGCTTTGGTTACCTGGGCATGATCCTGGCGATGCGGAGCAACAAGGAGGATTTTTCCCTCATCATCCCCTACGTCCGCTTCGCGCCCCAAACCAGGCCCGAAAACCTCCTTCTTCTGGATACCAGCGTGATTGTCGATGGCCGCATCGCCGACCTGGTGGAAGCCAACTTTATCGAAGGCACAATTGTCGTTCCCCAGTTCGTCCTTCACGAATTGCAAAGAATCGCCGACTCCAACGACCCGGTCATTCGGGCCCGGGGACGCCGGGGATTGGAAATGCTGACCCGCCTCCAGCAGGACAAGCGCAACGAAGTGAAAATCCACGACGCCGATTTCCCCGAAGAGGCGGAGGTGGACGCCAAGTTGGTGCGGCTGGCCCGCGCCACCGGAGCCAAGCTCTACACCAACGATTACAACCTGGGCAAAGTCGCCGAATTGCAGTCCGTTCCCTATGTCAATCTGAACGAGCTGGCCAACGCGTTGAAACCTGTGGTGCTGCCTGGGGAAACCTTCACCCTCCGGGTGGTGCGCGAGGGCAAGGACAAGGGCCAGGGGGTAGGCTACCTCAACGACGGCACGATGGTTGTCATCAACAACGCACAAAGCATGATCGGCCAGCAAGTCACCGTCAAAGTGTTGAGCCTCCTCCAAACCGGCGCCGGAGTCATCATCTTCGCCGACCTCAGAACCCCAGCCGCGGCCTGAGCCGCGGGAATTCACTGGCCAAGCACTGGATTAAAGCCCGCGATCCGAAAATGGTTGTCCGTTGCCAACGCGTCAGACAACCTCATGGGATTTGCTGCCGGGCGAAATCAGCGCATAGAAACCACGGGTGTCAATAAACAGCGGTTCAGCCGCCATAAACCATTCGATCCATCATTCGGTCATCCAACGGGCTTGCGTGCCGGTCAGCGTGACGGTGGAATTGGTAGAAACGATCGTCCGCGCTGACGCCGTTCAGTCGCCGTACTGGCACGATTTGCGCGAGTTTATGGCCGCGATCAGTCAGTCCCACCGCCCTACCGCTCTCCAAAGCGCGGACCAGCGAACTCGCTTTCGAGCGTAATTCGGAGGCCGAAATTGTTTTCATGCTCAACTTATAACCCCTGCCTTCTGGATTTGGAAGCCGGCATTGTCATTCAGCAGACAGGAGGAGATGTCGAAAAGCACCGTGCATCCGCCAGCCTGTGTTTAGTAGGATACAACGGCGTCAACAAAAGCTTTAACGACTGGCGGCAATTCCCCGCGCAAGGCCGCGCGCTCAGGCTGGAAGAGAGTCCCAACGAAGAACGGATGCGCCGGCAATTCGGCCGCGCGCACGGCGCCTTCCCCGTCAAAGGCCGTAAATCGCAGGCCGCCCTTCTCCAGCGCCAGTCGGTATGTCGGATTAAGCCCAAAATTGCAGTGATACCGTTCTGTTGCTTGGTCCGCTCCGTATGCCGCACGCAGGCGGCTGCCGGAGGCCAATCGCACCGCGCCGGACTTCTCCACCAACGAGCACGCCAATCGTGTGACAACCAAAACTTGCGCGTTGGGAGCGGTTTCGGCGTGGTCGGCGCCGTCGAGTCCCGCGACGCGTCGCCCAAATTCGACCAGCGCATGTTGAAAGCCGCCGCAGGTGCCCAGAAACGGACGCCCACTCTTGCGCGCCCAGCCGATCGCCTCCAGCACGCCGGCCATGTTCGCGTAAGGGGTGCCGGGCGCCACCCAGATTCCGGCGCAGTCGGCAAGGTCGTCCGCCGGCGCCCGCAAGTTCCGGGTTTCGATCCAGCGCCACACAATATCGCGCCCACCCGCCACCCGCGCCAATTCCAACGCTTTCGGAATCGCAAGATGCGCAGCCTTGTCGGGCGAATAGTCGCCAATCAATCCGACAACCAGTGAAGCCATTCAGCTTCAACAATGGCGCCCGCCTCTCAAGAAGTCAAAGGCCTCGCGGGTGCCGCTCAAAAGCGCCGCGAAAACTTGAGTTTTGCCGTTCCCGGCCTGATGTTGTGGGCATGGACTTCGTCACTGTTTACACGGCGCTCAATCCGGCCGATGCCGACCTGGTTCGGTCGCGATTGGAAGCCAATGATTTTTTAGTCAATATTAAGAATGAAATCGCCGCTCGCAGCATCGAAGGCTACGCCCTGGCCGCCGGCGGCCTTCTGGTGCAGGTCCCTGAAGATCAGGCTCAAAGTGCCCGCCAGTTGATTGAGTCCAAGGACCCTTGAGTTGCGTGAATTCCTCCCGCCTGCTCCTCCAACTCAAGAAGCTCCTTCCGACCGGTGTTCTCCAACTCGACCCGGCGGTACTGGAGAATCACTCCGGCGACAAGTGGTTCGCCCGCCATTTGCCGGACGCAGTCGCCCTGCCACGAAACACCGCTTCCGTCCAAAAAATCCTGCGCTTTGCCTCGGCCCATCGCATTCCGGTCACGGCGCGCGGCGCGGGCTTCGGATACGTCGGTGGTTGTGTGCCGGAACGCGGCGGAATTGTCCTTTCAATGGAACGGATGAACCGGATCAAGGAGATTAACGCGGGCGATTTCGTCGCCGTCGCCGAACCGGGAGTCATCCTGAAAACGTTGCAGGACGCGGTGGAACGGCAGGCATTGTATTATCCGCCGGACCCGGCCAGCCGGGCGGATTGCAGCCTGGGCGGAACCGTGGCCACCAACGCCGGCGGCCCGCGCTGCCTGAAGTACGGGGTGACAAGAGACTACATTCTCGGCGTTGAGGTCGTGCTGGCGGACGGCGCCGTCGTCACCCTGGGCGGACGCACTCACAAGAACAAGACCGGGTTCGACTTGACACGATTGATGGTCGGCTCCGAAGGCTTGCTCGCCGTGGTGACCGAAGTGACTGTCAAACTCATTCCGCTGCCGCCGTTTCGCGCGCTGCTGGCCGCGGGCTTCGATTCCATGAAAGCAGCCGCGCGCGTCATTCGGGCGATTTTTCAGAACGGATTTCTTCCCAGCGCCGTGGAGGTGGCCGACCAATTCACACTGGAGGCCGCCCGGAAGCGGACCGGCAGCGACCGCCTCCAGGGATCACGCGCGTTGGTCATGGTCGAGGTAGATGGCCAGGAGCAGTCCGTGCGCGGAGAGGCCGGAGCATTGGAAAAGCTGGCCCGGTCGCACAAGCCGGTTTTTATGCAACGGGCTTATGGGAGCGAGGATTGCGAGAAACTCTGGCTCCTGCGCAGGGAATTTTCGTTCGCACTGCGCGACACCGGACTGGTGAAATTAAACGAGGACATCGCCGTGCCGCGCAGCCGGCTGGAGGACCTGTTTGCGTTCACGGCGGGGCTTCAGAAAAAGTTTGCCCTGCCCATCGCCTGTTTCGGACACGCCGGCGACGGCAACATTCACGTCAACGTCATGTATGACGCCAAGTGGCCGGGAGTCAAGCAGCGTACGCGCGGGGCCCTCGATGAGTTGTTCCGCCAGGTCCTGGCCTGGGACGGCGTCATCACCGGAGAACACGGCATCGGATTGGCCAAGAAGAGATGGTGGCCACTTGCCGCGGGGCCGGAGCTGCGTGAGTTGCACCGAAAAATAAAATACAGCCTGGATCCAAAGGGAATATTGAATCCAGGCAAGTTCGTGTGAAATACCGCCGCTTCGCCCGCTCCGCCGCGGACGTCCAATAGAGGGACAGCCAGGAAGTTGCGGCTACGAGCGATAACCGCCGCGCCGTTCTCCGCCGCCGCCGCCGCCGCCACCACCACGGTAGCCGCCGCCACCGCCACCTCCACCGCCGCCACCACGGTAGCCGCCGCCGCCACCACCACCGCCCGGAGGACGATCTTCACGGGGACGCGCTTCATTGACCGTGAGAGGACGCCCCTGGAAGTCTTTTGAATGGAACATCTGAATGGCTTTTTCCGCGTCTTCCTTCGAGGCCATCTCGATGAAGGCAAAGCCGCGTGAGCGACCGGTCATGCGGTCTTGCATTATATTGACAGAGACTACCACTCCGGCTTGCGCGAAATGATCCTGCAAGTCGTTTTCAGTCGCTGTAAAGGTAAGGTTGCCGACGAATAGTTTTGCTGACATATACTTTGCTGTTAGCCCATTTTTCTTGCCCGGTTCCCGACAAGGGCCTTTTTTTAACCGTGCTTTTCCGCTCTGGGATTAAGCTGAATACGCGAACATTAAAGAAACTTTTATTGAAAGTAAACAAAAAATTTCAACGAAGAATTATTCCGGTTCCGGCCCCACCAAAACCACGAATTCCCCCCGGACGGCGCGCGTTTGCGTTTCCTCCAATAGTTGACTGGCAAGGCCCGTCCGAAATTCCTCGAACTTTTTGGTTAACTCGCGGGCCAGCAACGTTTTGCGGGCTGGATATAAATCTGTCAATTCCTCCAACAACTTGACAATCCGATATGGCGATTCGTAGAAGACCAGGGTTCCGGGAACCGTCCGCAACCGCTCCAGTTGGCGCCGGCGCTGTCCGCTTTTGTGGGGCAGGAAACCGACAAAATGGAACTCGTCGGCGGGAAATCCGCTGGCCGTCAGCGCCGCCACCAGGGCGCACGGACCCGGCACCGGCTCCACCCGCAATCCCGCCGCGCGCGCCGCGCTGACCACGCGCTGGCCCGGATCGCTGATGCCCGGACTGCCCGCGTCGGTCACCAACGCTACCTTTTCCCCGCGTCGCAATCGCTCCAGAATCTCCTCGCTTCGGCGGGCCTCGTTGAATTCAAAGTAACTCAGCAGCGGTTTGGAAATGCCGAAGTGCTTCAAGAGTCGTCCGGAATGCCGCGTGTCTTCCGCGGCCACCACGTCACATTCCGCAAGCACCCGCAAGGCGCGCAACGTAATGTCCTCCAAATTTCCAATGGGCGTGGCCACCAGGTAAAGCGTACCCGGCGTCAACGGAGGCAACGGCGTCTGGCTCATTTGAGTCAACCCCACCATCGTCCCGCAACGGCGCGTGGAATTCAAGCGCTCCCGAGGGGTTGCGCGGCTGGCGGCGGCGGCCAACGCGTCCCGGTTTATCCTTTACCCGGCAACCGGTCATTGTTAATTGTTTTTCCAGTTGTATGTCAGAATTAATTGGAAATCTTTTGGTTGCGCAATCAGGTGGGCCGACGGCCGTCATTAATGCCAGTGTGGCGGGCGTCGTCCAGGAAGCCCAGAAACATCCGTGCATCACGAACATCTACGGGGGCCTCAACGGCATCCAGGGCATCTTGAACGATCAGTTGATTGATCTTAATCAGGAGCACTCCAATACGATCGAAGCGCTCAAGCACACTCCGGCCGCGGCTCTCGGCACCTGCCGTTACAAGCTCGACTTCAAGAAGAATCCACAACGGGCTGCCCGCGACATGGACCGCCTCTTCGAGGTTTTCCAGGCCCATCAAATCCACTATTTCCTTTACGCCGGCGGCAACGATTCCCAGGACACCGCCGACAAGATTCATCAGGAGGCCATGAAGCGCGGTTACGAAATGCGCGTTATCGGCGTGCCCAAGACCATTGACAACGATCTTCCGCACACCGACCACTGCCCCGGCTTTGGCTCCGTTGCCAAGTACAACGCCTGCACCGTCATGGAAATCGCCGCCGATGTCAGCAGCATGGCCACCGGCGACGGTTCCTGCTGCATTGTCGAAGTCATGGGACGCAGCGCCGGATGGATTGCCGCAAGCTCGGTTTTGGCCAAGCGCGAGCCTGACGGAGCGCCCCATATTATCCTGCTGCCTGAAATTCCATTCGACGAGGCTGCATTCCTGGCTAAAGTCAAAGCGACTGTCGACAGACTTCGCTTCTGCATCGTCGTGGTCGGCGAAGGGTTGAAAAACGCCGACGGTACGGAATACAGCGCGGACAAAACGCGCCTGGACGCTTTCGGGCACCCGGTCCTTTCGGGCGCCGCGGAACGCCTGACCGAGGTGGTCTTCGGCAAGCTCAACACCAAGACCCGCTCGGTCAAGCTCGGCTACGCCCAGCGTTGCGCCGCCCATTATGCCAGCGCCACGGACGCCGCAGAAGCCGTCGCTTGTGGCGAAACCGCAGTCCGGGCGGCCGTCGCTGGCAAGAGCGGCTTCATGGTCAAACTGGTCCGCACGCCCGGCGAAACCTATGGCTCCAAGACTGACCTGCACCCGTTAAGCGAGATTGCCAACGTGGTAAATGTGGTCCCGCGCGATTGGCTGAGCGACGACGGGTTCATGCCAAACAAGAAATTCATCCAATATGCCCGGCCTTTGATTGAGGGCCAGGTCAACGTCCCCACTGAGAATGGGCTTCCCAAGTTCGCCGTTCTGGCCAGGAAACCCGTCAAACAGCTCCTGCCGCCTCGATGTTAATTCATGGCGGCGAGGCGGTTGCGTCATCCTTTCTGGCGGTCGTTCGAGCCGGGGGGCTTTCAGGCAAGCGCAGGCGGTTTGCGGTTCGAGAATGATGGGGTGTCGGGTCGCGCTTCGGTTTCCTGGAGCAAGATTGAGCTTTCTGCCGGCTAGATTGTCAAAATCGAATGCTGGACACCGTTGGAATGTTATGGTAAGCATTCGGCCCGTTCCCAAAGAACGGCTCCGGGACTGGACTATTTGTCCGGCGACTCAACAAACTAAAGAACGATTGAAATGAAAGTTATATTAAACACGCTTTTGATAATGACGTTGATGGCACTGAGCGCCACCGCGCAACCGAGCACCCCGCCCCCGTCCCCGCCTCGTCCCGGGCCGGCCATGCCGCCGGGACTTGTGCGTCCACCAGGACCCAAGGAGCCTGCCCCCGAAATGCCCGATAAGGACACGCTCAGTTACTTTATTGGAATGAGCGTTGGTACCAGCATCAAGAAGCAGGAATTGACGGTGGACGTCGATACCATAGCGGCAGCAATCAAGGATGTCCTTTCCGGCCGCCAGACCCGTTTTAGCGAAGCGGAATTCACCAAAATTCAGCGGCAATTGGGGGGCGCGCTTCGTGCCAAGATGATGGCGCAGCGCCAGGTCGAGCAGGCAAAGATGGAAAAAGAAGGCGCTGAAAACAAGGCCAAAGGCGATGCCTTCCTGGCCACGAATGCCACCCAGCCGGGCGTCAAGACCCTTTCCGACGGCATTCAATACAAAGTCATCACCGACGGAACCGGCCCAATTCCAGGACCTCATGACACCGTGACCGTAAGCTACAAGGGATCGCTCATTGATGGGACGGTTTTTGATCAAAACGAAAAGTTTACCACGCCGGTAACTGGACGGACAATCAAAGGTTGGTCGGCGGTTCTCCAGCAAATGAAAGTCGGTTCCAAATGGCAGGTCTTTATCCCTCCTGCCGTGGGCTACGGTCCGCGTGGCTTTCCGCCCAAGATCGGTCCGGACACCACCCTGATTTTCGATATGGAATTGCTCTCCGATTCGCCTCCGGCCATCGCCTCGGCCTCGCCACCTTCGAGCCACGTGCCTCCCAGCCCGTCTTCCAGCACGCCGGTGGTCAGCGGACAAATCATCAAGGTTCCCTCGGCTGACGAATTGAAAAAGGGCGCCAAGATCGAAGTGATCACCAACGTGCCGGCCAGCGGCCAGTAACGTTTTCGCTGTCGCGCCGTCTTGAAGCCGGCGCGGCGGCGGGCTATTCGGGCTTACATTTGTGCAATCTGGCCTGCGGCCTTGAGCAACGCGCGGGCTTGCGCATCGGTGCCGACGGTGATCCGTAGGAAATCCCGCGTTTCCGGCGCGCGGAACCAACGCACCAGGATTCGCTTCTTCCGAAGTTCTCCCAGCCATGCTTCCGCCGAGATTTTCGGCGGACGGACGAATATGAAGTTGGTCTGGCTGGGAAGGACCCCGAAACCCAGCGCCCTCAAGGCTTCTGATAACCGCTCGCGCGTCGAAATGATGCGCTGGAAATTCCTCCTGTAATACGGCAGGTCCGCCAACGTGGCCAACGCGGCGATCTGGCCAAGCCCGTTGACGCTGTAGCTGTCCCGCAGCTTGCGCAGCGCGGCGATCAGTTCGGCGTTGCCAACGAAATATCCCACGCGCTGAAAACAGAGTGAATATGCCTTCGAGAACGTGCGGCTGACAATGACGTGCGGATATTTCAGCGCGAGGGCTAGGGCGTTCTCCCGCGCAAAATCGACATAAGCCTCGTCCAAGATCACTACGCCATCCTGCGCGCGGCAAAGCTCCTCCAGTTCCGCCATGCTGTAGCCGCGGCCGCTCGGAGCATTAGGTGTGGTGATAAAAGTCAGCGGCGCTGAAAAGTCCCACGCGCCGTTTCTCCGAAGGTCCGGCGTTGGCGGGAGGCCAAATTCCTTGGCCAACGCAACGGCATTGCCGCGCGCGCCGTGGATTGCCGCCAGCACAGGGTAGAGTGAATAGCTTGGATTGAAAAACTGCACCGTTTGCCCAGGCTCGACGAAAGCGCGCGTCGCCACGGCCAGCAATTCATCGGAACCGTTGCCAACGATGATGTTGTCCGGCGCGCAACCGTGGAGCTTCGCCAATTTGGCGCGCAGGGTGTCGGCGCCGGGGTTCGGGTAAAGGCGCAAGCGGCCATCCACCGCCCGCTTGATCGCGGCCAGGACCTTCGGCGAGGGCGGATAGGGATTCTCGTTGGTGTTGAGCTTGGTGAGACCCGTGATCCGGGGCTGCTCGCCTGGAACGTAAGCGCTCAAATCCCTTACCAGCGGTCGAATGAGCGATTTGCCTTTGGTGGAAGTCATGCCGCGTGAGGTCACCGCCCGCGGTCAATCGACTGGGAAATCAGGCTCGGCGCCGCGTCGCCCCGCAGGCGACGGACTACTAAAACGACCAACACCACCGCGATTGTCAATAACGAAAATGCGATGATAAACAACGCGACCTCATGGCCCGTGGAAGTGACCGCCGGCCTCACAGGCGCGGGCGCGGGCGCGAATGTCGGAAGCGGAGCGGGCGGCGGTGCGGTCTTCGGAGGAGCCGACGGGGGAACCGGCGTCGGCTCCGGTTGAGCCGTGACCGAAGCGGGTTCTGGCACCGCTGGTTCTGGCTTTGGCGCTGGCGGAGGAGGATTGCTGGCAGTTGGCTCGACGGCCACGGGCGCGGGGATCGCCGACGCCGGCGCCGGCGTGGGCGGCGATGGCTGCGTCCCGGCCATGACAACATTGCTCGGGGCCGGCGATGGGTTGTCGGCCGCAGAATCCGTTCCCGGAATCGTGCGAGTGATACTGTTGGTGCCGGACATGATAATCTGGATCCTGCGTGGCGGCGGTGTTGGTTCCGCCGGGGGAGCACTGGTCGGCGGCGCAGCGGCGACGGCCTCGACGGGCGTCGCATTGGTTTCGGGCGGCGGCACCGGGTAGGCCGTGTGAGGAACCGTTATCGAACCCGGATAATTGATGGAGTAATCGAACACCTGGGTGTGGCGCGCCGCCAGAATGGTGACCATTGGCATGTGCGCGGCGCGAAACGACCGCTCGTACTTCTTTTGCAAATCATTGATGTCACCGTCGAACTCCGTTCCGCGAATCGTCTCGGTGCCGTCATAGATCAAAATCACTGTCAGCCTCTCCGATTGCTCAATGACGCGCCCGATCGCCGTCAGTATCTTGTCCAGGTGCGCGCGATGTTCGTAGTGTTGGTGCCGCATGTACCTAAGCACGTCGCGGGTGATTTCGTCCTTTTTCTCTGGCGACCATACCTGCATCGGAAAGTTCGCATGGAGATCCTCGTCGTAAGTCCAGACCCCAATGGTGTCCCCCTCGCGAAATTCGCCGTGCATGTCGGATCTGAGAAGTTCGCCGATCGCCTCTTCGATGCCGTTGGTGCGGGACCTCATGGAAGAGGATGTGTCAATTACGAACAAGAAGCGGTTGTCCATCGGCCTGGTTCTTTGGGGCGCGTCATCCGCCCGGCAAAGCGCGGCGGCCAGCAGAATCGTTAAGGAGACGGCGAATCGGAATGTGGCTTTGGCAAATCTATTCATGGGTCCAAGTCAGCGGGGCGCCTTGAAACTGGCGCGTTGCTTGCGGTTGTGGCGGAGGATGTCGCATTCCTGTTCCTGCAAAGCACGTTCCACGGTTTGGACAAAGTTTGAGCAACTCGAAGCCATGCCGCCGTGATAGGACACCGTGTCGCGCTCGGCGTAGTCGTCGGTCACGGCCAGGACTTCTCCAAACGGTTCCATGCGGGCGGTGACGCGTTCGATGATCTGGTCGGCCGTCTGGCCGACGCGGGAATAAAGGATTTCCACGGCGGGATTGGAAGGGAACGCAGTGGCCGCCGTCCGCCCCGCGCCGTCAAAGACGATGGTAATGGGAATGCCTGCGGCGTCCTGATAAAGGGTAAGGATGCGGATCAACTCCCCGCGCGCCTCGGCGGAATAGCGAGGCTTGCCGGGCGCCAATTCCGGCCAGTTATGAAGAAGGCTGTAGCCATCCACCAATATTCGCACCAACGCCATAGTCTAACAGACTAACGCGATTTTGCCGTCAACACAACGTGAATCGGATATCGGGCCTGAGTCCCGGCGAGACGCTCATAGGTAGGGCGCCAACAGCCGTGCCAATCCGTCCCGGAGGCGGACGGGGAAGCCGCGACGGTTGACGTCTTTCATTGTGATCTCACGGGCGTTGGCCCGCTTCGTTTCGATGAGGGCTTCAAGCCGGCTGGCTAGGTCGGCGTCGTAGCATTCCACGTTGTATTCAAAATTGAGGCGGAGACTGCGGGCGTCCCAATTGGCCGAACCCACCAAGGCCCAGCAACTGTCCACGATCATCACTTTGGAGTGGTCAAAGGGCGGTGCTGTCAGCCAGATGCGGCAGCCGTGTTCCAATATCTGCCACCACATGGCGCGTGAGGCCCACTGCACCACGGGCAGGTTGTTTTTTGACGGCAGAAGGATTTCCACCTTCACGCCGCGCATGGCCGCAAGATTCAAGGAGGAAATGATTGAGGTGTCGGGCAAGAAATAAGGCGTCATGATCCGCACCGACCGCCGCGCGAGCGACAGCGCGCCAAGGATCGTCCACTGCAGTTTTTCAAAATCCTCGTCGGGCCCGTCGGTGATGCCGCGGGCCAGAACATTTCCGGTCCCTTGAAGTTCGGGAAACCACGAGTCGCCGCGCAAAGCTTCCCGGGTCGTAAACAGCCAATCGTCCGTGAACGCCTCCTGCAAATGGGTGACGATCGGTCCGCACACGCGAAAATGAAGGTCCTGCACCGGCTGCCGGGGATGCTTCTGGAGGCAATTGCCGGCCCGGATATTGATGCCCCCGGTAAAACCAACGCGGCCATCGATCACCAGTATTTTTCGATGGGTGCGCATGTTCAGCGTCGTCGCACTCCAGGGGGCCAGCGAGGGAAGAAAGCGCGCGTGTCTTACCCCTTGCCGGCGCAAGGCGTGAAGAATGCTGGGCCACGAATACCGGATTCCAGCCGCGTCGATCAACACCCTCACCTCCACCCCGCGCCGTACGGCGTCGCCCAGGGCCTGCGCAAATGCCAGGCCCGCATCGTCACGGTCGAAAATGTAGGTCTCCAGCGAAATGGACACGCGGGCGGCGCCGATGGCCGCCAGCATTGCCGGGAACGCCTGGTCGCCATTGAGGAGCGGTTCGATGTCGTTGCCCGGAAGCAGTGGTCGGTCAACCAGGACTCCCACCATGCGGGCCAGCATGTTGAGGTGTCCGCTGTGTGGAGGCAGGTGGTCGTGCAACGTCTCCGGCAGGCATTCGGTTTGAGTCGCCGTGGCGCGGTACCGTTCCATTGCCCCGCGCAGCAAGACCGCCCGGCGACGAAGGCGGTTTACGCCAAAAATAAAATATAGCGCCGAGCCCACCAGCGGCACAAACCAAATGAACCCGACCCATGCGATGGCAGCGCGGTTGTCCCGTTTGTAAAGCACGGCATGTCCGCACGCGATGACGGCCAGCACGAGCACCAGCCCCGCCGCTGCAAGGTGCCAGAACTTGTGCGGATCAAAATTGAGGACGATGGCCATTGGTTTGCGTGGGCCGCCAGGAGCCCAATGTCATTTTACTGCCCTCCGGAGGCCAGCGAATCCAGCTTGGCTTTGGCAGCCGTCAGGTATCTTCCCAAGTCATCCAGGACAAAGGACGCCATTTGATTGCGCGCCCCAAGGACATCGCCAGACCGCATCAGGATTGTCAGCTTGTTGCCATTTGACACTTTCAGGACGGATAACCCGCTGCGCGTGCGGTAGGCCGCCTCAAAACTGTCCATCTCGTTCTGGCCGTGGGCGGTCTGCGAAACGAATTGGACGCCGCGAATCAGCCCGTCCAGTTCATCGTAGTCGATATAATCGACCTCCAATTGCTTGCTGGAGAGGCGCGTGTGGAGCGACACAGCATAAACCGTGTTGGAAGTTTGCAGATTGGTCAACGCTTCCACCCGGATTTCAACCGGATAATTGATCTGGTTGTTCAGCGTGCCAATCACCGTGATGCCTTTGAGCAACGGCGCGTCCGCCACCGCGTTGTAAGCTTCAAAATACGTTCGCGGTGTGTTGGTGGTGGTTTGAGCGTTGAGAGTCAACGCCCCGCCAAGAGCCAGCAAAAGAATGATGCTTTTCATAGGTTGTCCGCGGAACAATGACGGCAACGCTTCGCAATTTAAAGGCCAATCCGCCGGGCCGTCAAATCGCGTAATCCAGCGCCGTGTGCGGCGCGGTCTCGAGCTGCCGCGCCCGTTCGCAGAGCTCGGCCAGCGTCACCCGTTCCATGATGTTTACCACGGCCTCGCGCACTTCCCCCATCACCGCCCGGATGGCGCAGCGCGCCTCGTCCGGGCAACTGCAACGCTCGTAAAACCGGTCGCTCACACAACTTACCGGCGCCAGCGCGCCCTCCACATGCCGCACCACCGACGCCAATGTAATGTTTTGCGGCGGACGAGCCAGACGGTATCCGCCCGCCGCGCCGCGCCGGCTTTCCACCGCCCCGAGAGCCTTTAAATCGTTGAGAATTTGTTCCAGGAACTTCTTTGGAATGTTCTGCCGTTCCGATATGTCTTGAATGCGAACAACGTCCTCCCCATAATTTAGCGCAAGCACCAACAGCGCTCTTATGGCGTATTCGCCCCGAACCGAAAGTTTCATCGCCGGAATGGTAGCATTTCTACCCACATGGTCAACATTATCCCAGTGAAAACCGGGAATAATCCCTATTGACATAATAGACATATCTGCTAGCCTTGTTACCCATAATGATTAGACTGGCGATTATTTGCCTGTTGTCGTCTCTCGCGCTGGCGGCTCCCAGGGCGCGGGCGGGCAGCTTCGTTTCGCTGTTGAATGTTTCCTACGATCCAACCCGCGAGTTTTACGTCGAGATCAACGCCGCCTTCGCAAAGCATTGGACGGCCACGACAGGTGGCGACGTCACCGTTCGCCAGTCGCACGGGGGCTCGGGGAAACAGGCGCGCGCCGTCATCGACGGATTGCAGGCCGACGTCGTCACGCTGGCACTGGCCTGGGACATTGACGCCTTGCACGACAAGGCGCAGTTGCTCCCCGAAAACTGGCAACAACGGCTGCCCGACAATAGCTGTCCTTACACCTCCACAATCGTTTTCCTGGTCCGCCGCGGGAACACCAGGAAAATCAAGGGCTGGGATGATCTGGCCCAACCGGGGATCAGCGTCATCACGCCAAACCCAAAGACTTCGGGAGGCGCGCGCTGGATTTACCTGGCTGCGTATGGTGACGCGTTGAAGAAAAACCATGGCGACGAGGCGGCAGTCCGGCGCTTCATGGAGCAACTCTATGCCAACGTGCCGGTTATGGACGAGGGCGCGCGCGGCGCCGCGACGACATTTGTGCAACATGACATCGGCGACGTGCTTGTTGGGTGGGAAAACGAGGCACTGATGATCGTCAATGGCTTCGGCCGCGGCCGCTTTGACATTGTGTATCCGCCGCGGAGCATTCTGACGGAGCCGCCGGTGGCGCTGGTGGACAAATACGTCGATGAGCACGGGACGCGGGCAGCAGCGGAAGCTTACTTGAAGTTCCTTTACACGCCCCAGGGACAGGAAATCGCGGCGCGCCATTATTTTCGGCCGCAGTTGCGGGAAGTCGCGCAACGCCACTCAGCGATTTTTCCGCCTCTGGAAACCTTCACCGTCAATGAAGTTTTCGGGAGTTGGAAACAGGCGCAGAAGATACATTTCGACGAAGGAGGGGTCTTTGACCAGATCACCAGAAGCCGCCGTTAAGGTTTCGCCCCCCTCCAACCCCCTCCCAGGGTTGAACCTGACCCTGGGAATAACCGTGGTCTACTTGACGCTGATCGTTCTGGTGCCGATTGGGGCGCTGGGGCTCAGGGCGTTGCGCCTCCCCTTCAGCGAACTTTGGGAATTGGCCACCAATGAGCGCGCCATCTCGGCCTATGAATTGAGCCTTGCCGCCTCGCTCATCGCGGCCCTCATCAATGCCCTCTTCGGCACTCTGCTGGCGTGGGTTCTGGTCCGCCACCGATTCCCCGGACGGCGCCTGCTGGACGGCTTGATCGATTTTCCGTTCGCCCTGCCCACAGCGGTGGCGGGCCTGACACTGGCCAATTTGTTTTCCGATCACGGCTGGCTGGGGCGCTTCCTGGTGCCCATGGGAATCAAAGGCGCCTTCTCCCGGCTAGGGGTCGTGATCGCTTTGACCTTTGTCGGTTTGCCCTTTTCAGTGCGCACAGTGCAGCCGGTGATCGAGTCGCTGGACATGGCCGTCGAGGAGGCCGCCGCCTGTCTCGGGGCGAGCCGGTTTTGGACCGTGGCCAGCATCACGCTGCCGACCCTATTGCCGACGGTGCTGACCGGCTTTGGACTCTCCTTTGCGCGCGCCCTCGGCGAGTACGGATCGATTGCGTTTATCTCCGGCAATCTTCCGCGAACCGAGATCGCGCCGACACTCATTGTCATGCGCCTGGATCAATATGATTACACCGGCGCGATTGCAGTCGCGCTGGTGTTGATGCTCTTTTCCTTCGGTCTGCTGCTGACGCTCAACTGGCTGCACGCGTGGTCCTCGAAATTCCAGGAACCATGAACATACCCTCCGGATTCAAGTCAGGTGCGCGCGCGGAACCGAAACCGATGCAAGGGTCGTCGGTGGTAAAATGGTCCCTGATTTTGGCGGCGGTTCTCTTCTCGATCGTGTTCCTGCTGCTGCCGCTGATCAATGTCTTCGCGCAAGCCTTTGCCTACGGGTGGAATGTTTACTGGGCGGCGTTGAAGGATCCGGACACCGCCTCGGCCGTGCGTTTGACACTGATCGTGGCGGCGATCAGCGTTCCCTTAAACGCCGTTTTCGGCCTGGCGGCCTCCTGGGCCATTGCGAAATTCGAGTTTCGGGGAAAAACGCTCTTGTTGACTCTGATCGACCTGCCTTTTTCAATTTCCCCCGTTGTGGCCGGACTACTGTTCGTGCTGCTCTTTGGGGCCGGCGGCTTGTTGGGCCCGTGGCTGGAGGCCCATCACGTGCAAATTATTTTTGCCTTGCCGGGAATGGTGCTGGCGACGATTTTCGTGACGTTCCCCTACGTGGCCCGTGAACTGATCCCGGTCATGCGCCAGCAGGGCCGCGAACAGGAGGAGGCGGCGCTGACCCTGGGCGCCGGCGGATGGAAGACGTTCTGGCTGGTGACGCTGCCGTCGGTCAAATGGGGATTGTTCTACGGCATCATCTTGTGCAACGCCCGCGCCATGGGTGAATACGGCGCCGTCTGGGTCGTCTCCGGCCACGTGGCCGGGGAAACCGACACCTTGCCATTGCGCGTCGAGAAGTTGTATAACGAATTTGATCCGGCTGCGCCCTTCGCGGTGGCGACGCTGCTGGCTTTGCTCGCGCTGGCGACCATGGCGTTGAAAGCGTTTTTAGACTGGAAAAGCCGCGATGAATCCTGAGCCAATCCTCCTTGCACCTTGAGCATTGAATTAAAAAGCGTCACCAAACACTACGGCCGCGTCAGCGCGCTGGCCGATATCAGCTTTAGCGTGACAGACGGCGAATTGGTCGCGCTTCTGGGCCCCAGCGGCAGCGGCAAAACCACCGTGCTGCGGCTCATCGCCGGTTTGGAGACGCCCGAGAGCGGCGGCATCTTCATCCGCGGCGCCCAAGTCAACGATGTGCCCGTGCGCCGGCGCAATATCGGCTTTGTCTTCCAAAACTACGCCCTGTTCCGCAATATGAACATCGCCAGGAACATCGCCTTCGGTTTGAAGATCAAGAAATGGCGGCCGGAGCAAATCCACGCGCGCGTCGAGGAACTTGCCGGGTTGCTGGAATTGCATGGCTTGCTCGATCGTTACCCGCACCAACTTTCCGGCGGTCAGCGCCAGCGCGTCGCCATCGCCCGCGCTCTGGCTCCAAAGCCCGACGTCCTCTTGCTCGACGAGCCTTTTGCGGCTGTGGACGCCCAAATCCGCCAGGAATTGCGCCAATGGCTGGTGCGCCTCCATCACGACATCCGGTTGACCACCATCTTCGTCACTCACGACCAGGAGGAAGCAATGGAGGTGTCGGACCGGATTGTGGTTTTCTCTCAGGGCCATCTCGAACAAGTCGGCACACCGCAGGAAGTTTACGAAAGGCCGCGCAACGAATTTGTCGCGCGCTTTGTCGGCGTGCTCAACGTTGTGGAATTGGAAGTCCGCCACGGTGTGGCCCGATGCCAGGAGCTGGAATTCCCTGCCCACGGCTTGGTTGACGGCCAGAAAATGCGGATCGGCTTTCGGCCTTACAACGTGCAAGTCTCGCCCGATCCTTCCCTCTGCCGCCATCGCGGAGTATTGCGCAAGACGTATTTTCTGGGCGTGATGCTGCGACTGGAAATCGAATTGCCCAGCGGTTTGGTCATCCGTTCGCGCATCAGCAAGGAGGAATACGCCCGTCTGGGGTTGAAAGATGACCACGAAGTCTCCTTCCAAATCCGCACCTACCGCATTCTTTCCAAGGAGGGCGACCCGCTCGGCAACGAAGTCGCCACCACGCACACCCACAAGCCCATGCCGCATTTGGGCGAAGGAATTTGAATCACTTCCCGACATGCTCAGTTCAAGAGTCCCCAAAGCGGGCATCTCGTATACTTTCGGGGGCTTTCTCACCACGGATTTCGTGGATAAGAAACGTTTGTTTTCCCATCCTTTTATCCGTGTAATCCGAGTAATCCGTGGTTGTATCTCTTCGACTGTGCGTTTCCGTGCCGCGCGTTCGCGCGAAAACGCCCGTTTCAAGTGAATGACTAAATAAAACTCCAAATCAAACCGTCTAACACCGATAGTGGTAAAGATGCCAAGTATTGTCCGCACCTTTAGCGTCCAGTTCGAACACCGCGTTCATTTTACGCGCGGCGTCTTTAACCCATCCAACTCCCTCCTCCAAACGATCCTGTCCGACCCGCCGCGTATCCCCAAGGTTCTCGTCGTGCTGGACGAATCCCTCGCGTCGGCGTGGCCCGAATTGGCGCGGTTGATCGAAAACCATTTCGCCGCCCTTCGCGACCAGTTGAATCTGGTTTGTCCGCCCTTTATCCTGGAAGGCGGCGAACGCTGCAAAACCTCCTATTTTCACGTCTCCGAAATCCATTCACAGATCGAGCGCTTCCACATCGACCGCCATTCCTACGTGCTGGCCGTGGGTGGCGGCGCGTTGCTCGATGTCGCCGGACTGGCCGCCGCAACCGCCCATCGCGGCGTTCGCCACGTGCGCATTCCCACCACCGTCCTGGGCCAGAACGACTCCGGCGTTGGCGTCAAGAATGGAATCAATGCCTTCGGCAAAAAGAATTTCATCGGCACGTTCGCGCCGCCGTTCGCTGTGATCAACGATTCGGATTTTCTGGCCACTCTTTCGGACCGCGACAAGCGGGCCGGCTACGCCGAGGCGGTCAAGGTCGCTCTCATTCGCGATCGTTCCTACTTTGAAAGCCTGGAACAGGACGCCCCTCTGCTGGCGCGTTTCGAGCCGGCCGCCATGCAGCGCATGATCCATCGCAGCGCCGAACTCCACGTCCAGCACATCGCCTCGGGCGGCGATCCGTTCGAGTTTGGCTCGGCCCGCCCGCTGGATTTCGGCCACTGGGCCGCGCACAAGATCGAACAACTCTCTGATTTTCACATCCGGCACGGAGAGGCCGTCGCCATCGGCATGGCGATCGACCTGGTTTATTCGCGGAATATTTCTTTGCTCGACGCCGCTTCGGCCGAGCGGATATTGCGATTGCTGGAGGCGCTCGGCTTCGAATTATTCTCCAACGAGTTGCTGCATCTGGACGGCCAGCAGCAGCCGATGGTGCTCCACGGCCTGGAGGAGTTTCGCGAACATCTCGGCGGCGAACTGACCCTGACCATGCTCCAGGGCATCGGCCGCGGCGTCGAAATCCACGACGTCGCCCTGCCTCGAATGCTCGATGCGATTTCGGAATTGCGCCAACGCCAGCGCCGGGCGCAGAATATCGCGCAGGCGTGCTGAATCGAACCGCGGTCATCAATATTGTGGGCCTGACGGAATCTCTCGTCGGTCCGCGCATGCCGCGCGTCGCCAAGTTCCGCGCCGGGGGCGCGGCGGCGCGCATCCTCCCGGCCTTTCCCGCGGTCACCTGCACCGCGCAGGCAAACTATTTGACAGGCTGCGCCGCGGCGCGGCACGGCATCGTCGGCAACGGCTGGTATGACCGCCAACTGGCCGAGACGCACTTTTGGAAGCAATCCAATCATCTGGTGGCCGGCCCAAAAATCTGGGACCAAATGCGCCGGCGCGATCCCAAATTCACCTGCGCTCAATTGTTCTGGTGGTTCAACATGTATTCGTCCGCCGATTACTCGATTACACCCCGCCCCGCCTACCCAGCCGATGGCCGCAAGGTTTTCGACATTTATTCCTGGCCGCCGGCCATACGGCCGGAAATCAAGACTGCTTTGGGCGATTTTCCATTTCCGGCATTCTGGGGCCCAGCGGCCGGCGTTGACGGCCCGCATGGAAGCGCCGATGCCGCCTCCCGCTGGATTGCCGAGTCGGCCAAATGGATTGAAGAAAAATATTCCCCAACCCTCAGCCTCATTTATCTTCCTCATCTTGACTACAATTTGCAGCGCCTCGGCCCCTCGTCTCCCATGATCGCCACCGACTTGCGGCTGATCGATGATCTGGCCGGCAATCTTATCTCGTTTTTCCAGACTCGCGGCGTTCGCGTCGTGCTCCTTTCCGAATACGGAATTGTTGACGTGCGGAAACCCGTCCATTTGAATCGAGTCTTTCGCGAGCAAGGCTGGCTTGCAATTCGGGAGGAGCTCGGTCTGGAATTGTTGGATTGCGGAGCCAGCAAGGTCTTTGCCGTCGCCGACCACCAGGTGGCCCATGTTTATCTTAACGACCCTTCCCTCCAATCCCGCGCCCGCGATTTGCTCCTGCGCCAGCCGGGTGTCGAATCGGTTCTGGGCGAAAAGGAAAAAACGGAATTGGGCGTCAATCATCCCCGCTCCGGCGATTTGATCGCGGTGGCCGCCCCGGACGCCTGGTTCACGTACTACTATTGGCTGGACGACGCGCTCGCGCCGGATTTCGCGCGTTGCGTCGACATTCACCGCAAACCGGGCTACGACCCCGCCGAGCTTTTTTTGGATCCGCAAATCCCGGGTGTCAAGTTGAAGATCCTTTGGCGTCTCGCGCAAAAGAGGCTCGGTTTCCGGATGCTCATGGACGTGATCCCGTTGGATGCCGGCCTTGTTAAAGGCTCGCATGGCCGCCGCGCCGGCGTGCCCGCGGACCAGCCAGTTTTGATATGCGAGCCAGCCGCAGGCCAACTGCCCCCGCAAATCGATTCAACCGCCGTCTTTTCCGTCCTCGAAAATCAAATGTGATTTACATCACATACGGCGGACGAAACGGGCGCGTCATCAACTCGCTTGCGTCCGGATCGTCAAGTATCTCTTCCTTCTCCACGTCCCAGCGAATCTTGCGCCCCAACATCATCGAGATCAATCCGAGATGCCCGGGAATCGCCGAATGATGCGCCGTTTCCGCCGGCGCGATGGTCGGTATTCGCGACTTCACCGAGTCGATAAAATTGCGGTAATGATTGGTGGAACGGATGAGCTTGATTTTGACGTCGCTCTCGGGCAGTTCCTTGATGTCCTTCCAATCCTCCGTTGAAGCGTCGAATTTGCCGCGGTCCACCGACACCCATCCGTCGGCGCCGATCCATTTGGTGCCGCTGGCGATATCGTCGTAGCCGCCGGCAATCGTCATCCGGATGTCCTCCGGATACTTCAGGTCGATGCGGTATTTGGTGCAGGTGTTCCATACCGCGTCCGGCGCCGGAAAGTCGCCGTGCCCCTCCAATTCATACGGCCCGTTGGTGTCAAAACCCAGCCCCCAGTGCGCGATATCCACATGGTGTCCGACCCAATCCATCAACTGCCCGCCGCCCGTGTTGTAATTCCAGCGCCAGTTCAAATGGCTGCGCGCCTTGATGTAAGGCACCATTTTCGAGGGGCCGATCCACGTGTTGTAATCCAGCTCGTGCGGCGGCTTGGTGATCTGTGTTTGGTCGCCGTCATGCGCGAAGTCGGTATGTCCCGACGGCAATCCCACTTCCACGCGCGAAACCTTGCCGATCATCCCGTTGCGCACGATTTCCGCGGCCTTGTGGAAGCTGCCGCTGGAACGCTGCCACGAGCCGGTCTGCCAAATGCATCCGTTTTCCTCCACCGCCTGGACAATCCTCTGTTGCTCGGCGATGGTCTTGGCCAGCGGCTTTTCCCCGTAAATGTCCTTCTTATGCCGGGCGGCGTACACCGCGATTATTTCGTGCCAGTGGTCCGGCACGGCGATCATCACCGCGTCAATGTCCTTGCGCCCAATCATCTTTCGGAAATCATGAAATTTCTTGCAGCTCTTGTTCTTGTAAAAGCCATCGATCACATCGACGGACTTCTTAAGATGGTTCTTGTCGATGTTGCAGGAAGCGACCACCTGGCAATCGTTCAACGCCATCAACCCTTTCGTATTATCCGGCGCGATCATCCCCCACCCAACGATGCCCACCGTTATTCGCTCCGAAGGCGCAGGTCGTCCGTCGCGACCCAATGCCGAGGCGGGAATGAAGGTGGGCATGGCAAAAGCGGCGCCGGCGGCGCCCGTCACGGCGATAAAACGCCGCCGGGTCATGGTGGACCGGCCGATTGGATTTTTGATCATATCGGCAATCATGCGCCGGATGCCGCCGGAAACCAGAGAAAAAAAATTGAAAAATTGACGATGAAGTTCCCGCCGGCGCAACCTTCACGCCGAATCGCGCCGCCAATGGATTTTATTGTTTTTGAAGACGAACACCTGCTGGCGATCAACAAGCCGGCTGGCTGGAACACCCATTCCCCCGCGCCCTTCGCAGGCGAGGGGCTCTACGAATGGCTGCGCAATCGCGAGCCGCGCTGGAGCGGGCTCTCCATCATTCATCGTCTTGACAAAGAAACCTCCGGACTGATCGTTTTCGGAAAGACGCCGGCCGCCAACCGCTCCCTCACCCGGCAATTTGAAAAAGGCCTGGCGCGCAAAACTTACCTATTATTGACAGATCGCAAGACAACTTTTCAGAATTTGCGCGTTCGTTCCGCCCTCGTCCGCGTCGGGGAAAGGTATGTCGTCCGCCCGCCTCACGCCGGCGCCGCCATCGCTGAAACAGTGTTCCGCCGCGCCGGCGCGATGATCCAGGCCGCCCCACTTACGGGCAAGACCCACCAGATCCGCGTCCACGCCGCCGAACACGGCTTTCCAATTCTTGGGGATGCCCTTTATGGTGGGGCGCCGGGGCCCCGCCTCTGTTTGCACGCGGCGAATTTGACCCTCGAACATCCCGCTACCCGTCTGCCCCTTTCCCTTTCCGCTCCGGTGGACTTCGCGGCGGATTCCCGCCTCGCGTTGCGCGCGGCGATCATTGATCCCGCCTTGACCGATGCCTTCCGGGTCCTCCACGGCGCGGCGGACGGATGGCCCGGACTTTACATCGACCGCCTCGGAGACTATCTGCTGGCCCAATCCGCGGCGCCGTTGTCCGCACCGCAAAAAGAACGGGTCCAGGAGTGCGCGTTCCGGCTCGGCTCCCGCGGCGTCTATCATAAAATGCTCCAACGTGAAGACCGTGCGGCGCCGCAATGCCTTTGGGGAACGCCCGCGCCGCAGGAATTTTCCATCCGCGAAAACGGGCCGCGCTTCGCGTTGCGCCTCGACGAGGGCTACTCCGCCGGTCTCTTCCTGGACCAGCGGGACAATCGACGCCGCCTTCTGACTCGTCACATCGCGGCGGGTTTTGAAATTCCGGCCGCGCCCGAAATTCTCAACGCGTTCGCGTACACTTGCGGATTCTCCGTTTGCGCGGCCGTCGCTGGCGCGCGAGTGACCAGCCTGGACCTCTCGAAAAATTACCTCGATTGGGGCCGGCGCAATTTCGCGCTCAACGCGATCGATCCCGCCGGGCACGATTTCATTTTCGGTGATGCCTTTGACTGGTTGCGCCGAATGGCCAGGAAGAAACGTCTGTTCGACGTGATCCTTCTCGACCCGCCGACTTTTTCCCGCTCCAAAGAAAGCGGCGTTTTCCAGGCGGAAAAACATTATGGCATGCTCGCCGCCGCCGCGCTGCCGCTCTTGAAACGCGGCGGGATTTTATTTGCCTCGACCAATGCGGCTGGGTTTGCTCCGGAGGATTTCCTGGAAAGCCTCACCGCCGCGATGTCCGGACGCCGCGTGTTGCAGCGCCATTACGCCCCGCAGCCGCCGGATTTTCCAGTCGAGCGCGCCGAGGCCGCCTATTTAAAGACGGTGTGGCTGCGCGTCGATTGAGCCAGAAAGTCTCATTGCGAGTGTGGAGCGAATTCGTTAGATTGGCCCAGTGCAGGCGCCGACCAAACATCGTTTCAATGTGAACGAGTACTATCGCATGGGCGAGACGGGTGTCTTGCCCCCCGATGCGCGTGTAGAACTTCTCGACGGAGAAATCTTTGATATGTCCCCCATCGGCCCCTTCCACGGTGGTGTCACGAACCACCTGACTCAATTGTTCGCCGCTGCCGCCAAAGGCCGCTGGATGGTCTCGGCCGGAACACCGGTGCGCCTGGATGACTTTTCCGAGCCGCAGCCAGATATCATGTTGGTCAAGCCGAGCGCGGATTTTTATCGAAAGGCCCACCCTCGACCGGCTGACGTTTATCTGTTGATCGAGGTCGCCGACACGTCCCTGATGAGGGATGTAACAGAAAAACTTCCGGTTTACGGTCGCTCCGGCGTTGCGGAGGTTTGGATTGTGAATCTCAATGATGAATCGATTGAGGTTTATCGCCAGCCCCAATTCACCGGTTACGGAAGCAAGACGGTCCTGTCGCCGGGCGACCTTGCCAGACCGCAAGCCTTCCCCGACGTGGCCATAGACGTCGCGGATCTTTTAAAGCGTTAAGTGCCTGGAAGACTTTTCTTGGAACTCATCTCGTAAATAGGGGATGGGTCATCACCGGGAAATCCGTCTTTCTCGTTGCCCAGGCGCCAGGCCCGCTCTAACATTTGTCAAACATGGCCCATGCCACAATATCTCTGTTTGTCCGTTCAGATGGACGGCTTCCTGATCAACTCCGCGCCGTCCGTTTCCAAAACGGCATCGCTCCCTATGCCGCCGGCTCCACCCTCATTGAGTGGGGCGACACACGCGTCATTTGCGGCGTCACTGTCGAGGAAACAGTCCCGCGCTGGATGAAAGAGCAGAACGTCCCCGGCGGCTGGATTACGGCCGAGTATTCGATGCTCCCTTACTCCACGCTGACGCGAAAGCCGCGCGACATTTCCAAGGGCAAGATTGATGGGCGCTCGCAGGAAATCCAGCGGCTCATAGGCCGCGCGATGCGGGCGGCACTCGATCTGGAGAAGGCGGGCCCGCGCACCTTTTGGGTCGATTGCGATGTCCTCCAGGCCGACGGCGGCACCCGCACTGCGGCGATCACCGGGAGTTTTGTCGCCATGGCGCTGGCCCTCCGTTCGCTTCAGGCGGCGGGCAAGGTGCCAATCGACCTGAGCCTCAAACCGGTTGCGGCCGTCAGCGTGGGCATTGTGCAATCCGAACCCCTGCTCGATCTGTCCTACGTCGAGGATGTCGCCGCCTCGGTGGATATGAACCTGGTGATGAACGCCCAGGGCGAATTTATCGAGTTGCAAGGCACCGGCGAGGAAGCCTCCTACACCGAGTCCCAATTGGCCGCCATGCTCGCGCTCGGAAAAACCGGCATAACCCGTCTCCTGGCATTGCAACAAGCCGCCCTGGAGCATTAGTGCGTGTTTTCAAACCCACCCTCCGGTTTATTCTCCGGTCCGCTTCAGGCTGCCGTCAAAAGTCACCGGCTTGCCGGGATCAATCGAAAAATCGACCGTCCTCTTGCCATAACGCACCGTGCCTTTTGTCGGCGTCAAGGCGCGAACGACGGCGCCACTCAACTTGCCGTCAGCCCACGATTCATCGACTTCAAAACCGCCGCGCGCGCGCAACCCTTTGACTGAACCCTCCGGCCAGACTCCCGGCAGCGCCGGCAAGAGTTGGATCTCTCCGTCCTGGCTTTGAACAAGCATCTCCGCCATGCCGGCGGTGACGCCGAAGTTGCCGTCCATCTGCATCGGCGGATGGAGGCCGAAAAGATTAGGGCAGGTATTCCGATCGGAAAAAAGCTGTTGCAGCATTTTGTGGGCGTCGTCCCCGTCGCCCAAACGGGCGTAGAGCGACGTGCGCCAGGCAAACGACCACTCGCGCACGTCGCTGTCCGGTGAAATCCCCCGCGCATCCAGCGAAACCTTCGCCGCCGCCGCAAGTGCGGGCGTCGTGCCGGGCGTGATCTGATGGCCGGGATAAACGGCAAAAAGATGCGACGTGTGGCGGTGATGATCGTTGCGTGTGTCGAATTCCAGGTGCTCCCGCTCGGAATTGGTCTTCTCCGTCCGCCACTCCAGTAACTGCCCCCAACTGCCAATGCCCGGCGTCAGCAACCTGTCGCGCATGCCCGCGATCTTGTCGCGATAATCGCGGTCGATCCCCAGCGCGTCGGCCGCGCGCGTGTAATTGTCAAATAAATCCCATACAATCTCCTGGTTGTAACTCACCCCATCTTCAACCGGGCCGTGTTCCGGCGACCAGCCTTTCGGCACCACGAGGCGTCCGTCGGGCAGCGCCTCCAGGTGGTCTTCCCAGAATTCGCACGTCTCCTTCATGATGGGATACGCCGTGCGCCGCAAAAAATCCCTATCCCGCGTAAACTCGTAGTGCTCCCAAAAATGCCGGCAGTACCACGCGTTGGCCGTCTTGTCCCAATTCCATCCCATGCCGCCGTAAATGTTATGCGACGTCCGGATGGCGAATCCGCGCGCGGACATCTGCCCCGACGGCGTCTTGAATTCAGGCGAAGCCGCGGTCGCCTTGCGCCACGCCGGTAGCTGGCTGTCAACCAAATTGAAAAACGGCAATTGGCACTCCGGCAAGCCGGTCGGCTCCGCCGGCCAGTAATTCATCTCGACGTTGATGTTCGCGTGATAATCGCTGTGCCACGCAGGGTCGTTGCGGTCGTTCCACAGCCCCTGTAAGTTGGCCGGCAGTCCCCCCGGCCGCGAGCAGGAGATCAGCAGGTAGCGCCCATATTGAAAAAGTAGCGTCTCCAGTTCGGGATCGATTCTTTGGAAAGCCTCCAGTCGCCGTTGATCCGTCGGCAGCCCGCGCTGCGCCGCCGACGACGGGCCAAGATCGAGCGCGACCCGGTCGAACAGGGACCGAAAATCGGTTTCATGCTCTCGTTCGAGCGCGTCGTAACTCTTTTGGGAAGCCGCTTCGAGCAAGGTGGTCAGGCGTTGATGCGGGTCCCGGCCGCGATAATGTTTCGCGTAATTCATCGCATAATCCGTGCCCGCCGCAATCAACAGCGTGAACCCGTCGCAACGGCTGAAAGCCAGCGATGTCCCGTTGGACTCAACCGAACCACCCTCCGGCAGAATCACTATTTGCCATTCGTACTTGAGGCCGTTTTCCAGCGCGCTGGCGACCGTCAATCGGTTCGTCCCAACCACCGTTGCGGCGCCATGCGAGTCGCGGAGTTCGATCTGGCCCGTATAGCTTCCCGGTTTGTCCGCCGAAAACCGCGCCACGAGCACTCCGGCCGGGTGGCTGCAAAAGAATTCGCGCTCATGCTTCACGCCGCCGGCCTCGTAACGAACGCGCGACAATGCCGTTCCAATGTCCAGCTCGCGCCGGTAATCCACAGCATTGGTGTGCGCGGGCAGGCGGACCACCGCGTCGCCGAAAGTTTGATAGGATCCCATTGTCCCGTCCTCGCCCGATGGATTTTCGCCTCCCGTCCAAAAACTGTCCTCGGTGATGTTGACACGTTCCTCGTCTGGAGCGCCGTAGATCAACCCGCCCATGTGGCCGTTGCCGATGGCAAGGGCTTCATTCATTCCGCTTCGGGCTGGCTGCCGGTACCAAAGCGTCAGTTCGCTGGCCGGGCAGGTATAAACAAGTCCAATGGCAAGAAAAGCTGCAACCGTCAATCTCATATCAACCGGCTGGAAAAGCGGCGGTGGCGCGTGAAAACGGAGCGCAGGGCTGTGGACATATCATCCTGGATCGCCTGCTCTTCGCGATAGATCGCGGCTGCCTCCCTCGATGGCCGCGCGCCCTCCCCTTTGTTCAACCTCACAAATTTCGTCGTGATGTCATTGATCTTGATGCGTTCGCCCCGATGCAATCGCCAGCACCAAAACGCCTGCAAGGCCGCGCCATAGGCCGCCCCTTCGCTCACTTTGATCGTGACAATCTCAGTGTCAAACACATCGGCCATGATCTGCCGCCACAGTTTGGACCGCGAACCGCCGCCCGTGACGCGGATCTGGCGTGGTTTGATCCCCAATTCGCAGAGGCGGCGCAATCCGTAATTCATCCCCAGGGTCACCCCCTCCATCGCCGCCCGCGCGAAGTGCCGGGCGGTGAAGTTCTTTTGATTGACTCCAAACCAGACGCCGGTGCCGTGCGGAACGTTGGGTGTGCGTTCGCCTTCCAGGTACGGCAGCAGCAGCAGTCCGCCGGATCCGGGCGGCGCCTTGGCCGCCTCGCGCTCGAACTGCTCGTGGGACATCTCGAAATCTTTCCGCACCATTTCCGTCGCCGCGGTCACGTTCATCGTGCAAAGCAGCGGCAGCCAGCGGTTGGTGGAATCGCAGAACGCGGCGATTTCTCCGCGCGGATCGATCGCCGGCCGCTCCGAGCACGCGTAGATCGTGCCGCTGGTGCCGAAACTCGCGGTCACGACCCCCGCCGCCGTGTTGCCCGTGCCGATGGCGCCCATCATGTTGTCGCCTCCGCCCGCGCTCACCAGCACCTTCGGGCCAAGCCCCAATTCGGCCGCCGTCGAATCCTGCAAATGGCCCGCCGGCTGGTCGCTGGCGATCAACGGCGGCAATGCGGCCGCAAGCCCGGGATCGATGGCATCCAGAACGGCTTGTGACCACCGCCTCTTTCTGACATCCAGCAGCGCCGTGCCGCTGGCGTCGCCGTATTCCATCACCTTGTTTCCAGTCAACCAGAAATTCAAGTAATCGTGCGGCAGGAGAACAGTGGCCAGGCGTTCGAAATTTTCCGGCTCGTGCCGCTTGAGCCATAAAATCTTGGAGGCCGTGAAGCCGGGCAGCACCGCGTTGCCGATTTCCTCGATCGCGGCTTTAAGCCCGCCGAGTTTGTTCGTGATCTGGTCGCATTCGGCAGCGGTCGAGGTATCGCACCAGAGCTTGGCCGGGCGAATCACATTGCCATGTTTGTCCAGCGGCACGAAACCGTGTTGCTGCCCGCTGACACCCATTGCCATTACCTCACCGGCGGATGCGCGGGCGTTCTTGAGCGCCTCTTTGATCGCCGCGGCCGCCGCGGCGCGCCAGGTGCGCGGATGCTGTTCCTTGGCGCCGGGCGGCAAACCGGGAATCAAGCCATAAGCCCGCGATGCCTCCCCAACGACACTGCCATCCCGTGTATTGACGACCAGGACTTTGGTTGACTGAGTGCCGCTATCGACCCCCAGGACAAGTGTGCGCATAAGTCGCGAAAGACCCCGCAGGCGCTCTAATCGTTGTCGCGCAACGCAAAACAGATCAAGGCGCCAAGCGTAATGAGCACCGAGGCGGCCTCAAGCCATTTGCTCACCAGGATCACGGCCCAGATCGAGAGCCAAACGCCGAAAATGGCGACGGCAAAAAGAATGATTTCTCCGCGACTCCGTTCCATAGAATTATTCATCCGCTTGAGAAACTATTACGAATCGCCACCGCAGGCAAGATGAACTTTAACGCGACGACGACGACGAATGACTCTGTTCTGACCAACACGACCAGCCAGGCCGCCTACTTCCGCCTCCTGGAGCCGTGAAATCACATTCCCGCTGGCGCCGCCGCGATTCCATGTTAAGCTGTGCGGTTGAGACATTGCGTCTCGAAACGCTCCCGCGCCAAACAGCCTCAACACAAGGCGTTACGTTCGGGCGCTGAACCTGGAATTTTGACAATTGAAACTACAGAACGAACGTCTGGTGTTGCTGCTCCTTGCAGCCATCCAGTTTACCATCAACCTCGATTTCCTGATCATCCTTCCGCTGGGACCCCAATACATGCGCGTCATGCACATCACTCCGGCCCAGTTCAATTTGATCGTGGCGGCGTACGCCATCGCGGCTGGAATCTCCGGCGTCGCGGCCGGGTTTTTCCTCGATCACTTTGATCGCAAGACCGCCCTGCTTTGGCTCTTCCTGGGATTCGCCACAGGCACGTTCCTCTGCGCGATGGCTCCAACCTACCGCCTTCTCGTTGCCGCCCGCGCCATTGCCGGCATGTTTGGCGGCGTCACCGGCGCTGTAATTCTCGCCATTGTCGGCGATGTCATTGCGGAACACCGCCGCGGCGAGGCGATGGGCCTGGTGATGTCCGCGTTCTCCGTGGCTTCGATCCTCGGGGTGCCTCTGGGGCTTGTGCTCGCTTCCGATTTCAACTGGCACGTGCCGTTCTACGCCATTGCCGGGATCAGTGTGCCGATTCTCATTGCCGTTGCCCGCTGCGTGCCCCCGCTGCGCGGGCATTTGGAACATTCCCGCGAGACGCATCCCGCCGCGCGAATGCTCGCCGTCCTAATCGAGCCAAACCATCAAATGGCCTTTCTCTTCATGGCGGTGCTCACCTGCGCCGGCTTCACCATCTTTCCGACCCTGGCCACCTATATGGTCTACAACGTGGGTTTGACCGAGAAACAACTGCCCTTCATCTATTTGACAGGCGGTCTTTGCACGCTCTTCAGCATGAACTGGATCGGACGCTGGGCCGACCGCGCCGGGAAACTCCGCGTCTTTACGATCATGTCCGTTGCCGCGTCGGTCCCCGTCATCGCCCTGACCAATCTGCCGCGTGTTCCGCTGGTGGTCGCGCTGGCGACTTCGACCCTTCTGATGATCTGCATGTCCGGCCGCTTTGTGCCGGCGATGGCGATGATGACCGCGACGGTTGAATCGCGCCATCGCGGCGGCTTCATGAGCGTCAATTCTTCTGTCCAACAATTCTCCTGCGGCCTGGCCGCCTGGATCAGCGGCGGCATCATCGGCCAGGGTCCAAATCAGGAAATTACCCACTATCCCATTGCGGGTCTCATTTCATTGGCCTGTGTGCTGACCTGCATCTGGCTGGCTCGGTTCCTTCGGGTCGCCCCCGGGGAATTGTCCGCCGCGCCGGTGTTCGCCGAATCGGTTTAACGCCCGGTGGATGAATTACGCCTCACGAAGCAGAACTTGACCCCAATCCCGCCTGCGTGGTGTAGTTTTCCAGGCATGAAGAAACCTCTGCTTAGCGTCGCGGATATGCAACGGGATGTGACGGCGTTCCCGACCCTGAACGCCGAGGAAATTGCCGCCGCCCGGGAGTGTGGAAAAACGGAGTCTTGCGAAGCCGGTAGGAGCCTGGTCGAGCCGGGACAGCGCCCGGTGGATTCCTTTGTTGTCGTCAGCGGAGCGGTGGATATCGTTGACACCTCGGGCGACGAGGAGCGTCTTCTCGTTACGCATGGCCCGGGAGCAATCATTAGCGACATCAACGCGCTCGCCGGACGGCCCGCTTTGGCGGCTTGGCGGGCAGCGCAACCCACGGAAGTCATTCGCCTCTCCATTGCCCAAACGCGGTTGCTGCTGGTGCGCTTTCCGAACCTCGGTGAAAAATGGATCGCCGCTTACATTCGCCGTCGTGAGTTGCTCAAGAATTCCGGCTTTGAGGGCCTGCGTGTCTTTGGCAATCATTCCGACCCGGCCACGCTGCGCCTCCGCGAATTCCTTTACCGCAACGGCGTGCCGCATCATTGGATCGACATCGCCGAAAACGTTAACAACACCGCGCTGCCCGCTTTGGGCGGCCAGCCGCTTCGTTTGCCCGCCGTCGTCTGGGGCCGCGACGTTCTGCTCCAGAATCCCACGGTTCCGGAGCTCGCCGTGCAGGTCGGCTTGCAGCAGCCTATTCCCGACGAAACCTTCGACACCGTGATTATTGGCAGCGGCCCCGCGGGCCTTGGCGCCGCCGTCTATGCCGCTTCTGAAGGACTGCGCACCGTCGTGCTCGATCTCATTGGGCCGGGCGGACAGGCAGGCGCCAGTTCGCGCATCGAGAATTACCCGGGCTTTCCCACCGGTCTCTCCGGTCGCGAATTGGGCCTGCGCATTTACCTCCAGGCGTTGAAATTTGGCGCGACCTTTTCGGCGCCGGTCCATGTCACCGAACTGCGCTGCCGCGACGACGGCTTGCACGACGTCGTAGCCGAAGACGGCACAACCGTGCGGACCAGGACGGTCATCATCAGCACGGGCGTTTCCTACCGCAGCCTTGCCGTGAAAGGCCTGGCCGAACTGCGCGGCTCCGGCGTTTTTTATTCCGCCACGCAAGTGGAGTCGATGCTCTGCCAGAACCGCCCCGTTCACATCATCGGCGCGGGGAATTCCGCGGGACAGGCCGCGATGTATCTTTCGACATTTACCGAAAACGTTTCCCTGGTCGTCCGTGGGGGTAATTTGAACAAGAGCTTGTCCAGTTACCTGAGCGAGAGAGTGCTCGCAAATCCACGCATCCACGTTCTGCTGCATAATGAGCTTCGCGCGATCGAAGGCGCGGCGACGCTCGAGAAGGTGCATCTGGAATGCACCGCCACCGGCGAAATGAGCGTTCAGGAAAGCGGCGGCGTTTTCATTTTCATTGGCGCAACCCCGTGTACCGGGTTCCTCGGAGATCACATCCGCAAAGACGAAAAAGGCTTCATCCTCACCGGGGCGGACGCCGCCGCCACAGGCGCATGGCCGCTCTCCGACCGCTTGCCATGCCCGTTGGAATCGTCCTGCCCAGGCGTCTTCGCCGCGGGCGACTGCCGCTCGCGCACGACCAAGCGTGTGGCTTTTGCCGTCGGAGATGGAGCGCTTGCAGTGACCTGCGTCCACGATTTCCTGGGAACCTACGCATGATCCCGGCATCCGTGGTTGCCAGAAGCGTGTTTATTCCGCGAACTGGAAAATGATCTTTGATGCTGTCCCCGTGACTGTTCCTACTGTGACTTTGCCTGCAGCGTATTCAGCATTAACTTCGCCTTTTGCAGGTTATTTAATACCATTGCGTTATAGCGAGGAAAAGATTCCTTGGTGAAGACGGTTAGTGCTTCGTTAAGAGCGCTAATCGCTTCCCGGACGAGTCCGACCGCCTCCGTTCCTTCACTCCAGCCAGCCTGGTCGCTCAACGCAGCGCCCAAATTGTTTTGCGTCGCGGCCCAGTCCGGCGGGAACCGCTCTCGGGTCCGAACCTTGAGGGCCTCGCGATAAGCGCTCACCGATTCGCTCAGGAGCCGGACCGCCTCCGTGCCTTTACTCCAGCGAGCCTGGTCGCTCAAAGCCGCGCCCAGATTGTTTTGCGTCATGGCCCAGTCCTCCGGCAACTGCTCTCGGGTATAGAACTTAAGGGCTTCGCGAAAGGCGCTCACCGATTCGCTCAGGAGCCGGACTGCCTCCGTGCCTTTACTCGAGCGAGCCTGGTCGCTCAACGTAGCGCCCAGATTGTGTTGCGTCATAGCCCAGTTCTGCGGCCATTGCTCCCGGGTATAGACCTTGAGGGCCTCGCGGCAGGCGCTCACCGATTCGCTCAGGAGCCGGACCGCTTCCGTTCCTTCACTGCGGTCAGCCTGGTCGCGCAGCGCAATGCCCAGATTGCTTTGCGTCCCGGCCCAGTCCTGCGGGAACTGCTCTCGGGTCCGCACCTTGAGGGCCTCGCGATAAGCGCTCACCGATTCGCTCAGGAGCCGGACCGCCTCCGTTCCTTCACTCCGACCAGCCTGGTCGCGCAACGCATTGCCCAGATTGTTTTGCGTCATAGCCCAGTCCTGCGGCAACTGCTCTCGCGTATAGACCTTGAGAGCCTCGCGAAAGGCACTCACCGATTCGCTGAGGAGCCGAACTGCTTCCGTTCCTTCACTGCGGTCTGCCTGGTCGCTCAACGCAGCGCCCAGATTGTTTTGCGTTCCGGCCCAGTCTTGCGGCAACTGCTCTCGCGTATAGACCTTGAGGGCCTCGCGATAGGCGCTCACCGATTCGCTAAGGAGCCGGACCGTCTCCGTCCCTGCACTGCGGTCAGCCTGGTCGCTCAACGCAATGCCTAGATTATTTTGCGCCCCGGCCCAGTCCTGCGGCGACTGCTCTCGGGTATAGACCTTGAGGGCCTCGCGACAGGCGCTCACCGATTCGCTGAGGAGCCGGACCGCTTCCGTTCCTTCACTGCGATCAGCCTGGTCGCGCAACGCAATGCCCAGATTGCTTTGCGTCCCGGCCCAGTCCTGAGGCAACTGCTCTCGGGTCCGCACCTTGAGGGCCTCGCGATAGGCGCTCACCGATTCGCTGAGGAGCCGGACCGTTTCCGTTCCTTCACTGCGCTCCGCCTGGTCCCGCAAGGCATTGCCCAGATTGTTTTGCGTCATGGCCCAGTCCTGAGGAAACTGCTCTCGGGTATGGACCTTGAGGGCTTCGCGATAGGCGTTGACCGATTCGCTCAGAAGCCGGCCCGCTTCCGTTCCTTCACTCCGACCTGCCTGGTCGCATAACGCATTGCCCAGATTGTTTTGCGTCCCGGCCCAGTCCTGAGGAAACTGCTCTCGGGTATAGACCTTGAGGGCCTCGCGATAGGCGCTAACAGACAATTTGAGGTGGTCTTTCGTCGCATCACCCTCTACACGGATTCCTAATTCCCAGTGACAGCTTCCAATCCAGCGCTGCAGGTCCGCCCACGATTTGGAAAACTGAATAGGATCGACCTTTGCTAGTGCCTTTTCGAAATGGCCAAGAGCTTTGTCAAATTGGCCGGCGGCGTAAAGTGCTCGCCCTGCCCGGTTTAGATCTTCGACTGCGGAGGCTATCAGCCGGGCGCTTTCGTTTCCAAGCTTCTCGGCCCGCCCCAGTTTCTCCTCCGCAGCCTGGTCGGATAGCTCAGCCGATTTCGTGAAATCGCGACCGAGGAATTCGGCCTCTGCGCGTTTGCTCAAGTCGGCGCTCTTCTGGTTTTCTGCGACCCATTCGTTGACAACCCGTTCAGCTTCTTCAGGGGTGGTGTGGAATTGCTCGGCCACTTCTCGAAACGCTGCGCGAAAATCCAACAGCGGTGCAGAACCCTTGTGCTGAGGCGCGGTTTGCTCCTGCTCATTGAGCTTCTTTAAAACGGCCTCCGCAACCTGATCTGGCAAAGACTTGCGGACCTCTTCAATCCTTTCGTTAATCTGCTCAACCTCCTTTTTGATCTCCTTCACCGGGTTTGCCCCCGAGTTCCACCACAAGAGGACGAAGACGAAGAGAGCAACTCCACCACACGCTTTGATACCGACCTTCCCCCACTTCGAGAGTTTTCCCTCTGTCGTCAGCAGCATCGTACCGGTAAAAAAATAACCGAAGAGACCGCAGAGAATCGCGCAGAGAATACCAAACGCTTGGTGCCTCTCTGGTGGAAGTTCCTTCGGCCCGAAAAGAACAATCCAGACCAAGACAACAAAGGCAACGCCGCCGAACCCCCAGGCAGCCAACCGCTGATCTCTGTCCTTTTGAGTCACGCCGGAAGTATGGGCGTGATAAGGACGCCCGCAATTAAATACGACCAGACCGGCAAGCGCCGTTTCTCTCCTCTCAGTGTTTGCGTGGTGGCGGGGTCAACAGAGCTGCCCGCGCTTTTCCCGCAAGTCTGCGGGCGCCGTCTGCATCGGCGCATTCGCGGGAGAGACGAACTCCGTCGGTCCCCGTCTCCTGAATTAGCGTGAACGTCTCCGAGACAAAGCCAAACTCGTGCTGCGGAATCGGCAGGCGACGTCTGTTTCGCTTCGTGGTCGTATCCAAGCGGGCCTCTGGTCAGCGGCGAAACAGCTACGGTAGCCGGACACAGTAACCCCCCTGCCGCAACGTGGCCCACAACCCGCTGAGCGCAACTGCCAAATACATTGAAAAACCAAAGTAAGGCGCTACCCCGATTTTTCTGTGAATTGACACACGCCGGCCACGGCCTCAAATTATCTGGTGTCTGGGGAAATTCCCAATGCCGGAGCTAACACACATTAAACCCACGGGCGCCGACGCATCGCTTCTTTCCAACGTCTGGAAATGGGCGGATTTCGTCAAGATTTCCCATACGGTGTTCGCTTTGCCCTTCGCCATTGCATCAATGGCCGTGGCCGCGCGCGATCAGCATGGCTGGCCCGGTTGGCGCATCTTCCTCCTCATTCTCGCCGCGATGATCTGCGCCCGCACCTGCGCGATGGCCTTCAATCGCATCGCCGACCGCGATTTCGACCGCGCCAATCCTCGCACCGCCGGACGCCATCTGCCAACCGGCAAAATCTCCCTGGGCGCGGCATGGACATTGTGCCTGGCGGCGGCGGCCGGATTGGTCGCCGTGAGTTATTGCATCAACATGCTTTGCTTTTGGCTTTCGCCGGTGGCGCTTTTTCTTGTCTGCTTTTATTCGCTGACCAAACGATTTACCGATTTCACCCATGTATTTCTTGGTCTGGCGCTGGCCCTGGCGCCATTGGGCGCATGGATGGCGGTAACCGGAAATTTTCAACTCGCCCCCGCCGGGCACGGCTGGAGAACGATGCAATACAGCGCCGTCCTGCCGTTGTTGCTGGCGGCTGCCGTCGTATTCTGGCTCATTGGTTTCGATATTATATACGCATTGCAGGATCACGAGTTTGACCGGCGGCACGGCCTGCATTCGCTCGTGGTGCGCTGGGGCGTCAGTAACGCCCTGTCGGCCTCGACGCTCGCTCACATGATCATGTGGGGGATTCTGGTGGCGTTTGGATTTCTGGCGGGATTTCGCTTTCCCTATTATGTGGGCCTAGTTTTTATTTTGGCCTGCCTGGCTTTGGAACACTGGCTGGCGCGCCGGCGCGGCTTGGGTTGGGTGCAGCACGCGTTTTTTCGGCTCAACGCCCTCATCAGCTTTGTCTTTCTGGTTGTGACCCTTACCGAAATCGTGTTTCCATTCATGCGATTTAAAAGTTGATTGTGAACTACTTTTTGCAACACAGCGGCTTGGCCGATCTTTATGACAAAGTCGCCGCCGGCGTTCGAATCACAAACGAGGACGCCCTCCGGCTCTTGGAGAGCAAGGACCTCAACGCCCTCGGCGCGATCGCCGACCTCGTCTGCCGTCGCAAGAATGGACGGCGTGCCAGCTACATCATCAATCGCTACATCAATTATTCCAACTACTGCATTCTGAGCTGCCAATTCTGCGCCTTCGCGCGGAAGAAGCGCGATGCCGACGGCATGCAGTTCACCGTCGCGGAAATCGTGCAAAAAGCCCGCGAAGCGCTGTCGGTGGGCGTCACGGAATTGCACATTGTCGGCGGCTTGCATCCGTCCCTGCCGTTCAGCTACTACACCGACATGTTGCGGGAATTAAAGGCGCTGGACGCCCGCCTGCAATTGAAGTGCTTCACCGCCATTGAAATCCTGCATCTGGCATGGCTGTCGAAACAATCGGTGCGCCAAACCCTCATCGCTTTGAAGGAGGCCGGCCTGGAATCGTTGACCGGCGGCGGCGCGGAAATTTTTCGCAAGGAAGTCCGTTCCCAAATCGCCAAAGGCAAGGAATCCGCGGAGGAATACCTGGAGGTCCATCGCCTCTGGCACCAACTGGGCGGGCGCAGCACCTGCACGATGCTTTACGGGCACGTTGAATCGCTGGCCGACCGCGTCGATCATCTCAATTACTTGCGAAACCTGCAGGACGAAACGGGCGGCTTCACCGGTTTTGTTCCCCTGCCGTATCAGCCGGATAACAACGAAATCCCGGTGACAGTCCCGCCGACCGGTTTTGATTCCTTGCGCACCATTGCCGTCAGCCGGATTTATCTGGACAACTTCGACCACATCACGGCGTACTGGGTGGGGCTGAGTTTGAAGCTGGCGCAGGTGGCCTTGAGTTATGGCGCGGATGACTTGCATGGCACGATTCTGGAGGAGCACATCTTCCACATGGCAGGCGCAAAAACACCCCAACTCCAGACAGAAGCGGAAATGATCAAGGCCATTCGCGAAGCCGGCCGCCTCCCCGTCCAGCGCGATACCTTTTATCGTCCCGTAAAAATCTGGGAGGACCAACCCGCGCCGGTTCCGAAAAATCCGGACGCGTCAAAAATCCTGCAAGACAACCTGGCCAGCGCCTGAGTCCCAATGCCCAAGCCCGAAGACATGCCCAAGTTGCGCCTGGCCCCCGTGGAAACGCCGGAGCAACTCGCCCACCGTTTCGAACGCGAGACCAGGGCCGTCCAGCTCCAGCGCGAAAGTGAATTGGAAAACTCTCTCGGCGATTTCAAAGTCGGCTCCGTCCCCTACCTCAATGCCGCTCCCCTGACCCGCGGTTTGGAAGACCAGATTGCCTTCGCCCCGCCTTCGGAACTGGCGCGCATGTTGCAGCGCGACGAATTGGATGCCGCGCTGGTCAGCATTACCGAAGTCTTGTTCACTGATCGCTACGACATTCTGGAGGGCGTGGCCGTCGCGTCGCTTGGCGAGGTCCAAAGTGTCTTCCTGGCCCATCGGCAGCCGCTGGAAAACATTCGAGTAATTTATTGCGACACAGCGTCGCTGTCCGGCCTTAATCTGCTCAAGGTCCTGCTCGCCGAGCGCGGCCTCAATCCGGCATTCCTCCCGCTGGCCAATTACGAGGCCGCCCCCGCGCTGGAAAACGTTTTATTGATCGGCGACCCCGCGATTCACTTCGCGCGCTCCGCGCCCCCGCACGAGATTTGGGATCTGGGCGCGGCGTGGTTCGAACTGACGCAGCTTCCGTTTGTTTATGCCGTCTGGGCGTTGCGCCGCATTCCCAACGATGCCTTGCGCCGCCGATTGCGCGAGGCCAGAAACTTCGGTCTGGACACGCTGGACCACATCATCTCCAGCCGCACGGAATTCGATTACGCGTTTCGCAAGGATTACTTGAGCTGGCACATCCATTATCATCTCGGCGCCGAGGAGCGGCGGGGCATCGCTCGCTTCGTCGAACTGCTCCGCAAGCATCAACTCGGCCCCGCGCGCGAACCCAGGTTTGTCGCGTAATGCAAACCGTCACGCTCGCGCGCAACGCCATGGCCACGCGATTCGAGGTGGCCCTCATCGGCGAGGATCCCGTCCGCCTGCGCGCCGCCGGCGAAGCGGCGCTGGCCGAAGTCGACCGCCTCGAAGCCCGCTTGAGCCTCTACCGCCCGACCAGCGAAATTGCGCGCGTCAACGCGCACGCCGCCCTGGAGCCCGTCCGCGTCAGCCCTCCGGTCTTCCGTTTGCTCGAACATGCCCGCCAACTCCATCGCGAAACCGGCGGCGCCTTCGACATCGCCATTGCCCCTCTGGTTAGATCTTGGGGCTTTATGAGCCATTCGGAGCGCATCCCCGACCCCGCCCAACTCGCGCAAGCCCGCCTCCACGCCGGGATGGAGCATGTCACACTTGACAGTGAGTCTGTGACTGTCCGGTTCGACCGTCAGGGCGTGATGATCGATCTGGGCGCCATTGGCAAAGGTTACGCGATTGATCGCGCCGCGGAAATATTGCGCGAAGCCGGCGTGACCCGCGCATTACTTCACGGCGGAACCAGTACCGTCTATGGAATCGGCGCGCCGCCGGACCAGGAAGGATGGAAGGTCGCCATCGCCGGCTCGCAGGACGAATCACAAACGGTCGCGACCGTCCTGTTGCGGGATAGTGCCCTGTCGGTTTCGGCGGTGTGGGCGAGGTCATTTGAAGCTGAGGGCAAAAAATTCGGCCATGTCATCGATCCCCGCACCGGGCAGCCAGTCAACAACGCGGTTCTTGCCGCCGTCGCGCTCCCCTCCGCCACGGAAACCGACGCCCTATCCACCGCGTTGCTGGTGCTAGGCTCAGAGGGTCACGGCGCCATCGCCAAATTACGCCCCAAAATGCACACTTGGCTCTTACCGCAAACCGAACCATAGCGCCTTGAAGGCGTTGCTTCCTCGGTTGCGGCTCTGCGGTGTCCGGCTTCTTCGTAGCTGATTCACCTGCGTTGCGCAACGTAGCCATTCTTGCGGAACCACTCCGCCGCCTCGGCGAATGCCTGGCGTAGCGGAGTTTGAGGCAAACCCAGGTCGCGAATCGCCTTGGCCGGATTGAAGAACATCTTATATCTGGCCATTCGCACCCCTGCCAAGGGCGCTTTGGGTGGTTTTCCCGTGACGGCGGAAACCGCCTCGTCGCCATAGGCCGCCAGCAATGCCACAGCGTAGGGCACACGAAATTTCGGCCCCGGCACGCCCGTCAACTCTTCCAGCACGTCAAACGTCTGTTGCAGGGTCCAATTCCCGTCCGCGTTGCCCAGAATATAGCGCTCCCCCACGCGGCCCTTTTCCGCCGCCAGAATCTCCCCGGCCGCAACGTCCCGCACGTGCACCCAGTTCAATCCCGTATCCAAATACGCCGGCATTTTGCGATTCATAAAATCGACGATGATTTTTCCCGTCGGCGTCGGCTTCACATCAAACGGCCCGACGGGCGCGCTGGGATTGACGATGACCACCGGCAAACCCGCGCCCGCCAACTCCCGCGCCACCTCTTCCGCCTGCCATTTCGAGCGCTTGTAATGATTGCTCATTTGCGCCCCGCTTACCGGCGTGGCCTCATCCGTGGGCGCCACTTTACCCTCGATTTCCCGCGGCAAACCGATGCATCCGACCGTGCTGGTATAAACAATCCGCTGACAACCAGCCGCCCCCGCCGCTTCCAGGACATTCCGCGTCCCCTCGACATTGGCAGCGTACATCGGCCGATAATCGCCCAACCAGAGATGGTAACTTGCCGCCACATGAAAGCACCACTGGCAGCCCTGCATGGCCTTTTCCAACGGTGCGCGATGGGAAACATCGCCCTCGACCCGCTCGCAATCCACCCCTGCAATCCCCCGCAAATCGCTGCCAGGCCGGACCAGGACCGTGACGCCGTGACCCTGAAAATCCAATAGCCGTACCAAATTAGCCCCGATAAATCCCGAGGCGCCTGTAACGAAGCACTTCATTTTTTGGCCACATTGCTCGAAATGCGACGTCGATGCACTCCTCTTTCACTGCAAAAATATGCAAAAAATCATCGACATCAGGGAAAGCCTGATAGATAAATGGTTTCGTTTATATGCCGAAAAATGTGAATAATTCGCGCAAACGAATGACGCGGCAGGAAATGCGTGATTTGGATCTGGAGATATCCTTTCTCGAAGGCATCGTCCGCCGCATCCCCGCCTACATCGAAGCCCTTCAATTATTGGGCGACGACTACACCCGTCGCGGCCGCTTCTCCGAGGGCTTGAGAGTGGACGAGCGTCTGTCGCGATTGCGCCCGGACGACTCCCTGGTGCACTACAACCTGGCGTGCAGCTACTCCCTGACCGCCCAGGTCGAGTTGGCAGTAGAAGCCCTCGAATCCGCCATCAACCTGGGCTACCGCGATTTTAAATGGATGGCCCAGGACCCCGACCTAAAAAACCTTCGCGACCACTCCGAATACAAACGCATTCGCGCCAAAGTGCGGGCAATTCAGGTTAAAACCCGCTGAACCCTTCAGCGCCGTTCATGAATGTCACCGTCCGTGGACGCACCCGCCACTATCGCACTGTTGCCTTCGATCGCAGGCGCAATTCCGTCCTTCTTATTGACCAACGGTTACTCCCGCACCGCTTCAAAATCATTGCCACGCCCGACTTCCGTGCCACAGCGCGCGCCATTGAGGAAATGACCGTCCGCGGAGCCGGCGCCATCGGCGCCACCGCCGCCTATGGATTGGCCCAGGGCGCGCGGACATTCCGCGGCAAGGACCCCCGGGAATTCTCCCGCCGCGTCCATGCCGTTTTTGAAGCACTTCAATCCGCCCGACCAACCGCGGTTGATCCCGTCAACGCCATGCTGACCGTGCTTCGGGCAATGCGGGCAGGTAAGACCGTGGCGGAACAAAAGATCCTTGCGATGGACGCCGCCGATAATTTCGCGGACGAGGACGTCCAGCATTGTCAGGCCATCGGGCGCCACGGGGCGGGCCTCATCCATCAAAACGCCCGCCTGCTGACCCACTGCAACGCCGGTTGGCTGGCGTTTGTCGATATCGGCAGCGCCACCGCACCGATGTACGCCGCGCAACAAGCTGGACGGAAATTTCACGTCTATTGTGACGAAACCCGTCCTCGTTGCCAGGGCGCCACGCTGACGGCATGGGAGCTTTCCCAGCAAAAAATCTCCCATCAAGTCATCTCCGACAACGTCGCCGGCCATCTCATGCAACGCGGAAAGATCGATCTCGTCATTGTCGGTAGCGACCGCACCCTTGGCCACACCGGCGAAATTGCCAACAAGATCGGCACGTACACCAAAGCCGTGTTGGCCAGGCGGCACGACATCCCATTTTACGTAGCCATTCCTCTCTCGACAATCGACTGGAACCTGCGCTCCGGTTTGGACATTCCCATCGAAGAGCGCGACGGCAGCGAAACGCTGGGTGCGTGGGGCGTTGTCAGCAAGCCCGATGAAATAAAAACAGCCCGTGACGCAAAACCCGTTTATGTGCGGATCGCCAATCCCGACAGCACCGCGTACAATCCGGGATTCGACGTTACGCCGGCCGAATTAATTACAGGAATCATAACGCCGTGTGGGATTTTTGCGCCAGGTGATCTGTGGAAAAACCGCAAACGTCTGGGGTATCAAAAAGAAATGACGGAACCAAAGAGGCCGGGACCAGGAGTCAGAGGCGGGGCGCATCTTGACACTATTCTTGCAACAGAGGGGTTGTAACGGTTTCCTCCATCGTTTGAGAATGCACCAAACATGGATGGAAACGGCCGAGCCGCGTAAAAAGATCCCGTAGCGTCCTGGGAAAATGGGCCAACGACCGCCAGACGTCTTTAATCGTCACTGGCGTTTGGCCAGGGCCTTCTCGATGGTGGGCGAGAGTTCAGCGCCGCGAAGGTCCTCGCCCTCGGCAACAATCTTTCCCGTGTCGCCGTCCACAAGAAAAGGATGGGGAATGGAATCAATATAGTAGGATTGCGCGACGGCCGCATTCCAGTACTGGCCGTCATAGATCTCCGGCCACGGCATGTGATTGTCCTTGGTGAATTGGGCCAGCTTCTCGGACGCGTTGGCCTGGTCCAGGCTCACCCCCAGAACTTCAAATCCTTTGGCATGGTATTTCTCGTAGGCCTCGCTCAGGTGCGGCAATTCCGCCCGACAAGGCCCGCACCACGTCGCCCAAAAATCCAGCATCACCAGCTTGCCTTTATAGCTTTCGGGAAAGCGGATCGTGTCGCCATCCGTCGACTTGGCCTCAAACGCAAGCGCCTTTGCCCCTGCTTCCAGGCTCGGACGCGGCATAGTTTCCGGCACTGTTTGGGATGATTTGACGAATTGAAAAGTTCCGCCTGAGGCGCTCAGGCCTGCGATTTCGTAGGTTGTGCCACCGATGTTGAACGGCTTGGTCGCGTCAAAGGATTCGCCGCGCTCGAATTTTCCATTGTTGTTGAGGTCCAGCAATAGGGTGATTGCACTATTGGTGGCGTCTTTGCCGGGCCGAAAATCGCCGATGGCGCCGTCATCGAGAAGAAGTGCGTGGTAGGTTTTGCCGCCGAGTAGCACGTCGCCCGCGCGGCCATAGTCCCGATAATAGAAGAGAGTGCTGGCAAATGCGGCGCGACGGGCGTCATGCTTGTCAAAGCGGTACATGCGCAGATGCATCTTTAATTTTCCCCCGCCGTAAGTCGGTTGCAATTCGGCTCCGCCGATATAGGTGGTAAGATCCATTCCGCCAGGCCCCTTTTCGGGCCGGCCGTTCCATTCGGCGGGCGGATCGTCCGTCAAGTCGCCGTTGGCGTTGGCATCAACGAAGAGACGAGAGGGTTTGCCTTCCGGTTCGTCCACGATCACAAAAAATGTGGTGGGCGCTTCAGCGGGACCAAGTTGGAGCTTGCCATAAAGCGGCGCTGCAAGGTCCGCCGGCACAGCCTTGATTCCATCGGGTTTCACAGGCGAGAGTTCGAGTCGAACGGGGCGGTAATAGCCCGCCGTTTTGGAAACACCGGACGATTCCCAATCCAGCTTGATGTCATTGGAGTTCGCAGCGATGGCGGCGCCGAGAATCAGGATGGCGTGGAATGATCTGAAGACGAAGCAGCGTTTGATCATGGGAGGAGAATGTCGGAATGCCTTGCTGAATGCAAACAAAAACCTCAACACAAGGGCATCCCGAGGCAACGGAAAATGGCTTATCGCTCGGCTCGCGCCACGGGCTTGCCCCGGGCCTTGGTCACACTCTTGATGTACGCCACCTCATTACTGTCAAACGGCGTTCCATCTTCGCAAAGAATATCGTGAAACCACACCGGCGGTTCAACCGTGTAGGTTTTCTCCAAGGACGGGCTGCTGGCAATCGCGGGCATTTGTGAATATGCAGGCTCCAGGACGTTGACGAATGATCTTGTCATAAAGGCCCGCTCGTGCGAAATAAATGTCGGTGCGCGCGCTTGCAAAGGCGTAACGACTTTGGGAAAATGTCGTCGCTTGCCGTTGTCGGACGAGTTTAGGTCACGGTTCCGTTTGCAATTGCCAATATGTCCGCGATTGTGCAAGCGCATGCAATCAAACTGGTTGCACCCATAGCTCAATTGGATAGAGCATCTGACTACGGATCAGAAGGTTAGTGGTTCAACTCCACTTGGGTGCACCACCTATCAAAATGCCATAGATCAATAGCTTGCATACGTCATTGGTGGTTATAAAACAGGTTGAAAATCTCTTGCTTGACCACTGCTTGGCCCCATTATCGAGTTTTGTCGTCTTGGAACTCCGAAGGAATGGCGGATTTGAGTTTTGCAGTTGGCAATTGGTACGGGCAGTCCAAGTGTAGGTGTGCTGTCCTATTATCTTACGGCGAGCGGACGCGGTAAAAGCGCTGCGGATCGTTCGTAGTCGATTGCGAGATGAACTGAAAGACGTCGGACGCAGTGTTCGAGGCGATGCCGACCACTGTCCAGTTGCTCAACGGCAATGTTAGGTTGGTGGCTGATAGAATGGTGAAGGAATTGCTCGAACTGTTGGCAAAGATAAACTGCAAAGCCCCATTCGCAAACATCTGCACGCTGCTTAGAATAGGCGGCACAACGCCAGCCGCCTGCGCCTGCGTAACCGAGATGGTCTGGCCGAGAACTGTGATATTGGCGACACGGTTGGAAGTTGTTGCGGTGAAGGAAAAACTGACCACGCCGTTGGTTACGCTGGTGATGACCAGCCAGGGCTGATCGCTGATGGGCGCGAACGGAGGAAGCAGGTTTTCCGTGGCGGGGAGCACGGCGGGCAAAGCATCCGCGCCAGCGGCCACACCTTCCAGCTTGGCGGTCGGGTTCACGAAAGCGTACGGCAGTTCTTTGATCGCGTTATTGCCGGAATCCGCCAGATAGACATTTTCTGCGCCGTCCACCACCACCCCGCCAGGTTCATTCAACCCCAATGTTGCCAAGGTGGTCACATTGCTGTTGGCCGCCGTCCACACCTTGATTGCTTGATCGTGAGTGTCGGCGATATAGACATTGCCCGCACCGTCGACCGCTACTCCATACGGATAAAGCAGCCCAGAGGAAACCAAGGTGGTCACATTGCTGTTGGCCGCCGTCCACATCTTGATCGCTTGATTATGAGTGTCAGCGATATAGACATTGCCCGCGTGGTCCACTGCCACGCCAGAAGGATAAGACAGTCCCGAGGACACCAGGGTGGTTATGTTGCTATTTGCGATCGTCCACATCTTAATCGCGCTATTGAACGTGTCGGCGATATAAACATTGCCATCGCCGTCCACCGCCACACCGCCGGGCAGGTTTAGTCCGGAAGACACCAGGGTGATTGTATTGCTATTGGCGGCAGACCACATCCTGATCGCACTACTGAATGTGTCAGCGATAAAAACGTTGTCCGTGGCGTCCACGGCCACGCCCTGGGGCAGGTTTAGTCCGGAAGATACTAAGGTTGTCAGAGTGCTATCGCTTGCCGTCCAAATCTTTACCGCGTTGTTGAAAGAGTCACCTATGTACACATTGCCCGCGGCGTCCACTGCCAAGCCCATGGGAGAGTTTAAATCCGAAGAGACTAGCGCGGTGACCGCTCCGGCCGCTACATAAGTTGATCCGGCCTGGATGACGGTGAGCGTCTGGCCGCCGACGGTGAGCGTGCCGGAACGAGTCGCACCTGCATTTGCGTCATAACTGAAAATCACATCCGCGCTGCCGGTGCCGCTTTGATTCGCTGTGTTTAGATGCAACCAGGAATCATTGGCCGCGGCCGTCCAGACGCCGTTATGAGGTATCACAGCCAGGACGACACTATCACTTCCCGCTGGTGGTCCCTCCAACCGTGCGGTGGCGCCGAGGGAAAAGATGGGCGCGCCCTGCGTGACGGGAATGGATTGACCGAGCAACTTGATATAAGCCGTGCGACCCAAGCCGGGATTGGCTGCAAAAGAA
>DATKFW010000138.1:0-8249 GCA_035511075.1 Vulcanimicrobiaceae bacterium
GTTGGCTTGAGCAACGTCATGGCCATAGCGGCAGGCGACAACCACTGTGTGGCGCTGTTGAACAACGGAACATTGGTTGAATGGGGCGACAATGCCGACGGCCAGGCAGATGTCCCTGGCGCCCAACAAATCATCACCAACTACACCGAAGTCGGACCATATCCACCGTCACCATCGATTTATAGTGTAACGAATCCCCCATTCATCGTCAAGCTGATCGCCGCCGGCGGCAACCACACAATGGCAACCATTTTTTCACCTCTGGTGCAATATCCAGTCAATGTGTCCAAGGATTTGCTGCTGATTTACAATTCGTCCACCAACTCGTATAGTTCGAATGTGTGCGCTTATTACATGGCCCATCGCCCTATGGCCAGCACTGCAAACCATCTCGGAATTAGCTGCGCCGCAAACGAGGGGATTTCGTGGACCAATTACCTCAGTACCTTCGTCGGTCCGATAGTGACCTGGCTCTCGAATAATCCCACCTTACGACCGCAATATGTCATTCTGTTTCACGATCTTCCCTCACGCTATACGAACGCCAATAATCTGACGGCGAGCGTCCAATACGATATGAATGCTGGTTATCGCTCCCTCTTTGGAACCAGCAATTACCTTCCATACTGGATGCCTTTCGTGACAAGCATCAATATGAATGGCGTTGGCGGGACAAATGACTGCATCCAATATATCAATAAGCTTACAAACATTGGGACGCTATACGCGTCCGGCCAACCGCTCCTGAGCCCAAACCCGACGGTATATACTAATACAAACTGGTATTTTGACGACAATACTACCGCTTCGGACTATACAAACACCCCGTTGGCTCTTTACGCCTTCAACAGTGTACTCTCGAATGGGGTATCGGCCTCATCGGTGGATTATCAGCCATTTACGAGTACTAATATCATAACGAACGGAACGAACGTTGCTGGTTATTTTGGATGGGGATGTGACGGAAGCTTTTACCCGGATACGAATTATGTGACTGATAAATCAATTGTGTTTTCCGGAGCAAGTAGCTGGTTCTTAATGACAACTAGCGAGTCATTCAACGGACAGAGGATTCCGGCGGTGACACAGGCCAGTTTTCTCAGTTGGTACGCAAGCAATGCATTCGGCGGAACTAACTACTCCAATACGGCGGTTGCTGGCGTAGCATATGTCGATGAACCGTACCTCAATCCGTATGGCCTTGTGAATCTCGCAGTGTTTTATGGGGATTGGGCCGCCGGGAAGAGCTTTGCTATTTCTGCGTGGGCTGGTGCGGCCACATCAGTAGGTATGCCAAACGGAATCCCGGCGAAGGAACTCCAAGCCATTGGTGATCCCTTTATAACAAGATAAATTACTATGAACATTCCAAGAACAATGCGATCCTGCCTGGCGGCTTTGCTGCCCATTTTTTCTGCTCAAGCACAAGGCACGTTTCAGAACTTAGATTTTGAATTGGGTAATCCCGGCTCCGGTTCCTTTAACCTGAGTGTACCGGTTGCAGACGCGCTGCCGGACTGGTCTGTTAATTACGGAAGCGTTCAACAGACGGATATTGGCTACAATGTAGTAAGTCTTGGAGCAACGGATGTTTCGCTTATCGGCCCAGGGGGCCCTGGGGGTGGGCCCATTGACGGAAACTACAGCGTGCTCCTCCAAGGAGGTCCCTCATCGGCTTCGATAAGCCAAACTGGCGTAATACCCGCAGGCACCCAAACCCTGTTGTTCGAAGCAGAAAGCTCGGGTCCCTTGGACGTTTTTATTGGGGGTCAAGACGTACCGTTTTCCGCAGTGGGTTCAGGGCCAAATTTTACCCTTTATGGCGCTAATATATCAGCTTGGCAGGGGCAGCCTGAGCAATTGACATTTTCGGTCTTGGCGGGTAGCGCCGCCTTTAACTCGTGGGAATTGGACGATATTTCCTTTTCCACACAGGCCATTCCTGAAGCCAGTCCGCTCGTTCTGACAGGAACCGCGGGACTCCTATTTGCGCTGTACCGTCGTTTCGCGGCAAGACGGCACTGAAATTGAAATTCGCCATCGCATGTTCCGGTGGTGAATGCACCCGTCACGGGTTCCGGTTGACTTCGTTTTGTGCCCGTGCTAAACCCACCCTCGCAGTCGGATATTAGAATTCGGAAACTATGAAAATCGCCATTGTGGGTCTTGGGTACGTCGGTCTTCCGTTGTCCCTTCAATTCGCCCGCTCTGATACCGCCGTGCTTGGCCTGGACATTGACAAGGCCAAGGTCAAGGCCCTCAACAGCGGTCACAGCTATATCAGGCACATCGAGTCTTCCGCCATTGCCGAGGCGGTCAATGCCGGCCGGTTTTCCGCCTCCACCGATTTTGCCCGCGTCAAGGAAACCGAGGCCGTCATCATTTGCGTGCCCACGCCGCTGAACAAAAATCGCGAACCCGACATTTCGTATATCATCAACACCGGCAAAGCCCTCGCCCCCCACTTGCGCAAGGGAATGCTCGTCGTCCTGGAATCGACCACTTATCCGGGGACGACCGATGAGGATTTGCGCGAGGTTCTGGAAGCGGGTTCCGGCATGCAGGCCGGCACCGGGTTTCATCTGGCCTTCTCGCCGGAGCGCGAAGACCCGGGGAATCCCAACAGCAAAGTCGCCGTGATCCCCAAAGTTATCGGCGGCTACACTCTCGCCTGCCTCGAACGCGCCAAAGCCGTTTATGGCCGCGCCATCAAGACCCTGGTCCCGGTCTCCTCCTGCCGCGTCGCCGAGGCGACAAAACTTACCGAGAATATTTTCCGCAGCGTCAACATTGCCCTCGTCAATGAATTGAAGATTGTTTACAGCGCGATGGGCATCGACGTTTGGGAGGTCATCAATGCCGCAAAAACCAAACCTTTCGGATACATGCCCTTTTATCCGGGACCCGGCCTGGGTGGACATTGCATTCCCATCGATCCATTTTATTTGACGTGGAAGGCGCGGGAATATGTCCAGAACACCCGTTTCATCGAGCTGGCCGGCGAAGTCAATTCCGCCATGCCGGAGTACGTCGTCCAACAGGTGATCGTCGCGTTGAACGACCGTCGCAAGGCCCTCAATGGCTCCAAGGTTCTGATCCTCGGCCTGGCTTACAAGGCCGATGTCGATGACGACCGCGAATCGCCGAGCTACGTCCTCATGGACCTTCTGGCCGAGCGCGGCGCAAAAGTCGCCTACTACGATCCCTACGTCCCCGTCATCCGCCCGACGCGGGAGCATCCCCATTGGACCGGCACAAAGTCGATCCGCTGGGATGCCAGGACGGTCAAGGGCTTTGACCTGGTGCTCATTGCCACCAAGCACGCTTGCGTCGATTATCAATCGCTGGCCAAATGGGCCTCCAATATCGTGGATACTCGCAACGCCATGGCCGGCATTCCCACGCGCGAGGGCCAGGTGCGCAAGGCCTGATGACCACCTTCGAAAAGCTCAAAGGCAGCCTGACCGCCTCCCCGGCCACCTGGCTGGTCACCGGCGCCGCCGGCTTTATCGGGTCCAATCTCCTGGAAACCCTCCTGCGCCTGGACCAAAAAGTCATCGCTTTGGACAATCTCTCAACCGGCCACCTCGATAATTTGAATCAAGTCCGCCAGTTGATCGGGCCGGCTCGATGGAAAAAATGCAAATGGATCGAGGGAGATATTCGCGACGCGGCCCTGTGCCGGCGGGCGACGCGCGGCGTGGATTACGTTCTGCACCAGGCGGCGCTCGGTTCTGTGCCGCGATCGATTGAGGACCCTTTGGCCACCCATGAAAGCAATGTCAGCGGTTCAGTCAATATTCTCTGGGCCGCGCGTGAACATGGCGTCAAACGATTCGTCTTCGCGTCGAGCAGTTCCGTTTATGGAGACGAAGCCTCCCTGCCCCAGGTCGAACACAGGATCGGCCATTGTCTCTCGCCTTACGCCGTCTCCAAGCGAGTCAATGAACTCTACGCGGACGTCTTCGGAAAATGTTACGGTTTTGAATCCATCGGGCTTCGTTATTTCAACGTTTTTGGACCGCGCCAGGACCCCAACGGCGCCTACGCCGCCGTCATTCCAAAGTGGATCGACGCCATGATCCAAAACCAGCCGGTCTTCATCAATGGCGACGGCTCAACCAGCCGGGATTTCTGTTACGTGGCCAATGTCGTCCAGGCCAATCTCCTTGCCGCCACCGTCCAGAAGACCGGCGCCGTCTCCCAGCAATACAATATCGCCGTCGGCGCGCAGACCAGCCTCAACGCCCTGCACGAAATGATCCGCGAGCGCCTCGCGGCGGCGCATCCCCACTTGCGCAAATTCAAACCCAGCTATCGCGATTTCCGGCAGGGGGACATTCTTCACTCGCAGGCGGACATCGGGAAAGCCCGCCGCCTCCTCGGCTATGGGCCGACCCACAGCATCGCCCAGGGGCTGGATGAGGCGCTCGATTGGTACATCCACAATCGCGGCCCCGCGCGCAACGGCTCCTCCAGCCCGGCCGGGGCATCGAAAACCCGGCAAAACTCCCGCGCCCCACTCACATGAAAGGAATCATACTTGCCGGCGGAGCCGGTTCGCGCCTCTATCCCCTGACGCTTGTGGCCAGCAAACAGTTGCAGCCCGTTTACGACAAGCCGATGATTTATTATCCGCTCACGACCTTGATCGAAAACGGCGTCCGCGAACTCTGTCTCATCTCCACGCCTCACGACCTGCCGCGATTCCGCAACCTGTTGGGAAGCGGCAAATCCTGGGGCTTATCCATCGACTATCGCGAACAGCCGCGCCCGGCCGGAATCGCCCAGGCGTTTCTCATCGCCGAATCATTCATCGGGACCGACGCGGTGACCCTCATTCTTGGGGACAATGTCTTTTACGCGAGCGACGGCTTCAAACGGGCTTTCACCGAATTCGAGTCAGGGGCGTCGATTTTTGGCTATCGCGTTCACGACCCGGAGCGTTACGGAGTCGTTGAGTTCGATGACGACGGCCGCGCCTTATCAATCGAAGAGAAACCGGCAAAACCTCGCAGCTTTCATGCCGTGCCGGGCTTGTATATTTACGACAACCAGGTCGTGGAGATCACAAAGAACCTCGTCCCCTCAGGACGCGGCGAACTGGAGATAACCGATGTCAATGTCGCCTATTTGCGGCGCGACCGCCTTCGCGTGTATCGGATAAATCGTGGATTTGCGTGGCTTGACGCCGGCACCAGCAGCAGCCTCCACGAAGCGTCGGCTTACGTGCAAACGATTGAAAAGCGCCAGGGCATCAAGATCGGTTGTCCGGAAGAAGCCGCATTTCGAAGCGGATTCATTACTCACGACGAGTTGGAAAAGCTGTCGGCGCTGATGCCCAATTGCGAGTATCGGGATTACCTCCACCGGGTCCTGGCGGAAGCCGCGGGGGGCAAATCATGATCGTACTTCTGGGCGCAACCGGTTACATCGGACAACAATTCGCCGCAACAATGCGCGAGCGCGGCCTGCCTTTTGTCGCCCCCTCCCGTTCCCAGGTCGATTACACGCGGTTCGAGGTCCTGCTCGAGTACTTGCGGGCCAACAAACCGGAATTTGTGATCAATGCCGCCGGCTACACCGGCAAGCCGAACGTTGACGCGTGCGAAAACGATTGGGCCGGCACACTCCAGGGCAATACGTTGTTTCCCGCGGCGGTGGCACACGCCTGCGACGCGGTGGGGATTCCTTTCGGACACATCTCCTCGGGTTGCATCTATGCGGGCGCAAAAATCGTAACGGACGGCCAAACGCGCGTGGAAAAGGATTTGAGCCAGCCGCAGTTGCAATGGTTAATCCAGGAAAACCCCGGCGCCTTTCACGGCTTTACTGAGATCGACGAGCCAAACTTCACTTTCCGGCGGCCTCCCTGCAGTTTTTACAGCGGCACCAAGGCATTGGGAGAGGAAGCCATCAAGGACACGGGCAAGAATTATATCTGGCGCCTGCGGATTCCCTTCGATCAATTTGACAACCCGCGCAATTATCTCAGCAAATTGCAAAATTACCCCAAGGTGTATCAAAATGTGAATTCGCTCTCGCATCGCGCCGACTTCGCGGCGGCCTGCCTGGAATTGTGGCTGCGGCGCGCGCCCTTTGGCTCGTACAATGTCACCAATCCCGGCTTCGTCACCTCGAGGCAAGTCGTCGAGATGATCCAAAAAATCCTCAAGCCGGCCCGCTCGTTTGATTTTTGGAAAAACGACGACGAGTTTTATCGCGGCGCGGCGCGCACGCCCCGTTCCAACTGCATAATGGATGTCTCCAAACTGCTGGCCGCCGGCGTCGCGATGCGCCCCGTTGAGCGCGCCCTTGCCGAATCCCTCGAGCAATGGAGGACGGCGCCGTGAACCTTCTGGTCACCGGCGGCGCCGGGTTCATCGGCTCCAACCTGATCCATCATATTATTGACAAACCCGAAATCCGGGTCCTTGTCAATCTCGATTGCCTCACCTATGCCGGCCACCTCGAGAGTCTCGAGAGGGTCGCGGGACATCCCCGATATGTCTTTGAGCGCGCGGATTTGCGCGACAAGAATGCGGTTGCCCAAATCGTGCAAAAACATTCCGTGACCCATGTGCTGCATCTGGCCGCCGAATCGCACGTTGACCGCTCCATCACCGGGCCGGCCGACTTTATTCATACCAATATTGTCGGCACGTTTCACCTGTTGGAGGCGGCGCGCACGGCCTGGGCGGGGCGATTCGACGGCAAGCGTTTTCATCACGTGTCCACCGACGAAGTTTATGGCAGCCTTGGGCCTTCGGGGTATTTTGCGGAGACGACCCCCTACGCCCCCAATTCGCCTTATTCGGCGAGCAAAGCGGCGAGCGATTTCCTCGTGCGCTCGTATCATCACACCTACGGCTTGCCTGTTGTCACGACCAATTGCTCCAATAACTACGGGCCGTTCCAATTTCCCGAGAAGCTGATCCCCGTCATTATCGAGAGTGTCTGTCTGCGCCGTCCCATACCCGTGTATGGCGACGGCATGAACGTGCGGGACTGGCTTTACGTGTGCGACCACGCCGAGGCGCTCTGGCAGGTGCTGACGCGCGGAAAGGACGGCGAAACTTACAATATCGGCGGACATAATGAATGGGCCAACATTCGGATCGTCGAATTAATCTGCGCTGTGATGGATGAACTGGCCCCGCATTTGGGCGGGAATTCGCGGAAACTGATCACGTTCGTGAAGGATCGTCCGGGTCATGATCGCCGGTACGCCATCGACGCCGGCAAAATTGAAAAGGAATTGGGGTGGACGCCCGCGCACACATTTGAATCCGGGTTGCGCGAGACAATTCAGTGGTACCTGGACAATCAGGAGTGGGTGAAGCGGGTGAAAGCCCCGCATTAGGTTGTCGGGAAACCTGACACTTTCCTGGCTTGAACGGCTTTCCATTACATCTTCGATGGTACCTTTACCGATCTATTTTTGTAATCGGTTAACTGTTGGTCTGCAATAAGATGTAAGTGGCGAGACGTTTCCACGCTGGCCGGGATTTGAGATTCATCTCAACTGTGGCACAAGCAATGCAGCGTCAATGTCAAGGCGCTCCATGATGTTGCGCTGTGAGAGTTTTTACTCTTTTGAGCCCGGCGAAAGCAATAACCCAGAGAGGTCATGTTTGATATGATTCTCTTGTTAGGCGCAAGTGGATACATTGGCAGGGCATTTGCCAGTGAATTGCGGCGTCGAGGCCATTCATTCATTCCATTGACCAGGCGGGCTTTCGATTACACCCGGTTCGATTTCCTCTTCGATTATCTGCGCACAATGCGCCCGGTTTTCCTGATCAATGCCGCCAGTTACGGTGGTACCTTTAACGGGCAGGCCGCCGAAGGCGAACGGGAGAAGATGATGGCGGCCAACGCGATTCTGCCGCAAATGATCGCACGGGTTTGTCTGATGACCAAGACCCCCTGGGGTCACGTTTCCTCAGGAACCATTTATTCCGGCGCCAAAATTCAGAAGAGCCAGTCCATTGTCGTCGAACGTGAATTGGGGCGCGCGGATTTGTTGGAACTTTTCGAGGCCCAACCGGAGAAGTTTCGGGGTTTTACAGAATTGGACGAGCCGAATTTTTCCTTCCATGCCGCCTCCTGCAATTTCTTTAGCGGCACCAAGGCGCTGGCTGAAGAGGCCATCCGCGATCTGGGCCAAACCTACATCTGGCGCCTGCGCCTGCCGTTTAACGAGCGCGACGAACCTTGCAATTGGCTCTACCGCATGCAGACCCACC
>DATKFW010000139.1:0-33246 GCA_035511075.1 Vulcanimicrobiaceae bacterium
AAGGCGCACCCTGCGCGCACCGCCAATACTGCCAGCGGTTCCGACGTGGGTACCACACTGGATTTACATGAAGTGGAATCAATACAGGTCGCATTCATGCCTCCAAGCTTACACTACCTTGCAAAAAACTGAGATGCGCCCGTTGTAAAAGCTCTCGCAAATAAATCCTTGTCAATCCGCCGTACGCTGTTAGGTTGTGCGGCCTTGTTTATGAAAGCGAATTTACATCCTAAATATCTGGAGTCGGAAATCCGTTGCGCCTGCGGCAACATCATCAAGACCCGTTCCACCAAGCCCACCATCCTGGTCGGCATCTGCAACGTTTGCCATCCCTTCTACACCGGCACTCAAAAATTCGTCGATACCGCCGGCCGCGTCGATAAGTTCCAGCAGCGCATGGTCAAGACCCAGGCCGCCCAGGCCGCAAACGCCGCCAAGAAAAAGAAAAAGTAGCTCCCTTTTTGCCCGCCCGCCCGCCGAGGTTTTTGCCTTGGCGGGCGGGTTGCATTTTCCACGGCAAGGCCCGGAATGAATTTCCGTCCCCACATCGAAAAATTCGCCCGCCGTCTCGAGGAGGTCCAGGCCGCCCTGAGCGATCCGAAGCTTTTTGAGAATCCGGCCAGGTTCCAGGAGATGTCGCGCGAATACTCCCGCCTCAAGGAACAGACGGTCCTGGGCGAACGTTATCTCAAGACGGTGGATGATTTGGCCGAGCATACCGAGCTCCTCAAAACCGAGCCGGCGGAGAGCGAAATGGCGCAGTTGGCCCGCGAAGAGATTCTGCACCTCCAGGCCCTCGAACAGCGCCTGGCCAAACAGGTCCAATTCGGTTTGGCGCCTCCCGACCCCACCGATTCGCGCAACACAATCATCGAAATCCGCGCCGGCGCCGGCGGATCGGAATCGGCCCTTTTCGCCGCCGACCTGTTTCGCATGTACACCCGCTATGCCGAGGACCGCGGATGGAAGGTGGAACACATGGACAGCAGCCCATCCGACCTGGGCGGATTCAAGGAAGTCATCTTTGGCATCACGGGCACCGATGTTTTCAAGCGGCTCAAGTACGAGAGCGGCGTTCACCGCGTCCAACGCGTTCCAGCCACCGAAGCGCAAGGCCGCATTCATACCAGCACCGCCACAGTGGCCGTTCTGCCTGAAGCGCAGGAAGTCGATATCCAGATCAGGCCCGAGGACCTCGAGATCAACGTTTGCCGCGCCTCGGGCAAGGGCGGCCAGGGTGTCAACACCACCGATTCCGCCGTCCAGATCATTTACAAGCCCACCGGCATGATCGTCCGTTGCGCCGACGAGCGTTCCCAGCAAAAGAACAAGATAAGGGCCATGACCGTCCTGCGCTCCCGTTTGCTCGAAGCCAAAGTCGCCGAGGAAAACGCCAAATACGCCGCCCGCCGCAAGGAACAGGTTGGCACCGGCGAGCGCAACGAACGCATCCGCACCTACAATTTTCCGCAAAACCGCGTGACCGACCACCGCATCGAAGTGACGCTTTACAATCTGTCCCGGTTAATCGATGGAGACATGGACGGCATCATCGAACCCTTGATGGCGAACGATCTGGATGAGCGCTTGGCGGCTTTGAAATTATGAACACGGAATTCAGAGTATGGACCCACAAGCTTTAATATTTGACTGCGACGGAACGTTGGCCGACACAATGCCGCTCCATTGGCGCGCCTGGCAGGTCGTCGCGCGCCGTTACCAGCTTGTGTTCCCTGAAGAGCGTTTCTATTCCCTGGGCGGCGTCCCTTCGCGCGACATTCTTAAAATGCTCAGCGAGGAGCAGGGCAGGGCATTGGACCCGCTGGCTGCGTCGATCGAAAAAGAGGCTGAATACATTCCCTTTATTTCACAAATTCGGCCCATCGATGCCGTCGTGAGCATAGCCCGCGCCCATTACGGCAAGATTCCGATGGCGGTGGCATCGGGCGGCATCCAGACGCACATCAACGAAGTCTTGGAGCACCTCGGCATCCGGCAGCTATTCAACGCCGTGGTGACCAGCGAGGACGTGAAGCGGCAAAAGCCCGCTCCGGACATCTTCCTGGAAGCCGCGCGCCGCCTCGGAGTGTCACCAAAATTCTGCCGCGCCTACGAGGACACCGACCTGGGATTGCAAGCCATTACCGCCGCCGGCATGGAGCCCGTGGACGTCCGTTTGATGCGCCCCACCCCCGCCCCGGACCAAAGTTAGCTGATGCGCGCCGCAGGATTTGAACCTGCACGTACATGCGGCGGACCCTTACCCGTACTTGGACGGGGCCGGCAAAAAGAAAATGGAAATGGCGCAATCGGATTTGCTGCGGAAGTTCACGGAGTTGGCTCTGGATTAGTCGGCGGAAGCGCGATGGAAAGAGTACGTCCGCGCGGGGAGCGGCATTCGGGACGAACTGCCCGGCCAACGGGCTTTTAAGTTTGCGCGAAATAAGAACTGATGCGCTTACATAAGCGGCGGTCGCAGAGCCATAAATGAAAAATGAGAGTGGAGAATCGGTATCAAATAGGAGCGCCAACCGTCGTTTGTAACTTCGCAAACGGGCTTGGTTCTGACGGTAAAAATGCTTTTCAATGTGTTTGAATCAGAAACGTTGAATGGCGATGCCTTGTAAACACAGTTCTCAGCGTGTTGTGCTTGTAGCCTATTCAGCCTCTCCACGTCCTGAAAAGTAGCTTCTTTATTTTGGACGGCAACGCTACGCCGATCAAATCCGATGGCAATGTGGCGTGGGTCTAATGGAAGAATTATCATTTCAACTGGCGGCGCTTTATTCGATGACGATGTTTGACACGTGGCAAGCACAGAGGGGTTATCGGATGTTGCGAACTGTGCCGGTTGCGGCGCAGGAATAATCTCAAGTCGCCAAAAGTCAAACAAATGCTTGAGGATGCTTTTTACCAAGCTTTCTTCGTTCACGGCAGAATTGTCTGTCACCGCACAAAGAAGTAGACTCACAAAAAACAGATTTCGCCGCACATTGTAAGCTTCAAGTCCTTCATCAGAACTGCGGTTCTTGTGAGCGGAGTTCCGCAGATGAAAGTCGGTCATGTTTAAAAACAAATCGCCATAACTGATCCGCGAAGGTTCGCGTCCGGCTTTTATCTCATCCACAAATCTGCAGTAGGCCGCCTCAAGAGCGTGGAAAGTTTTCTCGGCTCCGGCTGGATCTTTCTTAGAGTAAAAATAGTCCCCAAAGCACTGAGTCTCGACTGGAACCAAGCGGGCGTCTTTTCCATCGAATCGCCATATCTTTGATTTTCGGTTGCAGGCGGATTGATCTACGGAAAAGTATTTCAAATACGCGCTCGGCAAATAATGTTGTTTTTTATATTCGGGCACGTTCCTCCGACCTTAGTTATTAGAAGTGGACCTCTTTGTCCTTTGACGCGGACACCTCTTCCCAGGCCAGGACGAGCCTTTCCAGCTCGCGGTTCATTCTGGAAAGACTTGCTTCAAAATCTCTTTCGCCTGTTCGGCTGAAAGAGTGGCGTCGTGAAACGTGTCGTAGGCGTCCTGCAATTGCTGAATGCGCACCTGCAGGCGGGAGACCAAATCCGGTTCATTGGACTCCGGGTCGTCAATAAAGGTTTTTATTCGACGGCTATACTCGATGGCTGAACCTAAGGCTGTCTTATGTTCTGCGAGTTCCGCCGGTGACGCATCACGGAACACGAAATTGCTCCGGTGAACATCCAGGATGCCGTCCATCCAGTCAAACCATTGTTCCGCTTGTCGTTTGACCGATTCATGGGCAATAGCCTGAATGTCCACCAATCCACGAAGCGTTCCGACACTTTCTTCAAAAGTTTGAAAGTCAGGAACTCTGATCTCGGAAATCACCGCGTTCACGCCCCAAAATAAACACCACCCAGAAGGCTTTGGCAATGCGCAATGCCGGCGTAAAGTCGGAGCGATTCAATGTCGGAGAACAGGGATTCCTGAAAATAATTTCCCAGCCCCTCCTCCTGCCGTTCGTAAAAGTCGAATCCCTTGGAGAGATCGTCCCGTGCCGAAGGCAAAATGAGGACCGTCATTTCGCCCGCTTGCGGAGTTGCCTTTTCGCTGTTTCCCAGTCCATGAAGGACTCCTTGCCCTGCTTCACGCGCCCGGCCCTTTGACGAAGAACATCCCCATGCCACTTCGGGGATTTGAACTGCTCTTCGTCACGAGTCAAGTCCGCCCAAAGCGTCTCCATCACACGGAGCTTCTCAGCAACGGTCATTTTTTCCAACGGCAATGTGATTTCCATTTTTTTTCAATACGCCCTTTCCGTGACGCATGCAAGGCTGTTCACCTGGACTCTGACTCGCGGCCCAATTTGCAACTCCCCCGCCGTCCTCCTATTGAGGCAGAATGCGGTAGAACCGCTGCTGTGTCGAAGAGGAGGCGCCAAACGTTCCCGAGGGCGTCTTCAAAACAACGTTCGTAAGATTAACCCAGTTGCGAAGGTCCGGTGACGCCTGGATGAGATAAGTCCAACCGGGCTTTCCGGCAATCGGGATTTGCACACTGTTATTTTGAACCAGCCTCGGCGCTTCAAGAAGCGGATTTGCCAAATACTGCGACTGCAATATTTCGCCGTTTTCCCCGACAGCAACGAAGGTCCCCTCACCGTAGGCGACTCCCCAAAACGGATAGAGTGGGAATGGAACGCGATTCGTCCAATTGATGCCATCAGCCGAGGTCGAAATTCCGGAATTTCCGCCGGGCGAAATGAACTGATTCGCCCCAAAGCCAATTGATATCAAATTCGCGGTGGTGGTTTGTCCAGTCCAATTAATTCCATCGCTTGACGTAAGGACTTGGTTCCCATCGGTCCAGGGGCCGTCCGCCGCAACGGTCGCCACGAACATGCCTTCGCCATAAGCAACGCCCGTTAGTGTATTGGTACGGCCCGATTCCTCAGCAACCCAATCGATGCCATTTGTTGAATTAATAATCGTCCCGCTATCACCGACGGCGACAAACTGGCTGCCGCTCCAAGCAATCGAAAGCAGGGTATTACCCGTTACAAAAGAAGGTTTCAGCCAGTTGACACCATTCGAAGAGGTCAAGATCGTATCTCCGACAGCAACGAATTGGCCCGCGCCAAAAGCGACGCTATTAAGAGCCGGACCCGACTTGTACGGCTCAATAGCAGGCGGACCTCCCGAAGGCGGATTAGTGGACGTTATCCCCGTATATGTCCAATTGACGCCATCCGAAGATGTCGTGATATAACCGTCGTTGCCTACCGCGACAAACCTGTTATTGCCCTCCCCAACACCGTTGAGACCGGTCGCGGCGCCGGCATTTTGCATCGTCCACGCGGTTCCATCGAGCGAGGTCAGGATGACGCCGGAACCGGGAGAACTTCCCCCAACTGCGACAAACAAATCACTGCCCGATTTGTTTGTTCCGAAGGCAACGCTAAACAGATCAAAAGAGTCGCCCGGCTCTTGCAACGCAAGAGAGTTTAGCCAATTCGTCCCGTCTGGCGACGTAAAGATGGTGCCAGAGAGGCCGCTGGAGTTGCAGCCAACAGTTATAAACCGGCTTGAACAATAACCGATCGCTTGGTTAATACAGCCGGTCGTGTTCTGGAGATTCCAATTCGTTCCGTCCGGTGAGGTCATCACCGGCCCATCCCTTCCCACGGCAACGTAATGATTATTCCCGTAGGCGACAGACCCGGCGGCTTCGAAGCTGGAAGGAAACGTCGTTGACCAATTAATTCCATCTTGGGAATTGGCAACCACACGTCCTCCGACGGCAACGAGATGCCCATTATTGACAACAATACTGTTATAGGCCCAACCGCCGGAAGCACTCGCGGATGGGCAATTCGTCCAATGAAAGCCGTCCGACGAGACATAGATTACTCCGTTCGGACCAGCCGGATCCGCATCGTAACCTGCAATGACAAAAAGATTATTCGCGAAAACAGCGGCGAAGAATGGCGTGTCAGTCAATCGTAAAGAGTTGGTCCAATGGATACCGTCCGTCGACGTGACTACGGAACCATCCCCTTGAATAGCACCCTGTCCGACTGCTACCCATTGGCCATTTCCGAATGTGACGTCATTGATGATGTCATCGGTGCCCGTCGTGGAATTAGTCCAATAACCGCCGTTTGCGGAAGTCATGATTACTCCCAAACCTGTCCACCCGCCCGTCCCGCCCGCCCCAACCATTTCCAGGCCCGTCGCGACAAACATATTGTTGATGTACCTGAGACCGTAGAGGAATGCATCGGCATCTGAAATGCTTCCAATCCAATTTGTTGCATCCTGTGACGTAATGATCCCGTCGCCTCCCACCGCGACGTAGCTGCCGTTGCCATAAGCAATTCCCATCAACGCATCAGTCTGTGGCATCGGGTTACGCCAGGCCCATTGGCTCAGCGGATCATATTGAGCGGATGCGGAAACGGCCAAAAAAAAGCATAACGGCAGAAAGCTGAGTAATCCTTTGATATTCACAATAATATACCCTCCAATCGAACGTTCGTCTGCTGCCCGCTGACGCTGGCAGGATGCCCCGGTTGTGTCAAGAGCTAAATTGATCACACCGCGATCACTTCATCCGCCTCACCCGCTTTTAATCACCCACTCTTCCATGGCTTGCGGAAGTGTCACCGATTCTTTGCAGAACCTTTTCCATATATTCGGGCCAGGTAAAATGCTTTACCGAATCATGGGCATTGAGACAGAGCGCGGTATAGGAGGAAGTTTCAAAAATAAAGGCAATTTTGTCCCGCAGGGTTTGCGGCGAAGCATCGCCGCAATATTCGCCGAAGTTGAGTTTTTCTCCGAATGTTTCGACGCATTCGCAAAATGGGGTGGTAATGACCGGAAGATAAAAGTGCAAAGCTTCGAGCATAGCGGAAAACGCGCCCCATTTTGGAGTCGTATTCACGAATATCCGGGCGTTGCTCAACAGGGTGTAGTATCTCTCTTTGTGGTCCGCCCGTGCCTTGTCCAAATAACCATGGCACTGGACAAACCCCGGCAGGTCCCCGAAGTCTTCCTTGCTCATGCCGATGATATGCAATCGAATATCTGGGTAACTTGTTTTTAACTCCCGGCAGGCGCCTATGATAAGATTGGCGCCCGTTAAATAATTCCTGCCGCCGACGAAAACAATGTCCTTTGAATGTGCTTTCGCTTGAAGAATGGCGACCTTGTCCGGCGCGGCGAGCGCGTTGACGACATTTCCAAGATAGAAAATCTTGTCCCTGCGGTAGCGCTTTTTCAAAAATCCGGCCACTCTGGGAAACAACGATATGACTACATCCGACCTTTCTATCTGCCGATCCTCCCGCTTCATCGACGCGCGCTCGAATATATCCGGCGCCTTTTCGCGAAAGTGCTCCAGGTAATACTCATAGGTCCAATCGCAGAAAAGCACTGTCGGGACATTCGAAAACCCGGCGGAAGAGAAGCTATAGGTCAAAAAAATGTTGGCGTTAGAATCAGGATGGCTGGCCAGCGACAGTTTTATCCTGCGTTTGACATCGTTGAAATGAACGGGGGACCTAAAATAGTCATAAGTGGTGCCGGGGGCGATCCGCCTGACTACACGCATTATCGTTCGATCAAAAAGCCGCTTTTTCCTCGGCGATTCGCCAATGTCAACGCGGTTCACCTTTATTCCTTTGGCCAGCAACGTCTCGGTGAAGAAATACGGCACGTTCGACCACGTTCTTATCGCGCTCGAATCACCATTCGTAAATACGGTCGCTTCTTTTATCATCTCAAATGAAAGGAATCCGCATGCCACCGCTTCATTCCGTCGTCAATACTAAATCATCGAAACGTATCGGCGTGCCCGAAAGCGGCGCGCCCCACAGCGAGGCGCGGCCGGGGTGGGGGGCCGCTTTTTCCTCCAGCCCAATCATCCAGTCGGCCGGTTCCGATTCCGTTTGCGGCCACGCTTTGCCCTCCACTTTCCAGAGCTGATCGCTCACGGGCCGGATTTCCAGCTTGAACATCGTCCAACTGCCCGATTTCCAGGCGAACGGCACGTTGGTCACCGACTCGTCGCCCTTGTAAATCTCCAGCGCGCCTTTCGCCGGCGACACCTTCAATTTATAGCCGCTGGGACCGTTGAGGCCGACCCCGAAGCTCGGATAGCGGCGCCCTTTGCCCGTGCCATAGATTCGCGCGCTCACGCAAACGCCCGCGTTGGTCGTCGGGCCGAACAGCACGCCGAACGTGTCCAAAGGAGCGCCGGGCAATTCCAGAAACTTATTCCCGTCTCCCTGCTTGACTGCAAAATCCCCGTCGAGCACCAGGAAATCATCCGGCGCCTGGTCCAGTGCCGCCTTCTCAAAATTGTTCTCATACAGCGTTTTTTCCGCCAACGCCGGAACCGCGCACAACGTCAATACTAAGAATAACCACCCCATCTTCTTCATCTTCGCTCCTATTCGTCTCGCAGCGACTGCAATATCTCCCCGCGCAACGCCAGTCGCGCGGCCGCCCACGTCCAGAATATTCCGCTGCCAAGCACCAGGACCAGCGTCCCCGCCAGCACGCCGTATGATAGGTGCGCCGACGGCGAAAGCAAGGCGGGCAGCACCGCCAGCGCCGCCGCAGCCGCCCCAAGCAGCAAGCCCAGGAACTGCAACACTGCGTGCTCGCTGATCACCAGCCGCCGCAATACGCCCGGGCCAAAACCGACGGCTCCCAGCAGCGCCAATTCCCCGCGCCGTTCCAGAACATTGCGCAACACAACCACACCCAGCCCGGCGCTCCCCAGCAACAGACCCAGCCCGCCAAGCACCTCGAACGTGTCCAGGTAAGTGTTTTGCACGGCATTGAACTCGGAAAGCCGGTCGATCGCCGGGGTCAATTCCAGCCCGCGGTCCCGCAAGGCCCGGCTCAATTCCGCCCCCGCCGCGTCCGCTTTCCCGGACGGCGCGTCAATAAGAAACATGCGCCATCCCGTTTCGCCCGGAAAATGCCGCGTGAATGCCGCTTCGGAAATGATCAGGCTCCCCTGCAATACGGAATTGGCCAGCGAACCCACCAGCCGGACCGTGAACGGTTTGCCCTGTTCGTCCGTATAAGTGATCGTGTCGCCGAGTTTTTTGTGGAGCGCCCAGGTGATCGTCGCGTCGTCGCCGATGGCCGGAATATCTTCCCCCGGTTGGTCCAACAGCAGCCACGGCTTGGACGCCCCGCCGGGCGCGGTGAACGTGAACGCGTTGCGGGTTTGCAATTGCGCCGGATCCACGCCGAGCAATCGCGGCGTTTGCGCTCGGTTCAAGTTAAGGCAGCTCGCGTCGTCCCCGTCATGCACGCGCAGGGAAACAACCGAAACCCCCGCCAGCGCATTCTCATCAAGCCCGAAAAACTGCCGCCCCGCCTTCGTGTTAAGGTCCTGGACTATCGGCAACGCCGATTCGCCGATGAACCCAAAACCGCCCGTTCCCGAGTCGCGCCGCAACCCGTCCTGCCGCGCATCCAGTTTGTTCGCTTGAACCGCGATGATCAAAAACGCCCCGCTGGCCAGCAGCGCGATGATGGCCACGCTCCGCGCGCGCCGGCGCGTGCAGCCGCGAACGGCCAGGTTTGTCAGAGTCAGCGGACGCGACACCGCTCGCGCGCTCAACCTCCGAAACCAGCACGCCGCCGCCGCAACGCCCGATAGGAGCAGCAGCGAGCCGCCCCCAAAAAAAGCCTCGACATCCGCGCTGTCATGTTTGGCCAGGGCGCCGCCGACCAGCGCCAGCGCGCCAATGCCGCTGGCGACCGCGATGCCGCCCGCCCACCGGCGGCGCGGTTTTGCAGTCGAGATTTCCCGTTCCATTTCGTTGCCCTGTTCGAGAAGTTCCCGCGCGGGCCGTTTGGTCTGGCTCCTCAAGGCCAGCCAGATGACAACGGTGCCGATGGCGCTTCCCGCAACGCCGCCGTCCACGAGCGTTTCCAGCGTGACATGAAATTGCAGCGGCGATTCCGCCACCGCGGCGCTCCACAACGTTGTCAATCCATACAGAATGCCCCTGGCATACAGAATGCCGCCCGCGATTCCAGCCAGCCCGCCCGCAATCGCAATCGTCGCACCTTCCAGCAGCAACAGGCGGCGCACCTGCCCGGGACGCCAGCCGAGCGCGAGGAGAGTACCAACCTCAACCGCGCGTTGTTCCATCGCAAAATGAAAGAGCAGCGCCAACAAGATCAACGCCGCCACAATGAGAAAGAAACTGAATCCGATGAACAGGCCGCCGAAATCCTCCGCTTGCGAACTGGCCGCCAGCGCCTGCCCGCGCACCGGCAAGACCCTCATCCCGACCGAGCCTGGCGTCAACTTTGACAACAATTCATGTTCCAGCGCCGCTCGAGTTGCCGTCGCCCCATAGCGAACCGACGTCACATCGCCAAAACGATTGTCCCACATCCGCTGTCCCGCAGCCAGCGTCACAAACGCCTTGGGAGTGCCGCGATAGGTCTTCCAATACTGTTCGTCCTTGGGACGGATCTTTTGCATGTCGATGGAAAAACCCGCGTCCCAGTTCTCGGTTTTCTCCGCTTTGGCGATGCCGGGAAAATCCGGCATCAAGGTCCGGTCCGCCGTGGGCCCGTCCATGGGAAGGATGCCGCGCACGCGAAAATGATCGCTCCTTTCCTCCAACCGATGCGCCGCGCCAAGGACGAAATACGTCAGCGCCAGATCGTCTCCCGGCCTGGCCTGCAAATCATCCGCCAGCCATTGGCTGATTAGAATTTCGTCGTCCCGCATTTCGCCCGGCACCAGCGGCGCCCCGGCCGCCGTGACCATCGAATAAGGCGTCGTCCTTGCCCCGTCGCGCAGCTCGTTGACGAAATACGTCAATACCAATTCCGTGTTCGTGGCGATTGAAGTGGCCGCCGCCACCGTAGGGCCGTCGATAAACACGCGCCCCGTGCGCAATTCCAGCCCGCCAGGAGCTTCGCGGAATTGGAGGTCCGCGTCAGCCAGGGTCCAATGCCCCTCGATATCCGGCGCCGGAGCGGCTGTCAATATGAGATTTGCCCCGCCCGGTTGATCCACGTTCCCCTGCAGGAAGGGCAGGGGAAGGTACGCGTTCATTGGCGACGCCTGGTTGGCCTGCAATCCGAACCGCCCGAACTGCGCGTCCGATACCACCGCGCTGACCCTCACGCGAAGCCCCGTCGACACGTCCTCCTGCGGCGAAATGGGCGCTTCAAGGGACAAGAGCGAAGGTTTCTGCACGCGCAGGACGACGGCGTCGCCGGCTTTGACGCGCAATTGCCGGGCCAGCGCCGTGTTGAGAACGACGGAATCCGCCGGGATTTCCGCAAACGGCGGCGGCTCTTGCGCCATCGCCCAAAAATGCGCGTCCACTCCAAGGATTTGGACGTGGTTGGCCCGCGCGGAGTCATCCGGCGTGGCGGCCGTGCCGGGCAATTGCAACACCGCCGCCGCCAGCCCGTTGGAAACGTCGCCGCGCAGATCCTCCGCCAGGGCGGATCGGAATAACCGGTCGGTGGAGGCGATGGCGAAGTCGGCCCGTCCAATCCGGGCCAACGCCAGGTCATGCAGGCTTCCGCGGACGCAATCGCCAATGGCTAGCGCGCCGACAAGGATGGCGCTGGCCACCGCCACTCCCAGAAAAGTGCCGAGATGACTGCGCGCATGGAACCGCAAATTGGCCCTAAGCAAGTTCAAACCGGATGCCATTTTCGCGCCGTCCGCCCCCCAAAAGCCAACCGATTCGCTTGGTTTCTCGGAAAAAACCTCTGGCCCAAATGATCAGGATTCCGTATGATGCGCAAGCGCATGTCAAGCGCAGACCGGTTGCGCTACGACCAGGGCGATTTAAGTGAGAAAGGCTTGGAGAAAATGACCGCAAAAGAAATTCTCGAACAGTTGAAGCCGTTGGGTCGGGAGAGCTACAAGAAAGTGCTCACCAAAAACCACGGCGTTAAGGAGCCTTGCTTCGGCGTCCCCGTCAGCGCGATGAAAGTGTTTCAGAAGCGCATCAAGAAGGATTACCAACTCGCGCTCGAACTTTACGACACGGGCAACTATGACGCCATGTATCTGGCCGGTTTGATTGCCGATGATGCGCGCATGACGAGGACCGACCTGCAACGCTGGGCGGAAAAGGCGTCCGGCGGAGCGCTGCCCAGCGCCACAGTGCCGTGGGTTGCCGCCGGGAGTCCCCATGGCAAAGAGATGGCCTTGAAATGGATTGAGTCGCCAAAAAGCCAGGTGGCCATCGCGGGATGGGCGACGTTGAGAAGTCTGGTCTCCATCAAGGAGGACAGCGAACTCGATTTGCAGGAGCTGAAGGATCTTCTCGAACGCGTGCGACGGTCGATCCATCAAACGCCGGATGTAGTGCGAAGTCAGATGAATGGTTTCTTGATCGCAGTCGGCATCTACGTGAAACCACTGACGGAATCTGCCCTCCAAATCGGCGAGAAAATCGGGCCTGTCACAGCGGACCTGGGTGACAACGATTGTAAGGTGCCCTTCGCCCCGGATTACATTCGCAAGGCGCAAAAGCGCGGTGCCATTGGGAAGAAGCGAAAATCGGCGAAATGCTAAACGATCAACTCGGCTTGACCTTCGTGGCTGAGCAAGCCGGACGATCCGCCGTCGCGCCGACGCTATGGCGGGATAAGCGACACGAGAATCGGGATTTCTGCGAACTGAGGGCAAAAAGTCGCATTGATTCTACAAACCAAGCCAATTGCGCACACCCGCTTCCACCAATGCCAATTGTTGGGCTGTCAAACGGCCAAGGAACCGCTCCGCTTTCACCTCCGGAATGGTGATGGGATTCTGCACCAGAAACGCTCCGGGTTGCAGAAACGGGACATTGACCGCAATTTCGAGATCGGAACCACGCAATGTCGTGGTGTGGGGAATCACGCTGATTAACGCGCGATCTGTGTCGCGGAACGGGCGGTTGAGAATCAATACGGGCCGAACCTTTTGGATCATTCCCAAATCCACCATCCAAACCTCACCGCGAACGGGTACGGCTCTCCTCGTCGTCCAACAACGCAAACGTCTCGGCGGCAATGGACGTAAGGTCTTCGTCCGACAGCGGTCCGTAGTTCGCCGAGGTCACCTTGCGTGCAATGGCCTCGTATACCGCCAACTGTTCAACTTGCGGCAAACTATTGAATTCCTCAATGACGGCCTGCGCTTTGCTGCTCATGGATTCAACGTTAATTGACATTCGGCGCGATTGCAAGCTGGCGGCTAGTCGTTTTCAGACGGACAAGACTTTCCCGGTCTGTGCTACTTTTTGTGCTACATTTGATGGTTTTCCGGAAGCCCGAAATTGATCGAGCGTGAAGAATTAGAAACCTCGTTCCAATCAAGAAAATCAATGGTTTGGTGAGCGTGGGAAGCGATCAATAGTGCTCCTGTGAAATCGCCAATAAACGCAAACCTCCTTCAACCGAGTCCCGAAACCAGCCGAGGGTGCCGCCCGACAGCCGCATCGATCGATAGATTATCGCCCCGAGACGTACGATTCCAATTGGTCGATCGTGGCGTTTTGGGCCGAGATGATCCAGTTGACCATGTCGCCGATTGAAACCACGCCCACCATTTTGCCCTCCTCAATGACGGGCAAATGGCGGATGTGTTTCTCAGTCATCAGGCGCATGGCCTCCTCAACGGAGTCGTTCGCGGCGATGGTGGCCACATTGATGGAGAGGACGTCGCGCACCCGGGTGTTGTGCGAGGTTTTTCCCTCCAACGCAACTTTCCGGGTGTAATCCCGTTCGGAAAACATTCCAACAAGCTTATCTCCCTCCATCACCGGAAGTGCGCCGATGTTTTTCCTGGCCAGCAGTTGAATCGCTTCAAACACCGTCGCTTGAGGCGATATGCTCCACACGGCCGCACCTTTGTGGTGCAGGATCGTGCCTATGGTTCCGGTCGTGGTTGTCATGGTAATATCCAAATTCTAACACTCGGCGCGAAGGAATTCCAGCAAAAGTTTTTGCCCCTCTATTTGGGGCGCATCTCATTTTTTGGAATTGCGCTTCTCAGGCTGGGGCAATCCGACCATTTTTCCGGGAGGGGCGAGCGCCGCGAGTCCCACTTCAATTTGCCTCACATGCTAACCGAGAACGTTCAAGACCCAGACGAATTTGGGACTCGCGGCACTCGCCTCTCCCGATTCTTTCGCCGGACCAGTTCAATCCGAGTTCTCTTACCGTTCAAAAACTCGGATCCCCCCTATTTGCGCGCGCGGAAGGGCATCAGACCGAAATACAATGCCACCCACGCCGGGCCCGCAAATATCACCACCGCCGCCAGGCGCGCCCACGTCCAGGCAAGGGCATGGGCCTGCATTGGGAAAATGGCAATCATGAAATAATTGGCGAAGCGCGTGTGCCCCAGGAATCGCCCGTATTTGGGGAATCGTTTGCGCAAACCGCTGATCAGAGCGACGATTCCCATCGCCAGCACAAGCCCGGTGACCAGCAGATTGACCGGCAGCGTCGCGTTCAACTCCAACCGATGGCCGCCCGAGGCGCTGGGCACGAAATACGGGTAAAGCCATTGCAGCCCGGCCCACAGAAAGCTGAATCCAGTCTGTATTGCCGTGCGAAAATTCGCCTTCGCCGACGCAAGCTCGTTGAGCAGCAGCCCGAAATAGAGCGGGACGATGCCCCACACAAGAGTGATGTGCTCGAATGGAGTGGCAATGAGTGTGGCAAACACTGACCAGTAATGACCCATACGTTGGCCGCAATCTAAAACGTCCGACCGCCAACCGAAAGCATGGATTGGCATTGGCTTGCTTGCGGGCCGCCGAGCGCGTTTAATCTGCCGCCATGCGAATTTTATCCGGCATACAGCCTTCCGGCGCGCTGCACCTCGGGAATTTTTTCGGCATGATGAAGCCCGCAATCGAATTGCAGGAGCAAGGCCAGGCCCTGTACTTCATCGCCAATTATCATTCCATGACGTCGCTCTTCGACGCCGATCAACGGCGCCGCAATACGCTGGATGTGGCCCTGGATTTCCTAGCCTGCGGCCTGGACCCGAAGAAAGCCCTGCTGTTCCGTCAATCCGATGTGCCCCAAGTCACCGAATTGGCGTGGATACTCACCACGCTGACGCCGATGGGCCTGCTGGAGCGCAGCACCAGCTACAAGGACAAAATCGCGCACGGCATTTCTCCCTATCACGGGTTGTTCGCGTACCCGGTGTTGATGGCGGCGGACATCTTGATCTACGATTCCAACGTCGTCCCCGTCGGCCGCGATCAAAAGCAGCACGTCGAAATCACGCGCGACATCGCCATCAAATTCAACGAAGCCTACGGCCAGACCTTTGTGATCCCGGAACCGCGGATTCGTGAGGAAACGGCGGTGGTGCCCGGCCTGGATGGGCAGAAGATGAGCAAGAGCTACGGCAACACCATCGAGATTTTTGGCGAGGAAAAAGCGCTCCGTAAGAAAGTCATGGGCCTGGTCATGGACAGCCGCACTCCCCAGGAACCGAAGCCCGACGCCGACAAAAATCTCGCCGTCCAACTCCTAAGACTGGTCGCCCCCGCGGCGGTGGCCAGTGATTACGAGGAGCGGTTGCGAGCCGGCGGTTTGGGCTACGGAGACTTGAAGAAAGCGCTTTTCGAGCATTATTGGAATTATTTTGCCGCCCCGCGCGCCAGGCGGGCCGAATTGGCCGCCAATCCGGATTATGTCAACGGCGTGTTGACAGACAGCGCTGCCATGGCGCGGTCTTTGGCGGACAAGGTCCTCGCCCGCGCGCGACTGGCTTGCGGATTGGATTGAGGCGGCGGATCGGGTTTCAAAGGGTTTTTTTGATAAAATTTTAATGCGCGTGCCGGGTATTTTAACTTCTCCCCGTCCGGGGGCGGCGGCACACTTTTATCCATGAAAATGGGTGAAGTCGGAACTCTGGCAAATCGCGCCGATCCCGGCAACTGGGCGTTGGCGCCTGGAGCGGTTCTGGATGGCCGTTTCGCCATCACCGAGGTCTTGAGCGAGGGCGGAATGGCAACGCTTTTCAAGGCGCGCGATCTGTTTGACAACGATGCAACAGTCGCCTTGAAAGTGCCGCACAAGCAGGCCGAAAGCGATCCCGGGCTTTTTTCCCGTTTCCAGCGTGAGGAAGAGATCGGGTGCGCTCTGGACCATCCGTCGGTGCTGAAGTTCGTCCACGTCAAGAACAAGAGCCGCCCGTATCTTGCCACGGAATTCCTCAATGGCAAAACCCTCTATCACGTTCTCAGGGAGCGTCGCCCTCTCCCGGAAGCCGAAGCAATGTCCATTGCCGCCCGCATTTGCGATGCCCTGGAGTATCTCTCCAGCCACGGCGTGATTCACCGCGATTTGAAGCCCGAGAACGTGATGTTGTGCGACGACGGGAGCCTTCGATTGATGGATTTTGGCATCGCTTGGGGACCGCATGCGCGCCGGTTGACTTTTATGGGGTTTGCTCCGGGAACGCCTCACTATATGGCCCCCGAGCGCGTCGCGGGCAGGCGCGGCGACGGGCGCGTCGATATCTACAGCGTCGGGGCGATCCTTTACGAAATGCTTACCGGCAAGATTGCTTTTGATGACCAGGACATCAGCGTCATCATGGAGATGCGCGTCACCGGCGACCCCGAGGCGCCGCGCAAGATCAATCCACGCATCTCGCGCCAGGCGGAGGAAATTGTCTTGCAAGCCATGGAGCGCGATCCGGAGAAGCGTTACCCGACCGCCAAGGCCATGAAAGCGGAATTGGAAGCGCCGCAAAGCGTGAAGTTGACAGGGCGGAGCGACCGTTTGCAAGTTTCCACCCTCTGGAAACGCCGCTGGCGCAAGGCGCGATGGGTCGCCCTCTGGGTGATGGTGCCGGTGATTCTCCAGGTTATTGCGTTTTTTCTGCTCTGGCATCACTTGGCCAGGCATCGCCGGTAACGGCGCGCATTTGGCGATTTCTGACATCCTCTTTTAAGCAGGGTGAGCAAAAAGCGACTTCTTCGGCAACGGCCGACAGCCGCTGGCGCAACCTTTTTACCTTTTCTTAATACCCTTTCCACGAGGGATTAGCGGGTATTTGCGGCGGACGGCGCCCGCAAGTCGCTTCGGTGGCAATGGGTATGGCATTTCAACTGCTAAAGGGTATCAACGTGTGCACTTCAGCAAACACAAATTAAATTCTTAAAAAAGTATTAAAACTATGTCAAACGCATCACCTCCACCGAAAACGGAAATGAAGCCGACGCTGGGCTTGACCGGCCTGACCATCAACGCCATGGCACTTATTGCGCCGGGCGCTTTTTTGTGGCTGACCTACGAGGAACAAGCCCTTTACGGCGCGCCGACGGCCGGTAGCGCCATGTGGCTCGGCATCGTTTTCGCGCTGGTCTTGTGTTTCGCCACCGCCTTGAGCTATGCGGAGCTGTCAAAACTTTATCCCGGCGCGGGCTCTTCCTATCTTTATGCCGAGCAGGCTTTTCTGTCCAAGACGAAAGCCTTCAAATGGGCGCGCCTCATCAAGTTTTTCACCGGCTGGAACAGCCACCTGTATTACTGGATTTATACAGGTTTGATGGTGGGTGTGACGGCCATCCTGGCCGGGTGGCTTGCCGGTCAGTTGATGCCCGACACCTTCAGTCAAACCTACAACAGTCCTTTGTTCATGTGGCTCTTCTGCGTCGTCTTCGCCATTGGCGTTGGCTACATCGCCTACCGCGGTGTCAACGGCACAACCGCTGTCAATATGGGGATCAACATCATCCAGATTTCCGCGCTCGTCGTCTTCGCCGTCATGGCCATCAGCTATCGCACCAGTCATCCCGACGGCTCCGTTGGCTGGCACCTTTCCAATGGAACTCCCGTCAATTATAATGTGGCTCAAGTCGTCGTCACCGACGACAAAGGCAAGAACGTCCAGGACACCTGGGCCGATAGCACTCCCAAGGTGGATGACAAGAAGCAGCCCATCTGGAAAATGCAGGACCGCCAGGTCGTAGCCGATGACTTGGACAAGGTCAAAAACACCAACGCTGTTGAACTGGCCAGCTTGACCGCTCTTGGCCTCGGCGTTGGCGACCCCTATCCGGCATGGAAGGCCGATGACAAGGGCAATACGGTTATGAAAGATGGCAAAGAGGTTCCAGACCCCTTCATTCTGAGCTATAAACCTGCCGACGCCCTCAGTGGAGCCGGGACCGCGCAAGACCCAAAAACGTTTAACTTCCACGAGAATGCCGCCTCCGTCGTGGCGCCTCATGGATTCGGGTCTGTCTTGGTTCAGGCGTGCGTCGCCATTCTTCTGCTGGTGGGTTTTGAGTCCGTCACCGCCATGGGTGAAGAGGCCAAGAATCCCAAGAAGGACATCGGCCGCGCTGTCTTGCTCTCTTTGGCGATTCAAGGCGCGGTTTGTTACCTGTTCGAGTATTTTGCCGCCAATTATTTCTTGAATAGCGGTTACACGTTGTCCAATGCCGGCGCTTCCGGGGCGCCCTTGGGTGACATGATGGTGCTGGTCGGCACCGCTATCTTTGGCAGTTATTCGGCTGGCAAGGCGTTCATGCTCATCGAGGCATTCACGGTATTTCTCGCCTTGATCGGCACCACCCTCTCCTGCATGAACACCGGCGCCCGCGTGACCTATGCGATGGGCCGCGACGAGGAAGTCCCCACGCAGTTCGGCATGTTGCACGGCAAGAATCTCTCGCCTCATCGCGCCGTCTGGTTCCTGGTGTTCATCTCGATCATCTTCGGCATCCTTACGACCTTGGTCTACCTGGGTGGTCAAAGCGCGGACCTGGCCGCCCTGGACAAGCATAACTTCTGGTACAGCTTTGGCATCTTCTCGCCACACTCTTACGTGACGCTGCCCAACTCCATGCTCATTATCACCCTGATCAGCAACTTCGGCACGTTTCTCCTCTATATGACCACCTGTATCGTCGCCATCGTGGCCTTCCGCGAGCACCACATGTTCAACGGTTTCAAACACTTCTTGGTTCCGCTGTTCGGACTGCTGGCCAACTTCGGTTGTATGTTGTTCTACCTGGTTGGCCCGTTCAGTGTCGCAGGTATGAGTGTCAAGGAGCCTTACATTGCGCTCGGGTTCTCCCTGGTGTGGATCATCATCGGGGCCATCTATCTCGCCTCCACCAGCAAGAGTAGAGGCAAGGAGATCATTCTGACCACAAAGCCGAGCGCGGCATAAACCAGCCATTAAACCAACAAACCGGTTGTTCCCAATAGGGAGCAACCGGTTTGCTTTCCTCGCCGCAAAAACTTAACTTGGCGTAACCGGCATGGATTTGACCTACGCTCAATTGTCAGTCACGGGCCCTGTCCGCTCCAACAACGAAGACTGCGTTGGCTTCTGGAAACCGGACAAGCCCGAACTGATTCGCTCCGTCGGCATCGCGGCGATCATCGCCGACGGCGTCGGCGGGACGGGCCGCGGCGAAGTCGCCAGTCAACTGGCCGTTTCAACGACTCTGGACATCCTCAAGGGCGCCGAATCGGAAATCGAGCCGGTCGACTTGCTGCGAACGATTTTCAATCAGAGCAACAAAAACGTTTATGACGCCTCGATGCATGATCAGAAGGGCGGCCGCATGGCCACCACTTTGACCGTTTCGATTTTCCGCCATGACCAGGTGGTCATCGGGCACGTTGGCGACTCGCGCGTTTATTTGATTCGCAACGGTGTCCTTCAACGGCTCACGGCCGATCACAGCTATGTCGCCCTCCAGGTCAAGCTGGGGCTTGTCAAGGAAAAAGATGCGATGGCCAGTCCGATGCGATCTATGATCACGCGCAGCATCGGGCAGGATTTGATCTGCGCCTACGACGTCTTCAAACAAACGCTCGTCAAAGGGGACGTGCTCGTGCAATGCACCGATGGACTTTATTCCGTTGTGCTGGACGATCTGATTTGCGATGTTGCGGTGCACCTCCCCCCGGCGGAGGCCTGCGCGGAATTCATCGCGCTGGCCGAAAAACACCGGGCGGAAGACAACGTTTCCGTTCAATTGATACGAATTGATGAAATCGAACAACGCCATTTCTATCGCGGCGCGCCATTTTACGTTAAACCCTCCGCCACTTCTGTGAGCAACGATATCCAACCCGGCCAACTGCTTGACAACCGTTTCCAGATCACCGACCTCATCAGCCGCAGCGGCATGGCAAGCATTTTCAAAGCGAACGACCTCAAAACCGGCCTCACCGTCGCCATCAAAGCGCCGTTGATGCAATTTGAGAGCGACCCGGCGTCCAACTCCCGTTTCACCCGCGAGGAGGAAATCGGCCAATCCCTGAGCCACCCCTACATTCTCAGAATCTTTGCCATCCCACAGGAGGAGAAAAGCCGCCCTTACATTGTCATGGAGTTCTTGCAGGGCCAGACCTTGTCGGCTCTATTGCGCGAGATTCACCCTCTGCCCGAGCCCGACGCCGTCAAGATCGCCAGCCGCGTTTGCGAAGCCTTGCACGTCATGCACTTCCACAAAGTTGTGCATCGCGATCTCAAGCCGCAAAACATCATGGTCTGCAACGACGGCAGCATCCGCATCATGGATTTTGGCATTGCCAAGTCTTTAAAGGCGCGCCGCCTCACGTTTGTCGGTTTTTCCCCAACAATGGGCACGCCCGATTACATGGCCCCCGAACAGGTCAAGGGCAAACGCGGCGACGAACGGACAGATCTTTACGCCTTGGGAGCCATTCTCTATGAAATGTGTACCGGCCAAACCCCCTACGAAGGCGAAACCCCGTACGCCGTGATGAACGCCCGTCTGACCGGCGACCCCGTGGCCCCGCGCAAGGTCAACCCGAATCTCACTCCCGTCGTGGAGGAAATCATCCTCCATGCAATGGAACGCGACCCCGCCAATCGCTACCAGACCGCTGCGGAAATGAAGGCGGAATTGGATGATTACGAAAAAGTCCAGATGGTGGGCCGTTTCCGCCGATTACAGGCGCCGCAGATGTGGAGAAGCCGATTTCGCACGTTGCCCCTCCTGTTGGCTATGGGGGCTGTGTGGGTCTTGAGCTTTTTGTTGCTGTTTTGGTACTTTGCACACAAACACAAGGGCCGGTAGGTGCGCCGGCGCTGGCGATATTTGAACAGGCTGTGCTTTGCGACAAGCAGAATGTCACCCAACCATGTCAAAACCAATTACCTGCATGCGAATTGCGGACGGGCTGAATTTCTTCGGTCCGCTGGCACTTACCTTGCTTGACTCCAAGATGAGTTGTGTCTCTTAACATCACATTGCTGCTTTTGGCAGGCATACTTGTCGTTTTAATGCAGGCCGGCTTTGCCTTGGTTGTCACCGGCCTTTGCCGGGCCAAGAACGCCGTTCAGGTGATTTCGACCAATCTGGCCGTTTTTGCCTTCAGCGCGCTCGGTTTTTGGGTGTGTGGCTTCGCCCTGATGTCGGTGATCTGGCAAGGCGTCCCCGCCGCGCCGGGATTAACGGCGCAACACTGGTTTTTCCTCCACGGGACGGGGTCGGAGTCGAGTGTTTTGGCCCGCTTTTTCTTTCAAGCAGCGTTGATTGCCGTGGCTGCCGTCATCCCTGTCGGGGCGATGGCCGAGCGCTGGAAGTTTTCCACCGTCATTCCTTATGGATTTTTCGTCTCCGCGGTGCCCCTGCCCATTTTTGGGAATTGGGTCTGGGGCGGGGGATGGCTTTCGCGGTTGGGCTCCAGCCTCAAATTGGGCCAGGGTTTTGTCGATTTTGCCGGCGCCTCGGTCATCCACATGGCTGGCGGGGTCATCGGGCTGGTGGGCGCGATGATGCTGGGCCCGCGCATCGGCAAGTATGCCCGCGATGGCCGGCCACGACCCATGCCGGGTCATAATCTGGTCTACGTCACTGTCGGAACGGTCATCCTTGCCGTCGGATGGTTCGGTTTCAACCTGGGACCCGCCGTATTCACGGGCGGCCAGGGCGCGCCCTTGATTGCTGTCAATACTCTCCTGGCCTCCGCCGCCGGCGCGGCGTCCGCTTACGCCGTTGTCACGATGAAATTCCACAAGCCCGACCCTTCGATGGTATGCAACGGCTTGCTGGCCGGCCTTGTCGCCATTTCCGCCTCCTGCGCATTCGTCAACCCGGCCGGCGCCGTCATCACGGGCGCCGTGGCGGGATTGCTGGTGGTCTATGCGGTCCTGTTTTTCGAAGGCACGATGAAGGTGGACGATCCTGCAGGCGCCGTCTCCATCCATGGCGTTGGCGGCGCCTGGGGTGTTGTCAGCCTGGGCCTGATGGCCGACGGCCGTTCTGACGGCCAGGGAAAGGTCGTCACCGGCGCATTTGCGACGCTTTTTGGCGGGCCAAACAATGATTGGTCGCAATTGGGCGCGCAGCTTATCGGCGCCGCCGCCTGCCTGGTTTTCCTGGGACTCACGAGCTGGGCCTGGTTCAAGATATGCGGTCTCGTGTCCCCGATCCGATCGCGGCATGAGGACGAACTGGCAGGCCTGGACCTGCCGGAGATGGGGTCCGAATGCTATCCCGATTTTCACTTGACAGACAAAGGCTCGACCCGGGCCGATTAGCTATGAAAAAAATTGAAGCCATCATAAAACCATTCAAGCTCGATGAAGTGCGGGATGCGTTGTCCGATCTGGGCATCGGCGGAATGACCGTCAGTGAAGTCGAAGGTTTCGGCCGGCAAAAGGGCCGCACCGAAATGTACCGCGGCAGCGAGTACGGCAGCGACCTCCTTCCCAAGGTCAAACTGGAAATTGTCCTTGCCGACGCATTGGTCCGGCCCGTGTTGGACGCGATCATCAGCGCCGCCAAAACCGGCAAGATCGGCGACGGCAAGGTATTTGTGTACTCGATTTCCGAGGTCGTTCGCATTCGCACGGAGGAAAAGGGCGTCGGCGCCGTTTAATCGCGCCGCGGAATTCTTCGCGATCCTTTCCGGCAAACGCCGTCGCCACTCTGGCGAAGTGCGTTCGTGCTTGACGTGGCGGCGGGCAATGATTGAATTCCGGGCAACATGAAGATAAAATTTTTATTGTCCTTGGTTTGTTCGGTCGTTCTCGCGTGCTTCGCCGGATGTGTTGGGACAGAGGACGGCCACAGCACCGGTGGGGATCCGTTTTCCAAAGACACGATCACCAGCCGTTATGAAAAACCGGTTCAACCCCTGTCCGACGCCACCCGCCAGGTTCTCACTCGAAACGGCAAGTTGCTCGTCGATAATTCAGTCAATAATACCTTTAAGGCCAGGATCAATCAGCGTAACGTCTGGGTCAAAGTCTCCGACGTTGACGGCAAGGTTTCCGAGGTCAGCGTCCAGGCCCGCGGATCCATGGGTGGGGATGTCGACCTGGCGGCGGAGATTTCAAAACAGATTGCGTTGCAATTGATGGCTGCGGAGAACAAGTAACGGTCAGCGGCCCATTGCCGGGCCGCCCGATCCCTTCGTCGGCCAATGCCCGTTCACCGGGGAGGGTGGAAATGGCGCCCCCGCCGGTCATGGGGTTTGTGGGACTGTAACTTTGGATGGGTCTGCCGCCTGTCTTTCCCTGACTGTTCTCAGGACACGAAGCTTTTCCCATTCGGTCATGCCGCTCCAGCCCGCGATTTCAGCTAATGTCCGATGGCACCCGGCGCACAGCGTTTTGTTTTCTGCCAGCCTGCATACACCGATACATGGCGATTCGGTGGTCATTTTTCGAGAGGTTTCGCGATAATCACCGGCGATGACCGTGGCCGCCGCGAGAAGCGACCTTCCCCTTCTTGGGCCGTCTCGGACGGACGGATCCAAGGCACTTGCGACAAATGCAAGCGCGGTTGCGCAGTTCGGCCGGTACTTGGGAGAGCAAGGCGTGGGGTATTTCCATTTTGGCGCACCAACACGGGCCTTTGTAGGCCGAAGCCGTGCAAAGCTGGCATTCGTTGGACTGCCCGCACAACGGACAGCGCCCGGCGTCCACTACTTGTTTATTGCAGGTCATACATCGAGTTGTCAGACGAGAGAAATCCCGTGCCGGAGACCACGCTGTTCGAGCCGTCGGCATTTTCAGTGTAGCAGTTGCGGAGGGCTTCCGCGTGCCCGTCGCAGAAAACGACATTGCTGAGTTGCTGGTGGCGAAAACCTTGTGTGCCGGACCAACGGCCCACGAAATCTTCGTCACCGGGATTGGGCCAGGGCGCCCGCATGAATTTATCCGCCCCCGCCGCATACTGGCCATCGCCAAAAAGCGCCGTCGTGCTGGAATGCAGCAGGTCGCAAGTCTTCGCCGGTTCCGGGATGCTCTCGTCCTGGCCGTGGCCGATGTAGCTCGTGTTATAATTGTAGCCGGTATCGGGATCGGCCAGCCAATCGGCGGCGCCGATGAAGGACGGGCATTGCTGGATTTGGAGGATGGTCCGGCCCTCCCAAAGCAAGCCGGGAATCACGGTGTTCGGCTTGCCAAAGACGGTTGTAAGGTCCCAGCACACCGAGTAGGTCACGCCGGCCTCCTGCTCGTAGTAATAAGCGATGGGATAGGAATCGGTGTTGTCGTCCGCATAGACATCGGCGGCAATGCCCATTTGCCGCAGGTTGCTCGCGCATTGAATTCGCCTGGCCGAGGCTTTTGAACCCCCGAGCGCCGGCAAAAGCACGCCGGCAAGTATGCCGATGATGGCGATCACCACCAGGAGCTCTGTCAAGGTGAAAGCGGAACGATGCGCGCCCGAAGCTCGAGGGCGGCCGGATTCAGTGCGCATAGTTCCGTTCATTGGACGCCTCATGGATTGACCAGCAGCCGGTAAAAGCCCTGGCTGGGCGGCGGGGAAGGGTCCTGGAGCGTGACAGGTTGCGCGCTGGCCGGCGTCACCGTGGTGACGGCCGTCCAGTTGACAAGGTCCGGTGACCGTTCCAACTCGTATGACAAGTTGGCAAACGGTGTGAATTGGAAGCTCCATCCCTGCGCGCCCGTTTGAATCTGCAATGGCGGCGGGGATAACCTGGCAACGACGAACGCGGAAAGGTTGGTCAACGCGGCTACCCACACCTCGTGATTGGTCGCGTTAAAGCTAAAGGCCGGCGAACTCCAACTGGTGCCGTTCCATTGCAGGACGTGCAAGTCGCCGCCGTTGCCGGTGTAGTTGCTTCCGGCGCTCAACCCAACGTCCGCCGAAATCGCCACATTCGTGTCGCCCGGGACCGCCGTGGCCGTGATCTGACATGCATCAAGCACGGTGCCGGGAACCGGCGCAAAGGACGAAAAATCGCTCAAACCAACCGTGCTGACCCTTGCCGACCCGCTCACCGAATGAAAGTCTAGCGAGATGAGAGTTTGACTTGTGTCATCAGGCAGTTGAAAAACCAGATTGGTCACGCCCGAAGTGAGGTCATCCGCCGAAATGAAGAGGGCGTCGCCTTCAACGATTGGATCGACGGCCGCAATGGCGTCAATAACCGTGTATTCATTCGTACCGGGTTCCACGCGAACATATTGAATCCAGGCAAAACCGGAGGCCCCCAGATCGTATCCCGTGCCGCCGGCAGAACCGGTGAATTCCTCCAATCCAACGGCCACCGTCAGGCCCGCAAAGTCCGTCGTATAGACAGACGGGGCGAGCGGTTTGGTTGGATTCATCTGCTCGTCCGTCCAGGAGTGATTGGGGTAGTCCCAGCGATAGGCATTAACTGGAAAGAGACTGGGCGTGTTGCTGAACGTGTACCAGTTTGTCCCGTCCGGGCTGACGGAAACCGTCGTGGGATGGCCGAATATGCCGCTGCCCAATACAGCCGTGTCCAAATCCGTAGAATCACTTACAGCCGAACCGCCGTATCCCGAAGCCGAGAAAAAGGAATTGCCGAACACCATCAGGTCGATGCCGTAGGGATTATTCGGATTGTGATAGACCTTGCGCCCCATCATCACCGTGATCTGCCCCCCTGCGTCGATTTCTGTAATCACGTCGCTGCCGTCCGGCGTCACGTTATAGGGAGGATCCACGATGCTGGCCCGATTCGTGCCCCCACCGTCGTAAATGTCCACAAAATTCAAGCTCGGCCGGCCCAGTACGGCGGCGGCGTTGTTATAGGGGGAAGAAGTATCCAAGCCGCTGGAACTTACCACTTGCACGGCGAAGTCATTGGTGTTGGCCACGTAGGCGACGTACGTGCCGTCGGGGGACGGCGGGGCCTGCTCGTCCAGGTTGAAGGCCGCCGTGGCGGGGTCGGTGCTGTTGGTATCGTATCCAGCCGCCGCCACCGAAAAACCTATCCACGAACCGTCATACAGTGGCAGTTCATCCAATCCATTGTTGGCAAACTCCCATTGCCCCTGAATGCCGGTGACGGTGTCCCAATATTGATTGGTTCCCCGATCCGGTGAAGCCCCAAAACCGCCTTCGTCATCCAGTTCGTTCCAGACGTTCCAATTCGGTCCATAATAGCCGCTCCAATACAAATCGCCGCCGTTGATCGGATACGCCGCATCCACATTCAAATTGGCATTGAGCAAACACCCATTGGTGAAGGCGCTGGCGTTGTAGAGCTGGGTTCCGTCCGTGACACCGAAGAGGCCGTTGCCACTGAGATTGTAGCCAATGCCATCGACATAAGTGCCATACGTATTGTTGACAACTGCGTACAGGCGGCGATCGCACGCCAGTACTGCATCCAGCATCTCAGTTCCGGTGGCCGTCCCATTGAACTGGTAGCCCCACACCATGGTTTTATTGTCGATCGGAGCGGGAACGGTCGTGTTGTTGAACACTTGCGGCGAATTCCACTCGATCACCAGGGCCGCGCGGTTGGTGCCCGAACCGGTCCAGAGTTGGATGTCGTTGGTGGTGATGGCGTGGACGCTGGCGGCGACGGTGCAGCCGGCCAGCGCCAGCGCACGACACATTTTTTTCATCATGCTGATCTTTCAATAATGTCCCGCAAAAAATCTTGGCGGAACGGATTTGCGATTGAGAGACCAGCGCGAAGCCCGAAGACGAAAACGCCCTCAGACTCCGGCAAAACCGAGAATGAAGGCATTCAAAGAACCCGCTGAAAAACCGTTTCAGCGGACTGGCCTCATCCTTCTCTTTGTCGGAGAAGTGGCCCCGCGCGTGCGGGGCCCGACGAGCGTAACCGCGCTGATGTCCTGACTTCCGGGCTTCAGACCGCACTCCCGCCTTCCCGGCTCCACGAAGGAACCAGTGGCTTTTGGGAGTTTGTAACCCGTTACAGTGGCGCAACCGTCCTCGATTTTCACGAGGTTCCCAGCGTTGGCTACGGCTGGATGGAAAACCATCCTCTGTTTTTCAAAGAACCCCCTACCAATAATCCTTTGCCACCCGGATGCAAGAAAAATTGCCAAATTCTGATCAAACGCAAGACAGAAACGAAAGCTTAGTTCTGATGCCGCATCCCTTTTCCCATCCTGTGAATCCTTTTAATCCTGTCAAAATTCATGGCCAAAAGGGCCTATGGCGTATACGCGTCGGCGACAATCGTATAGTTTACTCGATTCATGAGTCTCACCGGAGGATTGACGTTTCAATCATCCGCCATCACCGCGACGTCTATCGTGATTTGTAATCGCGCCTGCCTGCCAGGCCTCATCCTGTCCTGAGCGAGTACAGCAGTAAATTTCCCCCCGCGCACAAATCGCCGGGGGGATATTAACCACCTTCCATGCAAGATAGACCGGCCGCCCTATCAACCGAAAGCCGGAGCGACTTCGATCTTCTGCCCCGGAGCGACCTTCAAATCCTGCCCGCGGGACCAAACTTGATCGTTCAGAAGCACCTTGCAGGTGATGGGTGAAGTGACAGGTGCCGACCAACGCCACGTCTTGCCATCCACACACGACAAAGGCACCCCATGATCCCAGGTCAATCCCGATCCTTCGCCCCTCAAATACACCGTGTTACCAAATCCAACGTCAGCTTTGACTTCGATTGTGGTAGTCAGTGCGCCCGGTGCGCAAGAAGTTGCGGGGCCGGGTGTCTTAACGGACGGTTTCGGAGCGGCTTTCGCCGCGGTTTTGCTCAATTTCATATTCAGTTCTAATTCAATGGTTCACAGGGAAATACCGCTTGCGGGCCCTTCAGGAAGACAACTCTGCAAGCTGCATCCTATCTGTCCTTAGACGTATCTCCCTGCGCCACTCTTCATCAGATTTATTCTGAAGTCAATAACATTCGTTCAAAAAAGTTTTCCACGGCCAAAAAGTAGTCCGGCGCCAGTTGGACAATGCTTCCCGCCGGGCTTATTTTGCAATATGGTATCTTCCGTGCTCGAACCCGTCATGTCCGAGGAGGCGCCCCGTAGCGTCAAGCGTTACGCCGGCAGGGTTATTTACATCTACGCCTTTGACGTCGCTTACGAGATGATTCGCAAGCCGATTCAGCAGTTGCTCGGCCAGACCGTTGCCCAATTCAACGTCGATACCAGCCGGCGCAACCCTCGCCACCTGTTTTTTTATCGTCCCCAGATGGTTCGCCTGCCTCCCATGGAACGCATCGGCCCCAATGGCCCCGTCCGCATCGACCGCACGGTCAAGTTCCTGCCGGTGGGCGCTTTGAGCATCACCATTTCAGTCCCCTTTGACGTCCAATCCATTGAGGACCTGGTCGCCTACCACGATTTGGAGTTTTCCAACGGCGCTTTGACGGCCGAGGTCCGCCAATTGGCCGAGGAAGCGCGCCGCGAACTTTCCTCCTACTTCCTCAAACCCGTTCCGCAACTGGCCGAGGAGGAGGCCTACACCGTTTTTTGTATTGACGCCCCCTTGCTCGCCCGTGACGGACGGCCCCTGAGCGCCGAGGATTGGCTCCATCAGCATCGCCGCCAGGTCGCCGCGCTTCTGACCCAGGAAGCCGATGTCAACCAGCTCTCCCGCCAGGAAGCCGACGAATCGACCGGTCGCTACCTCAGCTACTACGATAACGACCTTGCCGTGCTGGATTGGGACGCCGCACTCATCGTCCAGGAGCCGGCGGGACTCGACGAAATTCTTTATGTGCTGGAATCGGCCAACCTCCAATTGGCCGAATTGGAAGCCTACGACCGGATTCTTGACACCGCTCTGGAACGCTCCTATCGCGACCTTACCGAGCGCCCCCGCAGAAGCGTCGAAGTGATGCGCGAACTGCGGGAAATTCGCATTGACCTGGCCCGCTTCAGCGACGAACTCTCCAACATCACCAAATTCTTTGGCGACTGGCACCTGGCGCGAATCTACCAAAACATTTCCGCCCGGTTCCATCTGGCCGACTGGCACCGCACCATCGACGAAAAGTTGGAAACGCTGGACAACCTTTATCAATTGCTCAACCAGGACCGGATCAGCCGGTGGATGCTGACGCTGGAGGTCACAATCGTCCTGCTTTTCGTCGTTGACGTCGTCCTGCTCCTGCTGGGCTTCAAAAGGGGCTGAACTTTGCGGCAAAGGGCTGCAGGGAGCGCATAGAAAGGAACTTATGTCTATTATTCTGTGCGATCTTTGTGATCTCTTGCGGCAAATTCATGTTTTCCCGAACAGGACTTTGGACTGGCCTTGGTTTTCCGATTGAAGCCGCTCGTAAAGTTCGCGCAATTTGCCGTTTTCGGCGTCTTCCTCCATCTGCTGGTCCCACTTGCGGTTTCGTTCGGCGTCGAACCAACGTTCCAACTGAACAAACTCCCCACGGGGAAGTTTGGCAATGGCCTGTTCGATTTCGGCAACGGAACTCATGGGAAACCGATAGCTCACCGTTCGAAACGACGCAAGCGTGAAAACTGAACTGCCGCTGTTTGGGGTGTGATTAAAAGTGGGTGAGATAAAGAGTGATGCAACCCGTGTTCCGGGTCGTGGGAACCAATCCAGAATGATTCAAGCGGATTTGGGAGCGCGACCGGCCCGGTCGCCCTGGCTGGCGTCTCGCCGGCCAGCCTTCCCCGTAGGCTGAACGCAGCAGGCGATTCCCATGAGCGTCGATGAACTCCGCAACATCAAAGGAATCCACAACTTTCTGAGCGGAACCGCTCGGAATCTCAGCCATACACCCTATCAGTGCCACTCGCCGGCAAAACGTTCAATCCGATATACCGTATGCGGCTGAGGAGCCACATGAGGACGCCGGGGTGGACGGCGGCCTCTTTTTGATTATTTCGTGATCTGAACTTGAACGCGGCTACCGTCTGGATCAATCCAGACAATCGTCGCTGATTGTGCGTGGACCGACGCTGGGAGTTGGACTGCAACGTCACGCCTGTGCTGGCGGAACGTGCGATAACCGACAACGTAGATTGTCTGTCCCTCGATTCTGAACTTGGGTCTCGTCAAGCACGCGGAAGCTATCAGGTCGCTGCCAAGATGAAGCGTCAAGGTGGCGCCAGAAATCGTTGCCGTGGGCGCTGGGCGTAGATCTGAATACTTCGCGTCCGGACGGGCGCATCCAGTCAAGAAGACGCCTGGACCGAAAAGCAAAATCGCGGTGAATCGGTTCATGTCGAGATCGGTTCAACAACTCCTGGCCGTTCAAATATTGAAACGTGAACTTCTTATATGCAATACATTTGATCTCAGTGAGCCAGTGTGGCTGAAGTATTCTTGGACTTGGCCCACGCCGTGAACAGGATGAACTACGGCCCACGGAGCTCTCCCCACACGGTGCGGGTTTATTTCTGACGCCACATCCTTTTTTCCATCCTGTTAATCCTGTCAAAATTCAGTTCTTTAACTGGATCGTTTTGGCTAAGGTTGTGGTTCTCGAATAATGCCAAGCGTTTTTATCAAGACTTACGGGTGCCAGATGAATGAGCGGGATTCGGAGGCCGTCGCCGCCCAGCTCGTCGCCAAAGGCTATACCCTCGCCCCGGCCGAAGCCGTCGCCGACGTGATCCTGCTAAACACTTGCAGTGTGCGCGACATGGCCGAGCAAAAGGCCATCGGCAAGATGGAAAACATCGCCGCCGACGTCCGGCGCAACCGCCCCGATGTCGTCCTTGGTTTCCTGGGCTGCATGGCGCAAAGCCGCGGACAGCAATTGATCGATCAATTACCCGATGTCGATCTCGTTGTCGGCACGCAAAAATTCCATCGCACGGCGGATTATCTGGATGAAATCCTCGAAGGCCGGCGAACCAAGATAGTCGATACCGACCCGGAGCAGGGGAGCGAGGCGACCATTAGGGAACATCTCCTCCTTGGCCAGCGCCCGGCCAACGGTCATGCGGCCCCCGTGACAGCCTTCGTCAGCATCATGCAAGGCTGCAATCAATATTGCACGTTTTGCATTGTCCCCTACACGCGCGGCCAGGAACGCAGCCGCACCATCGCGGACATCGTGGCCGAATGCCGCCAATTGGCCCGCAACGGCGCCCGCGAGATCACGTTGCTGGGACAGATCGTTACCAGTTATGGCAAACGCGACATTCCTACGACGGACGGCAAATCCGGCTTCGTCCAACTCCTCGAAGCCGTGCACGAGATCGACGGATTGGAGCGCATCCGGTTCACTTCGCCGCATCCCAAGGGTTACGGCGACGATTTGGTTGAAGCTTACCGGCGCCTCCCGAAATTGTGCGAAAGCGCCCATCTCCCCGTCCAGAGCGGGAGCGATCGCATTTTGAAAATGATGCATCGCGGCTACACGCGTTCCCGCTACCTTGGCATCGTCGAAAAACTGCGCCAGGCGCAGCCGCGCATCGGCATTACGACCGATATCATTGTCGGGTTTCCCGGAGAAACCGAGGAGGACTTTGAACAAACCCTGTCCCTGGTCCGCGAAGCCCGATTCGACAACGCCTACATGTTCAAATATTCGCCTCGCAAAGACACGCCCGCCGCCGGGATGCCCGGGCAGGTGCCGCAGGAAGTCAAGGAGGAGCGCAACGCCCGCCTGCTGGCGGAGATCAATTCCGTCGGCCGCGGCCGCTATGACGAGCGCGTCGGCCAAACCGTCCAGATTCTGGTCGAGGGACCCAGCCGGAAGAACCCCGCGCGGTTGTCCGGACGGACCCGTTGCAACAAGATCGTCGTCTTTGAAGGAAACCAGCGCCACACCGGCCAGTTGATGGACGTCAAAATCACGCGCGCCGGCTCCTTCACCCTCTACGGTGATCCCGCCATCGTAAATTTGGCCTGATCACCACCGCGTTGTCGGAAGCACAACGGTCGCTGCTTCGACATTCATAGTACGCCACCGCAGGTATTTATGAGATGGGCAACGTGAATTTCAATTTCATCGCCGCCTGGGTGAAAGGCGTCGGTAAAGCGCAAATAGGAATCCGCCTATTCCCGTCAAAGCGAGCGGACTGGGTTCAGGAATGGCCTGTGTGGAAAAGCTGATGTCGTCCAGTTCTACCCAGTTATAAAAGGTGGCGGTAAACTCAAGCTGCCCCGTTTGCCCAGCATACGGAGCTATATTGGCGCCGTACACGCTGTAAGGCTGTCCAGAAGGAGCAACCGCAGACGAGAGGACAAAAAGCGTCAAGTTATCGCCGGCAAAGGATACAGAAAGAGGAGTGCCACCTCCGAAGTTCGCGGCATCGAATTCCAGGGACTCTGCGTTAGCCGGCATCGTGCCGTTTTGCCACAGCGACACACTTTGCGGGACGAATCCCGGTCCAAACCCGGATTTCAGACCCACCGAGTAGTTGCCGTCAATGACTCCGGGATCACCGACCCCGTTGTTAGGACCGAAGAGGTCAACTTCTGGAGCTCCTAAAGACATTGTATTGTACAAAATCTGGCTCTGCGGGGTATTGCCATAGTAAACGGTCCAGAACGGCACTGCGCTAGCAGTTGTGACGGCGTATGGATAGTACGGGCTCCCGACAACGGGTACAGGACTAGCCTGCTCAAAGTTGAGGTTTTCAAATGTGCCTTGGGCGAACGTCTGAACGGAACTCGCAATAATAATGGTGGCGATTGCCGTTTTCATTGCCGCTTGGGCGCGAAACGCCGGTACAGCGCAAAAAGGAGTCCGCCGACTCCTGTCAGAACGAGCGGACTGGCTTCGGGAATGGCTGCCGGGGAAAACGAAATGTCGTCGAGCGTCCAATTGTTGAGTCCCGTCATGGAAGATGCCAAGGCAGAGAACGTTAGCTCCTCTGTATCCCCGGACCATGCCGAAATATTAGCTCCGTAAAGCGTGTAATTTGGGTAAGTGGCTACCGGCGTAAATGGAACGTCTTGGGTTCCTATGAAAACCCCAAGATTGCCGTCGCCTCCGCCTCCAAACCCTTTCTGCGCATCAAAGAAAAGTGATTGTGTGCCGACAGGTATCAGACCAGCTTGACTTATAGAAGTAGTCGTGTTGTAGTTGCCGGTCA
>DATKFW010000140.1:0-34585 GCA_035511075.1 Vulcanimicrobiaceae bacterium
AAGACATTCTGTCTGGACGCTTGATTCGAGTGTTACCGCAGTGGAGCGCAAAAGCACTTTCATGCCATATTGTATATCCAGCGCAACGAATGCTTCCGGCCCGAGTGCGTGCATTCATTGATTTTGCCACGAAATATATGACGACGGAACTGCGTTCAAGCAAAGTCTCGTAGGGGATATCCTACCCCATCAAGGCATCCACGTCCGAAGCCATCGCGCAACTTCACAAGCTTGGCCTGAAAATCATCGTGCTCACAGGCGACAATGAACGCACCGCGAATGCTGTGGCCAAAACACTAGGACTTGATCAAGTGGAAGCGGGTGTTGAACCGCAACGCAAACACGAACGCATCCAACAACTCCGTCAACAAGGCCAAATCGTGGCGATGGCCGGTGACGGCATCAACGACGCGCCTGCGCGTGCCGCCGCACACGTCGGCATTGCAATAGGGACGGGCACGGGCGGAGCGATGGAAAGCGCTGGTATTACCCTCGTCAAAGGCGACCTGCGCGACATCGTCAAGGCCATCACCTTGAGCCGTTCGATGATGCGAAATATCAGGCAAAACCTTTTCCTGGCGTTCGTGTGTAATTCGCTCGGCATCCCTATTGCCGCTGGCGTGCTTTATCCGTTCTTTGGCCTGCTGCTAAGTCCCATCATCGCGGGTGCCGCCATGAGCCTGAGTTCGGTTTCCGTAATCACCAACGCGCTGCGATTACGCCATGCAAAACTGTGAATCACAATCCAAATGCCCGTCGATTTGGGTCGTTGTAACGCATATTTTTAGAGGCATTCAGAATTCACCTTATAAACACTTCTCAAGTCGATTACAAATAGGAGAACCCCCTCCGCCCATTCTGCCCTGCCCGAAGCGCGGGCTTTGAGGTTGTCCAGGTCGAGATCGCGTGTTTTTGTCACGGTTCTTCTGTGAGCCTTGAAGGACAGTGTCGCGAACCGACTCTCGCTTCGGGGTCGGAAAAGTGCCAGTGAAAGTGCCAGTGAACGAGTTATTACTGAGTAATTGCTGAGTAATGGATGGTTTGTTGATGCGTAATAACGGGGCTTGACAAATCGGCGGAAATGCCTGACTATAGGGACGTTCGATAACTTTGAGGCTGCATGCCTCTGGTGGCGAAGACCTTGCGGATAGGCATTAGAAACGGCGGAGAGAACCCAAACCTGTCCGTCTTGAACCCCCGCCTTTCCGCATGGTGGTGGATCATCCGTTCCTGGTGGCACTGCGCGAGCGCAAAACCGGACTCATCCTGTTTCTCGGCGCGATTTTCGACCCGCGCTAATTGGCTTCATAGTATCCAATGCCGGCCCGGGTGCGCACGAAGACTAGCGTGAAGTGAGGCGGCCTTCGAACGATTAAAAAATAGTTCGTCAGCGTTTGATCACGGCGGATAGGTATATACTCGATAGTATCGCTGAACATTTCCGCGGTTGGTGTCCGCAAAACTGGCCAAGCCACCAGTTCCGTTCGTTGGAATGCCCAGATTTGCCCAGGCGTTCTGCGTCAGATCGGCGGCAACTTGCAATTGATACATCTGTCCCGCCACCGTGCTCCAAGTGACCGCGGTTAGCGCCGACCCGGATACGATTGACGTGAAGAGCGGCGCTGCCAGAGTTGGGAGTTCAAGCTTAAAAGCAGTTCCGCTGTCCGACTCGCCGCCAAGTGAAGCGGTGCCGTAGAAATTGCCATCGGTCCCGAGTACCAATGGCGCCATTGGTGTCGAACCGTCATTGGTTCCCTCGAATGAATACAAGGCAGTGAAACCTCCGTTGCTGCTGATTTCAAAGATCGTCCCCATGCCGTATGCGCCGCCGGCGGCAGCCGTCCCATAGAGATTCCCACCCGGGCCGAGTATCAACCCCGCGTTCGGCGCCGCGCCGTCGATTCCGTTGGTGAATGAATACAGCGGCGTAAACGACCCTGCGGGTGTTACCGTGAAAACGGTGCCATGATTATTCGTGCCGCCCGTGGATGCGGTGCCATAGAAATTTCCACCGGCCCCCTGCACGAGTTTGGAGAGAGGAACTCCTCCGTCCACACCGTTTGTGAATCTGTGCAGCGGTGTCAGTACGCCATCCGGCGTGATTTTGAAGATCGTGCCAAACGTGAGAGGGGTCGGATTAACATCATAAACGGGAGTCCCAGCTGACGTAGCCGTGCCGTAGAAATTCCCGTCAGTTCCCAGCGCTACGCCGCCTCTTGGGTATGCGCCATCATACCCGTTCGTGAACGTATAGAGCGTCGTCACCGTTCCTCCAGAAGTCATCTCAAAAATCGTTCCGTATGGGTAATAGTAAGGGGAGATACCGGAGTCTCCGCCCTGATTGGCTGCGCCGTAAAAGTTTCCGTTCGTTCCCTGCACCAACGCTCCCACGGGCCGATTGCCTTCTGTGCGACCCGTCAACGAATGCAGAACCGTTAGCGCGCCTTGCTGAGTCATTTTGAATAAAACCCCGGAATCGTTCGCGCCGCCAACGAAGGTCGAGCCGTATAGGTTGCCATCGGTCCCCAGTGTCAACCCGCTCGCGGGAAAGGCGCCGTCCTGCCCGTTGGTGAACGAGTGAAGAAGAGTGAATACGCCATTGGCAGTCAATTCAAACACCACACCGTCGCCGGCTTTGCCTCCCTGGTAGGCTGTCCCGTAGAAATTACCGTTCGTGCCCTGCACCAGCGGCGCCTGCGGATCGCTGCCGTCACCGCCCCCCATGAATGACATCACCGGCGCGAACGCGCCCGTGGAAGTGATGCTGAATACCGCTCCTGCATTGTTTGAGCCACCCTCGGAGGTCGTTCCGAAAAAAAGGCCGTCGGCCGCCTGCACCAACCCCGCTGCGGGATTGGCGCCGTCGTTTTCGCCCGTGAACGCATAGAGTGGTGTGAAGATCCCATTGGTCGTCACTTCAAAAACGGTTCCGAACCCGCTCCGCGAGCTGGCGGCGGTTCCGTAAAAATTCCCGTCGGCACCTTGCACCAGTGGCGCGACTGGATTTGCCCCGTCGATCCCGTTGGTAAAGGAGTACAACGGAGTAAATGCGCCCTCGCTGGTAATCTTGAACAACGCTCCGTTCGTGTCGGAACCGCCCTGAGACGTTGTGCCAAAAAAATCTCCGTTCGTCCCTTGGGCTACTGGAGCCATCGGATTGGCCCCATCAGCCGCGTTCTGGAACGAATGCAATGAAGATATTTGGCTGTGTGAGAGATTGTATGCGAAGACCGTGCCATAACCATTGGCGCCGCCGGCATAGGCTGTGCCATATAAGTTCCCGTCGGCGCCTTGGATTAACGGCGCTTCCGGGTCCGATCCCTCACTGTTTGCGCCATTCGTACCGAGCGCGCTGAACGCATATACCAACTGGAATGAGCCGCCGAGGGTGATCTTGAAGAGAGTCCCGGAGGCGTTAGCGCCGCCGGTGGACGCTGTACCATATAAATTGCCATCGCTGGCCTGTAACAAGCTGCCAGCGGGATATGCGCCGTCCGGGTTCTCATAGCTCTTAGGCGCCGCCGTGAATGAGTAAAGCGAATTGAAGACGCCGGCTGGCGTTATTCTGAATAAAGCACCCGTGCCGTTTGTGCCGCCCTCGACGGAAGTGCCATAAAAATTGCCGTCATTGGCCAGGAGGAGTCCAGCCTGGGGAAAACAACCGTCCACGCCGTTGGTGAATGTATAGAGAGTGTTCACCGCGCCATTGCTAGCCACCTCGAAAATCACCCCTGCGTTGGCAGAGCCGCCTTGAAATGTCGTGCCATAAAAGAGGCCGTTGGAGCCTTGGACCAGGCTGCTGTAAGGGACTTCCCCGCTAAGAAAGACGTCGAACGAATGAAGGTTTATTACCGACACCCCCGCGCCGTGCGACGTAACGGGCAGAAGTGCGAGAATCCCGGCGAACAATACCGGTGCCCACCGGCGCCCCAAAAGCGAAAAACGATAGCGAAATGGGATAGATAATGGGCGTGTATACGCATTAACGGTTTTTGTCATATTATAAGGTAGAGGTTTTATCATTGGGCTGCTCATATATGTCAGTACGAAAGAATCCGGTAAAATCGCTGCGTCGCGGACGGGCTTAAGTCAATAATACTGCCCTGGCTCCCGACCACTGTCGCAGTTCCGCTAAGCGGCAACCATTCGGGATCGTTCAGATCGTTCTTGTATTGCACCTGATAGCCGACGCCAACCACCGATGGCCATGTCAGCGTCAAGGTCTGGTTGGTCGAGAACTTGCCGTTGACCACCCCCGTCGCAAGAGGTGTGATACTCAACGTTGGGGTCCCATTTGTGGAACTGGCCGCTCCGTCCGCCGGCAGCGAGAGCGCGAAAACGTCCATTGATTCGTTGAAATCCCCGAAAGCGAGATCCGAGGCCCAGCTTTCAAAGAGCAATGTTTGGCCGTCCGCGCTAAAAACCGGAGAAAGAGACTCGCCGTTAGCCGAGAATGCGCCGTATGAACTGGAGCTGACAATTGTAGTCCCGCCGGTCAACCGGTTATAGAGAAAGACGTCCCGCACACCGTTGTCGTCGTTCGGAACAAGATTTGTCGCGGCGCTGCGATACGCCAGGAGAGCGCCGTCGGCGCTGATCGTCGGTGAATCGCTGGGCCCATTGCCGGCGTTGGTGGAATTATATGCTTGACTCACAAGCGTCTTGTTGCCCGTCTGGAAGTCGTAAAGATAAATCTGGTTCGTGTTCTGGAATTCGGCAACGTACGCCAGCCAGCGGCTGTCTCCACTGAACTGGAAAGCATTTTGCGACGTCGGAGAGCATGCGCCCAGAAGCCAGTTTGAATTGCCAACAAGATCAGCAGCGTAAATGTTAGGGTTAGCCCCGATGCCGCGCGTTTGAGACGCCGCCCAATGCGCGTCCGGGCTGATGACAGCCTCGGTTATGGTCGGATCGGTCAGGCCGGAGCCTGTTGAAATGACGGTGGTTACGGAGTGAGTCTGGGCGTTCCAAAGCGCCATGTCCGGCCCGGGCTCGCCTATATAGTTGTTTGCGTAAACAACGCTCAACACATTGCTTCCATCCGGGGTCATCACAGCGAAGTCCGAGGGGATAAGGTAGGTGGCGCCGGCTTTGATATCCCTCCAATAAAAGTTGATGCCCGGCACCCCGGTATTATCCGTCAAGTTGTTAGCCGTGCTGGAAAAAAGCACATGCTGGCCGTCGGCGCTGATTTGTGGCGCGGACGAACTGCCGTTGGCCCCGCCCGTGCCGGTGACATTCTCGCTGACCAGAATCGTCGTGCCCGCTTGCGTATCGCGCAAGAATATGTTCTCGGAGAAGTTTGTGTCATCGGTGACGAGATTGGTCGCGCTGCTGCTAAAAGCGACGTAACGTCCATCCGCGCTGACCGCTCCTTCCTGCGAGCCCAGATTTCCGGAATAGGGACCAAAGGGGCTGACCGAGATCAGCGTGTTTGACCCGGTGGCGAAATTGTGCAGATAAACGTCCGGTGCCCCGTTCGTGTCGCCGGGCACGATGCCGTCGCAGAAACTGGTGAAGGCGACGAATTGCCCGTTGGAACTGATGGGATAGGCCGCAATCTGGCTTGAATTGAGGGGCGTGTAACAAGGCAGCGTTGCCGCAGGTACGGAAATGATGTCCGTCATGTTTGACGTAAATGAGCGGACGAAGGCATCGGACTTGTAGGGGTTGATACTCAGCGAACCGTCAAGGCAATCAAACCCAATCGCGCTGCCATCGGCGCTAAAAAAGAACGCCGTCTGGATCGACGAAATGGGCATGGTACCATTGGGGACGACATCCACCAATTGGACTGTGTTGCTCAGCGTATCGCGGACATAAACGTGGAAGTTGCCGTCGCTGTTGGGTGTGAGAAACTGGTCATCACTGAGAAAGGCGACGTACCTCCCGGTCTGGTCAACCTGTGGCGTGTCACAGTAGGCGTTGACATTCGTGCCGCTGACCAGCGTCGAAAGCCCGCTTTCCGAGTCCCACAATTGGATGGATTCTCCGTCATAGACGTTTGTCAAAGTGTAGCTGACAAACTCTCCGTCGGCGCTGATAGCAATTTTGCTCGTCGTGGGGTCCAGCGTGGTCACAACGGCGCCGTTGGTGGAAATATCGTCGGAACTTCCATTGGCCACATTATACCGCATCACCAGTCCGCTGGTGTTGCCGCCGGTGGTCTGATACGCGATGAACTGGCCATTAGTGCTCATTTCGTAGTTGCCGACGGTTTCCGCCGAATCGAGGGTGCGCGCGTTGGCGCTCACCCAAATGGTCGAGCCCAGCGTCAGATCGCGCAGATAGAGTTCGCCGGAGTTGGTCGCGTTTGTAACAAGGCCGATGGCGGAGCTGAAAAACGCCACATAGCGGCCATCCGCGGAAATGATCGGCACCAAGGAAGCGCTGCCGATGGTCAGCGTCGTTGTAACAATATTTGCATATACGTTCGCACCGACGCTTGCCAAAGTCGTAGTGCCCAGTTTCAAATCGCGGACAAAAACGTCCTGGATTCCATTTGTGTCCAGCACGACAAGGTTGCTCGCCGCGCTATCGAACGCCACATAGCGGCCATCCGGCGTGATAACGGCATCGCCGGAAGCGCCGTTGCCGGGCGCGCCGTTTGTGCCCACGCTGACGAGAGTCGTAATGTTATTTACGGTATCCCGCACATAGACGTCGCCCGCGGAATTGGTGTCGCCGGGAACGAGATTGGACGCGGAGCTTTGGAAGACGGCGAATTGCCCGTTGGACGAGATGGCGCACGGATACGAGTCGCCATTGCCGCCCGCCGTGCCGGCGGCGTTCACGCTCACCAACACCGTAGCGCCGGTTTGCCGGTTGCGAAGGAAGACATTCATGTGCGCGGGGACGGCCTCCCGCATCGCCTTTCCCCCGGACCCGACAACCAGGTTGTCCGAGGTGCTGGCGAAAAGGGCGTATTGGCCGTTCGGCGTGACAATCGGGTCGTAGGCATCGCTGCCGCCGACCGTGGAAACGCGGGCGGAAGGCGCCAATTGGCTGGCAATTTGCGTGGCTGCCATCGACGGCAACCCTGCAATGAACAAGACGGCAACGGTCGTATCGACAAAAAATCTCAAAGCTTGGTTGGTTTGCATACGCTCCTTTAATTACGGATTAGTATAGTCAGACGGGAAATCGTTTAATTCTCGTGCGCGCGCCCTGCCTGCAATTGGTTTCGAAGTTTCATACAGTTGTTCAAACAAATTTTCGTCCTTTATTATAACTCGGCCCCACAGTGGGAATCTTTCAGTTTTTTTGTGGAGTTACGTTGAGCAGGGGCGTAAACTTCTGAGCTTTACTGAGTTGGGGTCGCCGAGTCAGAACAACATAAATGCTGCCCGCTGTGAGGATCGCTGCGGCGGCCGGTCGGTGCAGCGCGCCCACCTTACCAAAAACAGATCGAGAACAGGGGGCCAACCGTCACGGGCTATGCCGCAAAAGCCAGAGCACGCGCCAAACAGCATAGATGACGAAGACCGTCCCGGAGATCGCCCCGAAGAGGCGAATCGCACGACCCAGCGGATGGTTTTTGGATTCCCAACGGTACACTCGGTTGGTGAATTGGAACGAGAGCAAGGCCGTCATCAGATCATCCGCGGAATCATAGCGCGATGGGGGATTGGTCCGGCAGGCTTTCAAAACAATGCGGCTGAATTGTGCCAGCTCAAGGCTATCCTGGTCCGTCCCCAAGTCGGAGGGCAAAACAGGATACTCCTTGGCCGGATGGCCCGTGCTCATCTCATACAGAATTTTTCCCAGAGAATAGATGTCTGCCTGCGCCGATCCGGTACCTTCCGGCGCAATGAATCCTTCCGTGCCCACATAGGCGCTCTTGCCTGACATTCCCGTGACCAAGCCAATATCGGCCAGCTTTGGAAAACCGTTGACGAAGATGATGTTCGACGGCTTGAGATCGCGGTGAACCAAATTCTGCCGGTGCAGAAAACCCAAGGCCGAGGCCATGGCTGCGCCCAAACGGATGCATTCTCGAGCAGGCAGGCGCCCCCGCTCGCGAATGTGTTCCGCCAGCGTATGCGCCACATAGGTTTCGACTTCAATGGATTGGCCGGAATGAACGCAGTCAGCCAATTCCATGACATAATAGAAATAGGCCTCCTCCTTGTTCTGTCCGACTTGCAGAATATCCACCAATCCGTCATGCAATCGAGAAACCGGCTCAAATCGCATCATGCCGGCTAATTCCTTCTCGAATGAGCGCTGGCGCCCATGCTCTCCGGAGCGCATGATCTTGACAGCCCGATAAACGCCCAAAAAATTTCTGGCCAGCCAAACCTCTCCGCTTGCGCCGCGCCCGATCCGCCGGATGACCTCGTGTTCGGGAATGGAAATTGTTGACTGCGCCAAGGGTGGCGGCATGGGCTGGGGCCGGAAGGAATTCGGGGCGTCGCTCATAGCCGTAAACGCAAATGCTGTCCCTTCTCCAAAGCCAGCACTTCTCGTTTGATCATGCCCGTGACCCTATGCTTGGCCAGATAAACCCCGGGCACACTGACGGAAAGGACTTGGGCGACTTTGCGGACAGGCCATCCGCGAAGCGCATAAAGGTCGAAAATCTGAAAATGCTCCGCTTTGACGCGGGCTTTGACCCTTTCGATGGCGCTCTTGAGCAAGCTCTCTTTCCACTCCAGGTCCCATTCAGCGTCGTCGTCGTCGGCACCGCTGTCTAAACACACGACTTCCTCCGCCGATACGGCTGGTTCGTCCGTTGTGCCGCGCGTTCTTTTTCTGAATTGGTCTGCGATCCGCCAGCGTGTTATGTTTCGCAGCCATCCTTTAAACGAACCCTTTGTCCGGTCGCGTTTAAACTGATGGATGCTTTTGGCCACGCAAATGAAGGTTTCCTGGACAACCTCTTGCGCCTCCATCTCGGTCAGGCCAGATCGAAGCGCCAACGAATAAACCAACCGCCAATAAGTCTCAAAGAACTCGTGCCAGCTCTTGTTGTCCTGCCAGTCTTGCAGTCGGCTAAGTAAGCTGTATCGAGTGAGGACCGTCCGATCTGTTTGTAACTCCATGGAGCCCCAAACTTACTCGTTTTCGTCACAAAGTCCACTCAATACCCGAGTTTTGCCCGTCCGCGCGTAGGCGGCGCATCTCGGGTTGCCACAAGACCCAAATCGCGGCAATTATGGGATAATGATGTTTAAGCCTTGCTCGGGGCTGCGCGGCTTCACGTATGGCCGTCTCGGACTCGGGCGTTTTCCGTGTCGTTCTTGTGTCACCGACACTTCATGTAGCCGTTTCCCTCGGAAAAATGGCTGTCCGACTTGGATTCGAACCAAGACAAAGGCCTCCAAAGGGCCTTGTGCTACCATTACACCATCGGACATCCGCCAGACCAAAACTAACGTTTCCAAACCCGTCTGCAAACTCAAAAGTACACCCGTGACCAGGTCCACCAAACGGCAGCGCCTCAAAACACGCTCGGCACCCGGCGTCATCTTCCTCGCGGCGGGCGCATCGTCGCGCCTGGGAAGGCCCAAAATGCTGCTGCCGTGGGCAGTACTTTCATTATTGGGGCGCATCCTGTCATCCAGTCTGAGAGCCTGGTCAAAGGAATTGCGACGGTTCCACGACCATCGCCGGAACTTTCCCATCGGGCGTTTGCACGAGCAGCTTCGCGCCTGTTTCGTTGGCGCCGCGCCGAACGTAGCCCAAGGCAATCACCGCCTTGCACATCGGTGATCGAACCGCGCCGGTGATGTAGCCAACCTCCTTGTCTCCAAGGAAAAGTTTCGCGCCTTTGACCGGCACGTCCTTGATGTCGCCCTCCAATTTCAGACCGCGCAACGACTTGGCCACCTGGCCGTAGGTGCGAACGCGAGCGATGACCTCCTGGCCGATGTAGCACCCTTTGGAATAACTGATCGCGACCTGGTCCAACGCCTCCGGCGCAAGGTTTGTCTCATCCATATCCGCGCCGAAGCGGGGAATGCCGGCCTCCATTCTGGCCGTCTCCAATGCCTGCCAGCCGCATAAACGCCCTCCGCGCGACAATAATTGGCCGGCCATCTCCCTCATTGCGTCAACGGGCACGAAAAGATCGAAGCCCGCGCCCCTTTGCCGGGGGTGATTGGCCAGATATATTTCTCCCAGCGCCGGGTCCTCAATCCTTGCTAGCGCCATTGCATTCTCCGGGCATTTCCCAATCGTCTCCGCGGCCTTCGGCCCTTGCACGCTCAGCAAACCATAATGCGGGGAGGCATCGATTATTTGGACATCCTCGGCAATGACAAATTTCTCCAGCCGTTGGAAAACAAGGGAGACATAGCCCGGCTCAAAATCCAGCAGCATTTCGTTTTCGAGGCAATAGACGTTCAGGTCGCTTTGCAGTTTGCCCTTGGCGGACACCAGCGCCGCGTAACAACCCTGGCCCGTCCGCAAATCCTTCACATTATTGGTGACCTGCCCGTTAAGAAATCGCTGCCGATCCGCTCCCAGGACGCACAACCGTCCGCGAAAGCTCATATCCAACACGCCCGCCCCCTCGCGCAACGCGGTATATTCGGCCATCCAATCGCCGTAACCCAAGACCGCCTCCTGGCCGTTGACCTCCACAAAAGCGGCCCCGGCGGCCCGATGAAATTCATGCAATGCAAGCGGCGTCATAGAAACCTCCTTATTTAACCCTAGAAAACCGCGCTGGAAAAGAGGGAATGACATTGCAAATCTTAGCCGCTTCCGGGTAAATCGGGGGTCGAGCATGAAATCAATGACCGGATATGGGCGTGGCGAGTGCGCGCAACGCGGCTTCAAAGTGACCATCGAGGTCAGTTCCGTGAACCGAAAGCAGACGGAAATCTCGGTCAATTTGCCTCGCGACCTGGAGGTCCTGGAAGCCCAAATCCGCGACCAGATCAACCGTCGCGTCGCGCGCGGCCGCCTGACGGTTCGCGTCTCCATCCATGCCGCTGAACGGGGCGCCGGCAAAATGCGAATCAATTCTGATCTGGCCAAAGTTTACGCCAAAGAACTTCGCGCGCTGGCCACCGCCCTCCATCTTGCCGAGACTGTTACGCTGGACATGCTGACCCGCGCCCCCGGTGTCCTGCAACCCGCGGAGGAAATCCGCGAGGCCGAGGACCTTTGGCCGGCAACGGAAAAGGCACTGGACGCGGCCCTGGACATCCTCTTGAAGATGCGGGAACGCGAGGGCGCCTGCCTAGCCAGAGATTTAAAGTCCCGCGTCACCAACCTTCGCGCCGGCGTGCGCCGCGTGCAGGTCCGGGCGCCACAGGCCACTGAACGTTATCGGGAGCAATTGCTGGCCCGGATCAAGACAGCCGGCCTGGAAACCCCCGGCCTTGACGACGAACGGCTCGTCAAGGAGATTTTTTATTTTGCCGACCGCAGCGACATTTCGGAGGAACTCACGCGCCTCCAAAGCCATTTCCAGCAATTTGATGATTGCGTCAAATCAACGGAGCCGGTCGGACGCACTCTCGATTTTTTGTCACAGGAAATCAACCGCGAGATCAACACCATCGGGTCCAAAGCCAATGACACCGCCATTTCGCGCGAAGTCGTTTTGCTGAAGGCCGAATTGGAGAAATTCCGCGAGCAGGTCCAGAACGTCGAATGAAACCGCCCGCGCCATCCGGCTCGATGCCGATGCTCATCGTCATCTCGGCGCCTTCGGGCGGCGGAAAGACCACGTTGTGCCAGCAATTGCTGACACGGCATCCGGAAATGACCCGCGCCATCACATGCACCACTCGAGCTCCTCGCGCCGGCGAAATGGACGGGCGCGATTATTTCTTTATTGACAACGAGGAGTTTGCGAGGCGCGTCGAGTCCGGCGCCTTCCTGGAACACGCCCGAGTGCATGACCACTCCTACGGCACGCCTAGAACGGAAGTCCTCGAAAAATTGCGCCAGGGATACGACGTTTTGCTCAACATCGATGTCCAGGGCGCCGCCACGGTTTGCTCCCGCGCGGCGGCCGACGCGGACTTGCGGGGGGCACTGGTCACGGTTTTTCTGACGCCGGCGACGCTGGGTGAATTGGAGGCGCGTTTGCGCAAGCGCGGGACAGACGCGCCGGCGGAATTGGAAAAACGCATGGGCGTGGCGCGGCAGGAGATTGCCCAATGGCGGCACTTTCACTACCTGATCATCAGCACCAGCATCGCGGAGGATGTCCGGCGGATGGAAGCGATTATTGACGCGGAACGCATGCGCCAAAGCCGCTCCAAATTCACCGTTGAAGACTGAACGGGCGCTCAATGCGCGCCCTGAGAAAAGTTGACCCCCTGCCCTTGCTCCCGCGCTTCCCTCATTGGCTGGTCGACCTCCCGTCGGTAAATCGGTTTGATGAAGGAGTCGGCCATAAAACCATGCGGACCTTCCCACAACTCAAACTCGTTACTCTCATTCGCGACAAAATCACCGACACTCACCAATTCATCCGATTTCAATCGGCGAAGGTGCTTTGGAACGGCGGCCCGGCGGGTTGCTTGGCCCCGTTCGTTTCTTGGGTTCTCGTCCATCAGACACGCCCGGGTTTAACCAGCAGCAACATGGTCCCACCGACGAGCGCCAGGGCGCCAACGACTGGCGGGACAAAGTGGCTATGGGTAGTCTCCACGTGTATCCCAAGGAAATCGATCGGCTTCCCTGGCGTCGAGAAGGTAATGCCCGAGTAAGCGAGCACGACGATGCCCAGCGTGACCAGAAGAACGGCGACGATTGTTTTTGTGTTCATATCGAGTTTCCTCTACTGCGCGTCAAACAATGGGCCTGCGACCGGAGATGAGGTTGACCAAAATCAAAACGATGGCGATGATCAACAAGATGTGAATGAATCCGCCCATCGTGTAGCTGGTTACAAGTCCGAGCAGCCATAGAATGATTAATATTACCGCAATTGTGTATAACATATGTACGTCTTTCTGTTTGTTTTTGTTTAGTATGCCGCGGGCCGGCGCGTTTTGGCGAACGACCCGCGGAGGTAGATGAAATGGCTTACTGGACGGATGCGGTCCTGACGTCGATCGTCATGTTGTTGATTACCTTGGTTACACCATTGATGTCGGTGACCAGCCGTGTGACCAGAGTTACTTCGGCGCTGTTTTTGGCGGCGCCTGTTACGGTCACCACGCCATCCGTGGTTGTGATTCCAGTTCTTAGCGCGCTTGTGGAGCGATGACTCAAGAGCGACGATTTGACCTCGGCGGTGATCGAAGCGTCATCAATCTTGTCGCCCACGGTTGAGTCCGGCGCGCCCGGAGTGGCGGCGACCGTCATGTCGTTCTTAACCCCTTTGACATTGTCAATGTCCTTGGCGTATTCCGTGGTAAGTTCCTTTTCCGCGAGACTGGGCGCTACACCTTGCAAAATAACGATGCCGTCTTTGACATAAACGGTGGTTCCAGTGGCGCTCACATTGCGATGGAACAGAAGCGTTGTTTTGACTTTTGCGGATATCCACGAATCCGAATGTTCGGCAGGCTGGTCACCTTTGATCAGAAGTTGGTTGTCCACGCTTTTAACCCCTGGCAGGTTCTCCACAGTATCTTGGGCTAAAGACTTTTGGGACGAGTCGGCGACCGTCCCGGTCAAGGTGACCACGCCGTCTTTGGACTCAGTCTTGATGGAATCGTCCCTTAGATAAGTCTTAAAAACGTAGGACTTGGCAGCGGATGATTCAATACGCGAGTCCGTGTCGGAAGCCTGCGTTGAAGTGCTGGTGGTTAATAGTGCGCTCGTGGCTCCGAGGAGGACGAGTAAGTTTGTCATTTTCATAGTGTTTCGTTTGTTAGATCGTTTATTTTCTGTTTTGGAATAACTGTCAGGCGCAAAGCCCGCCCAGATTGGAATTGTCTCAATGTGTCTCATGGGTAGAATGCCCGGTAGAAGCGTGCTGCCGCGGATGAGGCAGTGCCGTCGGTGTACGTGTAAGGGCTGACGGTCGGGGTCGGCGTGGCCAAAGTGGTCCAGTCTATCAGGTTCGTGGAGGTTTGCAGTGTGAGGGCGAGACCAGGAGTGTTAGTGATGACAAGCGTCACTGAGCTGTTTGTGATTCGTTCGATAGAACCGAAGCTCGGAGGCTCCAGGACCGGCGAAACGGTAATGGTATTGGCGTCCAGAGTAACGGCGGTCTGCGCCAACATTCTGCCGTTGATTGATGCGCCAGTCGCCAGATTAATCGCCGCCTGAGTCAGGATGGTTCCTTCAAATTGAGAAGTTGTCCCGAGGTTCACCCCGACACCTCCAGCGACCTGCCAAAATATGTTGCGGGCCTGTGCGCCGCCGCTCAGAATGACAGCCGCGGCGCCGGCTACGGTAAGATCTCCGGCAATCTGGAAGATCCAGACATCATTCGGGCCGCCTGATAGAGTGACATCCGTTGGTATTGAAACCCCGGTACTCCACTTGTAGAGGCCGGAAGCAAGCGTCATTCCCCCGATATTGCCACTCCCAAGTTCGGTATAATCAGGCAATGTTCGTCCGGCGGCGTCTGTGTACGCCGTTTGCATGTCACCTACGGCCGCGGTCAGGCTGACTGGAGTAGGAGTCGCATAATTGGGGGCGTACACTTTCCCGGTCACTTGAGACGATGTCGAGAACTGCCCCGAACTGTCAAGTATTAGTGAAAATCCTGTTATGGCGGTCGATTCGATTGGACTAACTCCAAGATCGCCAGTCACCGCGGACGGCGGGACAGTGCTGATTCCTGATTTTGCCAGGATGACATAGTTTCCGGCTGTTCCAAGATTTACGGTAGCCTGAGCGCCTATGGCCGCATTGTGTGTAAGGAGAGCGGTCAACGCAAACCCGGCAATCAAGTGGGCTTGGCTTAAAGCTCTCCGCGTCTTAGTCATTGTTACTTGCATATGTTGTTTGGGCTTTCTGTTTCGGTCTAAAATATGAATCGTCTACGAATACTACGCTTCCACGAGGCTCGGTTCTGCGCTTGCGTAGGCAGGCTGATGTTCATCCAACGCCTCGGGTTTGGTGGAACCGAGGATTTTTTGGGCCTGGATTATTTCAATCGAAGAACCGTGGGCAATCACGACATACTTGCCGCTTTTGAGAGCCGTCTCGTATTGTATGATACTGTCCTTGGGGATGCCGAGGCTATATAGCCCGGCGCCAATGGCACTAAGGCCACCGACAACTACCGCGCCCTCCAGCGCTCCGACAATCCATCCGACGACCGGCCCAGCCATGAGCAATGGCCCCACACCCGGAACGAAGAAGAAAGCGGACCCGAACAGCAATCCCCATATTCCTCCCCAAAAGGCCCCTGCTTTACCCCAAGTTTTCATGCGATCCCCGGCGTTGTAATAGCCGACAACGGTTTCGTCCGTATGGTAGTCGCGTCCGACAATCGAGAGTTTTTTCATGTCAAAGCCTGATTGCTGTAGTTCCTTGACAGCGGCTTCGGCCTCAATGTGGGACTTATAAATCGCCACGACTGCGTTGTTCTTTGTCATCATATCAAATACTTTGTTCCTTGATTCTCACGTTCTGGTGTGTTATTACTTGAAGGCACACTAGGTTGTTTACCGGTTTTTCGCTATCAGGTGAAACGAGACTTCGGGTTTCACCTGATATACAGATCGAAGCTTTCGAATGATGTTGCCGGGAAGCTTGTGGTTTGTTTGCGAACCCCGTCACATAAATGAAACGAAGAGTCATGCTCCTAGCCGCCCGGTATCGGGCGGCGTTGCGGAAACACTTGAAGGCAGGTCGCCGCGCGAACGTGCAGCCGGCGTTGAAGCTGGGACGACAGGCGGTCGTCCTGGGATTGGAGACGTTGGAATTGGCCCGGATGCACGAACAGGCGCTCGTAACGCTCGGGCCGGCCGGAGCCGATGACAGGACAGCCAAACGCGCGGAGATTTTTTTTATCGAGGTTATCAGCCCGGTGGTGGAGACGCATCGCGCCGCGCGGGAATGCAAGACGCAACTGAGCCGATTGAACGAAACACTCGATCGCCGCACGGTCGAATTGGCGGACACCAACCGCCAGTTGCAACGCGGCATTTCGCGGCGCAAGAGCGTGGAAACCGCCCTGCAGAAAAGCGGTGAACATTATACCAAGCTGCTGAAAGATTCGCTGCAATTGCAGGAAGGATTGCGGCAACTGACACACGAGGTGCTCACTGCGCAAGAGGAGGAACGCAAGAAGACCAGCCGCGAGCTGCAGGATGAAATCGCACAGACATTATTGGGCATCAATGTCCGGCTGCTCTCATTGAAGCAGGAGTCCCGGACCAACACCAAGGGCCTCAAGAATGAAATCGCCAGCACACAGAAGCTGGTGCTGGAGTCCGCGAGGTCTGTGCGACGGGTCGCCCGCGAATTTGGCAATCCATGAAGGAGAGATTTTCAAGACATTATCGGGCGGCATTGCTGGGTTATTTGGGTCAAAGCTCCGGTGCGCGCCTGCTCTCAGCGCAGGGGATGGGCAAGGAGGCGCTGGACGCCGGTTTGCAAACGCTCGAGCTGGCAAAACTTCACGAACACATCCTGGTCACGGGAGTATTGCCGGGCTGCGCTGCCGGCGAGCGCACCGCGCTTATCAAGCGGGCGGGGACTTTTTTTGCGGTGGCGATCACCCCTCTGGAAAAGACTCAAGAGAGATCGCGGGCCGAGACCGCGCAACTGAAAAAAATTGTCGAGACGTTAAGCCAGCGCACGGTGGAACTGGCGGCATCCAATCTGGAATTGAGCCTGGAGATCACGCAACGGAAGTCGGCTGAGGCGGCGCTCAAAAAAAGCGAGCATCATTACTCGCAACTACTGGAAAAGTCGGAGCGCCTGCAGGAGCAATTGCGACGGCTGTCCCGGCAGGTTCTTTCGGCGCAAGAGGAGGAGCGAAAAGAAATCAGCCGCGAATTACATGATGTCATCGCCCAGACGTTGACGGGTATCAATGTGCGCCTGGCGGCGTTGAAAAAGGAGGCCGGGGTCAACACCAAGGGGCTGGACCGCAACATCGCCCGCACGCAGCGGCTTGTGGAAAAATCGGTGGACATCGTGCATCGGTTTGCCCGCGAATTGCGCCCGGCGGTCCTGGATGATCTGGGCCTCATTCCCGCCCTGCATTCATTCCTGAAAAACTTTGGGGCGCGGACCGGCCTGCGCGCGAAAATGACAGCGTTTACGGCGGTGGAAGATTTGGATGCGGCCAAGCGAACGGCGCTCTATCGCGTCGCCCAGGAAGCGCTGACCAATGTCGCCCGCCATGCCAAAGCCAGCCGGGTGGCGGTCAATCTCCAGCGACAAAACGGCTCGGCCTGCATGGAAATCAGGGACGACGGCAGGTCCTTTGAGGTGGAGCGCGGTTTTCACGCCAAAGGGAGCAAACGATTGGGACTTCTCGGCATGAGGGAACGAGTCGAAATGGTGGGAGGCACTTTTTTCGTCGAGTCCGCGCCCGGCAAGGGAACAACCGTCCGGGTGGAGATTCCGTTTGCCCCCGCGCAGATATCAGCGCCGAAGAAATCCAGTAATAATAGACTAGTATGACCATGAAACGAATCACTGTACTGCTGGCGGAAGACCATACCATTGTGCGCGAGGGATTTCGCAAAATGCTTGAATTTGAAAACGACCTTGAAGTGGTTGGCGAAGCGCAGGATGGCCGCCAGGCGGTCACGCTGGCCAAGAAGCTTCGCCCCGACGTGGTGTTGATGGACATTGCCATGCCGTTGCTCAATGGTTTGGAAGCCACGCGCCAGGTGCTCAAAGCGCTGGCCGGCACAAAAGTGTTGATCCTTTCGGCGCACAACGACGACGCGTATGTCAAGAATGCTATCGAATCCGGCGCGACGGGATTTCTGCTCAAACAGACCTCCGCCCACGACGTGTGCCGGGCGATTCGGGATGTTCACGTTGGTAAGACTTTCTTCAGTCCCTCAGTATCCCGGCGCCAGGATAGGATCCATCCGGCGTCAGTGGACCGTGCGGGATCGCTCACCAAGAAGGCGGCCCCGCTGACTTCGCGCGAGATCGAAGTGCTGCAACTGATTGCCGAAGGCAAGGCCAACAAGGAGACGGCGGCGGAACTCGGCATCGGCATCAAGACCGTCGAGAAACATCGCGAACATCTCATGCGGAAACTCGATATCCATGACACCGCCGGGCTCACGCGCTATGCCATTGGCGCGGGCATCATCGAGAGCAGTGTTCAGTTGACAATCGTTTAGGGTCGGCGCCAGGAGGGGGCTTGTGGGGAGCCCCGCCCCTGACGCCAGGGTTGTCTCTCGGGGCCCAGGCGAACCTCGGTCATCTGCGCGGTTGGGAAGAAACCGCGGGAAAGCGTTTGGATCGGACTTTGAGGACATCATCGGCGCCAGTCGCCCGCCGGTGTGTTTGGGTCTGGGCAGATAGGGTTCGTTCTGAAGGAAAAAGAGGAACCGCGCGGCCAAGCAACTTCAAGGAGGCGGAGAAGGCTTCCAGGATTTTGACCAGCTCCACCCCCCGGACACCGCAAGTCAGCGGACGTCTAGACTCCCGGATGAACTCGAGGAAATGAAAGCATTCCGCTTCGAGGGGTTTTTTGTGTTTTAAGAACGGTGAGAGCACGTCGCCATAGTGGTAGGCGTATTGAAATTCCGCGAAGGTGTCGTAGTGCGGCGGTCGTTCCACGCGCGCGTCAAATATGCGGATTTTCTCCAGCGGAGACATCAACACCACGCCGTTTTTCCGGGCGATCTCAATCAGTTCCTCACATTGCGCGGCGGACGCAGCCATCGGCTTTTCGATCAACACATGTTTGCCAGCCGACAAGGCGGCCTTGGCCATGGGAAAGTGTAATTTAACCGAAGTTGCCACCGCCAGGGCGTCCAACCCAACGCCGTTGAGCATGTGCTCGAAATTGGTCTCAGCCGCGACGTCAGGATATAACGCCTGGAGAGTGTTGAGTCGTGTGGCGCTGACGTCACACATCATTTTCAAATTGCAATCGGCCGGGGCCCGAAAATTACGGACCAGATTTGGCCCCAGTATCCGCATCCAACAACTCCGACATTGATTCGTTTAGCCACCCGCGCACAGTGCTGCAGGCCGACACGGTCTTCTATAAGGTCTTCACCGGGCCCCAACCCAGTGCCCTCTCCGGTTGCTTCCACGAGAAAATGGTGTGTGCTTGGTCGGACCGCGAAATGACCGTGCGAGACGCCGTCGCTGTAAACTGGATGATGACGGGGAGCCTGTCAGGTGAATACCGAATGGCGCCTTCGGGATATTCCCGATTATAGTTTCACTCGATGACAAACAAGCGTGCATCGCGCGCCGGTGAGCCGCTCATTGGAACAGTCCCCGGGCAGACAAGCCCGCGCCGCCGTATTCTCGTGGCGGATGACGAGCCTGTCATACGCTCGCTGATCACTGCCGTGTTGGTTCGTTCCGGCTACGACGTGGATGCCGCCCAGGATGGCGCGGCCGCCTGGGCCGCACTCCGGGCCAAACATTACGCCCTGCTGATCACGGACAATTCCATGCCGAAGATTACGGGTCTTGAGCTGGTCGAGATGCTGCGTGAGCACGCCTTTACCCTGCCTGTGATCATGGCGACGGGAGTACCTCCGACGGAACACTTGGAGCGGCACCCCTGGCTCCGAATCAGCGCCATTCTGCGGAAGCCCTTTGCCATCGAGGATCTGTTGAAAACCGTGAATAAGACCTTGCACGAAGCCGACATCATCGCTGTCGAAGACCAATTCCTTTCATCTTCTGATACAAAGAATTTCTGCCTGCCGGTGGCGATCCGTAGCGGGGAGGCGGCCGAAAGACTCGCGGTGGACGAACCTATGGAGAGACTATGAGCACACAACCCACATCTTCCCGGCGCGATCCTACGAAATTGGATTCCGGCAACGACCAACTGACATTGGGCGCGTTTATAGCTGGCGGATACCGCGCTTGGGGCAAACGCAAGGCCAATGGAATTATTCGCCTCGCAATCAAGGCGCGGCTCATCAAGTTCCTTAACGCATAATGTTTTGGCAGCCTTGACGAGTTCGACCAATAAGCGCGGTTAGGCACTCTGTTCTGTTTGAGTGAGATAACACCGAGCGATGTTCGCGGGTTTCGCCATTATGCACGACGAGCCATGAAAAACCAAAAAAAAGCGCTTCCCCGCAAGACTTCCAATTACAAAGCCACAGCAATGACCCAACACCAGAGCGGCTGCCAACGTCTTGAGGTGCCGCCATCAGCCATCGAGATCTTCGATGTCCGACTCAAGGTTTGTCATGGATTCGTCCGGACACCAGACAGTCTCAAACACCACCAGGCTCTCTCCCTTGGCGGAAACACGTCAAACTGGATTTCTCGCTGAGTTGGCACGCGCGGCGCGGGAACTTTATCCCGCCTGGCATTATGTTGACAATGATTCCAGAGACAAGAACGCTCGCCGGAATATCCACTGAGGCGGGTAACACCGAATAGCGCCCTCGTGAAGCTGGTCGAGCACCCGCCGGCAAAAATCATTTTGCACTCCCGCTTCCTGGAGTTTGTGGGCAAACAGCCCCTTGTCGTAAGCGGAATTGGGCACCCGCTCCGCTTCCGTGGCAAATGGCACGGGCGGCGTAAGCGCGATACTCTGCTTCGCGCTGATGGTGCCCGTGCGAAAAGTGATGGAGGAAATGTGTCCCTCGCCCGTAGCCCGCAGGCTCAGGATGAATCGCAACGCGCCGGGGACCAGTCCGGACTGATCGGGATGCGCCACTATGGACGGGTTGAAAAGCGCCGCGGATTCAAGAGAATACTCATTCGTGAAGTAGGCGCCAATGAGCATTTTCCGTTCAGGCGACGGCTGCGCGCCTGCTTCAAGGTGAATCTTCACTTGCTCGAAACGTTTGCGAAAAAACCTTTCAACCTGCTCGTGCCGGCCTGTGAATTCGCCGAGCACCTGTTCGAGCACCCGCGTCACGTTTTCCTCCGGCAATGCCCTGACCCGGGCTGCGATTCGGCGCGAATTCTCGTCGGTGCTGGGACGAAACGGCCGCATCAACACGCGCGAGTGATCGGGCGTTATTGTGGGACCGATTCGTTTGGCGTGAAGAATGGGAGGGATGGCTTTTGTCATGAATTCATTTCAGCCGCCGGCATTGGCGCCGGGGTTACTTTTCAACGGGTTCCTTGAAACTGGTGAGCGTATTTTGCAACGCCCGCTGTTCTGCCAGCGCGAGCAAAAATGCCAGTGTGGATTCGGCGCCCTCGTTCTGACTCAACCGATCCATGTGCAAGCCGTCCCGACAGCCGCCGGTGCCCGGATCGTACAGCGCCAGGTCCAGATCGTTGCGACCGAGAAACCACTCGAACGCCCGGCGCGCTTCAGTGACCCAGAACATGTCGTTGGTCGCGTGATACGCTTCGATGCAGGCCGAAATCGTGGCTTGCGCCTCGATGGGCTGCTGGTCGAACTGCGCTCGCTCGTGGCCGCGCCGGTAAAATCCGTTCGAACCGATGGGCCGGAAAGCGCCGGTCGGGGAAGTTTGCACCTGCATCAACCAGCGCAAAGTTTTAAGGCCGGTCTCCAGCAGCGGCGCGGCGTTCAAGCTGCGTCCGCTGAGAATCAGCGCATGCGGCAGCTTTGCGTTGGCATAGGAAATAACTTCCTCAAACCAGCACCAGTCGTTGGAGGAGGTATCGGCATAACTCTGCATCAACCTTACGGTCAGCGATTCGCGGATCTGGTTCGCACGACGGTCGCCGCTAAAGCGCTGCAGGTATTCATCAATGCCGATGAGCGTGAAAGCCCACGCACGGGGCGAGGTGAAGTCGGCGCCAATGGGCAGCGCCTGCTCGAAGAGTTGCGCCGCGAGCATTTGAAAGCTGCCCTGGCCCGACGGGACCACGCACAACCCCAGCGCCCACAGCGCGTGACCCTGGCAATCTTCCGAACCGACTTCCTCCAGCCAGCGCCGATCGAAGCTCATGAAATTGCGGAAGCGGCCGCGCTGGCGGTCAAAGGCATGGTTAATAAACGCGGCGTAAGTGGCTGCGTGCGCGTTGAGTTGGGCGGATCCATGTCCGAGTTCCTGCAGTTTCAAGGCCAGTACCAATGCGCGGGCATTGTCGTCCGTGCAATAGCCTTCGGCAAAATTCGGCACCGTAAAGCTCGCGTCCTGAAAGATGCCGGTTGAATCGCTCATACGAAAAAGATGGTCCAGCTTCAATTCCGGCAATTAACCGGGCTGTTCGTCCAGCGTCTTGATGGGCGACGACTTCCGCCCCACAAAACTTTGGTCTTGACGCGTCTGTTCGAACGATCTCTCGTGGCGCCGCTCGACTCCACACCATGTCGCGTCCGAGCTTATAGGCGTTCTTGCGCATGGAGTGGCGCAACGGTTCGTCGCGCAGCAATTCCACCACGGCCACCGCGATGGCCGCGCTGTCGCGGAAGGGCACCAGCTTGCCCCGCTCCGCAGTCAATAATTCCGCCGCATGCCAGTAGGGCGTGGAAACCACGGCGTTGCCCGCGCCGAAGGCATAAGCCAGCGTGCCGGAGGTGATTTGGGTCTCGGTCAGATAAGGGGTGAGATAAATGTCGGCCGCGCCGATGAACCGCATTAATTCCTCCAGCTCGACAAAGCGGTTAAAGAAGACGATGTGCCTCTGCACACCGAGGTCTTTGGCCAGCCGCTCCAGGCTCAAGCGGTAGGCCTCGCCCTCGTCGCGCAGCAAATTCGGATGCGTCTGGCCGAGCACAATGTAAATGACGTTGGGGAACTCCCGGATGATGTCCGGCAACGCGCGCAACGCGTACTCAATGCCCTTGTTCGGTGAAAGCAAACCGAATGTAAGCAACACTTGCTTGCCCGCGACGCCGAATTCATCCTTGAAATAATTCGGGTCCGCAAAAGGCATGTCCGGAATGCCGTGCGGAATGAGGTCGATCTTCGCCGCAGGCGCCCGGTAAACGTCAAGCAGAAGCTTGCGACCCCTCTCACTCATGACCACCAGGCGGGTGGAAAGCGGGATTAACTCTCGCATCACACGCGGTTGCTCGGCGTTGGGTTCGCGCAGAATGGTGTGCAACGTGGTGACGATGGGCATCTGCAGTTCGCGCAGCAGGGCAAGCACGTGACTGCCCGCCGGCCCGCCAAAGATCCCGAACTCGTGTTCCACACAGACCACGTCAACATCCGTGATGTTCAGGAAATCGGCCGCCCGCAGGTACGACGGCAAGTCTTGCTCGGCGATCTCGAACCGCACCTCTGCCGGATAATCGTAACCGCCGGCGAGATCGTTGACCGGGACAACCAGACATTGCATCGCCGGAAACTCCGCCGCCACGGCGAGCGCAAGTCTGTGGTAAACGTGTCAATGCCGCATTTCCTCGGCAAATAATCGCCGAGAAACGTGACCTTGCGAATGGCGGATTTGGCCTGCATGAAACGTTCTCCGGCGGCTAAAGAGTTTTGACGGTACCGCCTATTGGGATGGCGTGGGATGCAGTCCCCCTCATCAAGATACATTTTCGCTCAGGTGGAGGGGTAATCACCTGATGGCGTGGTGGATTTAGTTCGAGGCCCGGCTTTCTCCTGGGCGATGTCCGGTTAACCTTCCGGTCCGCCTGAGGATCTTGTCAGGTGAACACCCAATGGCGCCAGAGAGATCCTCCAGCTTATAGTATTGCATGGTGACAAATAAGTGCTCGCAAGGGACCACAGCGGCGCCCTTCTTGGCAAGTCCAACTTGTTTATGAATGCATCCAGAACCAAACTCACGGAATCACTTCAATCCGCGGTTTTCCCAAAGACAGCCCACCAACTGCGCCCGACTTCTGAGCCAGCCGACGCGAAGCCAAAGTCCCAAAAACGGGACAACACTTTTTCCAAATCCCGCGACATGCGCGAAGATCGTGGCAGGCGCCAGATGAAGACCTCCCACAGCTCACAGACCAATACGCATGGGCGATGATAATTAGCCGAATGAAATCAAATCCATCAAAATAGTTGACCATGCAAACTCTAGTCTGCTCGCTCTTTCTTGCATTCCTGCGGATTAAGTGAAACACCCGGCTGGCAGACGTGACCTTGCTTAACGCATATACTCTCTATGAATCGCAATCAAATATCACAGGACCAGGAAAAAACGCCATCCGGCCCGTCACGGGCAATCGGAGTTGCCGAGTCAAGACGCGGCGAAACTGAACTGATGCCATCGCCGGACGAAGTGGCCAGAAGGGCCTACTTCACCTATGTGAACCAAGGCTCATTGCCTGGGCACGAAGTGCAGCACTGGTTGGCGGCCGAGGCGGAATTGATCGCGGAGCGCAACCTCACCCGCGTTCACGGCTATCATAACAGGACCTAGACAATTGTGAGCTATTTGCCGCTCCTGCCCAACGTCAAAGTGGATGGCAACGGTTAGAGAAACGCCGCCCCCGCGAGTTACGCGATGGCATCCTGGGTATGATCGCGCCGAAGCTGCGGGCTCATTTCATTGGGAATCGGAGAAGTAATGAGAAGCATGAAAACGAATGACCAACTCGATCCGACTGTGTTCGTCATTTTTGGCGGAGCCGGTGACTTGACCTGGCGGAAACTCGTGCCGGCCTTGTTTGACCTCTCTCAGGACCGAAGCATGCCCGGTAATTTTTCCGTCATCGCGGTGGATCGCGTCGTCATGAGCGACGAAAAGCTTCGCCAGCGGCTGCACGAGGGCGTCAACCAATTCTCGCGATTTGGAAAAGCCAAGGCTGGCACCTGGAATGAATTTGCAAGGCACCTTACCTACCAGCAAGGCGATTTCAAGAAGCCGCAGACCTACTCAGCTTTGGGCGCACAATGCGCCAGGTTCGACAAGGAATGGGGCGCCAAAGCTCATCGCATATTCTACATGGCCACGCCGCCCAGCATGTTCGGAGAAATCCCGAAATACCTCGGCAGAGCCGGTCTTTCGAACGATCGTGAACGCGCGCGGATCGTGATAGAGAAGCCGATCGGCTACGATTTGGAATCGGCGCGCGCCTTGAACAGCGTCCTCGCCGCTAGTTTCGAGGAGAGTCAAATTTTTCGGATAGATCACTATCTCGGCAAGGAGACCGTGCAGAACATCCTGGCGTTCCGTTTCGCCAATCCGCTTTTCGAGCCGATTTGGAATCGACGCTACATTGATTATGTGACCATTACCGTCGCCGAAACCGTGGGCGTCGAGCATCGCGGCGGTTATTATGATCAAGCCGGCGCGGTTCGCGACATGGTCCAGAATCATCTGATGCAACTGCTCTGTCTCGTGGCCATGGAGCCGATGGTCTCTTTCGAGGCCGACGAGATTCGCAACAAGAAGGTGGACGTTCTACACGCGGCGCGTCCCATTCGCTCTGACGCGATCCCTCAATGTGCCGTACGCGGACAGTATGGTCCCGGCAATCCCTCTGGCGAGAAAATGCCCGGCTATCGCGAGGAAGAGAGCGTGGCGCCTGATTCCCAGACAGAGACGTTTGCGGCCTTGAAAGTATTTATTGACAACTGGCGCTGGCAGGACGTGCCGTTTTATCTGCGCACAGGCAAACGCCTGGCGCAACAGGCGTCGGAGATTTCCATTCAATTCCGCACGGTGCCGCACCGGTCCTTCCCTCCCGAAGCATCTCTCGGCTGGCAACCCTCCCGGCTCGTCCTCTCAATCCAGCCCGTCGAAGGCATCGTGCTGAGCTTTCAGGCCAAATATCCGGGGCCTAAAATGCAACTGCGTCCGGTGGACATGCGGTTCAGTTATCGCGACAGCTTTGCCGTATCTTCACCCGACGCCTATCAAACACTGCTATGGGACATCATGAAGGGCGACGCTACGCTCTTCATGCGCGCCGATCAAGTGGAGGCAGCCTGGCAGTGGTTGATGCCGGTGCTTGAAGTCTGGGCGGCGACTCCACCCGGTGATTTTCCCAATTACGCCGCGGGCACCTGGGGCCCCGAAGCCGTGCAGGGTCTGCTGGCTCAGGGACACAGTTGGCCTTTGCCGACGGAAGTGGAAGGAGAGTGTAAGAAGAAAGGCAATTAAAGAAAGAACTACTATGTTATACACCACCAAAACAGTAAAGGGTTACGACTTGGACAGCCTCGACGGAGACATAGGGCAGGTCAAAGAGTTTTACTTCGATGACCGGTACTGGACCATTCGCTATCTGGTTGCCGATACGGGCAACTGGCTCACGGGCAGGCAGGTGCTGATCTCCCCGTATGCACTGGGTAACGTGGACAAAGAAGGGCAACTCATTGCTGTCGATTTAACCAGAAAGCAGATTAAGGACAGTCCATCCTTGGACTCAGACAAGCCCGTCTCGCGCCAATTTGAGGAAGCCTACTATGGATATCATGGATGGCCGACGTATTGGGGCGGCGTAAACATGTGGGGATCCTATCCCTATGTTGTGCGCGAGCCTGAAAAATGGAGGGAATCCAACCAAGGCGGCAAAGCATGGAATGCTAATTTGCGCAGCACTTCCGCCGTGAGTGGCCATCATATCCAAGCCTTGGACGGCGAGGTTGGCCATGTCGCGGATTTCGTATTCGATGACGAGGCCTGGGCGATTCGCTATTTGGTCGTCGATACACATAACTGGTGGCCGGGAAAAAAGGTCCTGGTTTCACCGCAATGGATTGAAAACGTTAGTTGGGACGAGAGGAAAGTCTTCGTCAATCTTTCCCGCGAAGCCATCAAGGGGTCGCCGGAATACGCGGAGGAGTCACTACTAACTCGGGAGTATGAAACCCGGCTGCACCGGCATTACAATCGCCGCGAATACTGGATCGATGAATTGGCCGCCAGGTAGTTTTAAAGCCCTTATCGAAAGGTCTGGAGATTACGTCGGCGCGGCGGATATACGGTGTCCTAATGCGTATTTTCGGAGCGTTCGCGTTTACGACAGGCGGCTCGACAGGTGGCATTTCAATCTGTCTTGATCACTGCGGTGGCGCGATCTTGTCGCTCGCCCATTGGCGTGCCTGCCGGAAATCGTCCTTCAAGCCCTGGTAGGCTTTCTCGGAGCCGGTTTCGATGCCGTTCCAAGTGGACTCTGTGGCGTTCTTGGCCTCATCGAGTCGCTTGTTCAACCCCGCCGCCTCGTCACGCAAGGCCTGGAGTTTGGGTTTGGCGTCCGCCTTGACCGCATCGCTTGAGCTGTCGATTTTGGTGGACAGCGCGTCTATATCCTTATTAAGGGCGTCCAATTGGCCTTGCATTGTCGCCACAAATTCCGCCTTTTGCGCGAAGGCGTAGTCATTCATCTGATTCGCGTCGGTTTTGGTTTCGGCCTTCACGTTTTCAATCTGTTGAGACGTGGATTGCGTCTCCGACGGTTTGCAGCCAACCGCCAACACAGCAGTGACGCACACGGTGGCCGCTAATAATAATATGTTTTTCATGTTGATGGGCTTCGTTTCATTGCAAATTTCGTCCAATTAAACTACACATTGATGCCATTGCAGACTTTACGTTACGTTGGGGGGCTGGCCCTATGCTATCAGGTGTAACCAGCACACCGCGCAAAAACGATATCAGGTGATCGCCCAATAGCGCCCGCAAAATATCCAGCCTATAGTTCGGCGTCGTCGAGACAGCGGAGTTCTCCCGTGTTCCGATACGCATATTGCATTAATGACATGTGGACCTTATTGTTATTTCTTTTCTTTGCCTGCCTCGTGGTGCTCATGCCTTGCGCGGGGGCGTCCCGATGGATTGTCACGCTGATCCAGCCAACGGCATGCCCTACCCCTCTCGATTCCGATTCAATCTGTCTTGAGATAATTCATAACCACAACCAATGAAGAAATCGGCCGCCATTACCTGCTTGTTTCTAGACGTTGGCGGCGTCCTGCTCACCAATGGTTGGGATCATAATGAGCGCAGACGGACGGCAAAGCACTTCAAGCTCGAGTGGGCCGAGATGGAGGAGCGGCATAGCCTGAACTTTGAAACCCACGAAGAAGGAAGGATGACATTCAAGGATTATCTAAATCGGGTGGTTTTCCATCAGAAACGACCGTTCACACGAAGTCAGTTTCGGGACTTCATGTGCGCGCAATCGAAACCCTACACCGAAATGATCAAGCTTTTCGTCCAACTCAAGGCTCAGTACAGGCTCAAGATTGCCGTCGTGAGCAACGAATCGCGCGAACTAAATGCGTATCGGATTCGGAACTTCAAGCTGGATACCTTTGTTGATACTTTTATTTCCTCCTGCTTCGTCGGACTTCGCAAACCCGACGTCGAGATGTTTCGACTCGCGGTGGACATCGCGCAGGCGCCGGTCCAACGGGTGGTCTATATCGAAAACACCCCGCTGTTCGTTCAGGTCGCGGAAAGCCTTGGAATTCGAAGCATTCTACACACCGATTACGAGTCCACCTCCTCACGACTGGCTTCGTTGGGATTGAGAAATGATTAACTATGAATACAAATACACTGTCACCTGAATTACTCTGCAAAATCAACGCCTACTGGCGCGCCGCCAACTATTTATCTGTCGGCCAGATTTATCTCTACGACAATCCGCTGCTCAAACGCCCGCTGAAACTGTCCGACGTGAAACCTCTGGTGGTCGGACATTGGGGTACGACGCCGGGGCAGAACTTCATCTACGTGCATCTCAACCGGGTCATCAAGAAGTATGACCTCGACATGTTCTACATTGCCGGTCCCGGCCACGGCGGCCCGGCGATTGTGGGCAATGTTTACCTCGAGGGCACCTGGAGTGAAGTCTATCCGGACGTTACCCAGGACGAGGCGGGGCTCAAAAAGCTCTTCAAGCAATTCTCGTTTCCAGGCGGGATTTCCAGCCACGTCGCACCGACGACGCCAGGTTCGATTCACGAAGGAGGCGAACTAGGCTATTCGCTCAGCCACGCCTTCGGGGCCGCGTTTGATAATCCCGAGTTGATCGTCGCCTGCGTCATCGGCGATGGTGAAGCAGAAACGGGACCGTTGGCGACATCCTGGCAATCCAATAAATTGCTCGACCCGATCACCGATGGTGCCGTACTGCCGATTCTGCATCTCAATGGCTACAAGATCAGCAACCCGACGGTCCTGGCCCGAATTGAGCCAGACGAATTGGAACAGTTCCTCAGAGGCTGCGGCTGGACGCCCTACTTTGTCGAAGGAGATGACCCGGAGGCGATGCACGAACTCATGGCCACCACGTTGGATAAAGCCATTGAGGACATCCGCCAGATCCAAAAGAACGCCCGGAATAATAGTGACACCATGCGGCCGCGCTGGCCCATGATCGTCCTGAAGTCTCCCAAGGGCTGGACGGGACCCAAAACTGTCGATGGCCAGCAAGTGGAGGGGACCTTTCGAGCGCACCAAGTGCCGCTTCTTGTGGATTCCGAGCATCCCGAGCATGTGACGCAACTTCAAAGCTGGATGAAAAGCTACAAGGCCGAGGAGTTGTTCGATCAAACTGGCCGTCTCAAGGCGGAGTTGGCCGAACTGGCGCCCAAGGGCAACCGGCGGATGGGCGCCAATCCGCACGCCAACGGCGGCATCCTGTTGCGCGACCTGCGCATGCCGGACTTCCACGCTCACGCGGTGGATGTGCCTTCGCCCGGCGCCGTGGACGGCCAGGATACGATGGTGCTGGGCAAATTCCTGCGTGACGTGGCCAAGCTGAATCAGGATCACCGCAATTTCCGCGTCTTCGGTCCCGACGAGACGCTCTCCAATCTCCTGGGCGCGGTCTTTGAAACAACCAATCGCCAGTGGGATGCCAGGAAACAAGGCAATGACGAATTCCTCGCGCCTGCCGGACGCGTGCTGGACTCAATGCTCAGCGAACATCAATGCGAAGGCTGGCTGGAAGGCTATCTTCTGACCGGGCGGCACGGGTTGTTCAATAGCTATGAGGCTTTTATTCGGATTGTTGATTCGATGTTCAGCCAGCACGCCAAATGGCTGAAAGTAACGCTGGAACTGCCTTGGCGCCGAAAGATTGCGTCGCTGAACTACCTGCTGGCCTCCCATGTCTGGCAGCAGGACCACAATGGCTTCACTCACCAGGACCCTGGTTTCCTGGACCATGTTATCAATAAGAAGGCCGATATTGTGCGCGTTTACCTTCCGCCGGATGCAAACTGCCTTCTGTCGGTCTTTGATCACTGCCTGCGCAGCCGGCATTATGTCAATGTCGTGGTTGCCGGCAAACACGCCCTGCCCCAGTGGCTGGACATGGACGCGGCGGTTGTGCATTGCACGGAAGGAATTGGCATCTGGCAATGGGCCAGCAACGACCAGGGAGCCGAGCCGGACGTGGTAATGGCCTGCTGTGGAGATACCCCAACGCTGGAGATTTTAGCAGCAGTTTCGATTCTTCGCCGGCATCTTCCGGACCTGAAGATCCGAGTCATCAACGTCGTCGATCTGATGAAGCTACAGCCGCAATCGGAGCACCCGCACGGGTTGAGCGAAACGGATTACGACTCGCTGTTCACGCGCAACAAGCATATTATCTTCGGCTTCCACGGATACCCGTGGCTGGTCCATCGGCTGACCTATCGCCGGACCAATCGCAACATCCACGTCCGGGGCTACAAGGAAGAGGGCACGATCACCACCGCCTTTGACATGCGGGTGCAGAATGATCTGGATCGATTCCATCTGGTGCAAGACGTGGTCGATCGTGTGCCGGATTTGGGCGCCAAAGGGGCCTACCTAAAGCAGCAGATGCAGGACAAGCTCATCGAACACAAGCATTATATCGATAAACACGGACAAGACTTGCCGGAAATCCGGAATTGGAAGTGGAACCACAACGAATCGCCCAATGGAAAACCGCCGGCGCCTGCGACGCGAGTGCCCAAACCCAAACAAACTCAAGGAACCCAATATGCCCATTCAACTCGATGAACTAAATGGCGGGAAGCTGCTTGCCGTTCACGTCAGCGGAAAGCTGGTCAAGACGGATTACGCGCAGTTTGTCCCCGAGTTCGAGCGACTCGTGCGGTGGCACGGAAAATTGCGAGTGCTCTTTGATATGAGTGGTTTCCACGGCTGGGATGCCGGCGCGTTATGGGAGGACATCAAGTTCGACGTTAAACACTTCGCCGACATCGAACGCCTGGCGATGGTTGGGGATAAGAGCTGGCAACACGGGATGGCTTCGTTCTGCAAGCCCTTTACGAAGGCGACGATCCGATACTTCAATCACCCCAATGCGCCTGAAGCCCGGAAGTGGCTGGACGAAGGGGATGCCAGCGAGAAAGCAGGGAAGAAATGAATAGAATAGAGCACGGCCACCACCAGCATGGCGATCCGAACGGCGGCAATATTCAAAGCCATCGTCCCTACTGGACTCGCGCGCATCGTGATTGGCGCGTCTGGGTCGGCGTGGTCTTGATGCTTACGGCCATGATTATCTATTTGGCGACCGGCGACTTGGCTTGGGGACCGCACATCCACTCCCAACAGCCCCTTTTGGGCGCCACTGGAAAATAGCCGTGTATGCGCGATCACTCATAGACACCGCGAAAGCTATGGATGCCGACCGCAAGGGACTGCTGGCGACGGACGATCCATCACACGTCGAGCGACTCGGCATTGCGCTGGAGCCTGAGGCCGACTACGAGCGACTGCCCAGCGGCGGTGGCGGATGCGAAGATGCGCGCGTCACGATTGTCGAACCGCTCCAACATTACGTCATGACTTATACGGCGCTTTCGCCGAGCGGACCCCGAATTGCCATGGCGATGTCGGAGGATTTGTTCCACTGGGAGCGAATCGGCTTGGCGACCTTTAAACCCTATCAAGGCGTTGATTTCGTCCATGTGGATAACAAGGACGCCAGCATCTTCCCCGTCGCCATTCCCAATCACGCCGGAAAGATGCAGTTGGCCCTGCTCCGTCGTCCGCTTTTTCCCGGCACCCGCCCCGAGGAAACCGCGTCCCAGGGCGAGTCCCGGATCGTGGATCAGGAGCATGAAAGCATCTGGATTTCCTATTGTCCGATGCCGCCCAAAGGCCTTGCGCCGCATCGTCCCGGCCTGTTCAACTCGCATCATCGGCTGGTGGCCTCGGTGTCGCCGTGGGAAAAGCTGAAAATCGGCGGCGGCACTCCTCCCGTCCTGACCCGGCACGGCTGGCTGATTCTTTACCACGGCGTAGGCAAAATGGCGGAGCCCGGCGAGGACGGACGCCAGCTTTGCTACTCGGCAGGGGTGATGGTGCTCTCGAAGCGCCATCCGCGCGTGATCCGTTACCGTTCAGTGAAGCCGGTTTTGACGCCGGAGTTGCCGCAGGAACGCCACGGGACCATAGCCAACGTCGTGTTCCCCACCGGCATCGACCGGCGCGACGATCTCGGCTCGCCGGACCGCTTCGATGTCTATTATGGGATGGCCGGCAACCGCATCGGCGTGGCGCGCCTTGACGTGCCGGAGCACCTGCCACCAGGAGCTGCCGCCGATCCGCCGGAAGCAACGCGTTACACGCCCGAATTCGAAAATTCAAAACCGTGAGAGGACAAAAACGATGAACCCTACTGCCGACCCACCCAAGGCTCCAGGACCGAAGACCGCAGCGCCCACACCCAAACCGGGCGCGAAGCCTGAGGCCAAGCCCGATCCGAAGGAAGATTTGAAAACACTGCCGATCGCGGAGGTGGAAAAAAAATTAGCGTCATCGCCCGACGGCCTCACTCAAGCCGAGGCGCAGAAGCGACTGATCCAATATGGGCCGAATGAGCTTACAGAAAAGAAGACTAATCTTTTTTTGAAATTCCTTTCCTATTTTTGGGGTCCCATCCCCTGGATGATCGAAGTGGCGGTGATTTTGTCAGGGGTCGTCGGACACTGGCCGGATTTTTTCATCATTCTCCTTTTGCTTCTGGCCAATGCCGTGGTTGGGTTCTGGGAGGAACGCCAGGCGAGCGATGCCATCGCTGCCCTGAAAGCCAAGCTGGCGATCAAGGCCCGCGTAAAGCGTGATGGGAAGTGGATCACCCCCCCGGCGCGCGAGTTGGTGCCAGGGGACGCCATTCGCATGCGTCTGGGCGACATCGTGCCGGCCGACGCGCGCCTGCTGGACGGCGACCCGGTGGAGGTGGATCAATCCGCGCTGACGGGGGAGTCGCTGCCCGCCGAGCGTAAATCCGGCGAGGCGGTGTTTTCCGGCTCGATCATTCGCCGGGGGGAAATTGGTGCCTTGGTCTATGCCACAGGTGAAAAAACCTACTTTGGTCGGACAGCGCAACTCGTGCAGGAGGCGCACACCGTCAGCCACTTCCAAAAGGCGGTGCTCAAGATTGGCAATTACCTGATCATCCTCGCTGTGGCGCTGGTGGCGGTGATCATCACTTTCGCCATTGTCCGCGGCGACAAGATTCTCGAGACATTGCAGTTCGCGTTGGTGCTCACCGTAGCCGCGATTCCCGTGGCGATGCCCACAGTGTTGTCGGTGACGATGGCCGTCGGCGCCCGTTTGCTGGCTAAGAAAAAGGCGATTGTGAGCAAGCTTGTGGCCATCGAGGAATTGGCTGGTGTGGACGTGCTGTGCGCCGATAAGACCGGCACTTTGACGCAGAATAAACTGACGTTGGGCGACCCGTTCAGCGCGGACAATATCCCCCCAGATCAAGTGATCCTCAATGGCGCGCTGGCGTCTCGTGCGGAAAACAACGACACCATTGACCTAGCCGTGCTGGGCGGATTGAAAGACAAGGACGCGTTGAAGCCTTATGAGGTGGTTCATTTCCAGCCGTTCGATCCTGTCCACAAACGCACCGAGGCCACCGTCAAAGCCAAGGACGGAAAGACCTTCAAAGTAACGAAGGGCGCCCCGCAGGTGATTTTGAAATTGGCCGCCAATGCCGGACAGGTGAAGCCCGCCGTCGAGAAAGCCGTGAACGAATTCGCGGCGCGCGGCTTTCGTTCGTTGGGTGTGGCGCGGGCCGAAGGCGACGGTCAATGGCAGTTTCTTGGCGTGTTGCCGTTGTTTGATCCGCCGCGGGAAGATGCCAAGGCCACTATCGCGACCGCTCTGGCAATGGGCGTGAAGGTCAAGATGGTGACGGGCGATGCACTCGCCATTGCCAAAGAAACCGCCAAAAAGCTGGACATGGGCACAAACATTCTTGATGCCGCCAGTTTGGGTGACACGCAAAAACAAGAGTCCACCGAGGTGGCTGAGTCCATTGAGAAGGCCGATGGATTCGCCCAGGTTTTTCCCGAACATAAATTTCACATCGTGGATGTTCTGCAAAAACGCAATCACATTGTCGGCATGACGGGCGATGGAGTGAATGACGCGCCCGCGCTGAAGAAAGCCGACTGCGGCATCGCCGTTTCGAGTGCGACGGACGCGGCGCGTGCGGCGGCGGCCATTGTGCTGCTCACACCTGGCCTGTCGGTGATTATTGACGCCATCAAGGAGAGCCGGAGAATTTTCCAGCGGATGAACAGTTACGCGATCTACCGCATCGCCGAAACACTGCGCGTGCTGTTGTTCATGACGCTGGCGATTCTGGTTTTCAATTTTTATCCCCTGACGGCGGTGATGATTGTGATGCTCGCGCTGCTCAACGACGGTGCGATTTTGTCCATCGCCTATGACAATGTTCATTACAAGAACAAGCCCGAGTCGTGGAACATCTCCTCCC
>DATKFW010000141.1:0-6750 GCA_035511075.1 Vulcanimicrobiaceae bacterium
GGGGATCATCGTCAAGTTTGACCTCGGACTCAATATCACCGTGGAAGCCGGGGGATCGCTGATCGCGATTGGAACGGTTGCCCAGCCTATCGTCTTCACGTCGATCAATGACGGGAGCGTCGGTATAGATTTGAACGAAACTGGGATTCCGGCCGCAGCCGGGGATTGGGATTCCATTTATATCAATGGGGGCCAGGCCTTCTTCGATCATGTTGCCATCAGCTACGGTGGCGGGCCGGATTCGCTCAACAGCGGGCTAATCAGCGTCAATGGCGAAGGCGGGGTGGTGGCGGTATCAGATTCAATCTTAAGCCAGGGGTTTTATCGAGGCATCCAGGCCGAATACGGATCGGCCAATGTAACCAATTGTGTGGTGACGGGTTGTGATCGTGGCATTCAGTCCGGTTTGGACGGGCCAACGGTCGTGAATGTCGTCAATTGTACGCTGGACAACAACAACTATGGCATCTTTGCCCACGGCGGGGTGATGAACATCGCCAACAGTATTATAGCGGACAGTGTGACGGCGGGCCTGGCGTTTTGCTGCGGGAGTTCGCTGGCCACCTTTGACCATAACGACGTCTGGTCGGCCACTGGCACGTATGCCTCAACCATCTGGCCAGTGGCCAATCAAACCGGAATTGACGGAAATATTTCCGCCAACCCCAACTTCGTGAATGCGTCGCAGGGAAATTATCAACTGAATTACGGTTCCCCATGCATCAACGCAGCGGATGGTTCTGTGGCGCCGCTGACGGATCTGGATGGCGATCAGTGCTACAACGACCCGGACACGCTGATCAAAACCGGCACCACCAACGCGAACGGCGTTTATCCTGACATGGGCGCGTACGAGTATGATAAGAATGCCTATTCGCCGATTGATCTCATCGTCACTTCTGTGGTCGGTCCTACCAATGTCACCGCCGGGCAAGAGGCAACCATTCATTGGACGGACGCCAACATTGGCACAGCCGCCGCGGCTGGCCCGTGGTATGACACAATCTCGCTGGTTGCGAAGGACGCCAGCAATGTGTTGTGGGTCAGTGACCAGTTGGTCGCCGTGAACATGACACTTCTTCCCGGCCAGGGTTTCACAAACGCCGCGACGGTCACCGTACCGGGGGGCATGGAAGGCAACTATCAATGGCAGGTTCAGGTTAACAGCGAGGGAGACGTTTTTGAAGGGGACAACTGGACCAACAGTATCACCCAAGCGGCCACGCCGGTCGTTCTGACGGATCCAACCCTGGCTATTAGCGGTTCGGCTGTCACCAATAGTTTTACGTCCGTGGGGCAGTCGATGCTGTTCATTTTGACGCCGCAGCCCGGCCAAGACGTGCTGCTGACCCTAAACCTGCTTACCGGTGGCGCGGTAGATTTGTACATAGCCCAGGGCTACATTCCCACCCCGCAGCATTACGATTCGACTCAGAGCCAGTGGAATTCGTCCACTGTATCGGTCTTGGCCGACGGCAACTCGCAACAGCCTTACTATGTGGTTGCCTATGCCCAATCCCTATCTAGTGCGCCGGCGGCGTTCACGCTTACGGCCACTGTCCCTGGGTTCGGTCTCACCAGCGTGACCCCCGGGACGGTTGGAAATACCGGGCCAGCCACGCTATCAATCAGCGGCAGCCAGCTCACCGCCAACATGACCTATGAGGTGGTGGATCCGGCCGGAGGCGTCCACACCGCCACAGCGGTGTCGGTGGTCAATAACAGCGTGGCCTATGCCACTTTCGACTTCAGCGGGTTTCCTTTGGGCAACTACGCTCTTTCAATCGTCGGACAAGGCACGCTTTCCAATGCCTTTGCCGTAGTGAATACCTATACTACGACGACCAACGCAACCGATCAGATCGACTTCCAGGTCGCCGGGCCGCAAATAGCGCGCGTCGGACGATCTTCCTCGCTCGTCATTTCCTACACCAATACCGGTGGAACCGATGCCACGGCTCCGATCTTCTTTGTGTATGCGAACAACGAGCAGTTTCAAGTCGAAGGGGAGACCGCGTGGGCACCGGAACTCTTGGAAGTAATGGCCATCAACCAAACCGGGCCAGCCGGTGTGTTGCCCCCTGGCACGGTTGGCCAGGTCGTTGTCGATTTCACTCAGATAACGCCCAGCCAGACGACCAGCCAAATATCTGTCTCGATGGCGGACCCCGCAGAGGCCGTGTCGTGGAATTCGGCGGATCTCCAGCCGCCCTTCCAACCCGCTGACTCATGGGGAGTTATTTACAACAATTTTCTCGCTCATGTCGGCACGAACTATGGTCAACTTCAAAATGTCCTGGCGCAGGACGCCACTCGCTTAAGTGATTTGGGTGAAAGGGTGGCTGACGTGAACCGGTTGATTACTTTTGAACTTCAGCAAGCGTCCGATTCCGGCGCCATTACGGCGCGATATGCGCTTGGCGCCTTCGGTCGGGGTGTGCCCGATTTTACAGGCCTGATGGCTGCGAGGGATGCCTCCGGCAATGTGGGGATCCTTTTCGCCAGCACCGTCCGATTGTTTACCCTGCAGTCCGGCGGCACCTATCTGGCCCAACCCGGCGACTATGGCACCCTGACAGTTGCATCCAATGGCGAATATCTGGTGCGCGAAAAAGACGGAACCATCACGGCATTTCGCCCTGACGGCCACTTGGATTATACGCAGGACCTCAATGGCAACCGCAGCACCGCGGATTATAGCGGCACTACGCTCACGGGATTTTCGGACAGCTTCGGCGGCACGATCAGTTACAGCTACGACCGCCAGGGGCGCATTACCAGCATGACTGATGATGTGGGCCGTGTCACGAGCTTCACGTACGACGCGGCGGACGAGCACCTCTTGCAGTCTTCCAATTACCTGGGTCAGATTAACTACACTTGGGTCACCAACCAAGGCCCGGCAAGCGAGCACGCCATAGCCTCCGTCACTTACGCGGATGGCACGCACAACTACTACCAGTACGACACCCTGGGGCGCGTAGTCCTCCAGACCCGCGACGGCGGCGCCCAGCCGATTACCTTCGCCTACGACGCCTTCGGCGGCGTAACCAAAACCGACGCTTCTGGACGAAGCACGATCTCGGAGCCAAACAATTATTCCCAGACCGCCCAGGTGCAGGATCCCGTGGGGGTCGTCACAAAGTTTACGTTTGATGGCAATCACAACCGGACATACACTCAGAATACGGGCGGTCAGGCGACCGCCTTGTCCTACGACGCTTTGGGCAACATCGCCGGCAGGGTGGACGCCTTGGGGGAGCAAACCAGCGCGATTTACCAAAGCAGTGACAACCAGACGACGGCGATTTTTGATCCGCTGGGGCGCGAACTGCAAATGCGGTACGACGCGCACGGCAATGAGACCGCCTTCGTCTATCCTGATGCCACAAGCGATCAGTATTCCTATGATGCTGCCGGCAATAATACTGCCTGGACCAGCCGCCGGGGTCTGACCACCCGTTACGCGTTTGATGGGAACAATCTCCTGACCGCAACAACGCTGCCGGATGGTTCGGTCCGCACTCTAGCTTACGACGGGCATCGCAATCTTCTCTCGGTCACGGACACAAACGGTGTCATCGCGTTCACCTACGACGCCGCGGATCGCCTCACCAACGTAACCTATCCAAACGGCCAGTTTCTCCAGTACACTTATGATTCCGCCAACCGGCGCACCAGCATGGTTGACCAGGATGGCTTTTTGACCACTTACAGTTACGATTTGCTCGGCCGCCTCGCCGGATTGGCTGACGGCAGTGGCCAATCGATCGTCACCTACAGCTACGACGATATCGGCCGCTTGGCTGGCAAAGTCCTGGGCAACGGCGTAACTTCGACGTTCACCTATGCTCAGAACGGCCTCCTGCAAACCATCACCAATCTGAACTCGACCGGGACAGACCTGTCGTTTTTTAACTACGGTTACGATGCTCTCGGCCGCGTCACCAGCCTGAACACCCTCGCCGGCGCCTTCACCTATGCCTATGACGCCAACGACCAACTCACCTCCGCTACCGCGCCAGGCGGCCGCCAGGTAACCTACCAATACGACGGCGCAGGCAACCGCATCCTCGTCAGTGATACCGGCACGAACTCCGGTTACGTGGCCAACGCCCTCAACCAATATGTCACCGCCGGTTCGGCCCAATTCCAATACGATGCCGATGGGAACCGCATCTCCAAGACGGACTCAAGCGGCACAACCACCTACGTCTACGATGATCAGGACCGGTTGGTTTCTCTCGTCTCCCCCACCGGAACCTGGCAGTACGAATACAACGCCCTTGGCCAGCGCACCGCTGTTACCCAGAATGGCCAGCGCATGGATTACCTCTGGGACCCAGCCGCGCTTTCCTTCATCGTGTCCGAATACCAGAGTAACTCCCTGGTCGCACACTACGTTTACGGCATGGACATGACCAGCCGCGTCGATGCCAGCGGCCGCTCGGCCTACTACGATTTCGACGGCAGCGCCAACACCGCCGACCTGACCGATCCCTCCGGCGCTCTTCTTGACAGCTATAGTTACCTCCCCTTCGGCGAGAAACTGGCCCAGACCGGCGCCTACCCCAATCCGTTCACCTTTGTTGGTCAGTCCGGTGTGGCGGATGAAGGCGAAGGCCTTTACTTCATGCGCAATCGCTGGTACGACCCCGCCGTCGGCAGTTTTACCCAGACCGACCCCGCCGGAATTGGCGCTGGTGACGGCAACCTTTATCGCTACGCCCAAAATCGCCCCATAACCGATTCCGATCCGTTAGGCCTGCAGGATTTGGATGATGAGACTTGGGCCGTCATCCAGGCGGAGTTGGCGGCGAACAACGGCGATGCTCAAGCCGCTTGGAATGATGTTCTCAACAACAAGCTTCAAACCACAGAAGCCGGCAACCCCGCTTACATCAATGCCGACCATTATTTCCAAACCCTGGTTCCTTCCATCAACAATCCCCTGGGGAGACTCGGAAATGAGCCCGGGGCGTTTATCGCGGGTACGGCAAATGTTGTTTACACGACCGCGAAGACCATTCCCTACGTCCGCCTCAACTGGATCACACGCGATCCCAATGGCAAGGAGCCTTCCGTTCCAACCTGGAGCCAATTCATGTGGGGAAACCGCGGCGCGACGGACGCCGTTAAGAACACCTTGTTTGGATTCAACAATAACAACTTGGGGGATTGGCTCGTCGCGAACGCGTATGCCGCCTATTATAATCATTATGCCCCTCAACCGATCCTTACACCTCGAACCAAGAATTTGAACGTGCCGTACGTGGCGAGCGGCGATCCCAACGACAAAATCGGGATTGGATTCGGCTCTGACGGCTTCGTGACCGCCGGCGGCGGCCTGTTCTACACGATTGATTTTGCCAATGAGACCAACGCGACGGCGCCGGCCCAGGAGGTGGTTATCACGGATAACCTGAGCACCAATCTCAATTGGTCAACATTCCAGTTGGTGCAAATCGAATTCAACAACGTCATCATTGACGTTCCATCTGGTTTGGCATCGTTTACGACCAATGTCAGCGTCAGCACCGATCCAAATCCGGTGAAGGTCACGGTCGGACTCAATGCGGCCACCGGGGAGGTGACATGGCAGATAGAATCCATCGATCCGCAGACGGGCCAGCTAGTGGCCAACCCCTTGGCTGGTTTTCTGCCGCCGGACAATGCCCAAGGACAAGGCGAAGGTTACGTGACTTATTCGGTCTTCCCGAAGAGCGGATTGACCAATGGCACGAAGATTGAGAACCAGGCGGTCATTGTATTTGACGTTAATGCTCCTATCGCCACGCCTGTAGTGACCAATACCCTGGATCTCGCCACTCCGACGAGTTCAATAAATCCCCTGGCAGCCCATTCGCTCCCGGTTTTCAATGTTTCGTGGTCGGGCCAGGACACAACGGGAGCGGGGATTGCGTACTTTGACATCTACGTTTCCATTGATGGCGGGCCTTGGTCGCTTTGGCTGTCCACCACGAATACGTCCGCAATGTACCCGGGCGCTTACACCAACACTTACGCCTTTTATAGCGCGGCCTACGATCAAGTGGGAAATACCGAAGTCCCGGCGGGCACGGCTGAGGCTCAAACCATTACCGATGTGCCCGGGTTCCCCACGATAACGCGCCAACCGATCTCGCAAGAGGTCATTGCCGGAAGCACCGCGACTTTCAAAGTGGCAGTTCAAGGGACAGAGCCTTTGAAGTTTTTCTGGATGAAGGGAACAAGTCCTTTGGCCAACAAGGCCGGAAAAATTTCCGGGGCGGGTTCGCAAACGCTGGAAATCGAGTCCGCGGGGGAGAGCGACGAAGGTTCCTACAGCGTGATTGTGAGCAACAAGCTCGGCAGCGTTTCCAGTTCCAACGCCCTGTTGCAAGTTGTCCCCGACCTTTTTCTGACGGCGCGTGGGACGTACTATGGGCTTTTTGCACCGACCAACGCACCGCGAGAGCAAACTAATTCCGGTTCGTTCAAAATTAGTCTCACCGTCACTGGCGCACTGTCCGGTGATTTGTATTTGGCAGCGCAAACTGTTCCGTTGTCCGGCAAATTCGATGCGGCTGGCGGGGTCCAAGTTCTATCGAATCGCCGAGGTGAGAGTCCATTGACGACTACTTGGCAATTGGATACCACCAATCAAACGGTGACGGGGACGGTGACCGACGGCTCATTCGTGGCCGCATTGGAAGGCAACCAATCTGTCTTCAGCGCGGCCCAAGAAGCGAGCGCATTTGAAGGTCCCCC
>DATKFW010000142.1:0-8402 GCA_035511075.1 Vulcanimicrobiaceae bacterium
CGCGCGAAAGCTCCCGTAACCGGGATCGGTGCTGTAAATCAGGTCCGCGCCATGATTGACTACAATATCATCGATGACCAACAAGCCGCGAGCGTGCGCGGCCCCGACCATGTGCCGCAAATCCTCGAGCGTGCCCCAGCGCGGGTCGATCTTGAAAAAGTCCCGCGCGGCATAACCGTGATACTCGCCCCGCGCATTGAAAACAACGGGCGAGATCCAGATGGCTGTCGCCCCGAGCGCCTTGATGTAATCCAGCTTCTGTTCGAGGCCAAGGAAATCCCCGCCATGCGCGCCGCCCGGGCGCAGCGGATTGTAATTTCCATCCGCGTCATTATTGGACGGATCGCCGTCAGCAAAGCGGTCGGTGATGACCTGGTAGATGCTTTGCCCCTGCCAAAACCCATTGGAGGCCGATTGGGCAATGGCCTTTTCCGAAAGGCACAAAAGGCCAAGAAAAAGAAGCGCGCGGGCCACAACCATCCTCCCACTCTAGCGCGATGCCGCCCGCGCGCCAGCGGAAAGATCGATCACGATAACACCTTGCGGCTTCGCGCCAGCACGCCTAAGTAATAGGCCATGTAATAGCCCGCCAATAGTCCAAAGACACAAAAGGTCAGTGGACTATGCATCAAAGCAGGCGGCTGCGCTGGAGCGGCTGCAATATTTGAAAGCGCAATGAGGCGATAAGCCAATCGCGCCGCCAAAAGAATTGTCAGCGCACTGCCTATGTAGGAGTTCGGCGTATAAAAGCGGCCTTCAGCATTCGCCTCAAACTGCGTCAGTTTCAACCCCACCCAAGCCAACGGCAAGCCCAGCGCCAGTCCGCCGCCCAGACCGAGCAGAAGGCTGGGATGCATCACGGAGAAGACCGCAATCAGGCAAGTCAGGACGGCGTAAACGACGATGCGGGTCACCAAGCGCTTGGGCCGCAAAGGCTGCCGGCCAATATTCCGGCGCATGCGGCTATAGATCCTCCATACGACCAAGGCCCCGACCACGACCGGCACGAAATTGGGAGAAGTCATAGGCAAAATTTTTCGTGGCGATAATATAAATCGGCGGAATCCATGCCGGGTTAACAGCGTAATCTAATTCTCAGCCGCCGGGCAAGTCCGCGGTTGGCTGTTTTGGCTGCTCTTGCCGATGGCGCTGGCGGAATCATGCGGAAGGCTTGACGCCACGTGACGGTTGATTCAACCTTGGAAGATGAACGTCCAGGAGCTGAAAAAGAGGGTGAGCGGTGGAGGCTTCCGTCCGTTTGCAATCCGCACGACGGACGGGCAGGAGTTTGAGGTTCCACATCCTGAATTCATTCTCATCGGAAAATACACGATAGCCATCCGCGACAAGCAGGGATTCATCAACAACATAGATCCTTTGCACATCGTCTCGGCCCGAGAGCTTTCGCGCCGCAATGGGGGAGCTTGAGTTTGGTCCGGCGGGCTTGAGTTTGAGTTTTTTTAAGGCAGGCTGGCCGAGAACCATGGCTTGGCGCATCCTAATTGTTCCCGACAAGTTCAAAGGCAGCTTGACTGCGCGGCAGGCTGCGGACGCCATCGCCCGCGGTTGGCGCAACGCGCGGCCCAAGGATTCCCTGGACTTGCTGCCCATGAGCGACGGCGGCGACGGGTTCGGCGAAGTCTTGAGCGGCTTGCTCGGCGCGAGCAGGCGCAGCGTTGCGACGCTCGACGCCGCGCATCGTCCTCTGCGCTGCGCGTGGTGGTGGGCGAAAACGAAGACGGCCATCATCGAATCGGCCAAAGTCAACGGCTTGGCCATGCTGGCTGGAAAGGGATTTCATCCCTTCCAGCTTGATACCTTCGGACTTGGCAAAGTTCTGCGAGCGGCGGAGAAAGCCGGGGCCAGAGATTGCGTGATCGGCATCGGCGGCAGCGCGACCAATGACGGCGGGTTCGGCCTGGCTCGCGCGCTGGGCTGGAAATTTTTAGGCCGCGACGCCGAGGAATTGGACCAGTGGTGGCAATTGAGCCAATTGATTGAAATCCGCGCGCCCGGGGCGCCGCTGCAAACGCGTGCGGTCGTCGCCGTCGATGTCCGCAATCCGCTGCTGGGGCCGGCCGGTTGCTCGCGGATTTACGGGCCGCAAAAAGGACTGCGCTCGGAAGATTTTGACTTGACGGAGAAATGTCTTACCCGCCTGGCGGCTGCGTTGCAGGAGCAGCACAACCTCGGAGGCGCAAAGGCTCCCGGCGCGGGCGCGGCGGGCGGCCTGGGCTACGGTTTGAGAGTGTTCGCCGGGGCCAGGATCGAGTCCGGTTTTGATTTGTTCGCGCGCTATGCGCGATTGGACGAGCGCATTGGCGCGGCGGAAGTGGTCATCACCGGCGAAGGGGCGATGGATGAGCAGACGCGGATGGGAAAGGGGGTCGGCCAAATCGCCCGTTGGTGCGCCCGCCGCGGCGTGCCGTGCGTTGGATTGGCGGGGATGGTTGGGCAATCGGTCAAGGAGAGCAGCCTTTTCACACACACGCGGGCGTTGACGGAAATGGCGGCCTTGCCACGCGCCCAAAGCCAGGCGGCGCGCTGCCTGGAACGGTTGTCGGAAGAAACCGCCCGCGCCTGGCCCGCAACCTGATATTGCCAACGGGGCGGTTTCAGTGTTCAGTTGCAGGATGACTTTAGAAGATCATTTGGGTGACATCATTCGCAAGGGACGTCTGGCCAGCGGCGCGGCGGCGAAGGCGGCCGCAGAGGCGGCGGGTTTGACGGAAGCGGAGCTTAGCGCCTTGGAAGAAACCGGCCGGGTTACGGGGACGGTGCATTGGCTAGCCCTCGGCCAGGTCACCGGACTCAACGGCGACAAGCTCGAGCGGATCAGCCAGGGCTGGCTGCCCGCCGCGCGCGACCTTTCCCAATGGCGCGAGCTGCGGGAAATCACCACCATCGCCAACGACCTGGCGGTCCATTGTTATTTGATTTGGGACGAAGGTTCGCGCGAGGCGGCTTTGTTTGACACAGGCTGGGACGCCGCGCCGATTTTCCAGTTGATCGACGAACATGGATTGAATTTGCAGCACCTGTTCCTTACGCATACGCATGAGGATCACGTCGCGGGGATGGCAGCCGTCCGCGCGAGATTTCCGAAAGTCCATTTTCATACCAACGCCAAGAGCGCCCCGCCCCAGCACCGCAACCGGGCCAATGATTTCACGCATCTGGGCAGCCTGCGCATCACCAACCGCGACACCCCCGGCCACGCCGAAGATGGTGTCACGTATATTGTTGGCACTTGGCCGGACGACGCGCCGCACGTCGCGCTGGTGGGCGACGCGATTTTTGCCGGCTCCATGGGCCGGGGGAATCAATCGTGGGACCTGGCGCGGCAAAAAGTGCGCGAGCAGATTTTGACCTTGCCAGAGGAGACGCTGCTCTGCCCCGGCCATGGCCCCTTGACGACGGTGGCGGAGGAAAAGGCGAACAACCCGTTTTTCTGAGCTTTCCATCGGTTCGCGGTCGCATTTCACCTTTTAAGAAATTCCCATCAAATTGAGGGAAAACGAGTTCGTCCCATGCGGAGACGCATATTAACATCAATTCGTGTTGCAGCACGTAATAATGGGAATAGAACGCGAGCATTTGATCTGCCCGTCCGCCAGCCACTCCGGGGTTGGCTTGCGCGGCGCTTGCGTTTACCTTCCTTGTGGTCATGTGCGCGACATCGCAACAATTGTGGGACTGGTTCAATAAGCAAGGCTCGGAATGCCAAGCCGTCGGGCTTTCTGCGGAACTGAACTGGATTAATTTTCCCGGCGATTTCTTTGCGTCGATGTGGCACTGCATCTGTGGAGGCGCATGCGAGGTTTCAGCCGTTGGCTTGCTTCAGGCTGCCCCGCAACGCTTTGGCGTTGACGCGAAAATTGGCGGTACCAAGACGCGTGATGAAATCACTCGCGTTAATAGCGTTAAAGTAAATCTGGCGGCTAAGTCGGCTTTGGTGTTATACGACATCGGTAACGATAAAGTAGTCAAGAATATGGTCATTTTGCACTATAAAGCGCGGCTGGATATGTTTTTCTGCTATCTCCACCAATCGGTAAGAAACCCCCCGTTTGGCGAAGAATTCGATTTGAACGGAACGCCGGTAGAGATGGAGCTCCATGGCAACAAGGTTTCAACCAAGCGCTTTTTGCTCGCGACGCTGCAAACATTAGCCGAAAAAGGCCTAGAATCGATTTCGTTAACGATAAAGGACGTTTCTAGGTCCACCATTTCCCTATTGATCGCCGTTTTCCGAAAAAAGCCTGGCGCAAGGCTGGAGGCGATATATAATATTCTTTAAGTGATGTTCGTCTATCCAAAAAAGTATGATGTAATCGTTGTCGGTGCGGGTCATGCCGGCGTCGAAGCTGCGTTGGCGGCGGCGCGCATGGGCGGTTCGACCCTATTACTGACGATCAACGCGGACACCATCGGGCAAATGTCCTGCAACCCGGCCATCGGCGGCCTAGCCAAAGGCCATCTGGCACGCGAGATTGATGCGATCGGCGGAGAAATGGGCAAGGCAACCGACATGACCGGCTTGCAATTTCGGATGCTCAACACCAAGAAAGGACCGTCGGTTTGGGCACCCCGCGCGCAATGCGACAAGAAGGCTTACCAATTTCGGCTCAAGTGGATTTGCGAACGAGAGGCGAATCTGGATGTTAAACAAGGCCAAGTCGCCAAGATTTTGCACCAAGACGGTGTCGTGGATGGAATCCAGACGACATTGGAAGTGGAATATCATGGCAGAACGGTGGTCATCACGACCGGAACATTTTTGCGGGGCTTGATGCACATTGGGACCAACCAGCAGTCGGGGGGCCGGGCTGGGGAGGCGGCAGCGATGGGGTTGTCCGGGTCGCTGAAGGAACTTGGGCTTGAACTCGGGCGTCTTAAGACCGGCACGCCGCCGAGGCTGCTTCGGCGGAGCATTGATTTTTCCAAGATGGCGCTTCAACCGGGCGACGAACCGGTCCCGTATTTCACCTATTGGAAGGATGATTTGTTCCACGTGGAACATTTGGGCAAGTACCCCCCCGGATCGATCCTTGATCTAATCGACGGCCAGTTGCCATGCTACATCACTTACACGACGGATGCCACAGCCCAGATCATCCGGGCCAATCTCCACAAATCGCCCATGTATTCGGGGGTCATCGAGGGCGTCGGGCCGCGCTACTGTCCGTCCATTGAGGACAAGATCGTCAAGTTCCCGGAAAAGGAACGCCAGCAGATTTTCCTAGAACCAGAGGGGATCGCGACGGATGAAATCTACGTCAACGGCTTTTCCACCTGTCTGCCGTTCGAGGTTCAGGTGGAGATGGTGCGCACTATTATCGGCTGCGAGAACGCCGAGATCATGCGCCCGGCTTACGCGGTAGAATATGATTTTGCCTTCCCAACGCAGCTTCATGCTTCGCTCGAAACCAAGGTCTGCCGCAACCTTTTTCTCGCCGGCCAGATCAACGGAACTTCCGGTTACGAAGAAGCGGGAGCGCAAGGGCTTTTAGCGGGAATCAACGCCACCCGCCGCGTGCAGACTCGGCCGCCTGTGGTGCTGCGACGCAACGAAGCTTACATCGGCGTGTTAATCGACGACCTAGTCACGAAGGGGACCATTGAGCCATATCGAATGTTCACGTCGCGCGCCGAGTATCGTCTGTTGCTACGGCAGGACAACGCCGATCTTCGGCTTTCGCAACTCGGCTACGACATAGGGCTGCTGCCTGAGCGAAACTTTAAGAAATTTGAAACGAAGAAAGCACACATCGAGGAGGAGTTGGTTCGGCTGGAAAGGACCAGGGCCGGTTCCGAAACGCTGGCTCAATTGCTGCGCCGGCCGGAAGTGACCTACGCCGACCTGCCGGTACGCGACGAAGGGCTGGCTCTGGAAGTCATTCAGCAAGTCGAGATCGCATTAAAGTACGAAGGCTACATCGCCCGCCAGGAAATCGAAGTCGCCAAGTTGAAAGGGCTAGAGGATAAACAAATTCCGGCTTGGATGGATTACGCCAAGGTGCCAAGCCTCCGCACCGAAGCCCGCCAGAAGCTGGCCAAGATTCAACCGGCAACGCTTGGGCAGGCATCCCGAATTTCTGGCGTTTCCCCTTCAGACGTCGGCATTCTGATGGTCTGGATGAAAAGCGGGCCGCCGACGCGTGAAGTGGGTGAGCCAGTCGAACAGCCATAGAATGGCCACGATCAATGCTAATTCGGGCAAGTGCGTTTCCGGACCACTTGACGCGCAGAGGCTTTCGTAGGATTATATGGCCATGAGACTGATCATTGGGAGATACCGATGACCCACCTTGGAAAATTTGGGCGATGGCGACGCGAGATGCCCGAAGAGTTAATTGTCCGCTCACCCGCTCACACGACCGGCCACACGGACGAGGGAATTCAAGCCCCTCAGCCTGGATCAAACCAAATCAAACCAAATCAGACCAAACCTGCGGCGGTGGAGGTTGCAGTCGAGATTATGCTGAAAAGGCCCGACGGAATTCAGTTGGGTCAACCCAGTCAAAGTCAGTCGAACCAAGAGAAGATGTCTGATCGAAGTTTTGGACCCATAAGGAGCCAATGTGACACACTGTGCCGCGTATTGTGCCATTATGTCCCATCAAAATAAAATGTAGAGGAGTATGGATTATATGGTTAGTTGTTTATTAACAACAACATACAATCATATAATTGTTGTGGCACTATCCTTGCTGTTACGATGTGAATAATTATGGCTAAAGTTATCGGCATTGATCTCGGAACCACCAACTCATGCATGGCCGTCATGGAAGGCGGCGAGCCGGCGGTTTTGGAAAACTCTGAAGGCAAACGCACCACTCCTTCCGTGGTTGCCTTTACCAAAACGGGAGAACGACTGGTCGGCGACTCCGCCAAGCGCCAAGCCGTTACCAATTCCCGCAACACGGTCTATTCGATCAAACGCTTCATGGGACGCAAATTCAATGAAGTTCAGGAAGAACTCAAGCGCGTCCCTTACAAAGTTGTTTCCGGCATGAACGGCGACGCAGCGGTCGAAGTCGAAGTGGACGGCAAACCCAAACAATTCAGTCCGCCGGAGGTTTCCGCGATGATTCTTTCCAAGCTCAAGGCCGACGCCGAGATGCGCTTGGGCGAAAAAATCACCCAGGCCGTCATCACGGTGCCCGCCTATTTTAACGATTCGCAACGTCAAGCCACCAAAGATGCCGGACGCATCGCCGGTTTGGAAGTCCTGCGCATCATCAATGAACCGACCGCCGCCTCGCTCGCCTACGGGCTGGACAAGAAAAAGAATGAGGAAATCGCCGTCTATGACCTGGGCGGCGGCACCTTCGACATTTCCGTGCTGGAAATCGGCGACGGTGTGTTTGAAGTCAAAGCCACCAACGGCGACACCCATTTGGGCGGCGACGACTGGGACAACCGGATCATGGATTGGATTCTGGACGAATTCAAACGCGAGCACGGCATGGATCTGCGCAAACAACCCGACGCCCTCCAGCGCATCAAGGAGGAATCGGAAAAGGCCAAAATCGCCCTTTCCAGCGCGCAAGTATATGAAATCAATTTGCCGTTCATCACCGCCGACGCTAGCGGTCCCAAACACGTCAGCACCAAATTGACGCGCGCCAAGATGGAGCAATTGTGCGACGACCTGTTCGAGCGCACCATCGGCCCCGTCAAGAATTGCCTCAAGGACGCCGGGTTGAGCGGCGAAAAAATCGACGAACTGGTCCTGGTCGGCGGGATGACCCGCATGCCGCGCGTGGTCGAAACCTCCCGCAGTCTGGTCAATAAACCACCGCATCAAGGCGTCAACCCGGATGAAGTGGTCGCCGTCGGTGCCGCCATCCAGGCCGGGGTGCTCAAAGGCGAAGTCAAGGACGTGCTGTTGCTGGACGTGACGCCGCTCTCGCTGGGCATCGAGACGCTGGGAGGCGTGTTCACCAAATTGATCGACCGCAACACGACCATTCCGACGCGCAAATCGGAAATTTTCTCCACCGCTTCGGATAACCAGCCCGGCGTGGAAATACACGTTTTGCAGGGAGAACGGCAGTTCTCTCGCGACAACAAGACCATTGGCAAATTCAATTTGTCCGAAATTCCGCCCGCCCCGCGCGGCGTGCCGCAGGTCGAAGTGACCTTTGACATCGACGCCAACGGCATCCTGCACGTCAGCGCCAAGGACTTGGGCACGGGCAAGGAGCAAAAGATCACCATCACTGCCAGCAGCGGATTGTCCAAGGACGAGATCGAGAAAATGCGCAAGGACGCCGAGGCTCACGCCGATGAGGACAAGGAAAAGCGCGAGGAAATCGAGGCCCGCAACGAAGGCGACAACGCCGTGTATCGCAGCGAAAAGATGCTCAAGGACAACGGCGACAAAATCTCCGCCC
>DATKFW010000143.1:0-35545 GCA_035511075.1 Vulcanimicrobiaceae bacterium
GGGGATCCGTGGGCCACCGACGCCAAGTTTACAGCAATGGTGAAAGGCTTGACCTCCATCCTTAATCCAAGCGGCACAAACGCGCTTGCAACCAAGGGAGTACAGGCTGCGCATAACGACATTATTGCCGCCATTGACAGCATCTCTAGCTACGTCAGAACGCTCTAAATTATCACTTCTTATAGTCTGTATTAGCCCCACTAAATACTTGCTATGGCTGCGTAATTCCCCTTTTTTGTGAAAAAAGTCTTTGACTATGTAACTATTTCGTGTTTTAGTGCTGACGGATTAAGCGAGTAAGATTTTTTGGGCAAAAGTATTGGAATTGTTCTTTGATTGCCCGCAGTGATTTCGGCGGGTGTATTGTACAGCAGCCGCCGGGAGACCCCTAATCCTACGTTTGTACTAAATTCGAAAATTCCCCGGGCTTATTGATCACCCTCTGATCACTAAGCCCGGTTTTTTTTCTTCAACTCCCTGCGCTGGCAAACATGTCCGGGTGTTTTGATGGGCCGCAGTCCTGCCAGGAAGAAGGTACCTCATTGACTGATAACAGATTACGGATGCCGGCTTTTTTTGTCAGCGCGGCCGCACCACGTTGTCATACACGATTTGCGCCCAGGACTCCATTTGGCCATGGTGGGAGGCCAATTCCCCGGAAGTTTTCCAGGCGGCGGTGTATTTCCCCGGCTCCAGGATCGTGTAACGTGGAGTCGTGGCGCGCAGAACGAATACGAAGCCCATGTGGACGCGAGAGACATCGTTGGAATCGTCGTTGATGACGCCGACAAGGTCGCAGGACTCCTCGCCCTCGATGGCGATTTCCTCGTTCAATTCGCGTCGCATCCCTGTGAGGATGATATTGGAGTTGGGGGCAGGAATGTCCGTATTGTTGATATGGCCGCCGACGCCGAGTGAATAAAGATTATGGAGCCGGGTCTCGGTCTGTTTGTTGGTCCGCCAAATGAGAAGACAGCGGTCCTGGTGGCGGACGACCACATAAGGGATCACCTGTTTGAACTGGTAATCCTTCTCCGCAAGATTCCGTTCCAGAAAGCGGCAGTTGGCCAGGACCGCCTGCTCCACCGCGGCAATTTCCGGCGTGAAAACTTGCTGGCAGAGCGGATCAATGACCGCGCGGGGGACAACCAACACCGATTCCTGTAATTCGACGTTCATCGCGCTGATCGTTTAACGCCGCCGCGTCCGGTTTGTCAAAGCAATCCTTCGGTCTGAGGGCGCCATTCCAGCGCGCGGGGAAATCTGTCAATCAGAACGCGCGTTGGCCGCGGAGCGGTGGGCAATTCTCTTGTCTGGCGGCGCGCGGAATGGCATGATTCCGTTCATCGGCGAAGATTCCCACATTCTCAAAACATTGGAAAACCCTGAACCAATTTGGCTCCAGAGGACGCCACTACAGGTGGAATGAGATTATGGAACCAGAATCCCAAATCCCAAATGCCGGCGACGCGGAAGCGATTTTTAACGCCGCCCTGGCGTTCAACGTGGCCGAGCGCACAGCTTATCTGGCCGGGGCGTGCCGGGATAATCTTGCGTTGCGCCAGCAGGTTGAAGCCATGCTGCGGGCCCACCAGGCGACGGCGACCGTGTTCGTTCCCAGGCACTCGGACGCCATGCCCAGAGGCACGATATTCGTCTCGCCCTTTGACGAAGGCGCCGGAACGGTGATCGGACGCTACAAATTGCTCCAACAGATCGGCGAGGGAGGCTGCGGGGTGGTCTATATGGCCGAGCAGCAGGAGCCAGTGCGCCGCCGGGTAGCCCTCAAGGTCATTAAATTGGGGATGGACACCAGGCAGGTCATTGCGCGGTTCGAGGCGGAGCGCCAAGCCTTGGCCCTGATGGATCATCCGAACATCGCCAAGGTTTTGGACGCGGGGGCGAGTGACGCGGGCCGACCTTACTTCGTGATGGAACTGGTCAAAGGGATTCCCATTACGCGCTATTGCGACGAGAACAACCTGGGCATGGTGACGCGCCTGGGCCTGTTCGTTCAAGTCTGCCAGGCGATCCAGCATGCGCACCAAAAGGGAATCATTCATCGGGACATCAAACCATCGAACATTCTGGTGGCCGATCACGACGGTGTGGCCGTGCCCAAAATCATTGATTTTGGAATCGCCAAGGCGACGACGGATCAGCCGCTGACGGACAAGACATTGTTCACCGCGTTTGAGCAATTTATCGGCACCCCGGCGTATATGAGTCCCGAGCAGGCCAGGTTGAGCGGGTTGGACATCGACACGCGAAGCGACATCTATTCATTGGGAGTGCTGCTTTATGAGTTGTTGATGGGCAGGACTCCGTTTGAAGCAAAGTCGTTGCTTGGGGAGGGGTTGGATGAAATTCGCCGAATCATCCGGGAAGTGGAGCCGGTGCGGCCATCGACGAAGTTGAACACGCTGGATGCGGCCGAACAGACGACGGTGGCCAAACATCGCCAATCCGATGCCCCCAAGTTGGTCCACCTGATCCGGGGAGACCTGGACTGGATCGTGATGAAATGTTTGGAGAAGGATCGGGCGCGGCGATACGAAACGGCCAACGGCCTGGCGATGGACATTCAGCGCCATTTGAAAAACGAACCGGTCACCGCCTGTCCGCCGAGCAATGTCTATCGCTTTCAGAAAATGGTGCGCCGGAACAAACTGGCGTTCGGGGCCGCCATCGCTGTGGCTGTGTCGTTGATACTGGGTTTGGGGATTTTCTCTTTCCTGTTGGTCCGCGAGAAGGAAGCCCGTGCCAGCGAGGCGACGATGCGCCGGCAAGCCGAAAACGCCAGGAAACAGGCCCTGGCAGAAGCCGCTCGGGCGGAAGCAGCGTCGCTCGAAGCGAAATCGGCGGAACAGAAGGCGAACGAGAAGGAAATTGAGAGCACGAAGACGTTGTCCGCCTCGGAATTCTTGCAGGGATCCCGCGCAATATCCGATGGACATCCAAGCGATGCCCTGGCTTACCTGGCCCGGAGTTTCTCCGACGATCCGTCCAATGAAGCGGCTTTGACCACGATCGCGACGTTATTGGCTTCACATTCCTGGATGGTTCCGACGGTTGTTTTAAAACCGGCCAATTCAGCGCAATTCAGCCCGGACGGCAAGCGCATCCTCACTGCGTCAGAGGACGGAACAGTGCGAGTGTGGGACGCGCGTAGCGGCGAGCTGCTAACCGGGCTTTTGCGGGACAGTCACAAGGTGAACTCAGCGCAATTCAGCCCGGATGGAACGCGCATCGTCACGGCGGCGTGGAATCAGGCTCGCGTCTGGGACGCGCAGAGCGGCCAGCCGTTGACCGAACCCATGCGACACAATGGTTTGGTGGCCTCGGCGCAATTCAGTCCGGATGGATTGAGCATTGTCACGGTGCATGGCGCCGCGGTTAATGTCTGGGACGCGCGGAGCGGCAAGCAAGTGACCGAACTCCGGCACCGGGCACCGGGCTTCATAAATTCAGCCCAATTCAGCCCGGACAGCAAGCGCATCGTCACGGCGTCGGGTCTCATGGCCCGGGTCTGGGATGCGCAAAGCGGCAGGGCGCTGACGGAGCCTTTGCTGCACAATGGTGTCGTCAACTCGGCGCAATTCAGTCCGGATGGCAAGCGCATCGTCACGGCGTCCAGGGACCGGACGGCGCGGGTGTGGGATGCGGAGAGTGGCCAGGAACTGACGGGGCCTTTGAAACACACCGCAGTCGTGAGTTCAGCGCAGTTCAGTCCGGATGGCTGGCGTATCGTAACCGCGACGTGGAACGGGACGGTGCGGATTTGGGACGCCCAAAACGGCAAATTGCTGCCGGGACCTTTGAATCAAGACAATCGCGTGAATTCGGCGCAATTTAGCCCGGACGGCAAGCGCATCATTACGGCGTCGGGCACGGTGGCTCGCGTTTGGGACGCGCAAACGGGCATGCCGCTGACGGAGCCATTGCAACACACCGGTGTCGTGACTTCAGCGCAGTTCAGTCCCGATGGCAGACGCATCCTCACGGCGTGCAGAGACGGGACGGCGCGGGTGTGGGACGTGCAGAACGGTCAGCCGCCGCTGACGGAAGTTCTGAAACACAACTATCGGGTCAGTTCCGCTCAATTCAGTCCGGATGGCAAGCGCATCCTCACGGCGTCCGATGACGGGACCGCGCAAGTGTGGGATGCGCAGAGCGGCCAGCCGTTGACGGATCCTTTGAAACACGCCTCCGCTCTCAATTCAGCGCAATTCAGTCCCGACGGCACGCGCATCGTCACGGCGTCGCGCGACCAGACTGCTCGGGTTTGGGATGCGCGGACGGGCCAACCGTTGACTGAGCCTATGAAACACCACGGCGTCCTGAGTTCAGCGCAATTCAGCCCGGACGGAAAGCGCGTCGTCACCGCGGCGTGGGACGGGACCGCGGGGGTGTGGGATGCGCAGACGGGCAAACCGCTGACGGAGCCGTTGAAGCACCGCAGTCGCGTGAACTCAGCGCAATTCAGTCCGGACGGCCAGCGCATCGTCACGGCTTCGCAGGACGGGACTGCGCGGGTATGGGATGCGCGGAGCGGCAAGCAATTGACCGAGCTGCAACACGGGAATTTCGTCGCCGTCGCCTCAGCGCAGTTTAGTCCGGATGGCAACCGCATCGTTACGGTGGCCAGGGACGGGACTGCGCAGATGTGGGATGCGGAGAGCGGCCAGCAACTCACGCAACTGGCTGGCGACGCGATGTCGGCCCAATTCAGTCCGGATGGGAAACGGATACTGACGGAGTCGGGCACGACTGCGCGGGTGTGGGATTCGCAGAGCGGCCAGCCGCTGACGGAACCTTTGCAACACGATGTGACGGTCACGTCAGCGCAATTCAGCGCGGACGGCAAGCGCATTGTCACGGCGACATACGGCGGCGGAGCGTGGGTATGGGACGCGCAGACCGGGCAGCAGTTGATGGAGCCTCTATTGCATGGCCGCGCCGCGCGTCCCGGCGACTTAATCCGAGGCGCCAATCCCGGGACGGGCGCGGGAGTCCGGTGGGTCGTGAATTCAGCGCAGTTCAGCCCGGATGGCAAGCGGATTGTCACTGCGGCGGATGATGGGACGGCACGGGTGTGGGACGTCGCGCCATCGCAAGAAACGCGCCCCGCGTGGTTGCCGCAACTGGCAGAGGCGATCTCCGGTCAGACGCTCAACAAGCAGGGTCTATTGGAGCCGACGCGGCTGGATTGCGCCGATGTTCTCAGCCGGCTTCGGCAGGAATTAAACGGCGAAACCAACAGGGACGATTGGGTGGTTTGGGGCCGGTGGTTTTTGGCTGATCCGTCCACGCGAACGATTTCGCCCTTTTCCGAACAAACGGTGCCCCAATATGTTGAGGAACAAATCAAGGAGAAGACGGCGGCATCGTTGGATGAGGCCGCCCGGCTGGCTGGCGACAACGACCTGTTGCTGAAGCGGATCGCGGAGGCGCGCGGCACATTGGAACGAGCGGCGCATGCCGACAAGCTCAGGGACGAGGCGGGCGCGCTTGCGGCGCAAGGCAGGCTTGCGGAGGCTGCGACGAAGTTCGGCGAGGCGCTGGAGATCAGCCGCAAGGTGAGAGGCCCGGATGATCCCGACACGATCGTGACGATGAAGAGCCTGGCGAATTCGGACTGTTTCATCGGTCGCAGCGGCGAGGCGATTGCCCTCCTGGAGAAGGTTTGCGAAGTGAATCCGCAGGACACCGATGCCTCGCTGACCCTTGCCACGTGGCAAGCCTGGTTCGGCCAGGACGCCGATTACGAAGCCATCCGCTGCCGATTGGTCCAACAGGCCGACGGAACCGATCAGGCCGGGCCGGCGGAACGCGCCGCCAAGGGCTATTGCATTCGGCCATCCACCGATGCCGCGCTGCTCACCAACGCCCTCAACCTAGCGGAGCGGGCGGTGGAACTTGGGAAAGGCAGCTTGTTGCTACCGTGGTATCAACTGAGCCTGGGCCTTGCCGAGTACCGCAACGGCCAATACGCGGGCGCTGAACAGACTTTGGCGCTCGCCGAACAGAAAGTTGGCGATTACCACGAAATCCTCGGAATCGCCCGCCTGTACCGGGCCATGAGCCTGTTCCGGCAGAATCGGCCTGAGGAGGCCGGGAAGCTTTTCAGTCAGGCAGCCGGGGAAATGCCGCCGTTTCCGCAAGACGAGCGCAAGCCGGTCGTGGACGGCAAACCCGTCTCCGACGATGTGCTGATTTGTTGGATGGCCTATAAGGAAGCCAAATCCATGCTAAGCGAACCCGCCCCCGCCAAGCCGTGAATATCGTCCGGCGGGCGATACCACAGTCGCTTGTGTCGGGCCTTCTTAAGCCATGCAATACCTCGGCGTCCTGCGCGTTCCGACAGTTCTTCGTAAACCTTGACCGCTGTCAAGGATTGTGTACATGTAAGGGCAAATCACCGACCTGAAGATGAAAACATGGTTTCCCGGCCGCCGCGAGGGAATGGCGTTTACGCTCATTGAACTGCTGGTGGTCATCGCCGTCATTGCGATCCTCGCCGCAATGCTGCTGCCCGCGTTGTCGAAGGCCAAGGCCAGCGCCGTCCAAACCAAGTGCCTTAACAATCTTAAACAAATCAATCTGGCGATGGTGATGTATTGCTCGGACAGTCACGACACGACCCCAGGGGAGAACACGGCGCCCGTGTATGACCCTTTTGATGAAGTAGGGTCCGGGGGCATTTGGTGGTGGTACAAAGAACTGGTCAAAAGCTACGTGGGGATCGACGGCCAATCATCGAGCAACGATATCCTGTTCCAATGTCCCATGGATCGGGGTTGGAAAGGAGTCAGCGCGATTTGGGTCAATCCCCTTTGGACATATCAAAATCTGGACTACGGCAGCTATAATTACAACGGCATCAACAATGTCCAACCCAGCACCAATAACCTGCTGAACATCAAACTGGCTGAAGTGCGACACCCCACGCGCACCTGGCTCATGGCCGAATGGTGCTTTACGTGGGCCTACTCCTGGCATTACAGCCTGACCGGAGACAGGAACGTCTCCTACAATAACGCAATCGCGAATGTAAGTTTCGTGGATGGTCATGCTTCTTTTATCAGAGCCTACTACAACCCCTCCGATGGCACCGCCCCTTTTGTTTATCCCACGGACGAAATACCCGGCTCTTGCGGCTATCAAAATGCGCCGAATTGATGCGCCAGCCTTGAGCGTGGCCAATGCTGGCGGTTGACGTTTGCGTTCTCAGAGAGCCTTACAAAGTCAGCGATCGTCACCGGCTTTCCGAGAATCAGAGCGATTTGCTCCGGCGCTATTACTCTTGGTTGCAAGCCCCCGATGTGCCAAACTCCGCCTTATGGTAACAACAAATCCATTGCTTACACGCGAAGAGAGTTTCAGCCGGACGGCGGGTGCCTCCATGGACCTTAACGGCACGGTTAACAAAACCGGCATCCTCCTGCTGATATGCATGGGAACCGCGGCCTACGCGTGGTACACGCCGGCGTTGCGGGGGCCGATGATGATTGCGCCGCTGCTCGGTGGCTTGGTGCTCTCGCTGGTCGGAATTTTCAAACCGGCCACCACGCCAGTCGTGGCCCCGTGCTATGCGGCCCTCGAAGGCCTGGTGCTGGGAGCCATTTCCGAGGTGCTGAATCGCCGGTATCAGGGCATTGTGGCCAACGCCGTCCTGCTGACTTTTGCCGTCCTGGCGTTGTTCCTCGTCCTGTACGCCACCCGGATTGTCCGCGTCACCAACGGCATGAGAGTGGCCGTCGTCGCGGCCACCGGCGGAATCTTCGTCGTGTACATGATCGACTTGATCCTGCACTTCTTCGGAGTCTCCGTTCCTTTCCTTTACAGCAGCGGCTGGGTGGGGATTGGGGTCAGCCTGCTGATTTGCGGCATCGCGGCCTTCAATTTCTTTCTGGATTTCGACGCCATCGAAGGATACATCCGGTCCGGTTCCCCCAAGTATATGGAGTGGTACTCCGGCATGGCCCTCCTGATCACCCTGGTCTGGCTTTATCTGGAAATCCTCCGCCTCCTGAGCAAGCTCCAGAGCAGAAGATAATCGGGCGGACCGTTGGCGTCGGCTGTGCAACCGCTGGATTCACCGGACAGTCATCATTTGCGGCCCCGTAGTTGGCAAGAATGCCAGCCACTAACACTCCCAAAGAAAAGGGGAGCCGGAAAAATCCGGCCCCCCTTCATCGTGAATCATGCAATTAACCAGCCCGGGCTTACGGACCTGCTCGATAGAACATATCCGCGGGTGCGCCTGTAGTCGTCGGGTTAACTATGAGCGGACTCGTGGCGGCCGGCACAGCGCTGTAAGGGCCGGCAAGATTTGTCGAGGATTGCAATGTGCCGGTGTAGGTCAGGGTGAATGTCCCGTCCGCATTCTTGGCGGCGGACAGTGTCGGTAGCGTGGCGGACACGTAATCGCCGTAATCGCGGAACTGAGCCAGGAACGTCCCCTGGTCGATCACGTCGCTGACGTTCCCATTCTCCGGCGAGTATTCCGGCCCGACATACATGGTGGCTGGCATCAGATTTGTGGTCTGGGCATCCCCGCCCGGTCCCCATGTGGTCGTACCGAGGAGTTCCCAGTTCACGCCGTCCTCGCTGCTGTAGATGTTGAACGTCTGGCCTTGGCGCTGGATACGGCACCACGGATGGGGATACATCGGTGGAAGGATGTCAACGTTGGTCACAGCGGTGGTTGTAGCGCTGCCGGTGTCCAATCGCCGGTTGCCTTCCCAGACTCCATTGCCATCGGTGCCAGGGCCGGTCAGCGTAGGTCCAATGGGGTCGGCATAGCACTTCTGATAGCGGCCGGCAGTGCCGTCGTAAGGTGGAGCAGTGTTCCCGCTTCCGGTCTGCGTTGCGGAATTGACCCCGAAATTCAGGACGTCGCGGGCGATCAAGCCCGCCCGGGCCCACTCTTCGGAGCCGTCCTGGTATTCGACGCGGAGCTTCTTGTCGAAGTCACCCGTGACCTGTTCGTAAACGAACGTGGCTTCGTCATAGGTGCCCCACTCGGCGGTACCGTCGCTATACAGGTCAAAGCCGTTGGTGGCCACCGGCACCACCGCGTTCCAGCCGCCAAATGAGTTGGCTCCTACCACGCCCCAGGCCATGTTGGTGTTGACCGTAACAGGAATGTTCGTGGAAGCGACCGTGTTGCCATAGACATCGGTCTGGTTCTTTACCGTAACAGTGCCGCCCGTGAACCCGCTGACCGTCAACATGGCGCCCTGTTTCCGAACCATCACATGGGGTTCGGCGGAGTCCGCCGTGAACCGGTTGGTAGCCCAGAGGAAACCGGTGATCGTTCCTGACGAAATCGAGTAGTTGGCAGGGTTGCTGCCCGCGGTATCGTCCACCGTGGCGCTAAACCCGACGCCGATGGTCACCGTGTCGGCGTTGGTGCCCTCGATCGCGCCCGCGCTTATCACTAGAGCCGTGTTAGGCACGACGGTCACGCTGGCGACGGCACTGGTTGCGGAAATCGGCGGCATTGAGGCGACTACCTGAACCTGCATGCCGTTGTCGGTCAAGGCCAGGATAGGCGACTCGAAGTTTGGGCTGTTGGCGAAGAGACCGCTGCTTCCGGGCAGGCCGGAGGCATTGGTAAAGACTGAGCTCCCCGCTGGCGCGATCTGCCACTGAAATTGCACATTTGTGCCATAGATCGAAGTGCCGGTCGCCGCCGTCGTGAACCAACTCCACGTCCCTTCCACGTTGGTGACACTCACCGGAGTCTGGTTGAACACGAGGCTCACACCGGCCGGGTTGAAGTCGAAGCCGATCACGTTGCCGGTCAATTGCGTGTCGCTGCCGTTGGCCGGAGCGTTCGTGTCACTGGGGCCCTCGTAGGTTGTTTGCAACTGGTCCCCGCCAGAATAATTGTGGTCGTGGTGGAACATGATCATATAATACGGCTGGCCCTTGGTGAGGGAGATGGTGTTGCCAGTCGGCCATGTAGTGCCGGAAAACGTGGCGCTATTCCAACTGAGCCCGAAGCCGCTTGCAGACTCGCCGCCGGATGTACTTACCGGGTTGGTCCAATCCTCGCAGTTGCCCCAGCCACCCGTCTCCTCGGCGACAAGTTGCATGTTCGCCGGGCTGGCATTTGTGCTGAGGAACAGATAAAATTCATCGTCGCCGCAGGTGTAGAGCACGTAATCACCTGTCGCCGGCGGGTAGAAATACCCTTCCAGTGAGTCGTAAAACATGCTCTTGTTTGTATCGGCGAGGGTTGTGCCAGCGCAGTCGGGGGGCCATTCCCAGTTTTGCGCGAGGTCCACACGGTCAGGGTTGTTCGGGTAGCGCGGATCGGCTAAGAGTTGGGTGATAGAGCTACCATTCTCGTTACCGTACCAGGGACTGCTCGGGTTAGGGAAATAGACCTTGTGCAGAATCGCGCCGCTCTGGAATGCAAAGGTCAAGAACGTGATCTGGCTGTCCGGGGCAATCGTGTTGGGCGTGGCCGCCGTGTCCTGGACGCCGTTAATCGTCAGGACATAGGAGGTGTCAAAGGACAATAGGGTGGTCCCCAGCGCCACGGTGGATTGATTCACACGGATCGCCGACACAACTGTGACACCCTTGTTAATTGCATAATTCGCAATGTTCAGCGCCGTGTCGCTCACCGGCTTGGAAAACGTCACCACCACATTGGTGAAGGTAAAGTCCGGCACGGCATTGGACACCGTCGGCGGCGTCTTGTCCGGGGTCACCGTCAGGATGGCCGCCTGAGTATTCGTCGAACCGGTAGGGTTGCTGAGGATACAGGCGATCTGGGCGCCATTATTGGTATAAGAAACCTCCGTCAGAAGCAGGGTGCTGTTTGTGGCATTCGGGAGGTCCTGGAGCACATTATTCAAGGTTTCGGTCCATTGGAAGGTGATGGGGGCGTCCCCGTCGAAGCCCACGGAAAACGAAGCCGAGGTGCCCTCGGTAATGGTGGTGCCCTGGGGTTGGCTCGTCACGATGGGCGCCACCGCGGGAGTTGGTTCCTGGACGGTCGTGATGTCCAGGTTACTGATCACGACTTGTTCGGAATCCCCTCCATTGCGGCCGCCAATGGCGAACTGCCCGTACACCGGAGCCCAGCCAGTCAGGAAAAAATTTGTGAAAATGGTGTTGCCGTTCCACACCATGTTGAGAGTGCCGTTGCGGTTGACTTGAATGGTGACGGGATGCATCTGGCTGTCCGCCATCGTCGCGGCGTTCATCGGGACAAATCCCCCGTTGGGGACGCCAGTAAAATCATCGCCTCCGTCTCCCAAAACCTTCACGGTTACACCGATACCTGGAGTGTCGCCCGCATAAGTGATGAAGGCAACGGAAACGCCACCATCTGGCATGGCGGGTCCGGCCTCGCTAAAAACGGTGGTCGAAACGACATCCGGTCCAAAGACGAAGGCAAAGCCGTCAGCCGGCGTGCTGCTGGCCGGTCCGATCTGCAAATCGAAGGTCGCGGTGAAAGAATCGATGGCAATTCCTCCCGACAGGTTCGTATCCAAATCATTCAAGACGATAGAGTTCGGCCCAATGCTGCCCTCGTTGGCGAGCAATAGGAGCGCTGAATTTGTGACCACCGGATAGACATTCCCACCGGTATCCGTCACTTGATTGAGCGTATACAGACTCGTGTTGCTGAAGTCTGAATTAGTGAATGAGCCTGCGAATGTCGTTGCTCCGGAAAGCAACAAGACCGCGAGTGATTTAAACATGAATTTATTCATAATGGTTATCGGGACTATTGCGTTTGATTGTCGCCCTCAGGGATTCTTCGCCTCCCTCTGTCCGGTTCGCGAGCACACACTTGTCTCGACACTTCACCGAGCGAGACACAAAGGCCTTTGTTAACCATGAACAGTGGAACACAAATACTGTATATTTTATTCCACAAATATACGCAAGAAAAATATTTCAAAAAAAATCCGCCATCCGCGCGTTAAGAAAGCTCCGTGTCCGCCGCGTGTGGTTACGCGGCCTCGATTAAACAAGGCAAGACGTGCCTATTTGGGCCCGCCCAGTGCCCCTGGCGAGCACTTTTTAAAGGGCTGCCGACCGTTTCATTGATTCCGCGGCGGGGCGGGGGAGGCGGCGCGGAGGTTTCTAGCGTAGCGGAGGGCAACCTGATTATTGGAGTCGCGGCGCAATACCTCGTCGAATTGGTCCAGGGCCTGCTCATTAAGATGTTCATGGAACAGCGCGATCCCAAGGTTCAAACGCGCCTCGATCGATGCCGGCTTGAGGCGCACTGCCTCGGCGAACTGCGCTGCCGCGCCAGCCGCGTCTCCGTCCTTGCCCAATTCAAAACCAAGGCAGTAATGGGCCTCCGCAAAGTTGGGTTGCAACCGCACGGCTTCCGCGTAATGGGACTCGGCTTCGGGATGCCTCCCGAGCTTGACCAATGCCATGCCGAGGCCGACATGGGTTTCGGGATCGGAGGGATAGAGCCGCAGGGACTCTGTGAAATTGGTGACGGCAGCATCGTACCAGCCCTTGGAAAACGAAAACTTTGCCAGTGCATTGCAAAACTTCGGGGTCCTGAGGGGGCTTTTGAACGCTTCCTGGAATTGTTCCTTTGCTTCCTCAGGTTTGCCCGCCGCCTCCAGGACTTTTCCCAAGCCGAGGTGTGCCGGACCCCAGTAAGGCTTTTGCCGCAGCACCTCTCGAAACTCATGCGCGGCTTCTTCCTTGTGGCCTTCCCGCGCATACAGCTCGGCCAGACTATTCACGCTCAAAACCGATTCCGGCCCCAGGCGCATGGCTTTTTGAAATGCTGCGATGGCCTCGTCGTCTCGCCTGGCTGTTTCGAGGGCCAGTCCCAAATCGTACCAGGCGTCCGGGCTTTGCGGCAGCAAATGCGCCAGCCGCCGCAATGATTCGGTCGCGGCGGCGGTGTCCCCAGTCTGCTGTTGAAGATGCGCGAGGTTCTCCTGAAGTATCCAGTCGCCGGGCGCGGCGTCGGCCGCGGCTTTGGTGCGGACCTCATCCGCCCGCAAGGCATCGGGCAGCATCGCGGGCTGAAGCTGTTGGACTTGCTGGAGCAAACGCTGAACCTGTTGCCGGTTGTCGTCTTGTTCTTTGAATGGCGAATCGTTGAGGCGGCTCAGAATTTTTGTCTCCGCTTCGTGTCGGGTGAAATCGTTCCATCCCAGGCGTCGGGCGCAATCGTCCGCCGTGGGCCACGGATGTTCGCTCGGGGACAACGCATTCCCGATCTGTTCCGCCAGGGCGCGCGCGACAAGGTAATTGCCTTCAAAATTCAGGTGGACATGCTCGTAGAGAAATTCCCCGCCGATCAAACCGTGCGGGCTTTGCAGGGCCATCGCCGCCTCGGAATCGACCAACTGGACGCCCTGCTGCTCACGGTTGGACGCGGCGCGCCGGATGATTTGGTTGATGCGGCTGTCCGCGCGAAATCGGAGCGTGTCCTGGTCACAGGCCAGCGCGAACTGGCGCGAGGCCTCCGCATCCTGGCCCAGCGCCAGAGAACATTGGCCCCAGCGAAAATGGGCCTCGGCATAAGTGTCGTCAATCTTGACCGCTTGCCGAAAAGAGTCGATGGCCTCCGCCGCCCGTCCTGCCTCTTGTGCCCGGATTCCGGCCTGGTAGAAATTGTCCCACTGAGACAATTCGTCAGCCGGCAAGCCAGGCCGATGTTCCGAAGCAAAAGGTCCGCAATCCTTGAGATTGCGGGCCACGGTGCTGACGAGAACTTTCGCGCCGGCTCGGCGGCCGGAGTCAATAATATCATTTAGATTCTCCTCGAAGCTCGCGTAAACCGTGGCCATTCGAGGGTCGTCCTGGCGGACATGGTTGCCCAGGAACATGGTCATTCCGCCCCACTCGCTCTGGTTGTCCGGCCTTTCTTGAACATCGCGAATCAGGCTGCCCAAGGCCTGTCCGACGCGCGTGGCCTTGAAGGCCACGCCGGCCCGGACCAGGGGGAGGCTGGCGGCTGGCGCGCCGAATACTGTGCCTGAGCCATAAGGCCCCACGACTTCGTTGTTTCCCATGTAGATCACCCAGAAATCGCCGTCTTTTCCGGAGCAATCCCTGGCAATGGGAAGGATGACGTGGGAATTGATGGCGGTCATGGCCGTATTAACCACTTCAAACTGTTTGTCGGGATAGCCTCCCTCCAGCAAGGCCTCCAACAGGCGGCACAAGCCGAATTCCGGCTGCGGATCGCCGTATGCGGCTGACTCGCCGAAGACGAACACGCGGATTGTATTGGCCGGCTTGACTCCGGGGAGGACGAAAGGAAACGGTGTGCGCGCGAGGTCGGGACCAAAAAAGCGCCAGCCAAAACGGTCATTTTCAATGAGGCAATCCTTCCCATCGATTTGCATGGGAAGAAAAAAGGACATTGGATGACCGACGCCGGCCAAACGCAGACCGGCCTCCAAAATCAACAGGAACAGCAGCGGCCCCAGCACAATGGCCGCAACACGAAAAAGCCACCGCCGCGCGGGGGACACGGACGCTGTGGAGGTCCTCGGCGCTGGCGTGCGCCGGGACGAACGCTTGGAGCGAGACGGTTGCATTTGCAGTGCGGCTTCGCGGACCTGTCGCCCGGAAGCTCGCTTTATTCGTTGATTGACGGCGGTAGCATCCCGGAAAATGGGGGTTCTGGAAAGAAAATAGCGATTGGCGGGCGATGCATGCGCTTTCCTGAACTCGCGAAGAGCCGCGATCTTGCAGCGGCTTGCTATGGCGCCACGAGCCGGTAGAACTGACACGCGCCTTCCAACGCGTTCGTAAAGGGAGACGCGACGCCGCTCAGCGTCGAGTACGGACCGGCAACGTTGGTCGAAGACTGGAGTTGCCCATCGGTCCAGGACAAAATCAGGTTTGCGCCTGCCACTTGCACGGACAGGGCGGGACAGGACGAGGCCGAGAAAGTCAGATTGTCGATCGCCAGCCCTTGGCCTTTGCCGGTCGCGTCCACCATTGACCAGACCAGCCAAAGCGCCGCGCCCGGCGGCCAGTTGGTAATCACCTGGTCCGTGACGCTTAAGGCCGTCTGGTTTAGCGCCGCAGTGCCGTCCACCGGCACAGGTGTATCGGCGGACTCGGTGGGAAAACTCACGTCGAGGGCGGGCAGGGAGGCGGTGAGGTTTGTCGAGAAGCCGTTCGCGGACGTTGTGTCAATCAAATAGCCGAAGGAGAGCCGTTTGGGCACCGCCGACTGACGCCATAATTCGCCGGTGTAACTGACGGTCATCTGGTTCAGGACCAAGCCGGTGCCGTTGACAAGGCAGAGGCCAAAGGCGGTCGGTCCCGTGCTGCTGGTGGCCAGCAGGCCCAAGGCACGGTTGGCGCTGGCGACAGGGCTGTTGGTCAAACCAAAGCTGATTAGCCCCCCGGTGCTTTGGTCGCCTTCGCTGGCTCCGAACTTACCTGTGAGGGAGGCGAGACCGAACCAACCGGGCATGGTGTTGGAAAGTCCCAGCCCGCCAGGCCCTTGGATCGGGAGACCCAGGCCGAAGGGATTGGCCAGCGCGTAGGTCACACTGTTAATCGTCACCGGGTTGGCGGAGTCAACGGTGTTGGTCCCGGGATTGGGAAGCGAATCGAAATTCTGGACATAGACCGAACCGACATTGGCGTAAACCACCTGGGCCGGGGTGGTCGCAAAGCCAAAGGTGGCCGCGGTGTAACCCGACCAGGGACTGGAGAGAGGCGCACCGTTGCTCCCGGTGAGATTATGATGGTTGGGATCCCAGGCTCGTGCCATGATCCCGGCGCCGCCATTTGGAACGATCGGGGAATTGTAAACCAGCGCTGTGGGAGAGACCGCTCCACCGGGCAGGCGAGGGTCAGAGCCATCCGTGCAATAGTAAATCGTCGCGCCGGCTGGGCCACTCATCGTGAGCGTCTGCCCGGACGAAACCGGCCCGCCATTGGTGCTGAAGACCGGCTTGGCCAGGAGGTTCGTGTCAATGAAATGGAGCCGGTCGCGGTACCATTGCTTGAGGAAGTCCACCTCTCCCTGGTAGGTGCCCGGGAAATCATAGGAATAGCCCGAAATTGAAATGGTTCCCGAGCGGGGCGTGGTGTAACCGGGCCAGCGCGCGGCCTCCCGCGGCTGCTCTTGACGCACCTGGGCCACCAGCGCATCGATGTCCGCATAGATATTATTGGTGGAAAACACGCCCGTCCGCAAATCCTCATAGCGGTCAATCCATTTCTGCCAGAAATCAATGTCCGTGAACATTTGCGCCCACCACGGGTAGTAGAACGTTGCGCCGTAAGCCTCATTTGAGTCGAACCAAAAGAACGGGTTGAAGTCTCGTCCGTCGGTCGAGCCTTGAGACCGGTCAAAATCCCAGATGGGACCGAAGAAGACTTTCCCCTGGCGCGGTTTATAAAAGTACGTGCTCAAGGCCAGCGCATCGACATTGAAGGGAATGATGTTGAGGAGGTGGAAGTCGATGCACGAATCCACATCGACATAGGCGGCATAACCGAGCACCGGATCCGTGTAATTGGCCGCGCTCAGCGCGCTACCGAAGGCATTGAAATAGTTCTGAATGTACTGGGACTGTGGCGCGCGTTCGGGGGTCAGGATGTCCGCTTCCTTGGGATCGTCATAGAGTATCGTCTGCCCGGCGGCGGCGAACCCATGCTCCCCCGGTTCCAACCGATCAATGCTCAACATGTACCCGCCGGTGACCGCCGGTGTCGTATTATCGTCGGGTTGGAGTTTGTTGATGTCGACGCGGTTTGTCGCCCGTTCGATTTTCTCCATGAGCACGTAAATGCCGTTGTAATCCGCGGGCGTGACCGGCCCGCCGCTCGTGTTGATATAAACCTCCATCAGGCGCGTGCGCGGAGCGTAGCGGCCAATTTGGGTGCTCAACTCGAACATGAGCGGATTATGGATAAGCACCGGCTCAAACAAATCCGGGGCATAAAAGACCCAGTCCGCGCCGGGCGGCAGTCCTAGCGGCGAGGTGTTTGTGCTGTTATTCAGTTCGTCCCAGAACTTGACCGCCCACGATTGCTTGGGCAGGTAGCGTGTGCTGGAGCCCCGGACGTGAAATCCGCCCCGGCTGCTTAAGCTGGGCACGCCGGACAGCGAGGTCTTGCCATTGACTGGTTCGTAAAATGAGAAATTGGCAAACTGCTCCGGGTCGCCCGGGTCGATCGGCACGGCGCCCGCGCCAAAGTTATAAATGATCACGGCGGGCAGGTCCGAGGTGATGTTGCCCGTGTCCTGGGTAATTTGAATGTAGCTTTCGCTGTGCATTGGCCCGGGCAACAGTCCGCCGGCGAATGCCCGCGCCCGCACCTGGACGCTGTTGGTGATGGCAAGCGGACCCGCCAGGACCGGCGAAACGTCTGTCGGTATCGTCCCATCGAGCGTGTAGCGGATGACAGCGTTAGAGACCCCATCGCTTACGCTTAGGGAAAATGGGTTGACAAAGGTTCCGCCGGGCTGGGAAAACACCGGCTCCGCCGTGAAACCAGCCCCAACCGGGTCGTTGGGGTCGCCCGGCGTCGGCGTGGTGTAGTATCCGACATCTTCGGCCTGGACCGGGTCGATGCCGTAGGAAACATCCGTCTGCTGGGGTGGATAGGCCGGAGCGTAGGCCGATACCAGGTTTGCCTGCGGATCGACCAGCGCCAGAAAGCCACCCGCCGCCGGCAGTTTGAAGTTGGTGTGCAGCTCGCCGGTCACCGCCGTCCGGTTCTTGCCGGAAGCAAACACTACGAGATAATCGCCGGACGCCAACACATAGTCAGGGAATCCCCATTGGGTCAGGTTCGTGGCCTCGGTAGTCAAGAACCAGCCCGCCAGGTCCACGGCGCTGGGTGTCCCGTTGTAGATTTCGATCCAATCCGAACTGTCGCCGTCCTCGTCCAATAGCGTGTTCTTGTTGGATGCCATGAATTCCGAGATCTGCAGGCTGAGCGGCGACGCCGACCGGTTCAGCGTATAGCTCCAACCGTCTCCGGGAGAGACATTGCTTTGACCTGCCAGGCTTCGGATGTCCGCGTTGGCCGCCCAATCTACATGAACGGTGCCCGTTGGCGGCTCCGGAAAATCGAAGACGTACTGCCAGGGCGCGTACTCTGTCACGTTTGTGGCCGGCACATAATTGACCAACAGGTTCGTCGCCGCTACGCCAGTCACATCCTGGTTAAAATGCACCTCGACCGTCCTCAATGCGGGCACGGTGGACTCTCCCGGGGGAAAGGACGGGACCGCCGCTCCGCTCGGCGCGGGCGTGTTCGGCGTAACCTGGATCACAGGCAATCCTCCTGCCTCTATTAAGATGTAATCAACGTCAAATTGCGTCACCGTGTCGGAATCGGTGGTTATGCCGGCATAACCCGTGCAAGGCGACGGATTGATTCCCGGCGTGTAATCCCAAGTAATCTGCCAACTGGGCGGTTCGGCGGTATTCCCGTCGGCGAGCCAGGCCTTGGCAAAAACGTCGTTGGCGCCGCCCTGATCGGCGGCATTGGGTTCCTGGCGCAACCGCAGCCAGTACCACTGTCCCGGTTGCCAGGCGAACTCCTGTCCCGGCCCCCAGCCGGCGAAGTCGTCGAAGAAGCCAAGAAAATTGCCCGATTGTCCCTCGCTGTCCTGGGTCCAAAACCCGTAATCGATCCCCTCATTGGTCACCGGGTCAACGCCCACGGACACGCCGCCGTGGTAACCGTCGGTAGGTTGGGAATTGTCGACGCGGATGCGCGCCAGGACTTCCTGAATCGTCTGATTGTAGCCCGGTCCCTCGTAGAGCAAATGGCAGGGATTGCCGCCCGACGTGACGATGTGCAAAGCCCCGCCGCTGACATAAAAGTTGTTCGCCCCGCATACAACCCAGTTTGCTCCGAGGGCGGTGCCAGAGAAGCTATCTTGAAAACCGTTGATCATCATGCCCGCCTCCACGGGAAGCACGTATTGAGATTGGGCGCAGGCTTTGTAACCGGTCAGCAAACCGAGGCCGATGGGGAGCAGTGTCTGTGAGAAAGTCCTCCACGTATGCGCAAGACTATTCGTCGACACCTATCAAGACTAAACAATATTGACAGCGGTGTCAATTGGCTTCGCAAACCATTCCTGATTTCGGCGCCTCAACGCAGCAGCTTGAGCTCGCCGCGCGGATTTATCGCGACCTCGCGGGCTCCCGCCGGAATGTCTGCCAATGTCGTTTGGCCGCCCGGCCAGCGGACCCAAATCTGCCTGGGTTCCTCCGGCGTGCCCATCACCTCCGTTGAACTATCCTGCGACCAATAACCCGAGCCCGCATGGATCTCGCGGGCCGGCCCGAAACGGTCGCCGAACTTGAGGCGGATGACCCCGCCGATGCCTTGGGGATTGCCGGCCGGGCCCTGCAAGCGGACGCGCAGGCCAGGCCGACCACGGATGTTCCGGAAAAGCCGGGTTTCAGCCGCATTCTGGGCCACCACCAGGTCCACCCGACCATCCCCATCGAAATCGCCGACCGCAGCGCCGCGTTGTTCCCCATAAACTGTGACGCCGCTTTCCTGCCCCGGCACCGCTCGGAATCCGCCCTTCCCATCGCCCTGCAACCACAACCCGCGTCCAGCGTCGCAACGGGGGACTTCGAGCTGCGTCGCGAAGAAGTTCTGGCTCAAAAATACGTCCTCGTTGCCATCCCCGTCATAGTCCGCCACGCAGGCTCCAAAGGCCGGGGCGAACTGCGCCTCGCGCGGCAGCGGCATTGCGAGAAAATGGTTGGTGCGGTTGAGGAAAAGCATTGAGGAGAGGGTGGTGACGGTCAGCCTCTGTGCCTTGGTCAGCGCCGGGCCGGCGATGTCCTCGACCGTCGCCCGGGTGTAAGATGCGTACGTCGGGAAACGGGCGCGCAAGAATGGAAAAGCGGCTGCCATTGCGTCCAGATCGCGCTCAGGCACCTCGCTTCCCGTGGCCGGGTCTCGGGTCGCCTCCAGCAGACTGAGAGCGCCGCTGCCGTCAAAGTCGCCCGCGTAAAGCATATAGGGGAATTCGGGACTCGCGTGTTGCACGGTGTTTAGTCCCCAGTTGCAGGCCAGGATGTCCATCTTCCCATCGCCGTCGAAATCGCCTACCGTCACCCCGTTCCACCAGCCCTTGAGGTCCGCCAAACCCAGCTCGCCCGTGATCTCCCGCAAGTGCCCGTGGTCATTATGAAACACCCGCACCGGCCCCCATTCGCACGCTAAAATCAACTCCGGCCAGCCGTCCCCATCCAGGTCGCTCCAGACCGCTCCGCTCACCATCCCGACTCCTGCCAGCCGCGCCGTGTTCTCCTGGTCCAACTCCCAGCCGCCCTGGCGCGGGCGCCATAGTTGAGATTGCGCAGCCTCCGGGTAACGGCCCGGCACGGTCCGCCCCCCTACAAACAGGCCAAGCTGGCCGGTCCCTTCATAGTCCGCCATTGCCAACGGCCCAACGCTCGAGCTGCCGGCAGGGATAACGCCCGCCGCGGCAGTCTGCCCCGGCGCGAACTCGTTCACGGCTGCGCCCGTCGCTTGCCCGTCCTCGTAATTCGCCGCTCCGACCAGCAGGCTGCGGCTTCCATCGGGACGAATCCGCCCCAGCACCGTAGTCTGGTCCCGAGACACGTCCTGGTTCCAGGGAGATCCTTCCAGCGGCTGGAAATTCCCCTGGCCATCGTTCCGGAATACCGCCAGACGGCCTCCTTTACCGCTGGCCACCACCAGGTCATCCCATCCGTTGCCATCCAGATCGAACCAGGCTACGCCGGGGCCAAGTTGGCTCAAACGCCGAGGCAGCAGCGGTTGCCGCTCAAAATCGTCAAATGGGTCCTCATGATGGGTGTGTCTCAGCCGGTCACTGACGTCCTCGAAGATCGGGGGCGGAGTCGGTTGAATCGTCGAGTTGACTTCGGGTGGCCCGGTTGGTTCCAGCCCGACATCGGCCGGCTCAAGAATCTCGTAAAGGCAGTTGGGCTGGGCGTCAGTAACCGTGCTGTGCCGGCCGCTCCGCCACGCCACGTCAATCCGCAGGCGGTTGGTCACGTTCCACGCCGCGAAGACCCGCAGGGCCTCGTCGCAGGACAAATACCTGCCACCGCACATCATCTCCTGGCTTTGGGTGACCGGTCCGCCGCTGACGGTGATCCGCGCGCCTATGCCGGCCGTGTTCGGCGAGTGGCCTTTCAGCCGCACCGCCACGCGCGGGGCGGCCGATTCGTTGCGGTAAACCCCCAGCCCACCATTGAGGTTGTTGACCACCACGTCCAGGTCCCCGTCGTTGTCCAGGTCCCCCAAGGCCATCCCGTGGGCGACTCCGACCTGGTCAAAGCCCCAGGCCGTGCTGCACTCCGAAAAAGTCAGGTCGCCCCGATTTCGGAAGGCCAGCTTGGCCTCCCGCAACGGCGGCAGCATCAGCAGTTTCCCCGGAACCTTCGCGGGAGGGTAGGGGCCGTTGGCGAAGATGCGCGCAAGCGCGTCCCGGTCCTGTGTGTCGAACATGTGACCGGTTGTCGCCAGCACGTCCTCATAGCCATCGAGGTCCACATCCAGGAAAATCACCGACCAATTCCAATCGCAATTGTCCAGCCCTGCATAGGCGCCGATCTCCGCATACGTTCCGTCGCCACGATTCCATTGCAGCGCCGTGCGGTCGAGTTGTGGCCGGTCTGCAAAGTCGCCCACCCGGATGGTGTAGGGTCCCAGCCCCGCGATCTGCATCAGGCGGCGCCCATGGTCGCGGCTCATCATGTCCGACACCAGGATGTCGTCCCGACCGTCCCGATCAACGTCCGCAAAATCCACCGCCATGGAGAAAGTCGGCGTGTGCCGGATGGCCAGTTGTGGTATCGCCCGAAAATGGCCGTGGCCGTCATTGATCCATATCCGGTCCGGAGAGTGGAAGTCGTTGCACACATAAATATCGGGCAGCCCGTCCCGATTCAGGTCGCGAAACGCGGCGGTTAGCCCCCAATCCAGAGGAGCTTCCTTCAGCGCGTGACCCTCCTCGTCCAGGAACGTTCCGTCCGTCCACGAGAGCGGAGTGAAATGTCCGTGGCCGTCGTTCCGATAGAGCACATCCGGCTCCCCATTTTCCAGCACCCGGCCTTCAGGCGTCATTTCAAGGTGGCCCCTGTCCTGCGGCATAATCATCCGGTGTCCGTCCAAGTTCAGAAGGGAATACCCGGTGGTGCGAATCGTGGTGGTCCGATAATTTGCGACATACAGGCCCAGCCTACCATCGCCGTCGATGTCCCCCAGCGCGCATGTCATCGCACCGTAATGGTGAACCAAACCCGAATCTTTGGCCTCGGTGAAATGCCCGTGACCGTCATTCAAGAAAAGCCGCGTGCCGGTCCCAATGCCGTTGATCAGGAGGTCGAGTGTGCCGTTCCCGTCCACATCCGCAAACGTGGCCCCCGTCGAGAAATTGCCGGGAAAATCCAAGCCGGCCGCGGCGGTTATATTCGTGAACCGCCACCCCCCAAGGTTTTTGAAGAGCGCCACATGCCCTTCAAGGGAGCACACAAAAATGTCGCACAAACCGTCCCCGTCAACATCTCCCAAGGCCACGCCCGATCCATTGAGGCGGATTTGGTTATTCGCGGCGTTCTGGTCACTCAGAGTGTTGGTGAACTCGATGCCCGTTTCTCGAGGATCCATCAGCGTGAAGCCGGCATGGCCCTGCGCTGGAACCCTCAGCGGAATACAGCGATACCCGACTGTTTGGCCCTCCGCTACCGCGCTGGCAGCGACCAGGAGCGATAGTGGTAAAAGCAGGAAACGGGTGCGCATAGGAGAAGGGGTCCGTCAACGAGTCTGGCGAACTTCACCTTGAACATTTACCTCCACTTCCTTTGCCTTGGGCGGCAAGTCTGCCGTCACAGATCGTCCGCCCGGCCAACGCACCCATATTGCGGTAGGCTCCGTCGGCGTCCCCATCACTTGGACCGTGCTGTCCTGGGACCAGTAACCGGACCCTGCATGGATTTCGCGAGCCGGTCCGAGCCGGGACCCGAACTTGAGCCGCACCATCGCCCCGATCCCATGCGGGTTACCGGCCGGACCTTGGAGGCGCACACGCAGACCGGGTTTACCTAGCACATTGTGAAACAGCTTGGTCTCGCCGCCACTCTGAGTCACGACCAAGTCTGTTCTCCCGTCCTCATCGTAATCACAGACCGCCGCGCCGCCTTGCTGCCCATAGACCTTCACGCCGCTTTCCTGCCCCGGCACCGCTCGGAAACCCCCCGTCCCATCGCCCTGCAGCCATAAGCCCCGCCCCGCGTCGTACCGCGACGTGTCGCCGCCCACCGCAAAAAAATTCTGCCCCAGGAAAATGTCTTCGTTCCCATCGCCATCGTAATCGGCAACGCAAACCGCGAAACACGGGGCAAGTTGTGCTTCCATCGGCAAGACTCGGGCCTCGAAGTGATCACCCCTATTCAGAAAGACTGTCGTCTCCAGGCAGTCCGCCTCGCAAGAGTGAATGTCACTGCGGCGGTCGCCTATGACATCATCGATCCCACTCTCCGCCCAGGCTTGGTGGGTCGGAAACCGCGCAGTGAGGTAGGGGATGGCTTGTGTGACACGCTCGAGCGTCTGGCTCGGCACGTACTTATTCATCTCCGCCTCAAAATGACTCTCGAGCAATTGGACGCTCCCATCCTGCGAGAAATCTCCGTAATAGATCCGCAACGGCTTCTTCCGATAGCGCTCGTATTTGGTATTGCGCCCCCAATTGCTGGCGATGATGTCCATCCGGCCGTCCCCATCCAGGTCCCCCGTAGTAACACCATTCCACCAACCGGTGAACCTTTCCAATCCCAAATCCTTGGTGACCTCCCGCAACTGCCCTTGCTCATTGTGAAATACGCGCACCGGCCCCCATTCGCAGGCCAAAATCAAATCGGGCCATCCGTCTCCGTCCAAGTCGCTCCATACAGCCCCGCTCACCAGCCCAACGTCCCGCAGGCGCGCCGTGTTGGCCTCGTCCAATTCCAGTTTCCCGTTCCGCCCATGGTAAAGCCGCGAACTGGCCGGTGCCGGATACTGGCCACCTTTGAACCGTCCCCCCGCAAACAAGTCCAGTTCGCCGTCTCCGTCATAATCAGCCACCGCAAGAGGCCCAACACTCGAATCCCACGCCTCCGCAACTTCCGCCGTCTGCGCTTGCCCCATCCCATAAGCGATGACCCCTCCGCCGCTCGCTTGGGCATCCCCGTAATTCGCGCAGCCCACCAACACGCCTTTTCCCCAGCCCACGATTGAGGTCTGATCCCAGCCTGCAACTCCCGTCCAGGGAAGCTCGGTCGACTGCTTAAACCCCCCGCGCCCGTCGTTCTGATACCATGCCAATTGACCTCCTTTACCACTACCGATGATCAAGTCCTCTCTTCCCTGACCAGAGACGTCCCACCAGCACACCCCAGGACCCGACTGGCTGAGTCGTTTCGGCAAGTTGGGTTGGCGCACGAAGTCGTCAAACGCTTCCTGGTGATTCACGTGCCCCAATCGTTCGCTTACATCCTCAAACACCGGCGCCACCGGCTGTGGCGGCGGGGGGGCAGGGGACTGGTCGGCACCGGCTTCGGCGATTTCGTACAGGCAATTCGGTCGGGCCTCAGCAACCAAACTGCGTTTGCCGCTTCGCCACGCGACTTCAATCCGCAACTGGTTGGTCACGTTTCCAGCCGCAAAAACCCGCATCGTGTCGTCGCACGACAAATAGCGCCCGCCGCACGTCATTTCCTGGGTTTGCGGCACCGGTCCGCCCGTCACCCGTATTCGCGCCCCGATCCCCCGCGTGTTCGGAGCCAGTCCCCGAAGACGCACCGCAATTCGTGGCGCCGAAGTGTCGTTCCGATACAATCCGGCCGCTTCATTTAGATTGTTGACGATCACATCCAGGTCCCCGTCGTTATCGAGGTCAGCCAGGCAAGCCCCTTGCGAAATCGTGGCGTCGTTGAAGCCCCATTGTTGACCGACCTCATCGAAGCGCAGATCGCCCCGGTTATGGAAGGCGAGGTTGGGGGTGGCCAATGGCGGAAACATCTTGCGCAACGCCAGGTCCTCAATCGAACGAATCTTCTTCGACGCGGTCGCTTGCCTGATGGCGTTCTGCACGTCCAGGTTCATGTTGTCCCGCACGAAACCGTTGGGAATCAATACGTCTTCGTAGCCATCGAGGTCCACGTCCAGAAAGATTGGCGCCCATGACCACTCCGAAGCCTCCAAGCCCGCGTACTGGGCGATCTCAGCGTAGGTGCCGTCACCCCGGTTCAGGAACAACATGTTTCGCGGATACTGGGGCCGCTCGCCTGCTAAGGCCGTCATCGATCGCGTCTCATACGTTGAGTTGCGCTGCGTCAGTCGCCGCACATGGTCCCGGCTGAACATGTCCACCACCATAAAATCATCGTAGCCGTCACGGTTCAAATCTCCGACATCTGCTCCCATCGACGAAAAACTCGTCTCCCGCAGGGCCAGGAGCGGAGCAGCGCGGAAGCGCCCATGGCCGTCGTTCAACCAAAAACGGTCGGGGGAACGGAAGTCGTTGCACACGTAAAGGTCCGGGCAGCCATCGCCGTTGAAATCCCGAAACAGCACGGACAACCCCCAGTCGAATGGCGGCTCAGTCAGCGCGTTGCCATCCTCGTCCATAAAAGCGCCTCCTGTCCAGGAAACGGGTTCGAAATTGCCGTGGCCGTCGTTTCGGAGAAACACGTCCGCCTCCCCCAGTTCTTCCCGGCCCAGACGGCCTCGGCCGTGTTCGTCTATTTCCGTTTTGAAACGAAAGCGATTCGTCCATTCCGGGTCCGTCAGTGGCCGGCCGTTGATCGACGCGACTTCCGCCTTATTGTTGACCATCCTCATGCTGAATCGCGTTCCCGGAGCGTCCATGATCGTCGAGGCGCGGTAGTTGGCAATGTAAAGATCCAGCCGACCGGTCCCGCCCGCGTCCGCCATGGCCAAGGAGGTGCCGCCACGTCCAACATTGAGCACCTGGGCGCTCTGCCTGAAGTGGCCATGGCCATCATTGATAAAAATATGCGTGCCTTGGCCGATGGAATTGACCAGCAAATCCAGATGGCCATCGCCGTTGATATCCGCAAACACGGCCCCAGTGGCGTCCAGATCCTTGCAGGTTATCCCCGCTTGCTCTGTAATGTCCTCGAATTTCCAGTTGCCCAGATTGCGATACAACCGGCTTCCGCCTCCAAGGCCGCAAAAAAACAAGTCGCACCGCCCGTCTTCGTCCACATCGCCGGCGGCTACACCTGAGCCATTGGGCAGGATCGTGTTCGTCAGAGACCGCGACTCGGGGAGAGAATTGGTGAACCAGATGCCTGTTTCTTCCGGTAGCAGACGCGTAAACCCCACCCGGCCATCGGGGGGAACCGCTAGCGGTGTGAAGCGATACCCAGGCCCCGGGTGCCACGTTTGCGCTGCGGCCAAGGTCTGGATCAGGAGCCAGGCGATCCAAGGCAAAAGCCGGAAAACCGAATCCTGCCGGGCGAACATCGCACCGTGCTTGCGGGGCATCTTCAACCTGAAGTCAAACTCACGAACCATACGCTCGCTCGGATTTGCCACGCCAATTCCCTTACCGCGCGCTGCCCCGGGCGGTTGGTTGTTCGATCCTCGTGATCAATTCCCTGGCCTTTCCATTCCCCGGCTCCAAACGCAACGCGGTTTGAAATTGGCCGAGCGCATCACTCAAGCGCCCCTGTCGGGCTAACGCGATGCCCAGGTTCAAATGCCCTTCGACATAATCGGGCTGCAAGCGGACGACCTGCTCAAATTCCGCCGCCGCCTCGGAAAATTTTCCCTGAAGGCCCAGCTCCATCCCGAGGTGATCGTGCGCCTCCCAGTAGGAGGGGCGGAGTCGAGTCGCTTCGCGCAAGCTGCCGATTGCCTCGCTTCGCTTGTTTTGCTTTTCCAGAACTTCAGCCTCCAGAACGCACACACGCGCATCGTCCTCATGCCACGTTCGAGCCTTCTGATATTGGCGGAGCGCCTCTTCCAGGTTCCCCTGGCTGGAGCACACCTGGCCAAGTTCCATGTAGATCTCCGCCACGTCCGGACGCAACGCCAAAGCTTGATCAAGCGACTGCCGAGCTTCATCAAATTTCTGTTGCCTTGCCAGCAAGCGCCCTAATTGCACGTAGGCAGCATAGTTTTCCGGCACCAGTTCGCGCACGATCCGCATTTGTTCCGTAGCGCCACCCAAGTCTCCGATGCCTGTCAGAAACTCCGCGTAATTATGGTGAATCCACTGGTCGTCGGGATCCCTCTGGAGCGCCTCTTCATAGTCCCGGCGCGCGTTTTCCACCGCGCCCCGCTGTTGGCGAAGCCTGCATTCAGCCATCTCGTGCGCCAGTCTCTCGATTTGGTGGCTATGGTTAAGCTGCTGGCTGAACGGTGGGTCCGCCAGGCGCCGGCCGACCTCTTCCAGGACCGTGCGCCGATTCCAATCCGTCAACCCGAGGTCCCGCGCGCAAAGTTCTCGCCCCGCCCAACCATTATTCTGATGGCTCAGGACGCTCGCCGGCAGGCAGGGCAAAACTCTTTCTGCCAACGCGCGAGCCAGACGATAATTCCCCTCGAAATTCAGGTGGACATGGTCGTAGAAATATTCCTCCCCCGGAATTTGGCCCGACCCCGAGGCCACCAGGGCGCGCTCCGCGTCCAAGTAGATAACTCCCTGTCCGGAGTGGCGGTCTGCCGCTGCCGCAATCAGCCTATTGATCTTCGAATCGGCCCGAAAGGGCAGGCTGTCCAAGTCCCGAGCCTCCCCGAAACTCCGCCGCCCTGCCTCGAAATTCGTCACCGCCAGAAAGCTTTGCCCCAGTCGGAAATGCGCGTCCGCATAGTTGGGGCTGAGTCTGGTCGCCTCCGTAAATCCCCGAATAGACGCAGCCCAGTCGCCCTGCTCGGCGTTGGTGATGGCCGCTTCGTAAACACTTTTCCATTCTCCTGGATTGGAGCCGTCCAGTGTCGGCGCGTGGACCGACCCAAAAGGCGCGCAGTCTTTGAGATTGCACGCCATACTGCTTAGGATAATCGGCACCCCCGCCTCCCGCCCCGCCTGGATAATGTCCTCCAGATTCCTGCGAAAGTTCGCATAGATGCGCTCTTTGCGCGGGTCGCCCGGTGGAATTTGCTGGTCCGCGAACATCTTCATGCCGCCCCAATTTTCCGGCATGTTTCCGCTCCCGCCCAATCTGCGCGTCAAAGCCACAAGCCATTGGCCAAGGCGTGTTCGCTGCAAGGCCAGATAAGTCCGAACCCAGGCGATCGGGGGCGCCTGCGCTCCAAAGACTTTACTTCCGCCGAAGGGCCCAAGGAATTCGTTGTTTCCCATGTAAACAACCCAAAGGTCCCCCTGGCAGTTGGCGCACTCGCGGGCTATGGGCAGAATCGCGTGCGAGTTGATCGCCGTCATGGCCACGCAGACCACTTCGAACTTCTCACCGGGGACGCGCTCGCGTAACAACGTCTCCAGATAACGGCCAACTCCAAAAGCGGGCCGTGGATCACCCATGGCCGCGGACTCGCCAAACAAAAAAATGCGGTAAACTCCCGCCGGCTTCTTCGCCTCAATCACCACTGGAGACGGGCTGCGCGCAAGGGCCGGAGGAAAAAAACGAAGACCGAACCACGCATTCTCCACCAAAACATTTTTTCCACCCATTTGCTTTTGGACAAAGAACGAAGTAGGATGCCCGAACCCAGCGCCACGCAGACCTGCCTCAATCAAAGCCAAGACTATGAGCGGCACAACCGTTGCCATCAAGAGGCGGAACAGCCATTTGCGCCGGGCCTGAAGCGGTGCGCCATCCCGTGAATCCCCGGCTGCCGGGCTTCCCGGCGGGTTTCCTGAAAACAGCCGGGCCTTGGATGGGTGTCGTTTCGGCTTCAATAAGCGAAACGTTAGCTACCCGTGGGTAGCGCAGCAAGCCTCATTGCAGCGTTGCCGTCCCACCGAATCATTTTGGATTTCAGGCCGTGCGAGAGCTATATGGAGCCATGAATACTTCCAGAAGAGAGTTCCTCAAATCCATGGCGGCGGTGGGTTTGGGCGCAGCGGCGTCTGTGGCGGGGGGCGCGGATAAGCGCGAATTGCCGGAAGCCTCGGCCTCCAAACTGCCGCCGTGGCGCGGGTTCAATCTTTTAAACAAGTTTAATGGACAAAACAAGCCGTTCGCGGAGCGTGATTTCGAATGGCTGGCAGAGCTGGGTTTCGATTTTGTCCGCCTGCCGATGGATTACCGCATGTGGATCGAGGAGGCCGATTGGACACGGTTTCGCGAATCAACCCTCAAGCAGATCGATCAGGCGGTGGACCTCGGCACCCGTTACGGCATCCATGTCTGCCTGAATTTTCATCGCGCCCCTGGCTATACGGTCGCAAACCCACCGGAGGAAAAATCGCTCTGGTCGGACGATGAGGCGTTGCGGGTTTGCGGATTGCACTGGGCGCATTTCGCGGAGCGTTACAAGGGCATCCCCAATCGCCAACTCAGTTTCGATTTGTTCAACGAGCCTCCCAGATTGGAGCCTTCCACCTACCGGCGCGTCGTCAGCAGCGTCTGCAATGCCATTCGCCAGCGGGACGCGGGGCGGTTGATTATCTGTGATGGACGCGACTGGGGCAATACGGCGCCGGTCGAACTCATCGGGTTGGGCGTGGCGGCTTCCACGCGCGGTTACTCGCCCATTCATGTTTCGCATTATCGCGCCAGTTGGATGAACGGCGCGAATCAGTGGCCGGAGCCGACATGGCCCATCGAACAGGACGGCGTTCATTGGGACAAGGAGGCGCTTCAATCTCGCCAAATCGCTCCGTGGAAAGGATTGGAAACGCGGGGCATCGGCGTGATGGTCGGGGAATTTGGCGCTTACAATAAGACGCCGCACTCCGTCGTGCTTGCCTGGATGCGGGATTACGTGGACTTGTGGACGGCGGCGGGGTGGGGCTGGGCGATGTGGAATTTCACTGGCTCAATGGGTATCATTGACAGCGACCGGCCCGACGTTGAATATGAGAATTGGCATGGCCACAAGCTTGATCGGGAAATGCTAAGGCTGGTGCAAGGCAGCAAGCGAGAATGACCGAGGGTTTAATCGCACCTGCAACGGCCTAAAAAACAAACCCTGCTGTAATGCCGTGTGTTAACGGTCCGTTTGAACTTGTATGGGAGGCAGAGCCGAATCGGTGGCTTTCGACTTCCAGTAAAGGTCTGTCGGCCACAACCGAGGTTAAGGCTCCCTGTGGAATCATTTCCGGTCCAAGGACACTGCTAACAAACACGAACATGGCAGGGTAAATTAAAATGTCTTTTCCAAAGAGCGGGCGCACACGGGTCACTGCGCTTACATATGCCCTTTAAGCAGGTCGCTTGCCATCGCAGAAATAAGAAAATTCGCCCATAAGCTACTTTCGCTTACTGCGACGTTCCTCATTCGAATCGAATCACCGTCAATGAATGTGGCGGGAATGAGCGGCTGTTGACAACCCCCTTGACGTCATATCGCCACTCGCTTTGTTTTGGAACGACGGCTTCCATTTGGGCAGCGGTGTTTACAGCGTCCGGTTGGCCAGATAGCTCTGTCACTTGAACGGTTGGCGCGACAGGAGCAAATCCCGTAATGTGAATCCGCGCTGTCACGGGGAGGTCGCCGGCGTTTACGGTTTGCAACACAAGCGTCTTGCCATCGTCACTGCGCGTGGCGCAGACATCCAATCGGCCCTGCGTGCCGGCAAGGTCACACTGCACCAGTTGCGGCAGGTAATTCCGGGAAAGGATCTGGGTGACATAGCCCGGCGGTTCGAGCCATACCTGGGATGGATTAAGAAACAAGAGGCCCTGATCCCAACCATTGTCGTTCTGGCAGTCGGGCTGCAAGCCGTTGGCGGACGTAGCGATTGGAATGCGCCCGTCGCGCTCGATGGCAAGGATTGCCTGTGCGTTGGCCAGCGCCCGTTTCTGGGCATGGTTGCCGGCGTTGAGTTCGAAGACCACGACCTTGTGCTTTGCGCCATCGGCCAGCTTGTCCAGCGCATCATTGAAAGAAAACATGCCGGTTAGTGATGTATTGCTGGGCACGGGCTGTTCGGTTCCAACGTGGACATCGAACCAAATCTCTCGGTCGTGTGCCTTCGCAAGCTGAAGTATTTTCCGATGGGCGGAAAGATTCGTAATACCTGAAGCCGCGCCGGCGAAGTTGAGCGGGTCTTGAATTTGCTTCTCATAAGCAAAATCGCCAACCACCAGTATGAGGTCCTTGTCCTTCGCCCAAATGGCATTGGCCAGCGCCTCGAACTTCTTGGCGTACCTTTCGTCCACGCGTTCCTCGTTGCCGAGCTCGATGTAGCGGAGGTGATAAGGTTGCGGATGTCCATCGGCCACTCGTTGTCGGCCCCACTTGGTGTCAACGGCGCCCTTGGCGTATTCAATGAAGTCGGCCATGTCCTGAGGCGTCTCGCCCATATTAAATGCCGGGATGTATTCAAAGCCAGCCGCCTCGCAGAAATTCATGAAATCGGGAATGCCCCAGCCGTCCGAGGAATAGCGATACCAGGTGCCCGAATACGGGGAGCGCCGGTCCCGCGGACCAATCATATTCTTCCACTTATAATCGTCGCTGTTAACCATCGATCCGCCATAGCGGAGTACAGTGATGCCTTGGGCGATCAGCCCTTCGGCTACATCACGACGCACGGGGAGCCCCTTGAAGCGGCCCCAATCGCCCGGCTGAAGAAACGCGTGGCCGAGCGTGAGGGAACCGGGCTGTTTTAACTTCAGGGTGAAACGACCAGATCGCTCGGAGGCGCTTGGCGTCAGCGTGAAATCAAGCCTCTGCCAATCCTCGCCCGCGACAACCACCTGGGTCTCGGCATAGATGCGCGAACCATCCCGGCTTTCCAGTGCCGCCACCAATTCCGTTTTTTTTCCGGCGCGAGCCCACACGTAACCCTCGTAAGTTTGGCCCGCGACAAAGTTCAAGCCCCAGTGATTGAGTCCCTGATTTTCAACTCCCCATTCGCCCTCGCCGGAATCGAAATTCACCTGCTGCGACTGCCTGCCGGCAAACGGTCGGTCGGAAACGATCCTAAACCGGCCAGCCGCCGTGCCTCGGCGCAAGGGTCGCCACATCCCGCTGATCTCGAGTGCGTTCTCAGATTGCCCAGGCGGCGACGGAGCCGGCTCCTGGAAGCTCTCGCCAAAAAGCATCTGGCTGTAAAGACCGCCATAAATTTCGTGGTTCACATCCTCGATGCATGCTCCCGTAAGCAGCCGCGACACCGGGCCGATGACATGGCTGGCGTCAATGTTGATGGTGACGACGGAATCCTGGCCGCACGCAGTTACGACTACGAAAAGAGAGACAATGATATGTTTGTATACTTGTTCCATGATTCATTTATCTGTGTAACTCGAGAGTACTACACGTATGCAGTTTATTACACTAGCCAGATGGCTCTGAAGTTCGTGGATTTTCCAGCAGCACCGACAACAGCGTGGTGTACGCGGCCCCATCCCGGGAAAGTATGCTCTGCATGAGGTCGACGCTTGCGACCCGCCAGTCCCCAAAGTCGCGGTCCTCCTCCTCCGCCAAAGCCCTCGCGACCGACCGGCGTCCCGCTGAATTCAATTCTGATGCGCGCCCGATCGTCAGATGCGGGCGAAAGGGCCGATCTTCGCAACGACAACCAGCGGCCGCAAAATGCGTATCAATCGACTTTTTCAATCTTTCCAAGGGACCCAAATCGCCCGCCAAGCCTGCCCAGAAGACCTGCGGCCGGCTCCGATTCGAAAAACATCCCAACCCCGCTACGCGAACCGTGTGTTGCCAATGTCCATTGCAGGCAGCCTTCAAAGCGGATTCGATATCAGGGATCCGCGCGACTTCAATCGCTCCAAGGAAGTTTAATGTCAGGTGGAGTTTTTCGGGCTGAGTCCATCGAACCGCTCGCGTTGCAAATCCCTTTGCCAAATGCGCCACGGCATCTTGCAGGCTTCTGACAACGTGAGCCGGCGGGAAGATTGCGGCAAACAGACGTTTTCTTTGGATTTCAGGCATAGTGCCCCGAAACGAATTTCAGCTTGTCCCCATCAATAGGTATTTGATCCCGTCGCAAACCAAGATGTTCAGAGTCAATCAACGGTTCTGCGGTTTTCCCAGGTGCTTGTCCGCAAAATCCAGAAAATATGTCCAATCCTGCTTCGTCATCGAATGTTTGCCGGGACGGATGAAATAGCCAAGGTTGCTATCGACCAGTGTATCGGTGGGCGGCATGGTGGTCGTGGAGAGACCCTCGACGCCAACGAAGCGATACACTTTGTCCGCGGAGCGGAGCATGTCGAACGCACCCGCCGGGTTGGCCCAGGTGTCCTCGACAGCCGCGCCCATCAAGACGGGACGCGGCGCGCACAGAGCGATGAGACAATCTTGATCGAAGGGCAGGCGTTCCGGTTGGTCGTTGAATTCCTTGAACACATCGCAGAACCAATGCGGGAACGACGTGTTAATCCTTTTGACAGACTCGCCCACGTGACCGCGACTCGGCGCCGTGCCGCCGCAACCGGCTTGCAATGGAATGGCCAGGGCTACACGCTCGTCAAACGCCGCCGCAAGAATGCTCGCTTTGCCCAGCCGGGAGTGCCCCACAACCGCAATCCGTCGCGGGTCGATGTCCGGGTCTTGCGTCAAATAATCCACCGCCCGCTGCATCCCCCATGCCCAGGCAGCCAGGGTTCCCCAATCATCGGGGGCGCGTGGCACATGAATGGTTTCGCGCACGCCGCCTTCGGCGTTGGTCGTGTCCGGTTCGACATCGCCGCAATAATAGGTTGCCACGGCGTAGCCGCGTTCAATTGTCTGTTCCAGTTCCCAGACATGGATATCCGTTCCACGCCCTGCCTCGGTCGCGTGATGGTCGATGACATTCGGCATGCCGCCCGGCATCCACGAAGCAGGCAACGGGACATTGGTGTCGGTCACGACGGTGTGATTGCCGTTAAAATTCATTCCCAGAAATACCGGCGACGGGCCGCGGCGATCGTTGGGCGCCACCAGCAGCAGATGGATCTCCGGCGCGTCCGGGGGGCCGAACTTCAAATTGACCAGCTTGAGCGTGGCCTTGCCGCCGAAAAAATGAGTGTCGCGGTAAGTGACGGTGCCGCGCACTTCCATCGGCGGAGGAAACCAGCCGTACATATAATGTTGAAAAAGCGATTTCAATTCCGGTCGCCGCCGGTCGAGCCACTGCTGGCGTGTTGCGACAGGCTCTCCGTTGAACATGACTAGCGGGTCCGGCGGGTCGGGCTTGAGCGGCAGGTCCGCACTGGGCGGAAAAGTCGCTGCCTGCGAGGCAACTGCCAGTGATAAAACCGAGACCGCCCGGGTAAAGCCGTGCTTCATGCATTGACGATAACGGGGTCCGGTTGTAAAAACCAGCTTACAGCGCCAGATCCGCGATTGCGTTAACGCCATTTTAACGGAAACTGGCGGGCTTTTTATTAGCACTTCCGGGTCCTCTCGGTAGGTTGGTTTCATGAAGAATAAACGCATTCTTGTTCCGCTCGACCTGGTCCGCGGGTCGCCCGCCGCTTTGGTGTTTGTGCAAAACCTGGCGATGGAGAATCCCCTTTGCGTTACCCTGCTGCATGTCGTCGATGTCAATATCGCCCCAATTCGGCCGGGCGTCTATGACGAGCTCTGTGCGGAGGCCGAAGCGGCGCTGCGCAAACTGGCGGCGCTATTCTTCGGGGCCGACCAAGCCGTCCGTGTCGCCGTCCGCATCGGCAAGGTCTCCGATGAGATTGTCGCCGAGGCAAAGGTTTGCGCCGCGGATATGATTGTCCTGTGCGGTCCCAATCCTCGGAAACGGTTCCGCCTTTTCCGGCACAGCACCACCCGGCATGTCCTCAGCCGCGGCCCTTGCCCGACGGTCGTCTTGCCGAACTCCGGGAAAGTCGCGTTGCACGTGTTCCGACCGCAACGCATGACCCCGGAAACGCATGAGAGGTGTGCGGCTTAAGCCACAGTGGTGACGGCGCTCAATTTCGCCGGCGAACAGAAAATCGCGCGCAGTGACGTTTCACCCGGGAACTCTACCAATTCTTCGCCTCACCGTACCCGCGGACAAAACCGATGCATTGGGCGACTTCCGGCAGCGAATGATCCCAGTTGTATTCGTATTCAATGGAGATGTTCCCGTCGAAACCCTGTGCCTTTAGCTCTTCCAAAATACCTGGAATATCGGAAACGCCCATTCCATAGGGCACATCATGGGCGCCCGGCCCCATCCGGTTTAAGTCTTTCAGGTGGCTGCTGATGATGCGGCCTTTCAAAATCCGCAAACAATCCACCGGTTTGAGATTCGATCTGACCCAATGGCCGGTGTCCGCGCACGACCCGATTCTAGGATCACGATCCTTCACCACCGATAAAATGTAGTTCGGGTCCCACATCCGGTAGCTGGGATCGTCCGGGCGTTTGGGATGATCGTGGAAGCCCACCATGATGTCGTACTCCTTGACCAGCTTTTCGATGGTGTCCTTCCCCC
>DATKFW010000144.1:0-16465 GCA_035511075.1 Vulcanimicrobiaceae bacterium
GGGCTGTGAGTGCCCGCTGAGCGAGAGTTGCCATACGAGCCGGATGCGGGAAACCTGCACGTCCGGTTCCCAAGAGGGGCGAGGGAGCGACGGTCATTGGCCATGCGCCTTTCAATCCGTCCTCCTCGCCTACTCGACCGCGAACCATCTGCCGGAATCCCCCTTCATCCCGGAAAATCGCCTCCCGTCGGTCCCCCCGATTGATCACATGGTACACCGCGCCGTCCTATTCCACCCTGAGTTTGCGCGCCGGGCGCCCGACACCGCCTCAGCTACACCGATTTGCCAATATCAACGGGTGACGCGTTTGCGTCTACCATGTTTTTTATTTTTTCTTTCGGGGTTTACCCGTTCTAATGCATAATGCCTTCGCGTGCCCGTCATCACATGTCCGAGGTCTAAACTGAACAGGCACTCTACACCTAACCTTGCGAGCCGACGAACAAGCGAAGGACTTAAACTCCAGCCGCCACTACGCCTCATCATATAGTTGAAATGAAAGCATGCAGCGCAATTTTTCGGCAAATTCCTAATTCTGCTGCGGATCGGCAGAATCCTGGACAAAAGATCTTCAACATGCTTTTCAATGTCAACAGAGTCGCTCAAGTGAGAGCGAAAGATGACCATATTAAAAGGATGCCTTTGCCGCGGTGTGGAAGGATTAGGGGTATCTTTCAAAACAGTCGAGTCGCACTTGATTCCAAGGTGTTCACACATTTCTTCAGGATCGATTTCTCCTGAAACCACAGTGAAATGGGCTGCCGATTGATTGTGCATCTGGGCGGTCGTTCTTTTCATAGACGAAAACGAGTCGGTTCTCAATATTGGAAAGCCAAAGACTATCTGATGGCGGTCATGTCAGTTCTAGCCAAGATTGACAGGATTCGAACCCCCGAAAAATTTCATCCTGTTAATCCTGTTCATCCTGTCAAAACATTTTCCACAACTATCCTCCCCCTACGGGCACCGAACCAATACACGCAGCCGGGCGCTCTTGTAATTCCCCGCATTGCCCGCAAACGTCCAATCCGGACTGCCCGTCGGCTGATTTCCAATCCCGAGGTCCGCGTGGCTCCCTTCGCTCCAATGATTGACCGCAAACAGCGTTTGTTTGGCGTCATGGTTATGCACCTGCATCGACCCGTATCCATCCGCCGGATCAGTCGGCGAATCCCCAAAATCGTAAACCTCCCCCGAAGCATTCGGCACATTGGCGCTGTTATTCGGCCCGTAATTATTCGGCCAGAACTCGATGTTCCCGCCCGCCAGATTGGTCCCGTTGACAATCCCCTTCACGTTCGAATACACATCCAGGCCCGCCACATTTTGTTGAAAATGCGCGCCAGACTTGTAAGTCGGCACGCCGATCTTTTCCAGATCACTGGTAAATGCATCCATCGACGCATACACATACTCCGTGTTTCCATCCGCCTTCTGAAGTTCCACGAAGTAAGCGATGCGGTCGAACGGTTGCGTGATGCCCTCGTGCTTATCCGCGTCGTAATGGAAGTCTCCCCCCAGTTTTTCAAGGTCCAGATCATACACCAACCGGTAATCCCTGGCTTCCGGGACCTTGAGCACAAGAAGGTCGCGTTTGGGCACCGTCCCCGCGCGGAATGCGCCCGTGGGCAAACCGTCGCTGTTCATGAGATTCGGCTCGGCCAGCATGCTCCACGCAAACCGCATCGCCACCGGATGCTTGACATCCGAGGCCGAAAGCAAAACGCTCGATCCATCGATTTGCGCGTCCGCTTTGACGAAACCCCCTTCATCCGCGTCAATAACCTCAAACCAATCCACCGGCTTCCCATCGCGGCTGGCCAATCCGCCCCCGGCATTATCAAAGCTCACGCGCAACTTATCGTCCTCGATTTTCAAGGAATTAAACGTCGGCCCCGAGCACACCACATTCCCCTGCCCATAAGTCTTGGCCAGCGCCAACAGCGCGAGCCGGTGCCCGACGTCCTGTTTGTCCTTCGGGTGAATGTCGGCAAGGTTGCCGATATTGTTGATCACGGCCATGCCCGTGTCGGGAACGGATTGCGCTGCGGCTTGCGCCTCCCAGAATTCAGGCTCCGTCTCCGGGTTGTTGCCATAATTATACGGCGCAATCTGCACGAAATAAAACGGGAAATCCCCCTCGTGCCAAATCTCGCGCCAGCCCGCGATGAGCGCCTTCATCCTCTCCGTGTAATGCATCCCCTCCCCCAGATTGGACTCGCCCTGATACCAAATCGCCCCGCGCATGGCGAAAGGACACAGCGGATAAATCATCCCGTTGTAAAGCGCCGTTGGATTCTGCACATCGTGCGGCGGCAGCAATTCCGCCGGAAAAACAGGCATCGCTGGAACCACGGCGTGGTCCGCCATCGCCTGGCGGGCGGAAGCCACCCATTGTTCGGTCTCATCCAGCGTTTGCTTCATCCGTTCCTGATGCCGCGCCGTGCTGGGATCGGTCAGTTGCTCCAGGTCGTACTCCTTGGCCAGCGACGGCGTCGCGGCATACCCTTCCGGCGGCGTCCACGGCTCGATGCGCGTGCCCCCCCAGCTTGAATCGATCAGCCCGATTGCCACACCGAGTTTTTGATTCAACTCGCGTCCAAAATAATACGCCGCGGCCGAAAACCCGCTCCAGCCCCCTTCGGCGATGGTCTTGGGCGTGCAAACCTTCCATTCCCCCGCAATATTCGTCTGTGGCACTGGAGCCCATTTGCGTGTCACCAGCAACAGGCGGATCCCCGGATGATCGGCTTCGGCGATTTCCTTCTGCGCGTCGCGGGCCATTCCAACTCCCATTTCCATGTTTGATTGACCCGAACAGAGCCAAACCTCCCCGATCATCACATCGTCAAACTCGACCGAGCTGGACCCGGTCACTTTGAGCACAAATGGCCCGCCGGCCTTCATGGCGAGCAGGACCACTTTCCATTCGCCGCGATCATTGGCCTGGGCCTGCCCCGTCGCCGAGTCCAGCGTCACGGTGACCGTCTCATTGGGCTGCGCCCAGCCCCAAATCACCAGCGGCATTTCCTGCTGAAGAACCATGTGGCTGCCAAACACCTCCGGCAATCGAACCTCCGCCCTTGCCTGGAAAACACATGCGCCCCCCACAAATAGGATCGCGGCCGCACAAACCGTTTTAAAGAGTTTTGTCATGCTCATATTCTTGTCCGAAGCACGGATAATTCGCCAGAACAAGTTAAGGGCAGGCATCGCTCAAGTTAGTCAACCCTTCGTGATCGATGGCAAAGGCAACCGTATCACGGTCCCCGAAATGCGTGATTTTTACCATAAAGATGCTGTCAAAATCACCCGACGGCCAGGACGGAACCTGCGCCGCGTCTCCGCCATCCGCCTTGACCAGATCCTTCACAAAGATGTCAAGCAAAGCATGTTCCCAAGCGACAAAAACGGTGGCGTTCCTGTATTTCGGTTTCCGAAGCTCTTTCTCGAGCCCCTTGATGTCCAGGAAGCCGAATTCCGTATTGACCGGCAGCCCGCACCGAATCGCCGTCGGCTCGATCGTCATCAGCGGACGAACATAATAGTAGCTGTTGCCGTCCGATTTTTGTGTCGGATTGGGCGCAAAAACAAAATTGGGCGCCCCATACTTGGCGAGCAGCACCTTGGGCAAAGCCAGTGCGCGATTGAGACCCCGGCAGCTAAGTTGTCCAAGCCCGCCATGCGGCTTCTCCCCATGCCGGACACAAACAATTGTTTCCACGGTTTGCTCATCCCCACGAGCGGAGACCACCCATCCGAAAAGCAGTAGGCTCAAGAGTATTCTCATAAAGTGCCGCCAGAGTACCGGTGCCGCCGCCGGAAGTCGATTCCCCACGCGCCCCCAGGACCGATTCTGAAAGCATTTTAATGTATTTTTCATAAACCCTTAATGTTCATCCTGTCAGATATATCAGAAGACATGAGAAGCCCGCTAATCAAACACGAGTCAACGATCCTTCGGATAGGCGACCTGGAAATAAACCGCCAGGAACAACGGGCAACGCGGGCCGGCAAGCGAATCGACCTTACTCCAAGGGAATTCAGGCTCCTGGAATATCTCGCCGCCAATGCCGGAAAAGTCATGTCACGGGCAATGATCACCGAAAACGTTTGGGACCAGAGTTTCCAAGGGCTTACAAATTTGGTGGATGTCTATGTGCGCCACTTGCGGAACAAGGTGGACGATCAGAATTCCGAAAAGCTGATCCGAAACGTGCGCGGCGTCGGCTATTCCATCAGCGACCAGGAGGAGCCATGAATCCGAGGTTCATTCGCCTTGCCCCGATCATTATTAGCAGAACACCTAACTTGACCGATTCGAAGGCCAAGCGTAGTTGGAAAAGCGAATGCCACAGCAACCGCTTTGAATTGGAGTTATCCCTGGCGCCCTCGCCCCCAGCGACAAGAAGTTTATGAGTGACGAAAAATCTCAAAGCGAACATCTCGTTACCACCCTTTCCGTCAGTCACCGAGGCGACGGACAGCCTCAGCCACAGTCGACCATTCCACCAACACCGCCCAGGCGACGGCTCAAACTACCGTGGGCCGCAATTGTAGTCTTGATAGCCATTGTGATTCTTGGCGTGTTCCTGCTGCGGAGCAGATTTGGAAAGACCGGGCAAACCGGCGTACTCGTGCCCACCGTTGCAGTGGCAACAGTGGATCGCCAGGACCTTTACAACGAAGTGACCATTCCCGGGGAGTTTCGTCCGTATGTGGAGGCTGAACTGCACGCCAAGGTCTCCGGGTATTTGGAAAAAATAAACGTGGACTTTGGCGACAAGGTCAAGGCCGGAGAGCTTTTGGCCGTGCTGGAAATCCCGGAACTGCGGGACGAACTCAACGGGGCCATAGCCGCCGAACAGCGGGCCGAGGCAGATTTCACAAATGCCCATTTGATCTACAACCGTTTGGCCGGCGTCAACCGTGAGCACCCAAATCTCGTCGCCCAGCAGGACATCGATACCGCCCAGGCCAAGGACAGCGTCGCAAGTGCCGCCGTCACCGCGGCCAAGGCGGACGTGGAGAAATTTCAGACGCTCTTTGACTACACTCGAATCACGGCGCCCTTTGACGGCGTCATTACCCGGCGATACGCCGATCCCGGTGCGCTTATCCAGGCCGGCACGTCCTCCGACATCCAGTCCCGGGCAGTGGTCCGGCTCTCAGACAATTACCGGCTCCGTTTGGATTTTCCTGTTTCGGTCGAATACGTGAAAGACATCCACCTGAATGACCCGGTCCGCGTGCGCGTGACTTCGCTCGGTGGCAAGACTTTCACCGGGACCATCACGCGCTTCACAGACAGCGTGAGCGAAGATACTCGCACGATGATTACCGAGATTGAAGTGGCCAATCCCAATTTGGAAATAGTTCCGGGAATGTATGCCGTCGTAGTGCTGAAAGTCGAAAAGGTTTCCAACGCGTTGACCATTCCCACTGAAGCCGTGGCAACCGGATCAAAGAACACCGTTTATACCGTCAACCAAGACAATGAAATCGAAGAACAAGCCGTAACCCTCGGGCTCGAAACGCCCGACGACTACGAAGTCACTTCCGGTTTGACGGAGGGTGAGCGGGTCATGATTGGCAACCACTCGCAAGTGCGAGTCGGCGAGAAGGTGGAATCGAAACCGTGGGTGGAGTCAACGATGAAATGGAAGATTCCCACAGGAGAATAATAGTTCATGCCTACAAGAATGAAAGAGAATAAAGGGGTCTTGGAAAACGAACAATTGGGAGCTTTGCGACGATTAAACGGGTGCCTGCTCGCCAACTCCATTGAGACGTTTCACGAGCGACTTCGTAATGAAGGTTTTGTCGCCGATACAGTGCGGTGTCTTTTTCCGCAGCTTCCGCCGATGGTTGGCTACGCGGCCACCATCAAGATACGCGGTTCCGCGCCGCCGACGGCCGGCGGCATTTATCCTGACCGCAGCGATTGGTGGGACTACGTCCTGTCGGTGCCCGCGCCACGCGTCGTGGTAGTGGAGGATTGCGAAACACACCGCGGCTTGGGGTCGCTTCTGGGAGCCGTGCATATCAACATCCTGCACGCTCTTGGTTGCGTCGGGGCGATCACCAACGGCGCCGTGCGCGATATTCCGGCGGCGGAAGCGTTGCGTTTTCCGCTCTTTTCCGGCGACTTATCGGTGTCGCACGCTTATGTCCACATTGTTGATATTGGCGGCCCGGTTAAAATCGGCCGATTGAACATCCAGTCCGGCGACTTATTGCACGGCGACGTTCATGGTGTCCAATCGATCCCGCTGGACATCGCCGCCCAGATTCCGCAGGTGGCGATGCGGATCGCCGATGACGACGAGATGCTCATCTCGCTGTGCCAGTCTCCCGAGTTTTCGCTGGAAAAGTTGCGGGCAGCGATAGCGCGGACGAAACACTGGAATACCTGATCTCCGCATGTCCCGATTCGCCATCCGGTACCCGTATCTGATCATTGTCATCTGTCTGATCACTTGTGTCGTAGGGGTGACAAGTCTTGCACGCATGCCGGTGGATTTGTTTCCCCCAATCAATATTCCCGTGGTGGTGGTGGCCACGTTTTATTCCGGCATGCCGCCGGAGCAAATCGAGAATGACATTACTGGGCAATTCGAACGGATGTTCACCCTGGCGCCGGGTATTGACCATATGGAGTCGCGTTCGCTCACGGGTGTGAGCCTGATCAAAATCTATTTCCAGCCCGGCTCCAATCCCGATTCGGATGTGACAGGAGTAGCCAATCTGGCAATGGCCAGTTTGCGCTATCTACCGCCGGGCACGTTGCCGCCCATTGTAATGCAGTTTGACGCCTCCAGTTTGCCCGTTTGCCTGGTCACCCTCAAAGGCCAGGGGTTGAGCGAATCGCAATTGCGTGACCTCGGCCAGTTTACCATCCGCAACCAAATGGCCGGCGTGCCGGGCGCGTCCGTGCCGCCGGCCTTCGGAGGCCGGTATCGTCAGATCATGGTGTATGTCGATCCAAGCAAACTCGAGGCGCATGACCTGAGTGTCATGGACGTGGTGCGAACCTTAAACCAGGCCAACCTCATTTTGCCGGCGGGTGACGTAAAAGTCGGGCCGTATGACTATAACGTCTATGCCAACAGTCAGATCAACGCCATGAAGGAGATCAACTTGCTCCCTTTAAAAACCAGGGGCGAGGCTTCGGTGTTGGTGGCGGATGTCGGCCAAGCCAGGGACGCCTCTCAAATCCAAGTAAACAGAGTGCGGGTCAACGGACAGCCTTCGGTTTATTTGCCAGTGCTGAAACAGGGAGGCGATGCGAATACGATTGCGGTAGTCAATGGCATTAAACGGGTCATCTCTAAATTACTGGACGTGCCCAGGCAACTAGTCACACAAGTGGTCTTTGACCAATCGGTCTTCGTAAAGTCAGCCATCGAAAACCTGATACATGAAGGCACGATTGGTTTGGTGCTCACTGGAGTAATGATTTTGGTTTTCCTGGGAAGCATGCGGGCCACGGTGGCCGTGTTTCTATCCATTCCGCTGTCGGCGCTGGCGGCTTTCATCGCGCTCGCATTGGGAGGCAGCACCATCAATACAATGATATTGGGCGGCCTGGCGCTGGCCTTCTCACGGCTCATCGACAACTCGGTGGTGGTGCTGGAAAACATCTTCCGGCATCTGGAGATGCATGAAGCCCCCGCACTGGCTGCCGAACAAGGCGGCCACGAAGTGGCGCTGCCCGTCCTGGCAGCTACGCTCACTTTGGTGGTCGTCATGTTTCCCGTAAGCTTGCTTTACGGAGTGAGCAAATTCCTGTTCAGCGCGTTGGGACTGGCTTTGGTGCTGTCGCTCTTCGCGTCCTACTTTGTGGCGATGACGGTGGTGCCGCTGTTTTGCGCGAATTTGATCAAAGGCATTCAAGGTCATGACGCAAGCCCACACACTGGGGCAACTTCTGCCGGAAACGGTCCACGCCCGGGATGGGGCTCGCGTTTCAATACCTGGTTCAACCGTAAGTTCACCGGCTTGCTGGACGGTTACGAGCGCGTGCTGGACATCGGATTGCGGCACCCACTGGTGACGGTGCTCTGCATACTTGGGGTCTTCCTGCTGAGTTTGGGCCTCTATCCGCTCATCGGTAAATCCTACTTTCCGCGGACAGACCCCGGCCAGTTTGTCATCAACGTCAAAGCGCCTTCCGGCACACGTTTGGAGTTGACGGACAAAATTGTCGGCCAAGTGGAGCAAATCGTCAGGGAAATCGTTCCGCAGCGCGACCTTAAAATCATTGTCTCCAACATCGGCATCACGCCCGGCTTTTCCTCCATTCTCACACCCAATTCCGCCCCGCACACGGCATTTGTGCAGGTCGGACTTAACGACAGTCACAAACTTAGCAGCTTTAAGTACATGAACCTGGTCCGCGCACGGCTACGTCGTGATTTGCCAGAAGTTGGCGCTTATTTCCAAACCGGCGGTCTGGTGGATGCCATTATCAATCAAGGAATGCCCGCCCCTTTGGACATCCAGGTGAGTGGCATGGATATGAATGCCGACCATGCCGTCGCGACACAAATCGCCCAGCAAGCACGGGCGCTCCCCGGGGTCAGCGACGTGCTGGTGCCACAGGACGTGGACTACCCTGCCTTGAAAATCGACATTAACCGCGAACGTGCCAGCGAGTTGGGACTCACAGCCAAGGAGCTTGTTGACAGTCTCATCACCGCTTTGACTTCCAACGGTATGATTGCCCCAAGCTATTGGATCGATCCCGTAACGGGAAATAACTACCTTCTAACCGTCCAGTATCCGGAAAACCTGATTAGAAACCTTGCCGATCTCGGCTCAATGCCATTACGAGCGCCGCACTTGAAGGAGCCGACACGCCTCGATTCGGTGGTGCATATTTCCCACATCCTGGCTCCAACCGAAGTGGACCACTACGAGATACGGCGGACGGTGGATGTTTATGTGGCCCCTGCGGGCGAGGACTTGAGCAAGATTTATGCGGGGATCCAAAAAATTGTTGCCCAAACACATTTGCCGGAAAATATGACCGTGACAGTGCGCGGTTCAGTCCAGGCCATGCGCGAGTCGTTCAAGAGTTTTGCGGTCGGCCTGATATTATCGGTGATTCTGGTTTACTTGATTTTGGTGGCGCAGTTTCGTTCGTTCCTGGACCCGTTCCTGATTCTTCTCGCGGTGCCGCCCGGACTGACCGGGGTGCTGTTGATTTTGTACCTGACTGGAACCCCGATCAGTGTGATGTCGTTGATGGGGATGCTGCTGGTAGTGGGCATTTCGGTTTCCGACAGCATACTCATTGTCGAATTCATCAATCGGCTGCGCGCCGAAGGGCGGTCCTTGCGCGAAGCGGTTGCGCTCGGGCCGCGCGTGAGATTGCGCCCGGTGTTGATGACCACTCTGGCAACGTTGATTGGCCTCATTCCGATGGCGATGAAACTGGGGACCGGCGGCGAGGCCTACGCGCCATTGGCGCGCGCCGTTATTGGCGGTTTAGCCGTCTCAGCATTGCAGACTGTCTTTCTCGTTCCGGCTTTTTATCTGCTTTTGTACCGTCGCCACGACTCTCGCGCTCCTTCAACATCGGACGCCCCCGGAAAGGAAGCATTGGCATGAAGAATTCACCCGCTTTGTTATGTCACGATTCGCCATTCGCTATCCATATTTTATAATCGTCATCTGTCTGATCACCTGCGTTGTAGGGGTGACAAGCCTGCTGAGGATGCCGGTGGACTTGTTTCCGCCGATCAATATTCCCGTGGTGGTGGTAGCCACCTTTTATTCCGGCATGCCGCCCGAGCAGATGGAAAATGACATTACCGGCCAGTTCGAGCGGATGTTCACCCTGGCGCCGGGAATCGACCATATGGAGTCCCGCTCGCTCACCGGCGTGAGCCTGATCAAAGTCTATTTTCAGCCCGGCTCCAATCCAGATTCGGATGTCACGGGCGTGGCCAACCTGGCGATGGCCAGTTTGCGTTATCTGCCGCCGGGGACGTTGCCGCCCATCGTGATGCAATTCGACGCCTCCAGCTTGCCGGTCTGCCTGGTCACTCTCAAAGGTCAGGGGTTGACCGAAGCACAGTTGCGGGACTTGGGCCAGTTTACGATTCGCAACCAGATGGCGGGCGTTCCGGGGGCGTCGGTTCCGCCGGCCTTCGGAGGCCGCTACCGCCAAATTATGGTGTACGTGGACCCGCTCAAACTGGAAGCACACAACCTCAGCGTTATGGACGTGGTGCGCAACGTAAATGAAGCCAATCTTATTTTGCCCGCGGGCGACGTGAAAATCGGGCCGTACGACTACAACGTCTATGCCAACAGCCAGATCAACGCCATGAAGGACATCAACCTGCTGCCGCTCAAAACGGTTGGCGAAGCATCCGTTCTCGTGGCTGACGTCGGCAAAGCCGAGGATTCCTCACAAATTCAGGTGAACAAAGTGCGCGTCAACGGCCAGGCGTCGGTGTATTTGCCTGTTTTAAAGCAGGGCGGCAGCGCCAATACGATTGAGGTGGTCAATGGCATCAAGAAGACTATCTCCAAACTGCTGGACGTTCCAAAACAACTGGTCACGCAGGTGGTTTTTGATCAATCGGTATTCGTCAAGTCGGCCATCGAGAACTTGATTCATGAAGGCTCGATTGGTCTGGTGCTCACAGGAGTGATGATTTTGGTTTTCCTCGGAAGCATGCGGGCCACGGTGGCGGTGTTTCTATCCATTCCTCTGTCGGCCCTGGCGGCCTTCATCGCGCTCGCGCTGGGAGGCAGCACCATCAATACAATGATTTTGGGCGGTCTGGCGCTGGCCTTCTCACGCCTCATCGACAATTCGGTCGTCGTGCTGGAAAACATTTTCAGGCACCTGGAGATGGGTGAACCTCCGGGAATTGCCGCCGAACGCGGCGGACAGGAAGTGGCCCTGCCGGTCCTGGCAGCCACCTTGACCACAGCCGTCGTCTTTTTCCCCGTGACCTTCCTCTATGGTGTCAGCCGGTTTCTCTTTTCGGCTCTGGCGCTCTCCGTCGTGCTATCGCTCTTTGCGTCCTATCTTGTCGCGATGACTGTGGTGCCGTTGTTTTGCGCCAATCTCATTAAAGCCCATCAAGCGGACGATGAGATCGGGAACCCAAATGAAAGCGCCAAACCGAAGGGGCGGGCGCGGCGCTTCAATCGCTGGTTTAACCGCAAATTCAACGGCATGCTGGACCGCTATGAAGGTGTGTTGAACGTCGCGCTGTTACGTCCGCTGATGGCCGTGCTCGGCATTACCGGCGTTTTCGTTTTGAGTTTGGGCCTCTATCCGCTCATCGGTAAATCCTACTTTCCCCGGACCGACCCCGGCCAGTTTGTCATCAACGTCAAAGCGCCCTCTGGCACACGTTTGGAACTCACCGACCAGATCGTGGGCCAGGTGGAACAAATCGTTCGTGACATTGTTCCCCAGCGCGATCTAAAAATAATTGTTTCCAACATCGGCATTACGCCGGGTTTTTCCTCCATCCTCACGCCTAATTCTTCCCCGAACACGGCTTTCGTTCAGGTGGGACTCAACGATGGCCATTCGCTGAGCAGCTTTGAATATATGGACCGCGTCCGCGCCCGGGTCCGGCGTGATTTGCCGCAAATCAGCGCCTATTTCCAAACCGGCGGTCTGGTGGATGCCATACTCAATCAAGGAATGCCCGCCCCATTGGACATCCAGGTCAGCAGCATGGACACAAAATCCGCCCATGCCATCGCCACTCAAATTGCCCAGCAAGCGCGAGCGCTGCCCGGCGTTAGTGACGTGCTGGTGCCCCAGGATGTCGATTATCCGGCGCTGAAAATCGACATTGATCGCGAACGCGCCAGTGAATTGGGCTTGAACGCTCAGGAGGTCGTGGATAGTCTCATCACCGCGTTAACATCCGACGGCATGATAGCCCCGAGCTATTGGATTGATCCCAAGACGGGAAATAATTATTTGTTGACGGTTCAGTATCCTGAGAACCTTGTCAAGAATCTTGCGGATCTGGGATCAATGCCGTTGCGAGCGCCAAATCTCACACAACCAACACGCCTGGACTCCGTGGTGCATATCTCCCATATGCTTGCCCCCACCGAGGTGGACCACTATCAAATACGGCGAACGGTGGACGTATATGTCGCGCCGAAAAGCGAGGACCTGAGCAAGGTTTACACCGGGGTGCAAAAGATCGTTGACGATACCCATTTGCCGGAAAACACAACCGTTGCGGTGCGCGGTTCGGTGCAGGCCATGCGCGAGTCGTTCAAGAGTTTCAGCATGGGGTTGATTTTGTCCACGGTGCTCGTTTATCTGATTTTGGTGGCCCAGTTCCGCTCCTTCGTGGACCCTTTCCTAATTCTGCTGGCGATTCCAACCGGCCTGGCGGGTGTGCTGGTGATGCTCTTTCTTTCCGGCACTACCCTCAACGTCATGTCGCTCATGGGCGTGATCATGATGGTGGGCATCGTGGTCTCCAACAGCATCCTGATTGTCGAGTTTACGGGGCGCTTGCGGGCGGAAGGAAAAACAGTGCGGGAGGCCGTGGCGCTGGCATGCCGTGTCCGTTTGCGTCCGGTCTTGATGACATCGCTGGCGACGTTGATGGGTCTTATTCCCATGGCCTTGAAATTGGGCACCGGCGGCGAGGCCTACGCGCCGCTTGCCCAGGCCATCATCGGGGGACTGGCGGTTTCTGTTGTATTGACTGTATTCATCGTGCCGGCCGCTTACCTGCTGATTTATGGAAAGCTCGATGCCGCCCGCCCAGCCGGCCCAAAGGAAAATCCCGCTTCATGAAAAAAGCCATTTGCTTCGTGCTCGTGCTCAGCGCCGCCGGCTCCCTGCTCGCCACCGATACCCCGCGCCGTCTAACGCTTCAGCAAGCGCAACAGATCGCGTTGACGCAACACCCTAGGATTTCAGTGGCCAACCTCGCCGCCCTGGCGGCCAGGCAGGCCACTAAAGAAGTTCAGTCCGCCTTCTTGCCAGACATTTACGGCAGCGCCACCGCCGTTGACACCGCCGACCCCAACAACACCCGCATCGCCGCCGGCGCGCTGAACAATCCGCTCATTTACGAGCGCGAGGCCGACGGCGTCACGATCAGCCAGCTTATCACGGATTTTGGACGGACTTCGGAACTGAGCCAGAGCGCCAAATTGCGCACGCGCGCCCAGGAAATGAACCTCGAAGCGACACGGGAGCAGATCCTGCTTGAAGTCAACAACGCCTACTTTTCCAGCCTCGCGGCGCAATCCGTATTGGAAGTGGCGGAGGACACCGCCAAATCGCGCCAATTGGTCCTGCAACAAATCACAACGCTGGCAACGAACAAGCTGAAGTCCGACCTGGATGTGAGTTTTGCCAGCGTGGATTTCGACCAGGCAAACATCCTGGTGGCCAAGGCAAGGAACGACCTCAAGGCAAGCTTTGCCGTGCTGTCAGCCCTGCTGGCCGATCGCGAACCGCAGACCTTTCTGCTGACCGACGAGCCAATGCCGGCCAATATCACCAACGATGTTTCCGCGCTGATTTTTGAGGCTCTGGGCCAAAGGCCGGACCTGGCGCGTTTGCGCTATCAAAGCAATGCCGCGAAGGAGTTTGCCAAAGCCGAGGGCAAATTGGTTTATCCGACGCTTAGCGCGATCGGGACAGCCGGCGTGATTCCAACGGGTAATTCGCATCTCGGTCCCGATTACGCCGCGGCCGGGGTAAATTTGAACCTGCCCCTCTACTCCGGCGGACTTTACACAGCGCGCCGCCGGGAAGCGCAATTCCAGGCCAAAGCCGCCGAGGAAACTTTGCGTGACGAGGAGGACAACGTTATTCGTGACGTGCAGATCACCGAACTCAACTTGGAATACTCACACCAACGTCTGGCCCTGACGCGGCAACTCTTGCAAAATGCAAATGAAGCCTTCGAACTGGCCCAGGCTCGCTTCAAGAGCGGCATTAGTTCGATCATTGAATTGAGCCAGGCGGAATTGAACCAGACCTCCGCGCAAATTGCCGAAACGGACGCCCGTTATGATTATCAAATCCAGCATTCCGCGCTGGATTTTCAACTCGGACGATTGCGCTAGTGCTTTTTGGAAGGGAATAGGAAGAAAACAAAACAAAAAAATAACGTCAAATATCTCAAAATTATGAAAATACTAAAAAGTTCCTTGTGCCTGGTTCTCGCGACAGCATTCGCCGGCTGCGCCTCTCATTCAACAGTCCTTGTCGACCAGCCGGTCGGTCCGGATTTGGCGCGGCCTCGCATCGATCTCAACAAAGGCAGTGGCCGGCTTCTCGTTTATTCCGCGCTCGAATCGGAGGACCAGACGCAGTCGGATCATCCGACGCACAGTTCTTATATTATCTATGACATGGACGGAAAAATTCTGCGGCGCGTCGACAATCGGAGCGGCTCGTTCTACCAGTCTCCGATGACGGTGTCATTGCTGCCGGGAGAATACAGAGTCAAGGGCCGCGCTACCAATGCGGGCCTGGTCGTCATTCCCGTCATTGTCAAAGAGAACAAAACCACCGTCGTCGATCTGGAAGGCTCGGTCCTGCCGCAACACAAGCCAACCGGCGCAGGTCAGTGGATCCGCCTGCCCGATGGACAGGTTATCGGCATGCGGTCGGAATAGCTGGCTTGCGCACTCTTAACGGTCGGACGGAGTGACGCGCCATCCCATCGGAAGGCCGGCCGGCGTTTCCACCAGTTGATTTGCGGGTGTGTCCGAGGGTGGTCTCCAGGATCCGTTCAAATGGACCTCGGTCGTCCGCCCCGCTTTGATCACCACCGGAATGGTCACAACCTCGCCAAGACCCACCGCCGCCAACGCTTTTACCGTATAAACTCCCGGCGGCAGTCGGATCCCGCGGGGCGTGGCTTGATATTCCCCTATATTGTTGCCATTAACGATCTCCCGCCGCTCCCCGTTCGAATCGTAGATCTTGTAATCCGTGCGTCGGTAGTACGGAAATTGATTCCCCACATCGTTCTCTTCCTCCTTCTGGGTATAAACTCGTAGTATTCCGTCAGAATCGGCGTCACTGGCAACTAACGGAACCGGGCCGACCGGGTCCAACACGACGGTTTCCGTAGAACATCCAGCCAGCATCGCGACGCTGACTGCCAGCAAAATAACCCGGGTCTTTTTCATGAATTAGAATAGCATCCACGGGACTCCACTTCAAGCGGGCTGTCGGATGATCGCTTGCCGGCTAATCTGGCGTTGAAGTGCCAGTGCCGCTACAGTAAGCTCGCGTTTCGGAGCAACAATATGATAAGGAAATGGATTCTTCGCGCCGCGCTCGGGCTGGTCGTGGTATTGATTGCGGCTTTTGTTTTCGTTGCGTTTTCGCTTGGCGCAATCGTCAAAAAGACCGTGGAGAGGATCGGGCCAACGGCCACCAAGGTGGAAGTCAAAGTCAAGAGCGCGGGTGTGTGGATTTTTGCGTGGCGCGTTGAATTGACGGGAATTTTCGTCGGCAATCCGCCGGGCTACAAGACGGCCTGTGCAATCACCGTGGAGGATGTGAGCGTTCGCATCAAACCGCGAAGCCTGTTCTCAAATAAATTGGTGGTGGAGAGCATCAGTTTGAACGCGCCCGTCATCACGCTGGAAGGAGGGTTGAGGGACAACAATCTGAAGAAAATCGAGAAGAACCTGGACGATTATATCGGCAGTTCTTCCACGGCGCCCAACTCGTCGGCTCCTTCTTCAAGCCCCACCAAACCGGAACGGAAGCTCGAGGTTGATGAATTAGAGATCAAAGGGGCCAAACTGCAATTCAACACCAGGCTTTCGGGCGGCCGCACCATCACAGTTCCCATTCCCGACATTCATCTTAGGGACCTCGGTAGCGGCCAGGACGGCATTACGGCGGTTGAAGTGGGTCAGCGAACGTTGGATGCCGTGCTCAACGCCGCAACGACCGCCATTGCAAAGAATGCGACCCAGCTAGGCACCCAAGGCGCAAACGGCGCCAAAAACGCGGCCCAAAAGGCCGCCGACAAGATAAAGAGCTGGTTTCATTAACTTTTCGTCGTTGAGCTTGCCCTTGTTCTCGGTGCCGCGCCGATGATTTCTTTCAATGCCCGGGCACACCGACGGTTTTGGGCGGGCGTACCAATCGAAATGCGGATCCATTCGGGCAATTGGTAGCCATCCATCGGCCGCGTGATAATGCCGAGCCGCTCCAATTCTTGAAAAACCTCGAGCCCCCGCCCCACGCGCACGAGGACAAAGTTTGCCCACGACGGAACGAATTCCAAACCCATCGCCAATAGCGCGGACTCCCAAAATTTTCGGCCACGCGCGTTGTTTTGCCGCGTCTTCCTGACATGCGCGATGTCGTCGAGCGCGGCCAGCCCGGCGGCCTGGGCTAATGAATTGATGTTGAAGGGCTGGCGAATTTTCTCCAGCGCCCCAATGAAGGCGGGATCTCCTCCACTCCCCT
>DATKFW010000145.1:0-36767 GCA_035511075.1 Vulcanimicrobiaceae bacterium
CCAGAAAACCCCGCCTGCACGTTTTAAAGCCCATTGAGGGGGTCGCATGAAGGACTGTTTGATGGTTGACTCTGAGTGCCGGGCGTGGCTGGAAACGTCTGTCAACGGTGTTCGCAAATCCAGCTACCTGGGCTTTCTCGAAGTCGTCGATCTGGAAACGTGGGCAAAGGCAAGAGGCTTGGAATTTCGCAAAGTAACCGGTCACGAGTCCAAAAATTCTAAATCACCGCGAAGGTGATTTCATTCCGAGCGAGAGCGAATTCCCTTCCCCGAAAATAAAAGAGCCAGAGCTTGTAATGTAGCGTTGCCACTGGGTCTGGAGGAACCTTTCCTGTAACAACGCTTTGCCGGTAATCTGGCCCATTTGCCGTAAGCTTGATAAGCTTGGTATCGTCCTGCCGATGAATAGGCCGCGTTGTCTGAAACAAAAACCCTTTGCGCGGAAACCCGCCTGACGGTTCAAAGATCCTTGCGCCAGTGGACAACCGGACCGAAAGTGGTCAAAAATAGCCAAAACACAGGCGGCGGGGCGCGTAGCGCCCCCCGCCTATGTTCAATTGAAGGTTCAACATCTACTCCAGCGGAAAATTCTGCGAAAATTTCTCTCTCTCACACGCTCGCACGCGCCCGCGCGTAACAGAGGAAAGTAGAACAAGTCAATAGAAAACCATTGACTTTAAGGAGGAAGTCATTCACCCTTGTTCACAGCAAGGTTTCGCACAATATATGTTATATTCAATACGAATTCCCCTGCGCCTCCTCAGGTTCCTGTGATCTGGAGTTCCTCCCCCCAACAACCCTAAATCGGTTCAACCCTCCTGCACACAAAAGCAGTGCAAGTCTCCGGACCTTCCCGCCCTGGCACAAGACACCGTGGATTGCTCGTAACCATCCGAACCACTTCAAAGCCCATCACCGAGAGCATTTGTTCCATGCAGCCCGGGCTGAACGTCCACCACGCTTGCGCCTCCTGGTTTTCCACAGTCGGCAGAAAGTAGGCCTCATTTCGATTCCCGCCCGGAGTTTGGTTCGTGATAATCATATCTCCCGTGACCAATCGCGACGCGCTGTAAATGGCCCGGAACGCGTCCCGCAAATGGCTGATGATCATCCCGAAGACCGCCACGTCGAACGGCCCCAAAGCCAGCGGAAAATTATAAACGTCCCCGTAAAAGGCCTTCGCCTTGGAACCCAGCTTGGCGTGCGTGTACCAATAGCCATTTTTCAGCCGCCGATTCCCTTCGACCAGTCGCGCCATGTAACCCTCCGGATCCTGGCGAAATTTCCGCTGCGGGACGACGTCCCATTGCCCTCCCGTCGCCATATCGAACGACACCACGTCCGCCCCTTCCTTCTCCATGCTGAAGGTCAGGAACCCCGACGCGGCGCCGACGTCCAGCACTCTCTTGCCTTTGAAATCATAATCCCCCAAGTACGCCTTGATGGAATCCCGCAAATCCCAGTGGCCATTGATGGCTCCGACTCCCGGGATATCCATTTGGTGATAAAAGTAGCATTGGGCGGGATCCGTGACCGTCAACGGGGTCGCGAATTCGATCGGTGAAGGGTTTGAATTCATATTTCCGGTTCGAGGCTTGTGAAAAGCGCTCCTCCTGTCAAGGGATATATGGCCGGCGCGGATTTTGGCCAGTAAGTTGGTGGGCGATGAGGGATTCGAACCCCCGACCAACAGCGTGTAAAGCTGCTGCGCTACCGCTGCGCTAATCGCCCCATGAAATCTACGGTCACCATCAAACGATTGACGAGCCAAAAATGATTCGCGGCCAAAGGCTCAACGCCCAAGCAAACCCGCCCGCCGCTCTCCGGAATGATTTCCCTTTTGTATTGCGCCAGTTTGCCCTTTGCTAAACCGGTGATCGCGCGTGTGACGCTGGAAATGGCCCTGGGCAAGGAATTCGATTATCTCATTCCGGCGGAATTGAATGGCGATGTCGAAGTCGGCACCCGTGTAAAAGTTCCCTTCGCCAATCGCCAGGTGCTGGGCTGCGTCACAGCCCTCATCGAAACCTCTCCCCACGCCGGCCTCCGCGCGATCATCAAGACCATCGGCCGCCAATCCCACGTCACGCCCAAGATTTTGGAATTGTCCCGATGGATGGCCGAATATTATTGTTGCCCGCCCGAGATCGCGCTCAAGACGGTCCTGCCCGAGGCTGTCCGAAGGGAAAAGGAAGGCTGGCGCGAACAACTCTTCGTCCGCGCCCTGCCCTCGCATGAGGCCGACCCCAAATTAACCGTGCGCCAGGCCGAAATCCTCGCCGCAGTCCGCGCCCGCAAAGAACTCCCCTTGCAGGAACTCCTGCGTCAAACCCATTCAACCACCCAGACGTTGCGCCGCCTCGAAGACAAGGGATTGCTTCACATCGCCCCGCAAATCTCCGAGCGCGACCCCTACGCCCGCGACACGATCCTGCCAACGCAGGCCTTGAGCTTGAACGACGCGCAAAAACACTCCGTGGAGGAAATTGCCCGGGCCCTGTCGCCGGCCGGCGATGGCGCGGGAAAATCCAAACCGGTTTTCCTTCTTCACGGCGTGACCGGCAGCGGCAAGACCGAGGTCTATTTGCAGGCCATCGCCGGCGCCCTGCAAAGCGGAAAAGGCGCCATCGTCCTGGTGCCGGAGATTTCGCTCACGCCGCAAACGGTCGAGCGATTCAAGGCGCGCTTCAGCAGCGGGCCGCTCCAGACGCTGGTCGCGGTGTTGCACAGTCATTTATCCACCGGCGAGCGCCACGACGAATGGCACAAGATTCGCCAGGGCCGCGCCCGAATCGTCATCGGCGCCCGCTCGGCGGTCTTCGCGCCCGTCCACCCGCTGGGATTGATCATCGTGGATGAGGAACACGAATATTCCTACAAACAGGAGGAGGCCCCTCGCTACCATGCGCGCGACGTGGCGGTCGTGCGCGGACGAATGGAAGACGCGGTCGTTGTCCTGGGTTCGGCGACTCCCTCGATGGAAAGTTTTTTCAACGTCCAAAAAGGCAAATACCGCCTCTTGGAATTGCCCCTGCGGGCCGACGACCGCAAAATGCCAATCGTTCGTATTATTGACATGCGCCAGGCCGCGCGCCGCGAGAAGGGGCCCCCGATGTTCTCGCTCGAACTCAAGGAGGCGATCCTCAAGAGGCTCGATCGCAAGGAGCAAACACTCTTGTTTTTGAACCGCCGCGGTTTTGCCACCTCGCTGCTGTGTCCCCTCTGCGGATACGTGGCCCAGTGCCCGAATTGCAGCCTGGCTCTGACCTACCATCGCCAGGCCGGCAAGCTCCGCTGTCACATTTGCGGCCACAACGCCGACGCTCCCTCCGTTTGCCCCAATCCAAAATGCCGCAACCCCGCGATCCGTTTCGCGGGAATCGGAACGGAAAAGGTCGAGGCCGCGCTGGGAAAACTTTTCCCACGCGCGCGCGTGACGCGGATGGATTCCGATACGCTGAAACGAAAGGAGGATTACCGGCGCATCCTGGGGGATTTTCGCACGGGAAAAATCGACATCCTCGTGGGCACCCAAATGATCGCCAAGGGCCTGCATTTTCCCAACGTGACGCTCGTGGGAATCATCCACGCGGACTTGAGCCTGCACATGCCGGATTTTCGTGCCGGCGAACGGACATTTCAATTGTTGACCCAGGTCTCCGGTCGCGCCGGGCGCGGCGACGTCGAGGGCGAGGTCTTCGTGCAGGCGTTCACGCCGTTTCATCCGGCCATCCAATACGCTCGCCGCCATGATTTCACCGGCTTTTACGAGCAGGAAATGGAGTTTCGCCGCCAATTGAAATATCCCCCTTCCGGCCGGATTGCATTACTGCTGCTCAAAGGCCGCAACGAGGAGAAGGTGAGCTTTTCAGCCGACCACGTAAAACAGGAAATCCAAAAAAGCGCCGGCGCCCCGCCAGACCTGACGATTTCCGGGCCGGCCCCGGCCCCGCTGGCGCGCGCCGAAACCTATTACCGCTACCAGATCATGCTGCGGACGCGCCACATCCCCAAACTCAGCCGTGTGCTTACCGGGATGATTAAGGAACTGAAATTGCCCGACGACGTCACCCTCTCCGTCGACATCGACCCGGTGAACCTGATGTAAACCGGCGCAATTAGAGCGACCTTGGCCCAAGTTCAATTTTGCGTTTCCAGAGAAGAGCCCCGACGAACGCTCCGTAAACCAGGACGATAACGACATTAAAACCCACCAGCCCCCAACGGCCGATGACAGCCGTGCCGCGGTCCATGTCCACAATCCCGTGAACATAGTGGTCGAGATTCAGATTCAGCAGAGCAATCACTCCGGTCAGGACCACAATTTGCACCACTTTGCCAAAATCGAGTTTGAGAAAATGCCATGGAAAACGCTGCCACGAACGGACGCCGAGAAAAAAAAGCATGCCGCAGACGACGAGCGTCCCAAGAGCCGTGAGCCAAAGTCCGGTTCGCATGGCCCGCGCCGCCGAGACAACCAACCATGCCAGTGGGAAGGCCATGCCGGCCGCGACCCCAAGATAGACCTTCCGGCGTGAGGCCTTTCGGATGGGTTTGGCCAACAACCCATCACGTCGTTTGGTTTCCGCCGAAGGGTCGTCTTCCGTTGTGATTTGGCGCCGACGGCGATCCGCGTAACTGAACGACGCAACCACGAAGAGCGCGACACCGAAGGGAAACGCCGCCATCACCGCTTCAAACTCAAACGGATGCCGCGCGATGTCCAGATGTCTCATGCAGAAATACAACAGCGCTAGGTAAACCATGATGAACGCCACGCGAATCCAAACCATCCCCACTGCCAACTGCCGTTCGCGGGGAGAGTCAGTGTCCTCGATTTCCGATTTCAAGTTGTGGCACAAGCCGAGCACTCCCATCAATGGCGGAAAAAATCCGCCGAAGGCGCCGGCGGTCGCCGCAGTTTTCGCCCCGGTGCCGGCTGCGGCCATCGCCGAGCCAAGAGCGGCGGACTTGGCGGATGTTGCCGTCAGGGGCAAACCCGCCAGCACCCCAGGGGTGAACATTTTTCCAGGGGAGGTCTTTTCCAGCGCGCCTTCCACAAAGGCTGTGACTTGTTCATGCAACATCTTGCGCCCGCGGGAGAGCCGTTGCTTCACGGCATCCTCGCTTAACTCCAAACTTTGTGCTACCGAGGCGATGGCCTGGTGTTGGCGGTAAAACAGAGCCAGCGGCTCGCGGTAGATCTCCGGTATGCGCTCGATGGCGTGCCAAAGAATGGCCTCCTCCTCCTTGCTGATGGCTTGATCGGGCGGAAGCGGTTCCATTGCTGGCGCTTGGTCCACCAGGTCCAGCGTTTCGGCCCCATGACTTAGCTCGCGCTTTTCCCCGCGAAAGGCATCGCAGATGCGGTTGCGCGCAATGCGGCACAACCACGAACGCAACTTGCCCGGTTCCCGCAAGTCACCGAGAGATTTCCACGCGGCCACGAAGGTTTCTTGCGCCAGGTCCTCGCTCTGGGTCAAACTGCCGGTGGCGCTGAAGGCCAGCGAACAGACCAGCGATTGATAGCGCGTCACGATCAGCCCAAAAGCCTCGCGGTCACCCGCCAGGCTCGCAGTCACCAGCGCGGCGTCAGCCAAGTCTGTCTCCGGCATATTATCTGTTATTATCATGTCGCTCATAAGGCGCAAATGGAAGCCCCAAGGTGACAGGAAGTCCGCTTTGTATTTCAGCTCGCCTTGGATATAAGAAGTGAAAATGAGCCTCGCCGGTGAGATATTCCCACAATGATAACAACAAAGGCAGATAACCGAAAGCGCCTGGTGGTGCCTCAAGCCAAGCCAGGACAGGTGTATTCCGTTCATGACAACGGGGACGGCAGTTTCACCCTCAAGGCAGTTGAGCCGAAGGCGTCATCCCTTCCGACGTGCCGCCTGGCCGATGAGGACGGTTTTCGTGTCGCCGCGCCAAACCAACCCATTAACGAGCCGGCTATAAAAGAACTGCTCGCGGATTTTCCATGAAGCAAAACTTAATCATCCCTCCGCCGAACTGATTTCCTAAACCCCTACGCCGCCGTGCAATAGGGCCGCCGCGCAGTCTGCACCGAGAGCGTCACCGCGAATCCCCTGCCCGGCTGTTCGTCGATCACCGCCGCGCCATCCACGCACGCCAGCCGTTCATGGATCGAGAGCGCGTCCAACGCCTCAAGTGTCAGCGGGTCCGAGCCTGGTTTGACCTCCAGCACGCGCAGGTGTATCAGCAGCAGCTCGCCTGGTTGCTCCAGCTCCGCGGACATTTCCGTCACGCCGTTGGGCGCGAAAAAATCGGTCACAATCTCCCGACAAAGCGTAAACACTTCATTGGCGGCAAACGGCGGCAATGCCACCGGCTCCTCCGGCGCGCTTAACTGGCACGAAATCCCCTCCGGGCACGACCTTGCAAACCATTGCAGGGCCGGGACAAGCCCCATGTCGTCCAGGATGCGCGGGCAAAGTTGATTGGTAATCTCCCGCAGCGCCGTGCCCAACTCCAGGACCATCCCGTTCCACTCCTGGCATTTTTCCGCCCAGCAGGCGGCCGTTTCCGGCTCCACCGTGGCAAGCGACAGTTCCAGCGACAGCGTGGTCAGTTTTTGGCTGACGTCGTCGTGGATTTTGCCCGCCAGGCGTCTTTGATGCTGCTGTTGGAGCAAGTGTTGCCTCGCCAGCAGCGTCCTTAGTTGAATAAGCGATGAATTTACCATTGTCGTGTCTGGCTGGCATTTAGCACGGCGTGTGCCACTCGACATATTGGGTGCCGGAAAAGCGCCCTGCCCGCATGCAGGGCTTCCGCGTCGACGTTGCGCAAACGCGGGTCTGTCCAATTATTGAAGAAATTGTCGCGGAATAGGACGACAAACTACGATCAAGCCGTCTTGACCGGAGCAGGTTTTCTGACCAGGATCGCCCCGTTGGTTTTGAGATAGGCCTGCACGGCCGCGATCCCCCCGAGGCTGATCGGAACTCGCTTCTGACTCTGAAACAGCCGGTAATGCGTCAGCGTCTTGCCGACTTCCATGATCTCGATATGCTTGTCGTCCATTTTCCAGAGTTGGCCCTTGGCCAACGGAATCGGGGAGGGTTTTTTTGTGACTCTTTTCAGTGTTGTCGCGCGCTTTACCATTGTAAGGTCCATTTTCATAATATCGCCGTTGAACGTCCAGATTATTTGACACTCCGGGACAAAGTGCTCAGATCCGGTTTCCTCCATTAAACCAAAGGAAACCCGGGAAAGAAACAGAAATCTTCGTCACACTACTGAAATAAGTCCCCCGGTCTCTTGGGAAAAGCCAGCACCGCCGGCGCGTTCGGTGCGCGGCTCGGCGCCGTAAACGGCTGCTGCCGTTCCAGGGTACGCTGCGGATGGGCCGCCGACGGAAGCACATCCCACGCGTGTGGCAATGTCGGTTGCATCAGTGCCTGTTGTTCGCTCTGGTCCCGCAGGCCCGCATCCGGCAAGTCATTTCCCGCGGTCTCGCCCCGATAGGCCGAACTGTGCAATGGGTCCCGCGGAGCCATGGTATTGGCCTGAGAGTAACCGCCGGTCGGTTGCTGGTAAAATGTGCCGAAATCCTCCTTCTCCGGCCCCAATGCCCCCTGGTGCATCGGTTCCGGAACCGCCTGTCCGTGAAAACCAAACGATCGCAGCCAATCCGCCGCGCCATGGTCATCGAGGTGGCCTCCCAGCCGGTCCTCGAGTCCGTCGCCTTCTTTTTGCGCCGCATCGGCTCCGAATTGCTTGAGGTCCGGATCAAATCGCGTCCAGTTCCCGTCCCTGGAAATGCCGGGCTGCTTGTCGTTTAAAAGGGTCTCGGTCTTGGTCGGCGCGGCCGCTTTCTTCGGGGCAAACAAATCCAATCCCGAACCGTCACCCCGGTCCGCCTGGTCCGGATCGTCTTCAAAAGGCGCAGTCCAGCCAAATCCGCCTCCCCCGGACTTTTGCGCGGGAATGATAACCATGGGCGTCGGCGAATACGAGGACTCGGAGGCCTGCTCATCCTGATGCTTTGAAAGCGCTGCGTTTAAGGCGCCCACGGCGTCCACCTTGGACGCGGCCTCCGGGTGCGGCACTTCCAGGAGAGCCGAAGGCGCGGAAAACTCAATCTTGTCACCCGCGTTGGCCGCCGGCTGGATCAACCCCAGGCAGCCAGCCATCAGCGGCAGCAAAGCCGCGACGGAATTTGAAACGCGATAGACCATACCTTCGAAACCAGTTTTATAGCCTAAAGCCCCCGCGAGGTCAAATTTATTTGCAGCCGGTTTTGAATTATTTTAAGGCGGCCCTGAACCCCCGGAAATCGCGCCCGGGAACCCTTGTTGTCGGAGAGCTTCGTAAAGCGCCAGCGCCACGCAATTTGATAGATTCAACGACCGCACCCCACTGTGAAACATTGGTATTCGCAGCCACGATTCACGATGCTCATCCAGGATTTGTCGCGGCAACCCGGCCGTCTCCCGTCCGAAAACCAGGTAATCCCCAGCCCCATAAGCCACTTCCGCATAATGCCGCTCTCCGTGCGATTCAATTAGCCACACCCGCGCGTCGGATGGAAGCTCCCGCGCGAACGTCGGCCAATCCCTCCACCGACGCCACGTCAGGTGCTCCCAATAATCCAACCCGGCCCGCTTGAGCTGTTTGTCATCCAGATTGAATCCGAATGGCTCGATCAAATGCAGCGTGGATCGCGTCGCCGCGCAAAGACGGGCCACGTTGCCCGTGTTCGGCGGGATTTCCGGTTCGACCAGGACGATGTTCACGTCAATAAAATACCTTCCACAAGACCAGGCCATGCGCGGGCGCGGTCATTCCGGCGGCTCTGCGGTCTCTTTTCTCAAGAATATTCCGGATCCCCGCCGGCGCTATCTTCCCCTGCCCCACTTGTGCCAGCGTCCCGACAATTCCCCTGCACATCTTATACAAAAATCCATCCCCTTCGATGATAAATGTCAGCAGCGGACCGTTCCGCTTGAGGTCGCACCGCGTCACTGTCCGAACCGTGCAACTCATTTCGTAATTGCGCGTGGCTGCCAGCGATTTGAAATCGTGCCTTCCCACGAACTGTTTCGCCGCGGTCCGCATGGCCCCGACATCGAGCGGACGGCTGACGTGCCAGGCCTGATGTCGCAGGAGCGGGTTCATTGCCGTCCCCATCCAGATAAAATAGCGATACTGTTTGCCCCGCGCCTCAAACCGCGCCTCAAAATCATCCCGGCAACGCGCGGCAGCCATAACCCGGATGTCGCAAGGCAGATGGGCGTTGACGGCCAGCGCGATCTTCCCAACGGGCATTTTGATCGCGCCCCCGGCGATCTCCACGTGCGCCACCATGCCCAGCGCATGGACGCCGGTGTCCGTGCGGCTGGAACTTTGCAAACGGCCCGCGCCCGGAAAAATTTTCGAGATTGCCTCCTCGACCCGCTGTTGCACGGCGACTCCATTTTTTTGGCTCTGCCAGCCCGCGTAATGGGTGCCGTCGTAAGCGATCGTCAATTTCAGTTTCATCCCCCGGCTTTGTCCAAATAACTTTGCAGTAAAATGGCCGCCGCAGTTTGATCGACCTTTTCCCTGCGCTTTTCGCGCCGGACGCCGCTCTCGATGAGAAAACGGTTCGCCTGGACGGATGTGAGGCGTTCGTCCCAGGTATTGACCGGGACCCTCACCACTTGCTGCAGCGCCGCGACAAATTCCCGCGCCTTCTCCGCCGCCGGTCCAAAGGTGCCGTTCATGTTGCGCGGCAAACCGACCACCACCTCCCGGACATTCCGTTGCGCGACAATCTCCGCAATCCGCCCCAGAAGTTTCTCCGCCGGTTGGGCCGCAACCATCTCAAGCGGCTGGGCAATGGTCTCCGTTTCATCGCTGAGGGCCAGGCCAACCCGTTTGGTTCCGTGATCGATGGCCAGAACACGCATAATTGCCGCTGCAATCGTCCGCCGCTTCAGCCCGCCGAATCCTCAAGAATCTCGATGCCGCTGATCTTTACGTTCGGGTCCGGGCTGGCCGGGGCCGACGTGACCCGCACCAGGATATTCCCGTTGGCATCGGGCGAGATGCGGCCAAAATCCTTCACCACCGCCTTGTCCATGCCGCCGGCGGCCGCAAAAATGTCAAAGTCCTTCAAAACTGGCCGCCCATTGATCTCAATGTCCTCCACGCGCTGCCGCGCCCCGTTGTCAAATACTTCCGCGAAATGCAGGCGGACGTGATACTGCCGCCCTTTGGGGACGGCGAAAGTATACGTGAAATCCTTCCCGAACCGCTCGCTCTGATAAACCCCCTCGGGTGCGGCGTTCGCGGCGCTCACATCCACGGCGGAGCGGCTCTGGTTTAGCGCGCCGAAGTACATATTCGGGTCCGGCACAAAATTATTTACCGCCTCGTCCCGGCCGCAAACAACCCGGATCGGCAGCGTCAAAACCACCGGTTTGTCCGACGCCGGCTCCGGCAACGGCGCATAATGGAAATCCGCCGGCATCGTGGCGGGCGGGCGGTCTTCCTGCGCCCGGCCCCAATCGGTGTTCGGCTGCGGTCCCATCACCAGGTGCAGCGTTCCACCGGCAATGATCTCCTCGTGCCGCAGCCACGCGCGATTCAACGGTTTCCCGTTGAGCGTTGCGGACTGGATGTAAACATTTTCCGGTCCATTGTCGTCAGCCAGCACAGTGAAGGTGTGGCCGTCATATTTTTCGCGGTCCAGATGCAGCACCGCCTTGCTCACCACAGGGCTGCCGATGGCGTAAATGCCGCTGTCCGGGTTCATCGGATAAAATCCCAGCGCGCTGAACACATACCACGCCGCCATCTGCCCGCAATCCGCGTTGCCGCATTGTCCGGCCGGCGTGTCGTTGTACAATGTCGCCATGACCTGCCGCAGGCGCTGCTGCGCTTTGTACGGCGCCCCCGCGTAATCATAAAGGTAGGCGACGTGATGACATTGCTCGTCCCCTTGCGAATACTGGCCGATCAATCCGCTGATGTCCGGTATCGTCGTTTGAATCGTCGAGTCCGCCGTGAACAGGGCATCCAGCTTCTGGACGAACGCTTCGTCCCCGCCGTAAAGCGCGATCATTCCCGGCACGTCCTGTTGCGCCGCAAACGCGTACTGCCACGCATCCGCCTCCGTGTATTCATCCCCGGCCAGCGCGTTGGTGACGAAGGGAAAGCGCCACGCCCCATCGGCCTTGCGACCGCGGAAAAAGCGCACCGTCCCGTCGAACAAGTTGCGGTAGTTGGCCGCGCGCTTGTAAAACATTTGCGCGTCCTCCTTGTGTCCCAACGCATCCGCCATGCGCGCCAGGCTCCAGTCGTCGAACGAATACTCAATCGTCTTGGACGTCGCCTCGCCCTGGGGTTTGGAGTCGACGTAGCCCCGATGCTTATAACTGGCCAGCCCATTCCGATTCTGCATCGCCGTGTCGCGCATCGCCCGGTAAGCAGCCTCCGCATCGAATCCGCGGAACCCTTTCAGGTAGGCATCCGCAATGACCGCCACCGAATGGTAACCGATCATGCACCAGGTCTCGTTCCCCCACAACGGCCAGATCGGCGTCGTGTGCTGCCCATTTTGATCGTACTCCGCCAACAGCGTTTGAATAATGTCGGGCACCCGTCCCGGCTGCAGGATTTCCAGCAGCGGAACCTCCGCGCGGTAGATGTCCCAAAGTGAAAAGGTCGTATAGTTTTGGAACCCTTCGCCCGGGTGGTTCTTGTGATCCATCCCGCGATAAGTTCCGTCCACGTCGTTAAAGAGCACCGGCGCAAGGCAACTCAGATACAGGTTCGCATAAAACGTCGTCCGAATGTGCGGATCAAACGACGACACGGCCACCGCGTCAAACACAGTCTTCCATTGAGCCACTGCCGCCGCGCGGACGCCGTCGAAATCCCACCCGGGTATCTCCGCCGAAAGGTTTTTCCGCGCGCCGTCGATCCCTGTTCCAGAGATTCCGACCTTGACCAGGATCGGTTCATTGGCGGAGGTCGCGTAATTGAAGGCCGCCTTCATGCTTTGTCCGGTGCCGCCGCGCGCGTCCGCCTCCATGCGATGCCCGTTGCGCTCCAGCACAACCGACGCGAACGGTTTTGAAAATTCCATGACAAAATAGACCGCGCGCCGCCCGCCCCAACCTTCCGAGATGCGCGAACCGCTGACGGTCGTGTCACTCTCCACGGTCACCGACGTTTCGACGGCATCGTTTCCGACGCCGTGGGCCAGATCCAGAATGATGTGCGCGTCGTCCGCCGCCGGAAACGTGTATTTGTGAAAGCCGCACCGCGCAGTGGCTGTCAATTCCACAGCGACCTTCGGATTATCCAGAAATACGCGGTAATCCCCCGGCGTGGCATGTTCCCGGTCGTGCGAAAAGCCGGACCTGTAGCCATCGGGATTGAAATGCACCTCACCCACCGTCGGCATCAGGAGTACATCGCCCAGGCAACCGCAGCCCGTGCCACTCAAATGAGTGTGGCTGAAACCGACGATCGCCGAATCCGAATAATGATAACCCGAACAACCATCCCACCCCGCGATCGGCGTGTCAGGGCTTAGCTGGACCAGCCCGAACGGCACCGTGGCGCCGGGATAGGTGTGCCCGTGCTCGGCGGTTCCTACCATTGGCAGCGGTTCGTCAACCGGGTCCGGCAGCGCCCAAACCCGCGCCGCCAAAAGGCACGTCCCGGCGACTTTCACAATGAGATTTCCTGTGCGCATATAAATTCTTGCCTTAACACTACACTACTTACGCCGGGTTTGCCGCCTTTCCGGTTCGTCCGGCTTTGTAGCCATAAATTCCGTAAAAGCCGATGTACGCAAACGCCACCATCGGGACAGCGAACGAAGGTTGAATCCCGGCGTGATCGGCAATCCACCCTTGAATCGGCGGCAGCACGGCCCCGCCCAGAATCGCCATGACCAGCAACGAGGACGCCTGGCTCTTCTGCGGGCCCAGCCCCTCAATCGCCAGTGAAAATATATTTGACCACATCACCGAGCAAAATAACCCCACCCCCAGGATGCTCCACTTGGCCGTTTCCCCCTCGGTGCACATGCTCGTGAGCAGCAACCCGATGATCACCGCGCTAAATAGCGCCAGCATCCGGTGCGCGCTGGCCTCGCCCAAATAAAATGCCACCAGCAACACCACCAGCGCCGGGCCATAATGAAGCGCGCTGTACTGGCCGCCCACGATCCAAATGGTAATAAACGCCACCACCGGCACCAGCGCCACCAGGAAGTGTTTCAACGATTTCCTCATCGCGCTCAATGCGAACGCGCCCATGAACCGCCCGATCATCAACCCGCCCCAATAATAAGCCAGGAATTTGCTCGCCGCCTCATGGGCCAATCCGCCCAGCTTGGGCAGGCCCAGGTAATTGATGATTGCGCTCCCCACGCTGACTTCCCCGCCAACATACATGAAGATCGCCAGCATTCCCAACGCCGTGTGCGGATGTTTCAACGCCCCCAGCCCCCGTTCGATCGTCCCGGTGTTCGTGAAACTCGGCAGGTGCGCGAACTTGAAGAATACCGCCAGCAGCACGAATACCCCCGCGAAACAGAGGTAGGGAATCTTAACCGAATCCGCCCCATGCGCGTCCTTGCTCGTAAAAAACGTGAAAATCAGCCACCCGCCAATGATCGGCCCAATCGTCGTCCCAAACGAATTAAACGCCTGCGACAGATTCAGCCGGCTCGGCGCCGTTTCCTCCGGCCCCAGAATCGTCACATACGGATTGGCCGCGATTTGCAGCATCGCGAACCCCAACCCAACGATAAACAGCGCCACAAGAAAAAATGGATACGACGTCTCCACCGCCGCCGGATAAAACAGGACGCTGCCCGTGGCCGCAATGAGCAGGCCGATAATGACGCCGTTCTTGTAGCCGATCCGATTGATCGGGTCTCCGGAGGTCATTGATATGATGTAATAAATCAGCGAGCCGATTCCGTACGCGCCAAAAAACGCAAACTGCACAAGCATCGCCTCAAAATAACTGAGCGTGAACGCCTCCTTGAAGCGCGGAATCAGCACATCATTCCACACCGTCATGAATCCCCACATGAAAAAGAGGATCGTCATGATCGCGAACGGACCCCGGTAAGTTTGGTTGCCCGCCGGTTGCGAGGACACCGTTGCGCCCGTGGTATTCATCGTTGCCATATTAGCATGTGTAATGGCTCGCGCCCCACTTGTAAAACAATTTTAAGCGCCGCCGTCGGCCATCGAAGATGGAGACTACTTGGCAGTCTTCCCCGAAAGGTCGAAACAGAAAAGTTTGTCCTTCCCCCGCGCGTACAAATAACCGTCCGCCAGCGCCGGAAACGCCCGCACCTGGTCTGGCATGATTTGGACGCGCGCCAACTCCTTGTAAGCATCCGGCGCCGCCGCGACGCGGATCAATTCGCCCCCGTCCGTCAGCACCAGCAATTGATCCCCCGCAAGAGCGACCGTTGCCGCGCCCACCGAATCCGTTTGCCATCGAATCTTTCCCGTCCTCCATTCCACGCATCGCAGCGATGGTGCCGGCCGGTAACCCGGGTCCGCCCGTCCATCAATCCCGTAAAGAAAATCCCCCCGCCGCACGCTCGTGGCGTAATGATTCGAGAGAATGCCGTCCCCCGACCACACTGTGTCCACCTCTTTGTCCCGCACCCGCAGGAGCACCGCGCCGGTGCCGTAACAAGCCGAGAGAAAAATCATGTCATCAATAATTACCGGCGTCGCCGCGTTGACCGAGGCATTGTCGCGCGACCTCCACGGAAACCGAAATTGAATCTTGCCGTCCGCCGGATCGGCCGCCACCAGGCCCGCCCGTGTAAAAAAGAAAGCGTAACGCCGATCATGAATTGTCGCGGCGACGGGCGAAGCGTAGCCCGCCTCATCACTCGTCCCCTTCCAGGCGACCCGCCCCGACCCCTTGTCGAACGCCACAACGCCCGCCCCGTCCGGCCCGCCGATGTTGAGCAATATATTGCTGCCCTCGGCGAGCGGCGAGCAGGCCATGCCGAAAAAACCCTTCCCCTGATGAAACGCCTGTTTTGTGTCCAACTGCCACACCATCTTGCCGTCCGACAAATCGAGACAGAGCAGCATTCCCTCCGCGCCAAACGTGTAAACCCGCCCATTGTCAACACAAGGCGTCGCGCGCGGCCCCTCATCAAAGCCAAAATCGTCCTGGTAGGAAGTCGGGTACGAGTAACTCCACTTCGGCGCCCCCGTCCGCGCATCGAGGCATTCGACAACCTCCTTGTCATTGAGCCGATGGAAAAGAACCAGGGAACGATCCGCCACCGCCACCCCGGCAAACCCTGCGCCAACGTTCTTGCGCCAAACCACCGCCGGCCCGGACGCCGGCCACGCATCGGTCAAATCCGTCCCCGCATAAACGCCATTGCGCGTTGGCCCAAGGAACTGCGGCCAATCCGCCGCCCCCAAGTGAAGCGCAACGCCCCACCAGAGCATCAGAAAAACCCGCCGAGTCATCCCACCACAGTCTCCCGATCAACGTTCAATCTCATCGTTTGCCTTTCGGTATAGTCTAGTCTTTGCGAACTTTGTGTTCTTTGCGGCCAATCCGCAGCGAAAAGCCAGAGGCTAGAGCGAGTCCGCGCCAAAAACATCGTTCTTGTCATTTCGGAAGTCCAGATACTTCCACACCTCGACATGACCATCCGCGAAAGTAACACCCGCTTTCAGATTGTGGCGGCAGGCGGGTTGTTTCTGCGGCTGCATCTCCAGCCATCCAGTCTGAGGGTCCGGTGGAAAAGTGACGATTTCCGTGAGATAACCTCCCGCGGGGACGTTCTTTGAGTTTTTCGGAATGCCCGTGTCCCCCATCAGCCAGAGAAGAGCCGGACGTTCCAATTCCGTCAGGCGTCGGCTCCCAAGCGGAACCACATCCTTTCCCTCCAACTGAAAGGCATAGCGGATAATCGTGCCCTCTACTGGACCGTACCCTTCCCACAGCGTTCCAAATATGAATTGGGCATCACGGTCGCTAACCGCCGGACAACGCCACACATGGTTCGAGATGCTATAAGCCGTCAAATACCCGCCTTTTGACAGCGTCTCAAACCACCAGTCTCCTCCCGGTTCAATCTCCCAATCCGTGCCGGCAGACCAGCCGTATTTGGTGTAAAGGTCTGGAAGATGTTCATGGTTGTCTATGGCATAAAGCAGAAACGCCAGCCCAATCTCGCGGCTATTATTGATGCAGCGGGTCGTATTCGCTTGTTCCTTGGATTTGGATAAAACGGGCATCAACAGAGCCGCCAGAATGGCGATAACAGCTATGACCACGAGCAGCTCAATGAGCGTAAACCCGCGAAGCTTGTTTCGCATATTCATCGTAAATGCCAGCCCCCCTTTAATCTGGGATTTCCCATTTGATTTCTTGCCCACGACCAGCGTGAGCCTTTTTCTTGACTCTGTTCCTTCCACACAGTTTTGCAAGCCCATTTTCCAGTCCATTCTCAGTTTTTTCTCGGATAACGACGGCGCTTCGTTGACTCTTGCGCCGCCCGCGGAACCGCCACTTCCGCCATCTCTAAGGCAAACTGCCGGGAATGGCACATGACCTTCGCCCCAATCTTGATCCGGTTCTCCGGCAGCATTGCCAGGAAGGGATATTCATTCAAAGAATCGTGAAGTTCTTCCGAAAGCAATGCCGGTCGGTGCGCGTCGGCGATTTCATCCGCAACAAAAGTTCACGATGCCAGGAATCACCCCGCACCGGCTCGCCGTCCACCTCCATCGCCAAACGCTTAAAAATATTTTCCACGCCCGTATAAAAGGAATGGAGCAACGCTGCCAGCGCCGACAGTTCGATTTCAGTCGGAGCCGTGGTGCGGCATTTGGCGAGGAGCCCGTGAAAACCAGACAACAGACGCTGCAATTGTTGGCGTTCCGTGGCCTGTTGTTTGCGGAATTTATCCCACGCGGACGAGTTCATTCTCCCTGCGTAGATGGCGGGTGAACGGCGTGTTGATGTCCAGGTCAATCAAATCCACTGAACGGCCCATCAAATCACTGACGCGCGCGCCCATCCGATAGAAAACCGACGGCGGCAGGCCGGACACCGCCAGGTCGAGATCGGACGCCGCACCACCCGTCCCACGCGCAGCAGAGCCGAAGACGTAAATTTCCCGTGCGCCGGCGGTTTTGAGTTCGGCTGCGGCGCGCTTGATCAAAATGTCTGTCTCGCTGCTCACGGCTACAGTTATTTATGCGTCTTTTGAGTCTGAAAGTCAAAGTTCTAAGAAAAGAGCCTTCATTCCAAATAATTGGACCGGCGTGAAAATCCTGTCGTGCGCGAAATCCTAAAAGCAAAACTCCCGGAGCCGGGCCGCGGGTCAATTTGGAGCGCAGAACGGGAAAATTTCCTCCTGTGCATCCTGTTCATCCTGTCAAAACGTTTTCCACAGCTAAGAATAAAATAAAACACCGATCCAACGAGGCCGTGGGGGCGGCGAGTAAATTCTAAAAACTGCGCGCACAGCGAAAGCCAGCGGCCTCCCCTCTGCCGGAGGGGCCCTCGAAGCCGCGATAGGCGCAGCGCAGTTCGTTTGGTCCGACTTCCCAACTGCCGCCGCGCAAAACGCGGGAATCATAGAATGAGGATGACGGCCCGCGTGGATCGAGGCCGCCTGCATAGGACGTCGCATACCAGTCCCAGCACCATTCAAACAAATTGGCCGACATGTCATTGAGGCCATAGCCGTTGGGGGGAAAATATCCGACCGGATTGGTGTATGGAGAATCCCCGTTGTTTCCTCCTGAAAACGCCGGATCAAAAGTATTTGTTGTGGAAAGGTCGTAGGCGTATCCATACGGGTTGGCCGATATGGGATCACCGTAGTAATTCGCCTGGTTCCACGAAATGGTGTCCCCCCAGGGAAACCGTTGGCCAATCAAGCCGCCCCGCGCCGCTTTCTCCCACTCCGCCTCCGTGGGCAGCCGATAGCCGCTGGCCGTCCAGTTCACGTAGACCGCATCGATCTCTCCATTGGCATAAACCTGCGTCAACCCTGCATCCGTGTAATAGACGGGCGTCAAGCCGGCCTGCTGCGACCGCGCATTGCACCACTTGACACAGTCGTACCAATTCAGCGTCTCGACCGGATGGTTCCCCGCCTTCGCCTCGCCGGAATTGTCAAAACCGTAGCCGTTGCCGATGGCGTAAGCGTAAACGGCCGCCCATTGATTGGAACTCACCAGATTTGTATCCATGAAAAACGCCGACACGGTCACGTTGGTGGGGATCGCGTCGTTCTCGTTGTCCAAAGTGTCCCCTATCGTAAACACACCGGCGGGAACCAATGCCATTCCGGCAGGCGGATTGAAATCAAGGAGCAGGTTGGTGTTGACGTCATCGGCGGTGGCAATCTGGATGTAGTCGACCCAATTCGTTCCCCCAGGCAGCGAGGTGACGGTTTGGACGGTATAGGTTGCACCCGGCTGCGCATTGCTCCATACCAAGGTGCCATCGACCCCAAGCGCTGTAATGGTTGTTGCGGTCGGACCGATAATGCGGAAGAACCGTGCCCCTTGGGCGGCGACTTGGTGAGCGCCCACAATCAGCGCCAGCGCGATGAACAATCGGTATAATTGTGTTCTCACGGAGATTATCGATTCGCCGCTAATAGGCGCGTTCTTAGTCGGGATTTCCCATTTTGGTTTCTTGCCCACGACCAGCGTGGGCCTTTTTCGTGATTTTCTTCCCGCCCCACAGAGTTGCAAGTCTTTTATTCCAGTCCGCCCTCGGTTTTTTTCCGGCGCGGGAGGTGTTTCGACGCCATTTTTGGACCCCATGCCCATTTTCTCCCGGATGTGAAGACGCATCCGGGCGTATGACAATTTTCGGGAGGGGGGAGCGCCGCGACGCCCTAATTATATTAGCGACTCGCGGTGCCCCGCCCTCCCGGAAACCATTGGTTGTATTTATATACTCATATACTTCCAAGGTGTAATCCGGTCCAATGGAAGAATTCTGTCCCACACCCGACACATCCTCCGTGAAGGCCGTGGTTTTGACATGGTCAGCCTTCACCCTGTATCGTGCGCCAGCAAGCGATTTGCCGCGGCACAGTATGCAGTGTTTCGCAAACCGCGTTCCCCGCAACCCAAAACAGTCCCAAGACGATGCTATGACCTCGTGCAGCCCTTGCATCACTCAATGGTCACGGATTGGCTGCTCCTCTCCGCGACCTCCGCGTCTCCGGTGCGTCATGGAAAGTCTGAATGAACTAGCAAAATGAAAGGTGATTGCCATGTGAATTGAACATTGAACATGTAGCGAAGCCGGTGGCTGGCGGGAGCAATTCCGCCGGTCAAAGCCTGGCGGAGCAAACAACCGAGCCGTAGCGCAAGCGAACCCAATTGAGCCTCGTTACGCAAATCGAGAGTGGCCAACCTTTCAGAGATGGCGAAGCCAGCACTGCCGCCCAAGCAATGTTCAAACGCAGGCGACAGGCTCTCCGGGGTGGAAGAGGACGGCGCGGTGGGACAGTTAATTCAGGAACATGAGAGGCCCTCGTCGGCCGCAAGGGCAGAAGGGCAATCAGCATTGACCGGGAATAAATAACCGGTTGGTGCGCCGGCGGGGGAGTCGGAGCGGCCCATAGTAGCGACGAAGCGAGTAACGATCGTGGAGCCAAGGGGCCGCAGTGGAAACATGCGAAGTCAGATGAGCAGAGGAACCGATTGAGCGAACAACGTTCTACTACGGGAGAAGCGGGAGCCAAGGCCCAAGCCGGAGAACCGGCCCGGTCGGGGCTGCCGCCCAAAGTCGCTGCTCTGAGACAGAAGCTGGCTCAAAAGGCCAAACAGGAACCCAAATTCCGCTTTTACAGTTTGTATGGCGGAGTGATGGACCCGGACACGCTGCTGGCAGCGTGGTGGAAAGTGTGCTCCAACGGTGGAGCCCCGGGAGTGGATGGCGTCAGCATCGGGCAAATCGTGCAGAAGGAAAACGGGGTGGAGAGCCTGCTTGAGGAAATTGGGCAGGAACTTCGCCGCAAAACCTACCGGCCCCAGCCGGTCAAGCGGGTGTATATTCCCAAAGCCAATGGAAAGATGAGACCCTTGGGCATCCCGACGGTCAAAGATCGAGTCGCACAAATGGCGGTGCTCCTGATATTGGAGCCGATCTTTGAAGCCGACTTCGAGGATTGCTCTTATGGGTTTCGTCCCGGGCGTTCGGCCCACCAAGCTTTGGACGAAATACGCCAGCACCTTCTGGATGGAAAGACCTCGGTGTATGACGCCGACCTCAAGGGATACTTCGATACGATACCGCACGACAAACTGATGGCGTGTGTCAAGATGAGGGTGGTGGACAGTTCGGTGCTCAAGCTAATCCGGCTGTGGCTGGAAGCTCCGGTGGTGGAACCGGCGGGGAAACCCGGCGACAAACCCCGGATCAAGCGCAACGACAAAGGCACTCCCCAAGGAGGAGTGATCTCGCCGCTGCTGGCCAACATCTACCTGCATTGGTTCGACAAAGTGTTTCACTCGGCCAGCGGGCCAGTCCATTGGGCTAACGCCCGGCTGGTGCGCTACGCCGATGACTTTGTCGTGCTGGCGCGCTACCAGAGTCAACGACTGCGGCAACACATCGAAGACAAACTCGAAAACTGGCTTGGGCTGGAGATCAACCGGGAGAAAACGCGGGTAGTGGATGTCACAGCAGAGCGCCTGGACTTTCTGGGCTACACCTTCTGTTACGTCAACAGCCGCCTCTATCCCGGCACCAAGGTGCTGAGCATGAGGCCGTCCACCAGAGCAGTGCAACGGCAGAAGGACGCCCTGCGCGAGTTGACGGGTTCCCGCATGAGATCAGTGCCTGTGATTGAACTCATTGGAACGATCAATCGGCAACTCCGTGGCTGGGGCAACTACTTCGGCCACGGCTACTGGAAAGATGCCTTCCATGAGATCAACCTCCATGTCCAGACCCGGCTGCGGCGGCACTTGCACAACAAGAGCCAAAGACCCTATCGAGTTCCCACCGGACAAACACTCTACCAACACCTGCAAAAGCTGGGCTTGGTCCAACTCAAAGGGGCTGTGAGTGCCCGCTGAGCGAGAGTTGCCATACGAGCCGGATGCGGGAAACCTGCACGTCCGGTTCCCAAGAGGGGCGAGGGAGCGACGGTCATTGGCCATGCGCCTTTCAATCCGTCCTCCTCGCCTACTCGACCGTTCTGTGCGGCTGAACCGTTCGTTCATTGTGGAACCGTGTAGTAAAAGCGGGAAGTGAACGAGGGGGCGTTGGTGTCGTCGTACTGGACCACTCCGTTTGTGTCGGCGATGACGTCGCCCAGGTCCTCCCACGTTTGGAGATTGGTGCTCGCCTGCAAATCAAAGGTCTCGCCGGGCGAACCATACGCGCGCAAAATAACATTCCCGTTGGGCTGCTTTTGCAGCGTGACCGGCGAATACTTGATCAAGATCATTGAGGTAAAGCCGTTGGTTTCGGTCTCATACCCGGCCACATAGACATTCCCGGAATTGTCCACCGCGATTGCATTGCCCGCGTCATTCCCAATCCCCGGCCCGTCATATCGCTGCAACCAAAGCTGATTGCCATTGCTGTCATACTTGATCGTGACGATAGCACCGCTTGAGGTCGCGTTAGTGGATTCGCCAGTTACATACAGATTATTACCCTGATCAACGGCAATTGATGTAGCCACGCTGTTTCCTGACGATTGGGTTGGGTAAAAACTCCCCCAAAGATAATTTCCATTAGTGCCCAATTTATACGTTCCGTACTGGTTATTGGGAAAATAATATGTACTCCCTCCTGTCACAACAACATTTCCTTGACTGTCGAGTGCCATACCGTGGGACATACTAGAAACGTTATCCGTTGGATTACTGGCAGACCACCCTGGGCTTCCATCGTTGTTGTACTGGTATGTCTGAAATTGTCCATATGTTCCGACGAAGTTAGCCTCAATATAAACGTTTCCAGATCCGTCAAGTATCATACCTACAACATGAACGTTACCAGGGTCTCCTGCTGTCTCGGTGATATCCTGCCAAAGAAAGTTGCCGTTCGGGTCATACTTTATTGTACCCATCTGCGCGTAGTTAAATGAGAAGTCTGGAATCGCCACCATTCCAGCCACATAGACGTTGGAAGACGAGTCAACCTTGATGATTTGGGATAAGTTGGGGGGTATGTAAGGACTCCATGTTGTCGTCCACAGATTGCTACCAACCGGATTCAGCTTCATCGTCGTGAAGTTGCTTGAAACGCCGGTGAGATATACATTCTGCCCGGCGTCAACCGCAATGGCCCGGGCATTATACGGCGCAGTCCACAATTGATTTCCATTGGCATCGTATTTCACTGTCACCGCATCCCCGGTCACTGCAACGGCGTTGCTGCTGTCCAAAGCAAACCCGGTCGGCGTGGCGGTCGGATAATTGGTCGAGTCATAGCGGGCTGTCCAAAGCGGATTTCCGTTTGGGGCATACTTGATCGTCACATAGCCCGTGTTGGTATTGGCATTCTGAGAGACTCCCAGCACATAAATATTTCCCGAAGGATCAAGGGCCATCTTTAGCGCCTGATGGTTTCCATTGGTTATTCCGTTGTTGTATTTTGCGACCCAGGCTTGTTGTATCTGCGCGGACGCGGAAAAACAAAGCACAGAAGCTAACGAAGATAACAAAGTTGATTTCATCCAGCTTTTCCGTAGTGGGATCGTATTCATGGCAATTGCTCGTAATCGGATATAACGCACAGGCACGTTGGCCGGATCGATAAACAGGCTCACGTTTGTCGTGCCGGAAATAGTCCTGAGAGTGGTGAACGAGGCCTCCGAAAAGCGTCCAGAACCCGCTATAACCTGAATCATTGTATCGCGCTCGCGTTCGGTTTGTCGAGGTATTTCTTCAACAAGCATTCGGGCGGCTTGCTCTGGGGCGGATACGTGGTATCTTCGGCTCTCTTGTGGATATCGCCAAGGAAATACAAAAACGCCGGACGTTTGCCATCATATCGCATCCGGACGCGGGCAAGACGACGCTGACCGAAAAGCTGCTGCTTTACGGCGGGGCGGTGCAATTGGCCGGGTCCGTCACGGCGCGAAAGAACCAGCGCGCCACGACGTCCGATTGGATGGAGTTGGAGCGCAAGCGGGGCATATCGGTCAGTTCGACCGTCCTGCAATTCGATTACGCGGGATTTCGGATCAATTTGCTTGACACGCCGGGCCACAAGGATTTTTCGGAGGACACTTACCGGGTGCTGACGGCGGTGGATTCGGTGGTGATGGTCATCGACGCGGGAAAAGGGATCGAAAGCCAGACGCTAAAATTGTTCGAGGTCTGCCGGCAGCGCGGCGTGCCGATATTCACGTTCATCAACAAATGCGACCGGCCAATGCGGGCGCCGCTGGCGCTGCTGGATGAACTGGAGCGGGTCCTGGGGATCGGCGCTTTTCCCGTCAATTGGCCCATCGGCAACGGGTTCGAGTTTCAGGGCGTTTTTGACCGGCGGACGCATCAAGTTTATTTGTTCGAACGCGTCGTCGGCGGGCAATATCGGGCGCCGGTCAGCATCGGGACGTTTGACGATCCGCTGATTCGCGGACGGCTCTCGGCGGAGACTTTCGCGCAAGTGTCCGAGGAGTTGGAAATGCTCGAGGGCGCCGGTGAAACGTTCGACCAGGAGTCGGTGCTGGCCGGGAAAACGACACCCGTGTTCTTCGGGAGCGGCGTCAATAATTTCGGCGTGCAACTGCTGCTCGACGGCTTCCTTGCGCATTCTCCGCCGCCCAAGGCGCGGGTGATGGCCGGCGCGCATATTTCACCAGCGCACCCGGAATTCTCCGGCTTTATTTTCAAAATCCAGGCGAACATGGACCCGAAGCATCGGGACCGGATCGCGTTCGTGCGGGTGTGTTCGGGAAAATTCGAGCGCGACATGACGGTGCTCCATCCGCGCACGGCGAAGAGGGTCCGACTTTCCAGTTCGCACAAGCTTTTCGGCAACGAGCGCGAGGTGGTCAATGAAGCGTATCCGGGCGACATCATCGGGCTGGTGGGGCATTCGGAGTTTGGGATTGGCGACACGCTGACGACCGATAGAAATATATGGTACAAGGAAATTCCGCGCTTTACGCCGGAGTCCTTTGCCTACCTGCACAATCCGAACACGGCGAAGTACAAACAATTTCGCATGGGCCTGGAGCAGTTGCTGCAGGAAGGGGTCATTCAGGTGCTGCAACTGCGCGATGCCACGGTGAAAGTCCCGCTGCTGGCGGCGGTGGGTCCGCTGCAATTTGAAGTGGTGCAGTACCGGCTGGAGAGCGAGTACGGCGCGCCGTCGCGTTTGGAGGCGGCACCTTGGACGGTGGTGCGGTGGCTCCCGGTGGAAATCCAGGAGTCGGATTTGGACGCGCTCTCGCTGCCAAGCGGCTCGCGCCTGGCCTACGATATGGGGCGCAATCCCGTCGTGCTTTTTCCAAACCAATGGGCGGCCGACTATTTTCCGCGCACGAATGCGGGCGTGACGCTGTCCAGCCTGCCGGTCGGCACGCGGGAAAATTAGAGAATGAATCGCGGCGCCGGATTGAGGGCGCCAATTGGGGTTTGAGTTGAGCACGCATCCGCCTGCATGATAAGTAACAACCGAGCAATGAATTGCGGGCAGAAACATCACGGTATTGGAAGGGGAGGGTGGATTTGCGCGGCCTTCATTTTGCTTTGCAGCGCAATGACGGCGCTGGCGGGGCCGAATCATCCGGTCAACGAGGCGCGGGTCGTCGCCGAACAAGCCTATGACGAGGCCAACACGCGCTATCAAACCAACCATTCCAACGCCGATGCCGCGTGGGAATTCGCCCGGGCTTGCTTTGATCTCGCGGACCAAACGGACCGGGATTCCGAGCGGGCCGCAGTGGCCCGCCTAGGCATAGAGGCCTGCCGGCAATTGGTGAAGCGGAACCCGAAAGTGGCGGCTGGCCACTACTACCTCGGAATGAATCTTGGCCAACTGGCGCAAACCAAATCGCTGGGAGCGCTTCCACTGGTGCGCCAGATGCGAAAGGAGTGGGACATCGCGCTGGCACAGGACCCGCATATCGACTTTGCCGGACCTGACCGGAACCTTGGAATGCTCTATCGCGACGCGCCGGGGCCCCCATTGAGCATCGGCAACCGCGTCGAGGCCGTTCAGCACCTGATGCGCGCGGTGGAGCTATGTCCCGAATACCCGGAAAATCACCTCAATCTGATCGAGTCACAGATCAAATGGAACCACCTCGAGGAGGCGGCCCGGGAGGACGAGAAACTTCGCGCGATTCTTCCCGCGGCGCGAAAGGAATTGACCGGCCCGACGTGGCAGGGCCCCTGGAGGGATTGGCAGGCGCGCCAGGATGCCATTGAGGTGAAGTTGACCCAGTGGCGCGATACGCTGCTCCACCCCCGCGAGCCATAGCGGCTTGACGATTGGCGCGGCTCCGCATTAACTCATCTGATGCGAAAAGCGATTGGAGTGCTTTGCGCCGCGTGGCTTCTGGCCGGGTGCGCCCACCCAAAGCCGTCCGGAGCGCCGGCGGCGAAATTGCCGACGCCGTTCATCACGCCGGACCTTCGCCCGGTCGGGCGCGTCGCGTTGGTGGACAGTGAAGCGCGTTTTGTGGTCATTACTTTTCCGGCGGGCACCGTTCCGCAAGTGGGCCAGCCATTGAACGTCAATCATCAGGGCCTCAAAATCGGCGAGGTGAAAGTCACCGGGCCGCAACGCGACAACGACACGGTGGCGGACCTGATTGCGGGCCAGGCCTACGTGGGCGACGAGGTAAAAGGGGAATAATTTCCGCGCTATCCTTTGTTGATCTCGCGGACGGCGGCGGCCATGGTATTGACGCTCTCGAGGATTTTCTTGGCCGCGGCGGGGTCCGGGATTTTAAGCCCGAAATTTTTGTCCAGCGCAACGACCAGTTGCAAGGCATCAACGGAGTCCAATCCCAGGCTGTTCGGACCAAAAAGCGGCTGGTCGTCGCCGATTTCGGCCGGCGAAATTTTTAACATCAAATTTTCAACCACCATCTCCTTGATTCGCTTTTTTAACTCGCTTTGATCCATTACAATAATCCTCCGTCAATTTTTAAAAGGCTGCCAGTAATGTAGCTGGCGTCCTGGCTGGCAAGAAAAAAAACCGCCGCCGCCACTTCTTCCGGGCGGCCCAATCGACGCATCGGGATGCGATGCCGAATTTCCTCCAACTGGTCTTCCGGCAGACTGGTGAAAACTTCCGTCTCCAAATAGCCGGGGCAAAGCGCGTTGACAGTGATGCCGATGCGCGCCACTTCCTTGGCCAGAGACTGCGTCAGCGCCACGACGCCTGCCTTGGCGGCGGCATAGTTGGTCTGGCCCGCCGGCGGCAGCAAGGCGCTGAGGGACGCGATGTTGACGATGCGCCCGCGGTGTTGCGAAATCATCTGGGGCAGGACCGCCTGGCAACCCAGAAAAACGGATTGCAGGTTGGTTTGCATCACGTCGTTCCATGTTTCCAGCGGCATGTTTGCCAGGAGCGCGTCGTCGTGTTTGCCGGCATTGTTGACAAGGACGCCGATGGGGCCGCACTCGGCGGCGATACTCGCGGCGGCCTCCTTCCAATCATCCTGACGCGTGACATCCAGCGTGATCCGGCGGCATTGCCCGGGAAACCGCGCCGCCAACTCCTCCGCCCGTTCGTGGCGGCGGCGCACGGCCAGCCAGACGATGTCGTCGGGCGATTTGACGAGAAAAGCGCGGCCAATCTCGGAACCGAGCTGGCCGTTGCCGCCGGTGATCAAGACAACGCGCCTATCCATTTGTCCCCACGTAAAAACAGGCGCCGATCGCTTGTTGATGGCTACCGGCCATGCTGACCAGCGCGGTTGGATGGCTGCCCTGGCGCAAGCGGTCAAGGGCGGCCACGCATTGCCAGGCGCCGGCGGCCATCAGGCCCTCCCCAAGCACGCGCCTGGGCGAAAGACGCGCCCCACTCCAGTCCGACCAGGCGTCGATCTCCGCGCGGTCGCGCGCCGGCCATCCGGCCACGCTATCGGACAAGAGGGCGTCGGCTCCGCCGGAGGGCAAGTCGGCGCGCATTTCCCGGATGGCCTTTAGCCTCGACATCCCATTCAAATACAGCCGCGGCCCGGTAATGGCAATGAGTTCCGCTCCTGCGTTCCCGGCGGGGGATTGGCACGAAAGATAAACGGCCCCGGCCCCTTCCGCGCAGACGACGCGGCGTGAAAAGTTTCGATACGCGTCCGCCGTGAGCCAATCCATTTCCTCCGCGCCGACCACCAGGCAGGAATCGACCCTGGCGTCGAGAAGCCAGCCGGCGGCGAGTGAAAGCGCCTGCAAAAACGTCCCCGGATCGCCGACTAAAGTATAATTGACGCAAGAGGATTCCAGCAGGGCGCTCAAATGGCTGGCGGGGGCGTTGAAAACGGTTTCGGGAAACAGAAGCGGGCTGGCGGTGGCCGGGTTTCGCCACGCCTCGTCGTAAAATCGACGCGAGTATTGGACGCACCCGGCTGTAACGCAAAAAATGATTCCCAGCCGGTGCGACGCGCGCGGAATGTAACCGGCGCCCTGCAATGCCTCCATCGCGGCGGCGGCCGCGTAGAGGGACATCGGGCTGGTCCGCCGTAATCGCGCGTGCGCCAGGAAGGGCAGTTTCGGGGCGGGTTGCGGAACGCGCCGGGCGGGCAGCGGGTGTTTCCAGCCCGGACGTTCGAGCGCGGCGGTTGCGAGAGAGGCGCCGCAATTCAATGCTTGACGCAAGGAGGAAACGTCCCAGCCCGCGGGCGAGACCGCGCCGATGCCATGGATAAAAACGCGTTTCACGAGGCGCGGCCGAAGATCAGCGTTGCATTGGCGCCGCCGAAACCGAATGAGTTGCTCAAAACGTGCTCCAGGCGCATGTCGGCGGGGTGGCGAACGAGGGGAAAACGGCAGGCCGGATCGGGCGTGTTGATGCTCATCGGCGGGAGCCATTGCCCTTGCAGCGCCATCAGGCAGACTGCCGCTTCCACCGCACCCGCCGCGCCAAGCAGGTGTCCGATGCAGGCTTTGGTGGAACTGACGGGGATTTCGAGCGCCGCGCCACCGGCCCAACGATTGATGGCGGCGGCTTCGGCGGAATCATTGAGCGGCGTCCCGGTGCCGTGAGCGTTGACGTAATTGATTTCCCGCGGCGTCAACCCGGCGTCCGCGCAAGCCAGTTGCATGGATTGAAACGCGGCATTGCCTTCGGGTTGCGGCTGCGTCAGATGGTGAACATCGGTCGCGGCGCCATAGCCTGCCACAAGGCCAAGGACCGGGGCGTGACGCCCGCGGGCGCGCGCCTCCGATTCCAAAATCAAGACCGCGGCGCCCTCGCCCAGCGCGAGTCCATCACGGCCGGCGTCGAACGGGCGGCACTCCGTGGGTGAGAGCGCCTGCAACGAATCGAATCCCGTGAACACCAGTTCGCTCAGCGCGTCGTAACCGCCGGCCAGGACGACATCCGCCTGGCCGGAACGGATCAAATCCGCGCCATGGCCGATCGCGTTGGCTCCCGACGCGCAGGCATTGGCGATAATGGTAATTGGGCCGTGGAAACCGAAGGCCTCCTCGACGACCATCGCTTGCGACTGCGCCAGGTAATGGAGGACCCGGCCGGCCTGGTGCGACGCGGCGTGGGGATGTTCGATGGCCTGGCGATAATAGGTTTGACCCAGGGCCATGCCTCCGCTTGTCGTTCCGAGAACCACCGGCAAATCCTTTGTGCCGTCCAATTGCGCCTGCGTCCAGGCTTCATCGGCCGCGACCAAGAGGAGTTGGGCGGCGCGATCCAGCCTTCGCGCGGCGCGCGCGGTCAATTGCCTCGTCGGAATGGATTCCGGCAGTTCCGCCTGCGCCGCCACTTTGACGCGGTGACGCGACACGTCAAACAGCGTGACGGGCCGAAAGTGCCGCCGTCCCTCGCGGAAACCGGCGGCATTGGCTTGCCAACCGCGACCCAGCGCGGTGATGATGCCGGCCCCGGTGACGACCACTGGCGCGGCTGATTTCTTCCGTCCCTGGCAGGGAAATAGCACTTGTGGTAAGAGAGTCGCAAAGGCCGCCCAATTCAAGGCGAATGTTTTTGATCGGATCGGGCCGACCGTACCCCATCATTTCATGCTGCTCGCGTTAAATCGCGATGGAGACGTGTTTGGTTTCCAGGAAGGCGTCCAGACCTTCGCTTCCCAGCTCGCGGCCCCAGCCGCTTTGTTTGACGCCGCCGAACGGGGCGTTGCTGGTGGTCGGCAGCCCATCGTTGATGCTGATCATGCCGGCTTCGACTTGTTCCATAAGACGAAAGGCACGGCTCAAATCGCGCGTGAAAACGTAGGCGGCGAGGCCGAAGGGCGACGAGTTGGCAGCTTCAATCGCTTCGGATTCCGTTTCAAATTCAGCCACGGGCGCGACGGGGGCGAACGTTTCCTCCGACATGCAGAGACTGTCTTTGGGGACGCCGGCCAAAACGGTCGCCGGGAAAAAGTGGCCGGCGCGATCCAGAGCCTTGCCGCCGCATAAGACGCGCGCGCCGCGTTTGACGGCGTCCTGGACGTGCTCGGCCGCTTTTGTCATGGCGTTGTCGTCGATCAACGGGCCGATTTGAACATCGGGTTCCAAGCCGTCGCCGACTTTGAGGAGCTTGGTTTTCTCGGCGAGGAGATTCACGAAACGATCATAAATGCCGCGTTGCACGTAGATGCGGTTGGCGGCAATGCAGGACTGACCCGTGTTGCGGAATTTGGCCAGCATCGCGCCTTCCACGGCTTTGTCCAAATCAGCATCGTCGAATACCAGGACGGGATTCAGGCCGCCGAGCTCCAACGATAACATTTTGACCTGCGCGGCGGCCCCGGCAATCAATTGGCGGCCGACTTCGGTTGAACCGGTGAAGCTGATTTTGCGGACGAGGGGGTTTTGCAGAAATTCGGCCGCGATTTCCGAGGCGGACCCCGCGACCAATTGGAAAAGGCCCCTGGGCAGTTTGGCGGCGTGACAGGCGTCGGCAAAGGCGAGGTTGGAGAGGGGAGTGTAACTGGCCGGCTTGAGAATGACAGGACAGCCGGCGGCCAGGGCGGGGGCGACTTTGCGAACCGAAAGCACGAGGGGAAAGTTCCAGGGACTGATCGCGCCGACCACACCCACCGGGGTCTTGACAACGAGGTTGCGTTTTCCATCGGTCTGATGCGGGATAACGCGGCCATAACCCCGTCGCGCCTCCTCGGCAAACCATCGAAGATGGTCGACCGTCATGTCCAATTCGCCGGCGCTTTGGGCGAGGGGTTTGCCATTTTCCAGTGTGATGGTGCGGGCAATTTCGTCGCGGCGCTGTTCCAATTCGCCGGCGATCGTGCGCAAATATTCGCCGCGCGCCTTGGCCGTCAACGCGCGCCATCCGGGGAACGCCGCGTGGGCGTCGGCGACGGCTTGCGCGAGGCGGGGGCGGCTGATGGCGGACATTTGGGCGAAAAGCGCGCCGGTGGCGGGATTGTTGACCGGAAAATGTTTGTCAGTGGTGACAAATTCGCCGTTGAGATAGAGCGGATATGTTTTCATCGAAAGTTCCCCTGAGGAAATAAAGCACCGGCGGCGCAATATTCAAGTGTCGCGGTTTCAGGACGTTCGGCGTGCGCATCAAGAAGTTGGCGAATTCAACTTGCCAATGGCAAGGTTGTGACGCTAGGGTATGGAAGAGTGTTCAGCCCGGAAAGATGATTGAACTGATCCAAGTCCCCTGGAGCCCGTTCTGCCTGGTGCAGCGGCGGATATTGGAGTATTCAGGAGCCTCCTTTAAGATCACCAACGTTTCCTACGCCCAGCGTGACCTGATTTGGCGCCTGAGCCGCCAACGTTATTACTCGGTGCCGGTCCTTCGCGATGGCCGCACCGTGGTCTTTGAAACCGACGAGGAATCGCAAGTGATCGCCAAATACATCGACGCCAAACTCCAGACGGGCCTGTTCCCGAAGGTCTTTCGCGGCGTGGACCGAATTCTTTGGCGTTTTATCGAAGACCAGATCGAAAACTGTTGTTTTAAGCTCAATGACGTTTATTGGGAGGAGTTTGTGCCGAAAGAGGCGCGGCTGGCGTTTCTGCGCCACAAGGAACGAAAATTCGGGCGCGGATGCCTTGACCAGTGGCGGGGACAACAGGCGCAGTTGATCGAGGAGTTGACGCAAAGGCTTGTGCCCTTTGAGATGATGCTGGTGGAACGGCCGTTCCTGTTGCAATCCCAGCCGCACTTCATCGATTTCGACCTTTGGGGAATGCTCGCCTGTTTTCTGTATTCCGGCCACTATCAATTGCCGGCACCGCATACCTATTTGAATGAATGGCATGCCCGGATGTCCAAGCTAAAAAGAGCCGCTGTCCACAGTGAAAAACTACATACTTGACACAAATGTTTTGTTGCACGATCCAAATTCGCTCCTGGCCTTCAAGGGCAATACTGTTCTGATCCCGATCGAGGTGATCGAGGAAATAGACCGCTTTAAGCGGGAATCCTCCGAGCTGGGACAAAACGCGCGCAACGTCTCGCGCACGCTGGATGGGCTGCGCGCCAAAGGCCACCTCAACAAAGGGGTCAAACTCGAAAACGGCGGCACTCTGCGGATTATTTTCCATGACAGGAATGGGGATGGCGGGCCCTTTGGCGCCAACACCGTGGACAGCCGGATCGTCAGCCTTTCGATGGCGATCCATAAGGCCGAACCAAGAGTTCCGACCATTCTTGTCACCAAAGACATCAACTTGCGCATCAAGGCCGATACGGTCGGTTTACCGGCCGAGGATTACGAGAGCGACCGGGTCTTGTTAACGGACCTTTACACCGGGATGATTGAGTTGACGGTGCCCGCCGAGAAGATGTCGCGTTTTCGCGTCGAAGGGGAGTTGGACTTGAACGGGCACGGAAAATATTTTCCCAACGAGTACTGCACGCTGGTCGAGGAGACCAATCCCAAGCGCACGGCCCTGACCAAAGTGGACCCGACCGGCACCAAATTGGTGCCGATCCTGGATTGCCGGGAAGGAATCTGGGGAATCAAGCCGCGCAACCGGGAGCAGCACTTCGCTTTCGACGCCTTGCTGGACGACCGCGTGAAATTAGTCACGCTCATGGGAAAGGCCGGCACAGGAAAAACCTTGATGGCGATGGCGGCCGGGCTCAAGCGGACGGTGCTGGACCGAGAATTTCGGCGGTTGGTCGTCGCGCGACCGACCGTTTCAATGGGGCGGGAACTGGGATTTCTGCCGGGATCGCTTGAGGAAAAGCTCAATCCGTGGATGCAACCGATCCACGACGCGCTGGAACTGTTGAGCGATTTGAACATGGGCTCGGACCACCGGCGCAGCACGGATTTGATGCGTTCGGGCACGATCGTGGTGGAGGCGCTCAGTTACATCCGGGGCCGGAGCATCGCCCACCAGTTCATGGTGATCGACGAGGCGCAAAACCTGACGCCCCTTGAGGTCAAAACGATCATTACGCGGGTCGGCACCGGGACAAAAATCATCTTTACAGGGGATCCATATCAGATCGACAATCCCTACATCGATTCCTCATCCAACGGTTTTAACTACATCATCAGCAAGTTTCGCGACCAGGCGATTGCGGCGCACATAGAATTGCAAAAGGGGGAGCGATCAGAACTGGCCGAGCTGGCGGCAAATATTTTATAACATCAGGATCGAAAGAGTTTGTGGCTCCGCGGCAAAAAAACAGGCGGTTTTCTGTTGACTCGGCGCGGGGGACGGTGTCAAGATAAACGCCCGGATAATGTCAAAGATTTCGCGAAAAACCGGTGCGTCAACGCCCTCGGGAAATACCACCAAGTATGACGCCCATCACAACGTGTTGGCCAAAGCGTATGGACCGCAGGCGGAGTTGCGCCGGGAATTGGCGGATTCCAAGGCGGCGGTGGCCGAGCGGGCGGAAATATTGAATATCTTTGCCGAATGCGGAGACCCGCAACGGGCGTGGCTGCTTTTGGAGGATTATTTCGAGAAACTTTCGCTTTCGCGCAAGGATTTCGCGACGGATGAATGGTGGCCCAGGCTCGTTTCGGCTCGCGGCAAGAAACGCCTCGAGGAAACGGCGATTCTCTTCATGCGCTTCAACCGCCCGGTGCCGACGGAACTGCAGGTCCACGCCAATGTCCAGAGATTTGCCGAAATCGAAAAGGCCGAGAAGGAACAAAAATTTGTCCAGCAACTCGAACACTGGCTTTTTCCGTCGTTGTCGGCCCGTTTGGACCAGCCCAGGGCGGGTATCCGCGTTGTTTGCGCGCCGGTCCCGATTGAGGAGAATTCGGCGTTGCACGCCCTTTCGGTGACCTTTTACGTCTCGCGGCATCGCACGGGCGAAAAAATCAAGACACTGGCCGAAGTGGTGGAGTTGACGAGCCGGACGTCGCACGAGCAGGAACTTTTCCCGGTGGAGGATTGGCAATTCATCCAATGGCTTTCGGAGACGCACGCCGACCCGGAAGGATTGTGGGAATCGCTGGTGGTGTCGGGCCTGGAATTATTGCAATGGCTGGTGCGGTGGGGCGACAAGGGGCGTCTGTGCATGGGACCGGCCAATGACCCGGTGTTTTTTCACGGGCATCTGGCGTATTTATCGCCGCATTTGGAAAGCATCAATGGCGAATTGTCCTTTACACAAAACCTCATTTTGCCGGGCGGTGGTCGGCATCCGTTGAGCGCGGTGAAATTCTTTGCCGGGCGGCCGTCAATCGCACTGGTCGAGAACACGTTTTACCTGTTGCGCGCGGCGCCACCGGACGCTTTGCTGGATTCCTGGGCCCAAAAGCAGGCCCTGCCGGTGAGCAAATTGAGCCACCGACTGCTGACCAAGTTGCGCAAGACCCAATCCTCGGGCGAAGTCAACTGGGAGCAATTGTGCATCGTGCATGCCGCCAAACCGCGCTTCACTTTTGAATTGGTCGATGATCTGGTGCGTTTGCGTTTGCTGGCCCGCAGCGATGACGGCGGCGCGATGTGGCATTGGAGCGGACAGGAGTGGGAATCGGACGAACCACGGGTGGAGCTGGGGGGGAAACCGGTCATTCTTGACGATCCGCGCCTGGAAAAAGCGGTTCAATGGCTCCATCAGTTGGATTGGTTTGCTCCTGAGCCGGGACTCTGGGTGGGCGACGCGAATGATAATTTCCTGGTCCAATTGGCAGAGGTCTGGCCGACGCGGCCCGATGAGGTCGAGTATCTGGGCAATACGGCCTTTCAACGGCTATTTCTGGCGTCGCGCCCGTTGCGGCCGCGGCTGGCCGTGCAGGGAAGCGGCATTGATTGGTTTGCCATATCGGCCGAGTGGGAGGCCGAAGGCATCAAGCTCACGCCCGCCGATTTGCTCCGGCTCCAATCGGCCACGGGCAGGTTTGTCAAGTTGCCCGACGCCGGGTGGCTGCAATTGGACGCGGCGGCGGTGCAGGAGGCGCATGAAACCTTCGCCAACCTTGGTGTGGACGGATTGGCGCCGGTGGCGCAGCGGCTGGGCCTGGAGCACGCGGCGCATTTGGACGAGGCGGGATTGCGACACTTCGGCGATTCCACGGAGGCGGGGGCCTTGCGCAAACGTCTGGCCGAATTCAGCGGCATCCCGGCCACTCCATTGCCCGCCGGAATTCAGGCCGAATTGCGCCCCTACCAGCAAGCGGGTTTCAACTTTTTGTGCCACCTCTCGCGACACAAGCTGGGGGGGATTCTGGCCGACGACATGGGATTGGGAAAGACGCTGCAAACGCTGGCGTGGCTGGCCTGGTCGAAGGCCACCCACCATGAGAGCAAACCGGCGCTGGTCATCTGCCCGGCTTCAGTCCTGCACAATTGGCGTCGCGAGGCTAACAGGTTCACGCCCGGCCTCAGGGTCCTGGTGCTGGAGAGCGGGGCGGCCCGTCATAATCTGCGCAAACAAATACCGGAACACGATTTAATCGTGACCAACTACGCTTTGCTGCGGCGCGACCTGGAAGCGCTGCAACGGTTCTCCTTCAGGGTCGTGATCCTCGATGAGGCCCAGTTCATCAAGAATCCCGACGCGCAAATTTCGATCTCGGTCAAGCAATTGAAAGCCGTGCAGCATCTGGCGCTGACGGGCACGCCGTTGGAAAACCGCCTGCTTGATCTCTGGAGCATTGTTGATTATGTCCAGCCCGGCTACCTGGGGACGCAGCAAAAATTCCGTGAGAACTACGAAATGCGCGGTGAAAATGCCCGGGACGAACAGCGGATCGCCCGGCGCCGACTCTCCGCCAAAATGCGGCCGCTCATGCTCCGGCGCCTCAAGCGCGAGGTGGCGCGGGACCTGCCCGAAAGGATCGAGCAACGGCGCGATTGCGAACTGGGCGAGCCGCAACGCAAGCTTTACCTGGCCGAACTGCGCCGCAGCCGCGAACAGGTCATGGATGTGGTGGCCCAACGCGGCGTCAAAGCAAGCACCATTCACGTGCTGGCCGCCTTGACGCGCCTGCGGCAAATCTGCTGCCATCCGGAATTGGTGGGAAGCGACGCCATTTCCGGCAAGACGGAGACGTTTTTCGAATTGTTGGAGCCGTTGCTCGCGGAGAACCAAAAGGTGCTGTTGTTCAGCCAATTTGTGCAGATGCTGCGCATTCTCGAAAAGGAATGCGCCGCAAAGCAGATTCCCACCCACATCCTGACCGGGGAAACCAAGGACCGGCAGCAAGTCATGCAGGCGTTCCAAAACGACGCCGACGCGGGCGTTTTTCTGTTGAGCCTGCGCGCGGCCGGGACTGGGCTCAATCTCACGACCGCCAGCAACGTCATCCTGTACGATCCGTGGTGGAATCCGGCGGTAGAAGCGCAGGCCATCGACAGGTCGCACCGGATTGGCCAGACGGTGACGGTCAACGCCTATCGATTGATCGCTCCTGGCACGGTGGAGGAAAAAATCTGGGAATTGCAACAGCGCAAGGCCCAAACGATCGCCGACGTCTTGGGGGAACAAGGTTTCGCGCGCAATTTATCGCAGGGAGACCTGGAATACTTGTTTGCGCAAGACTGACTGACCTGCCTTTTGATTGCCGGCTTTGGGAGCGTCCGACTCTTTTGGCGGCGGTTTTTGCTCGAAAATCCCATACGCCGCATTACTTTGAGGGGTGTTGCGATATGCAAAAGCCATTCTTGCCGCGCTTGTGATGGGATGCTTGACCGCCGGCGCCCAGGACGTCCTTGACGATGCCGCCCGGTTGACCGACCGGGGCGACTTCCGAGGGGCGGCAGCCCTTCTGGATGGAGCATTGCGCGTCCCCGATTTGCCCCCCGCGCGGCGACGGCAATTGGAATTTCAGCGGGATGGTCTCGAGCGCGTGAAGAAGGACTATTCGCTGACCAAAGAAGGTCTCTTTCAAGAGCTAAACTACTCTGTCAGAGACCTGACGCCGGAGGAATTCGCCCAGTGGCTCGTGGAGGGCTGGTTCGACGGCAGGATGATCGACGGACAGATGTTCTATCTGAAGGTCAGCGTCTCCAACTTATTTTTTCGGCACGCCGAGCTAAACGCGCGGCGGCTGGACGCTCCCGATAAAACGGCGGAACAGCAGGGCCGGCTGGAAATTTGCCGGGCGATCAAGAAAGCTGCGCAGGAAGAGGGCACTCCGTATGTGCTGCCGCATCATTTCTCATGCACGATGACGGTCACCACGGAGAAGGACGCGGCCTCCCCCTCCCTCC
>DATKFW010000146.1:0-29411 GCA_035511075.1 Vulcanimicrobiaceae bacterium
GGGCTGTGAGTGCCCGCTGAGCGAGAGTTGCCATACGAGCCGGATGCGGGAAACCTGCACGTCCGGTTCCCAAGAGGGGCGAGGGAGCGACGGTCATTGGCCATGCGCCTTTCAATCCGTCCTCCTCGCCTACTCGACCGCCTCCCCGCGAAAAGGCTGGCAATTCGACCGTTGAAAGTGGACGAGGTTATGAATAATGTGCGGCGCATTGCCGGACCATGATGTCTGCACCCAAAAAGATATTCGCCCACCTTGCATGGGTTCTGATTGCCTCGCTCGGCGCGTGGGCTTATCTGACAATGGCGCTGCGCCGCGGCCAGTCGATCAATTCCGCCTATATCCTGGTCGCCGCGCTTTGCACCTACGCGATTGGCTACCGCTTTTATTCCAAGTGGATTGCGGTGCGTGTTCTGATGCTCGACAATCGCCGCGCCACCCCGTGCGAAATCCACGACGATGGCCGCGACTTTGTCAAAACCAATAAGTGGATTGTTTTCGGGCACCACTTCGCCGCCATTTCCGGTCCGGGTCCGCTGGTGGGTCCTGTGCTGGCTGCGCAATTTGGTTATCTGCCGGGCGCGCTATGGATACTCATCGGCGTCGTTCTGGGCGGCGGCGTGCAGGACTTCGTCATTCTATTTTGTTCGCTGCGACGGGACGGCAGATCGCTGGGGCAAATGGTCAAGGACGAACTGAATTCGGGCGCCGGCTTTATCGCCCTGCTGGCAATACTGGCGATCCTTGTCATTTTGTTGGCGGTGCTGGCCCTGGTCGTGGTCAACGCGCTTTCGGAGAGTTCTTGGGGGGTCTTTACGGTTTCTGCCACCATTCCAATCGCTCTTGTTATGGGCGCCTACTTGCGCATTTGGCGGTCCGGCAAAGTCTTTGAAACTTCTGCCATCGGCGTCATCTTGCTATTGTTGGCGGTGTGGGGCGGCCAGATGGTTTATCGGCACGCCGGCCTGGCGGAAAAATTCACGTTCAAGAGCGAACCGCTGGCCTGGGCCATTATCGTTTACGGATTTGTCGCCAGCGTGCTGCCCATCTGGCTGCTGTTGGCGCCGCGCGATTACCTCAGCACCTTCGTGAAGCTGGGCGCCATCGCGCTGCTCGCACTGGGAATTTTTCTTGTGTTGCCCGCCATCCGGATGCCGGCGCTGACCCCATTTGGCTCAAGTGGCGATGGCCCCGTGTTTGCCGGAAAATTATTCCCGTTCTGCTTCATTACAATCGCGTGCGGCGCAATTTCCGGATTCCATTCCCTGATCTCCAGCGGCACCACGCCAAAAATCCTTAGCCGGGAAGGCTACGCGCGAACGATTGGCTACGGCGCCATGTGCCTGGAATCGCTGGTGGCCATCATGGCGTTGATTGCCGCCTGCACGCTGGAACCGGGCGTTTATTTCAGCATCAATATGAAGGGAATCCCGGCCGAAACGGCCGCCAAAGTCACTTCCCTCCGCTATCCCGTCACCGTCGCGCAAATGGATGGAATGGCTGCGTCAATCGGAGAGAAGACACTCTTTGGACGCGTCGGCGGTGCTCCGACGCTGGCTGTCGGAATGGCCCAGGTTTTTTCCAAGGTCTTCGGTGGCGCCGGATTGGACCTCTGGTACCACTTCGCGATAATGTTCGAAGCGCTATTTATTCTTACGACGCTTGATGCGGGCACGCGGGTGGGAAGGTATCTATTGCAGGATTTGCTTGGCCACTTATGGAAGCCGTTTGGTCGAACCGCCGGAACCGGCTCCGCCTGGCTGGCCAGTGTTCTGATCGTCGGCGCCTGGGGCTGGTTTTTGATTCAGGGCGTGCGCGATCCGCTGGGCGGAATCAATTCCCTCTGGCCGCTCTTTGGCATCGCCAATCAACTGCTGGCTTCTATCGCCCTATGTCTGGCCACAACCGTTATTCTAAAAATGCAATTGCGGGAAAATGGTCGGCCAATCTTTGCCTGCATCACTTTGGCGCCGCTCTTGTGGCTCCTGGCGGTGACCATGACTGCCGGTGTCGAGAAGATTTTTCATTCCAACCCGAAGATCGGCTTCCTCGCCGCGGCAACGGCTTTCTCCGCCAATCCGGCCTTGCGCTTCAACGCTCTGCTGGACGCTGCCGTTACAGGGTTGTTGCTGCTGATGATCCTCTCCATTGTCGTGCTGAGCTTTCGCGAATGGCTCCTCCTTCTGGCCCGGCGGAAACTCTCCCGCCTGACCGAAACGGCCCCCGTTTGGCTCCCCGGCTACGCGGTGGCCGAGGCCTGCCCGCCAGGCTCATTGAGTTTATTGATGCTGGCGCTGATGCTGATCAAGGAGTTGTCCGGGGAAAACGCCATCCAGCGCGCCAGAGAGACACAACCCACCGTGACCGCCGACGCGGCTTATTTACAGGTTGCGCAAAAGCGTTTCGACGGGATACACCGATGTTGTTGAATGAAACTCGGTCTATTTGGCGGCTCCTTTGATCCCGTTCATTTGGGACATTTGCTGGTGGCCCGCGCCGCGCGCGAAGAGGCTGGTCTGGACCGGATATTCTTCATTCCCACCGCCCAAAGCCCCTTTAAAACAGCCGCCACCTTCGCGTCCGCCCCCGAAAGACTCCGGTTGCTGCGCCTGGCCCTGGCCGGCGACACCACAGCCGAAGTCGATGACAGGGAAGTGCGCCGCGGTGGAATTTCGTTCAGCATCGACACGGTGCGTGCTTACGGCAAGGAATTCCCGGGGGCCGAATTGTTCTATCTCATCGGGGCGGACCAAACCTCGCAATTGCACCTGTGGCGCGAGTCCGGGGAATTGGCGCGCCTGGCGCAGTTCCTGATCATTCCCCGTCCCGGAGAATCGATGACGGAGTTGGCGGCGCCCTTTCGCAGCCGGGCTTTGCGGGGTTTCCCGCTCGGCGTGTCTTCTTCAGAAATCCGGCGCCGAATCAAAGCCGCGCTGCCCGTCCAACACCTCATGCCCTCCGCCGTGGCGGAGGCCGTGCAAAACAATCGTCTTTATCTTTGAGCCTTATTCGGTTATCGTCCCGGCAATAAATGGATTCCAGAAAATTGGCCCTTCTCTGCCGCAAGCTGGCCGAAAACAAGAAAGCCGAAAATGCGGTCATTCTCGACGTTCGCAAAATCTCCTCAGTGACGGATTATTTCGTCATCGTCTCGGGAACCAGCGAACCGCACCTGCGCGCCATCGTCAACGAAGTCTCCGACAGCCTGCGCCAGAAATACAACTTGCGCCCGCGCGCCATCGATGGCGATATCCGGGCTGCGTGGCAGGTTCTCGATTACTTCGACGTCATCCTCCACGTGATGCGGGCGGATGTGCGGGAGAAGTATGACTTGGAGAGACTTTGGGGAGACGCTCCCGGCGTAGGAACAACCAAGGCGCGGCGCAAGCGGGTAAGCGCCAAACCGCAACCGTGAGGGGCGATTCCGCTACTCGTTCTTGACGGGAATATCGGTCGCCGCCTTGACCATGTCTTCGAGGACTTTGCGAAATTCTTCCAACCCCGTCGATGGGATGATCACGTTATCGCGCCGGCCGTTGACATCTTCGGTAATGCGAAGAAAGCGGCCGCGCGGATTTTCCTTCAGCGTGAAGATAAATGTCTTGCGCTCAATCTGAATCTTTTCAGTTTTTAAGGTGTCTTCGTTGACCGGTGGCTTCGGCGGCCCTGCGCTGTATGACCTGTACCCGTGGGGCGATGGCCGTTCATTTGAAATCATAATAAATCCAATTCTTAACTCCCGCGCCCATTTGTGACGCTCCTACTAACCACCAATACTCATTCAGTACAAATCGCGTTTTGTCAACCTCGGATTTTGGTGAAATTGCCGAATCGCGCGTGCTCCGTCGTGCCGCTGACCCGCCACAGATAGAAAATCAAACTGCCGATGACCAGCAGATTTACGCTCTCCAAACTCCCGTGCCAAACCGCGAATGTCTTGCCCGCCAGGTCCCGTTGTTCGGCGGTTTTGCCAAAATAGTGGACCTTGTGAAGACCCTGCATTTTTGGTTGGACCCACAACCCGCCGGCCAGCGCCAGGACAAGCAATCCAGTCACCAATCCCAGGTCCAACGACCGCACCGGACGCCCCGCATACAGCCATTCGGCAGCCAGATGCGCCAGCCCAATCGCGCCGCACCAATATTGCACCACGAAAAAGCGGGCCACGAGGGCCTCCGCCGCAAAACCGACGCCGGGCACCGTCAATAATTGTTTTAATTCGGATGAAAAAACCGCCGGCAAGCCGACGGCAAGAAAGATAGCCGACCCGCACCACACCGCGGCATTGAGAATTCCGACGAATCTCAGAAATCCTATCACCCCGCCACGTTACGGCAACCCTCCCGCCGCTGCCAAGCCCTACCTTGTCGTCATGCCCGGCCCGGACCCGGCCTGCCAGAATCCGGGCGGCATTGGCGGCATTCCCGGCGGCGGCGGTGGTGTTGGCGGCAGGTCTCCGACCAGCCTTCGCCACAGTTGCCGTTCGCCAACAGTCATCGCCTCCCATTTCTCCGCGTTCCGCAGGAACTGCGCCCGTTCCGCGGGATCCATCGCCGCAAACTTTCCAAAAGAATCGATGCACCGTTGCCTCTGGGCCGGTTGCAGTTCCGCGTAAGCCTGCAACGCCCGTTCCATCTGTTTTCGTTCCGCTTCCGGCAACGTGTTGATCGTCTGCCGCTGCTCCTGGTCCGTGACTACAAAGAAGCGCCGGAACTGCGTGCACAATTCGGTCCGTTGATCCTCAGGCAGCGCCTGCCATCGCTTCAATTCCTTCGCGAAATAATTCCGCCGCTCCTGCGAAAGCTTCTTTAGTATCTGTTCCTGGTCCGCCGGCGAGCTGACCTGCCATTCCACGTAGGTTTCGATGAATCTCTGGTTTTCCAAAAGCGCTTTTCGCGTCGCCCCGGGCAGTTCGTCCCATTGATTCAATTGTCCCATTATCATTGGCAAGTTCAGCGGCGAGATTTGTTTCATCTGCCGCGCCCGGTCTTTAGGGTCCAGCCGCATCAGTGTGATCAAGTTCCACTGGAATTCCGTCTGGCGCAGGCGAGCCTCGCGGACGTCCCGCGGCAACGCCTCGTATTCCCGCACTTTTTCCAGGATGACCCTTCTCTCTTCAGGCGACTTTGCCGCCAGCGCCCCTTCCCGCTGCGCGGGCGTCATGCCCAGAATGCCGCGAAAATATTCCACCGGCGAAATGTGATGCAGCATGATGGAAGGAGTGACACGCAGATAGCCAGGCGGCATGGGCGGCGGCGCAGGCGCATTGGTGTCCCCAGCGCCCGCGCACAAGGAACAAATCGCGCTAATGGCAATGCCTGTCACTCCCGCCCAGATCACATGGCGCCGGGGCTGCGCCGCAACGCGTCTAGTTTTCAGCCGTGGCGCGGTGCCCGTGCCATCCTGGGAATTTGAGACGCGTCCGCGCATGATTTCTTAGCGCAATGCCGCCAGCAAATCGTTGTCCGCCACGGCAACCTTGTTAAGCCGGTTGATGGTGTCGAAATCCCTCATCCATTCCATCGGCGGCAGCGCGGCCAGGTCGCTGACGCTGGCCAGTTCACGCGCCATCTGAGCGCGGTGAACCGCTTGATACTCCCGAAATGTAAATGCGCCGCAACACACCATCGCCAAACCGAGCGCCACGCGCGGCATCCAATTGCGCGACAGCCACCGAAAAGGCGCAAGGCGCTCGCTCCACGCAGGCGCGGGCGCGGTGCTCCGAGCCGCCTGCACCACCCTCGCGGTGAAATTCGACGACACTCGTGCCGCGGGCATCCGTCCCAGAAGCCGATTCAACGCCGCATCCTCCTCCAATTGAGTCCGCAAAGTGGGCTGCGCGGCAACAATGCCGCGAAGCAGCTCCCGCTCGGCGGGAGTCAATGGCCGGCGCCACCCGGTTTCTCTTAACTTCTGGTAATCAGGATTATTCATACTGTCAGTGTCATAAACACCGTTTCCCGTGCAAGGTTTCGCGGCCATCGTCCCACGCGCCCGTTTGCAGATACGGCTTGAGTTTTTGCTTGAGCGTTTCCCGTCCCCGATGGATCAGCGACTTGGTTGCCGAGAGGGAACATTCCAGCACCTCGGCGATTTCCTCGTACGAAAGCTCGTCCTCCTGGCAAAGGGAAATCGCCAGCCGCTGTTTTTCCGGCAAATCTGCCACTGCCTCTTGAATCTTCCGTTCAAGTTCACCGTGCAAGAACGCTTGTGGCGGCGAAAATGTGCGGTTGTCCTGGAACTGCTTTGGCGGCTGGCCTTCGCTCTCCGTTTGGCTCGACTCCAGCGAATCCGCCGGGTGCCGTCCACGCCGCCGGATTTCATTCAAGCACAGATGCCGCGCGATGGTAAAAATCCACGTCGAAAATTTCGCTGAAGCCCGATACCGGTCCGCGGACTGATAAACGCGGATAAAAACGCTTTGGGCAAGGTCCTCGGCCTCATCGAAGTCGCGGATCATGCGGTACATGACGTTGATGACAGGATGCTTGTACTTCTCGACCAAAGCCTCGAAAGCCTCCATATCTCCGCCTTTTACGCGAAGCATCAGCGCGGCATCCGGATCCGTGGGCGTGGCCATTAGGTATTGAATCTATCTCAACACCATCGCGCCAACAAGGTTGCGCCTATTACCGCAATAAAGCTTGGCAGACCCGGCTTTACCGCCACGCGGACTTTAGCTCGTGAACTTCCAGCGCGGTGATCTTGGCGTCGCCGCCTTTGACATGGACGCCGAGCGACAGGTCGTCGGCTTTGGGAGCGAATGGCATCGGAACGTAAGTCAGGCCGCCGCTGGCGAAAACCTCCAGTGCAGTGCGGTCGCAATATATCCACAACTCCTGTTTTCCTCCGCGCAACGGCGCGGGCGCACGATGATTGTTCACCGCCAATTCCTGCTTCTTCGCGTCGAACTTGATCGTTGCGCCGCGCACGTTGATTACCACTTCATCGGCATCTCCAGGCTCAAATTCGGCGCGCAGTTCCACCAGTTCCGCGTTCACTCCGGCCAGCGGGTTCCCACTCGCAGGCTTCAGGGTCGTCGGCGCGAATCTCCACGACCGGACCCGAAGGGATTCCAGTTCCTTCACCGGCTTCCACGTCAGGCGCGGGCCATCCTGCGTGCTGATCAGGTTCAACTCCAGCGGAAGGCTCATGGACTGGTTGAACGGCATTCCCGGCGTCGCCGCCTGCAACCAGCCGATCCGAATGCGGCGGCCGTCGTTGGTGGCGATGTCATTGAATGTCTGCGCCGCGTAAAACCCGGTCCCGCGATGGCCAGGGAGCATCGGGGTCTCCGGCGTGAAGGCCGTCCCATCGAATCGGCCAACCATGTAATCGCTGCTCGCAGCGGTCAGCACCCATCTCTTATTCGAAGGGTCCACATCCACCGGCAGTTCAAACAAATCCGGACATTCGAAAAAACCCTCGATGCGGCTCATCCCGGTCCAATCTTTCAAGTTAGGCGAACTGAGGAATTGGATCGTACGGACCTTGTTGGTCTCCACGTAGAGCGCCATGACCCACTTATGAGCGGGTTCGTACCAAAAGACTTTCGGGTCGCGATTGCCGCCGGTGATTTGCCGCACTACGGGATTGCTGCTGAATTTGATATAGTGCCGGCCATCGGTGCTGGAGGCGATGCATTGCACGGTGGGATCGCCGGCCGCGGTATAAATAAGCACTTGCGCCGGTTTGCCCGGACGCCCCAGGCCGCTGGTGTTCTGCGCATCCACCACGGCGCTGCCGCTAAACATGGGCCCCAGGTCATCCGGGGCCAGCGCGTCGCCTAGTTCCCGCCAGTGAACCAGGTCCCGGCTGACGGCGTGGCCCCAGTGCATATTGCCCCACTCCCAGCCGTAGGGATTATGCTGATAAAACAGATGATACTCGCCCTCGAAGAAGACCAGCCCGTTCGGATCGTTGTTCCAGCCTCGCCGCGAGGAGAAATGGAACTGCCCACGCAACGGTTCGCGGTACAGGTCCTCAGCCCCCTTGATTGAATCGCTCTGTTCAATGGCCTCTAACGCGGTCGAGTTCCGGGGCAGAGCATCCACCTCGATCGTCAGCGTCTGGCCGCGCCACGCGCTCACGTCCATGAACGCCCACCAATCCGGATCCGCGTCGGCCAGTTCCATGTCGTTCCCAACCTCCTGCCAGCCATCCACCAGAGTCGTGACCCTCCGTTTGGGCGCGCCGTTCTTTATCGGGAAGTTGAGGTAACGCTTCTGGATTCTGAACGCGCGCTGGGGCCGGTTGCTGTCGGCCTCTGCCCGCTGGCAGAATGTCATGGGACAAAGCGTCAGAAGAGCGACAAGTAATCGGCTAAAAGATCTATCCATGATAATACGGGAAATCATTTTTTGAGGCCCTGCCGGCGCACTCTATGGGATACTGACAGCGCCAATTCTCCGGTCAAACCCCAAAGCGCGCCACGTTTCAAGTTTACTGGGCGTTGCCGCAAAATGTTTTCTCTAAAGTCCCCGTCAATTCCATCCGATGAGGAAAAGCGAGCCGAAATGCTCGATGAAAAAAACTGAGACCGCGAACAAAGTGACCGAAAACTATGAGCAGCAAGTCCGATGTTTCTTCGACGCTCCGTCGTCAACGTAATTCCCGCGCCATAACCCCTTCCCCGACGGCAAGAACCACCGGCATGGAGCTGTCTTCCATTGATAAGGCTATTGCCTCTCAATTGAATACGGAGCAACCAGCCAGAGAATATCTCAACGCCCGTTTTGGCCCGATTATCGAGGGCCATTACACAGAGTTTTGATCGGGATCCGTTACAATGGGTCGCCTGCCGCCGGCCCGCGCCGATTGCCCTTTTCAATCCGACACGCCTATGGTATTTGGGGGGGTGTAAGATGAATGACATCACATCGGTTTGGAGGCGGGCGGTCGTGGTTTGCTGTCTCGTTCTTTTTGCGGCGACGGCGCGAAGCCAGTCCAGTGAAAATTATTTCATTTACGTCTCAAACGAGCGGTCTGACAACGTGTCCGTGATCGATGGCGCCACGCGTGAGACCGTGGCCACCATTGCGGTTGGCAAACGCCCGCGCGGCATCCATCTGAGCCCGGATGGAAAAACGGTATATGTCGCCGTCAGCGGCACCCCGCCTGAACCGCCACCCAAGCTCGATGCCAACGGCAATCCCATTTTCCTGAAAGGCCACGACGATGACGATGACAATAAAGACTCCGACAAGGCGGCCGATGGCATCGCCGTCATCGATGTCGCCCAACAAAAGCTAATCGGCAAGCTGCCCGCTGGCTCGGACCCGGAACAGTTCGCCGTCAGTGCGGACGGCACGCGCTTGTTTATCTCGAATGAGGATGTCGGCACCGCCAGTGTCCTCAACATTGCCACTGCCACGGTGGAAAAAATCATCCCGGTCCATAAGGAGCCTGAAGGCGTGGGAGTGCGACCCGATGGCAGTGTCTTTTACGTAACCTGCGAGACTGATGGGGAAATTTTCGCGGTCGATGCTTCCACCTTCAAGGTCATTACCCATTTCAACGTCGGTGGACGGCCCAGGTCGGTCGATTTTCTTCCCGACGGAACGCGGGCGTTCATCCCATCGGAATCTTCGGGCCAGATTCACGTTATTGATTCAATGAATCACCAGGTATTGGAAACCATCGTTTTGGCCAAGGGTTCCCGGCCAATGTGCGTGAAGGTTTCCCCGGACGGTAAGAAGGTCTACGCAGGCACGGGCCGCGCCGGGACCATTTGCGTCATGGACGCGCAAACGCATAAGATTCTGAACACGATCAAGGCCGGCAAGCGCCCGTGGGGCATCATCATTTCACCGGACGGCAAGTTCCTCTATTCGGCCAACGGCCCATCCAACGACATTTCAGTGATCGATCTGGAGACGGAACAAGAAGTCCAGCGGATCAAAGCCGGGACCAGCCCCTGGGGGATTGTGTTGGTCCCCAAGGCCCTTTAGCGCGTTCATTCCCCGACGATGAACGTTTCTTGCGCGGTGATGCTGCGCGTATAACCTTTCTTGAACGCTTTGGCCCGCACCGTGGCTGAGGCGCCCAGATGGATGGGGCCTTGATAAAGTGGGTCCGTCGATCCTGGAATGCTGCCGTCCAATGTGTACCGAATCTCCGCGCCTGATTCGGACTGGCTCAACTTCACATCGATCGGCGTCGGATAGTTGCCGGCGGCCAATGAAAAGTCCGGCGGCGCTAGGACGGGCCGTCCGCCCAGGCTTTCGATCCACTGCCGCAACAACGCCATGCCGTCGCTGTCTCGCGTTTGCCGCGCCAGAGGCGGCATCTTGATTGCGTCCACGGAGTTGGCGCGCATGTAGAGGATGGAGCGCCAAATGTCATTGGGCGCGATAATGCGCGCGTGATCGATGCCCTCGTCGATGAGCACCGGTCCATCGATCAATCCCTGCTTTTCCGAAGGTGTGTCATAACGGGCATCGAAGTAGCCGACAGTTCCGCCAGGCCGATGGCAATTGGCGCAGTTGACATCCAAGTACGACCGGGCGCGGTCTTCCAGGCTCCGGCTGGTGTCATCCGGGCGGGCCAGAAAATCGCAGGAGGCTAGGGCGGCTTCCGTCGGGGAAGGATCGAAGAGGCCGAGGCGATTCCACGCGCCGATGACATCGCGGTTGAACTGGCGCGTTTTAACCCCCAGCACGCCCCCGGCGCGATCAGTGTGGCAAGTCCGGCAATCCACCCGGCTCGGATAATACCACGCCTGCGTCCTGGTTCCGGTGGCGGTCTGAATGAGGATATTCTCCGTCAGGTTGGTAGTCAGGAGGTCTGCGTCACTGTCGTCTGGCCGCCATTTGTAAGTTGCCCCATAGACGGAGCCGTTGGCCGCGCGAACCAGCAGGCGCGTTTCCAGGCGCCGCCGCTGGAGCGGCTGGGATTCGTTGGTTGCCAGTTCGAAGTGTTTGACGAAAACCGTTCCGGCCGGGAATTTCCATTCTCCACCCGGCGCAAAGACGATTTTGCCGTCGGGCAACGACATCCAGCGCCGTTTGTGCGCGCCGTCCGACCAGAATGAAAGGTTCAGTTCGTAGGGAATCAGGCCATCGCTGGCGATCATCTGGCGGGTGTCCTGAAACGCGCCGGTTTGGGAAAGCAGTCGCGGCAAATTGCCGTCGGAACGATCCGGCATGTCCAGATAGGCGGCGGGGACGTGGCGGGGCGCCGGCGGGCTGGATTGAAGATTTAAGCGAACGGCCGTTTCAAGGCCACCGGCAAATCGACGAATCGTCCGCGTGACGCCGGGAACGGCCACGTAGTTGTATTGGCCTGCGGGATAACCGTGCAGGGCAACGTAATCGTACTGGTGCACGGCCGGACGCCTGGGAGTATCTGTCAGGAATACCAAACCAACGGCGATGGAATCGGGCGCCGTCCCTTCCAGCAATGCGGCGGGCCGGGCGGGAACAACGTCCGCGCGCGTGACCCAGGAATGGTTGAGCGGCGGTTGCAGCAGGCTTGGATAACCGCTGTCCACCACCAGGCCCGACTTCGTGACTTGCAGCACCCGACCGCAGATGCGACGCCGGCCCTGGATGCAATCAGCGCGGATTTGTGCGGCGCGGACGGCCAGATTGGTCTGCGCGGGGGCGCACCAGGCACCCAGCCCAACACACAGTGCGATTATTCGGAGTATTGTGCGGGGTGCCGGCCAGGACTGGGACATTGACATTCGCACCTGACTTACTGCGCCTGGAGCACACGATAGAACCGGGACGAATCGCCGGGTGCGTTCGGATCGGACAGCACGAACGGCGAGGTCGCCGGTGTGTTTGTACTTATGGATGTCCATTCGATCAAGTTCGTGCTGACCTGGAGCACGTAATTGGACCCGGCCGGCCCGGCAAAGGACATCTGGAAACTTCCGTTGGTGAATCCCCCGGCCGAAAGGAAGAATATGCCCGGCAGGATCGTGAACTGCGCCGCATCCACGACGCTCTCGATGTACCCCGGTTCCCAGGCGTTGGCGTTGACGGTGGCGCTGTTGGTCAGCGTGAACGGCCCTGTGTAAGGCAGCGAATTGGTCGTCGGCAGTGAGCCGTCCAGCGTGTAGTACATCGTCACGTTGTTGGTCGGAGGCAATATCGTTATACTGACAAAACCCTGATATGTTCCTCCCGCGGGGGTCAGAACGGGCGGCGGTAACGCCGGTGTGCCTCCGAGGCTGTTTATCCAGTCGGCCATCAAGTTGACCGCGTTCGTGTCGATGACTAGGCGCGCCAGCGGCGGCATTTGGATGGTCGGGTTCACAATGTTCATCCGGTCGTAGAGGCTTGATCGCCAGACATCATTGGGCGTGACAATATCGACATTGTCGTAACCGAGGTTTCCCTTGACGGCGGGGGTACCGATGATGTTTTGGTTGGTCAACGGCGTATCGTACCGTGCGTCAAACGTCGGCCCCGTTCCGCCGGGTTGGTGGCACTGCGCGCAATTGGCATCCAAATAGGAGCGCGCCCGCTGCACGTAGGATGCCGCGGGATTTGTTACCGAGGAAAGTTGTTCGATGTTTGGAATCTGGGATTCGTCGATCGCCGGATAGAACAGTCCCGTGCGGTTGATTGCGCGCAGTTGGTTGTCGGTCGTCCCATTGGGATAAGTCATGTCGCCGTTTAACTGCCGCGCGTTGACGCCCAGAACATAATTGGCCACCGCAGTGTGGCACTGCAAACAATCGCTGGGACTGGGATAATACCACATTTGCGTGACCACTCCCTCGGGCGTCTGAATCGCAACGGCCTCGGTCAAATTGGTGTAGAGCAGATCGGCGTCGCTGTAGTCCGACCGCCATTTGTAAGTCACTCCATAGACGGAGCCATTGGTATTGCGCACCAACAGCCGGGTTTCCAGCCGGAGCAGCGAGGTCGGATCGCTCTGGTTCGTTTGCAATTCAAATGTCTTGACGAACACCGTGCCCGCCGGGAAGGACCACGTGCCGGTCGGCGCGTACGCGATTTGTTCCGCAGGCGTGTAAGGCGCCCCGGAATTGGGAATTGAAAAGTAGCGCACCTTCTGCGCGCCGTCGGACCACAGCGGCACGTTGGGCGTGTAAGGAATCAGGCTGGCGACCGGGGCCATTGCGGGGGTGTTGGTAAAGACCCCCGTCAACGATAACAGCGTCGGCAACGTGCCCGTGAAAACCGGCGGCATGTTGTAAAAGGAAGGCGCGACCGTGTAATTGGTCAGGCCAAAAGGCAATCCGCTGCCGGGTTTGACCGTGATGTTGACAGGAGCGGAAGTGGCAGCCAACCCGGTCGTATCCGTTGCCACCGCCGTCAAGCTGTAATCGCCAGCCGCCAACCCCGTGTCGGTCAACGCGTACGGCGCGTTGGTGACCGTTCCGAACAATTCGCCGTTGATGTAAAAGGCAACCTCGCTGACGGCATTGGATTGCGCCGCGGCATCCGCTTCCAGAGTCACACTGGCCGCCGCGGTCAACGCGGCGCCGTTCGTCGGCGAGATCATCACCACGACAGGCGGCGGGTTGGTGACCGGATAAAGCTGTGATTGGGGAATGACTTCAAATGCGGTGGACGGACTGGACCACGACAACTCTGCCACCGCGTCACCCGTGTCCTGGTAGTAGTAATCCATCTGGATGTTATAAATCTGTTGCGCCAGCATTGGGATGGTCGCGCTGGCTTGGGCGGGCGACTGGTTGGACCAGTCGTTGATCAGCAACTGCCCGTTGATCCAAAGTCGCGCCCCGGCGTCGCTGAGCGTGTAGAAAGTATAGTCTTCGGAGTATTGCGGCTGCACGCACCCGGTCCACCGCGCGCTGAAATTGGTCGGGCCGATGTCCGGGGCGGGCGGGACGCTGGACCAGTTGAAATTGACGACGGCGTCGGTGCGCACCAGCGTCGGCGGCGCAACGAACGTGCCCAATTGGTTGGCGTAATACGCCCCGACCAGCCCCACGCCCTTCCCGGCGGCCGCGCTGTTGATGAAGTCGGCGGTGCCGACGCCGCTGACCGCTCCGTCCGCGCTGGCAATCACTTGCACTATGGTGCTGCTGCTCACCGTGAACGGAGCCGCATAAAGGGTCGAATAGATCGTCGGCGTGGTCCCGTCCACAGTGTAATAAAACGACACGCCTGCTTTGCCGTCGGAAAAACTGACCGTTACCGAATTGGTGAAAAACCCGCCATCGGGTTGGATGACAGGCGTGGGCAGGAACGCTCCCAGCCCATACACTGTCAGCGTATATTGCGCCCCGACATACACCTTACCATTGACAATTGTCGGGACGACAAATTTGACGGCGTCGCCCGCCGAATCCCGCGACGGGAGTTGATCGCTGGTATAAAGTTCCTGATTGAGATTAGTCGCGCTGTACGCCCGCAAAATGGCGGGAGTGGCCGGGGATTCGCCTCCGGCATTATAAATAGCCCATACAATCGCATTGCTGGCGCCGTTGGCTGAAATGCACGGCGTAACGCCTCCCTTGTTATCGTAGTAATCGGGACTCTCCACGGGCGTGGTGTTGATTATTGCGTTAGCGATCCCATAGCCGCCGATTCGGGAGTTCGAGTCAATAATATAGAGGGTGCCATTGAAAAAGGCCGGCGTGATATCCCGGTCTCCCCCCGGACCCCCGTTGAATTGCTGCACGATTTGAGTGTCGTCGCCAGCCCTCCAACGTCCCATCTTGTCCCGGTCCACCAGATAGATCGGCGAAGTCTTGCCCCCGCCGACGACCAGGTGAGGATGCACCACGCTGCCCGCCGAGTCCGGCAGGATCAGCGGCGCGCTGGAGCCAAGGTCCTGGTCCTCGCCGGCCAAAGTAACGGCGTTGGAAGGCGCGAAAAAATCGACCATCGTGAGTCCGTTGGTCGTGGAGAACTTGATCAAGCTCATCGCGTAGTTGTTCGAGCTAGTGACATTCGTGATCTGATCGAAATCCCCATTGCCCGTCTGGAGATACAGGTTGCCTTGCGCATCCACCGAAGGCCCGCCCCCGCCCTCCCAGAATCCGCCTTCGCCGCCGTTCGGGGTGCTGTTGTAAACGCCGGCCCGCTCGGACAGGTTGGTGGCATTGTACGCAAAGAGCCAGCCATGATAGGGGCCGTTGTCGCCGTGCGACGCATAGGAGAGATAGACGGCGCCATTGAGAAGCGTCAGCGCGGGCCGGCTTAATTCGCGCAGCGGATTCCACAGAACATGCGGCGGGTTCTCGCCGTCATTGTCGCCGCCGCCCGCGCCGGGATAATTTGTGCACTGAATAACGACCGGGCTGTTGAAATTCGCCCGCTCATTTCCCGTCGTAATGTCCAACGCGTGCAGCCGATGCACATACGTGGTCGTCGCTCCGCTGACCTCCATCGTCTTGACTTCCACATAAAGCGTGCCACTGGCCGGATCAATCACCGGGGTGGCCGTAATGCCCACCGTCGGGGTGATGTCCGAGCTGCCAACATTGCCGCTGGGCACCGTCGTTATGCCCGCCGCCGGATCGATGAAACTGACCTGCCAAAGCGGATTGATGTTGGGGCCTTCCGCGCTGTCGGCGTCAAACGCATACACGCTGTCATTCTCGGTCGCCACATAAACCACATCGTGCAATCCCTTCCCGGGAATGATCACATTGGTCATCACCAGCGGCTGCGCGTAAACGAATCCGTCCACACTGTAACTGAACAACTGGCCGAATGTGTTCGTATTGACGTTGGCCAGCGTGAGGTGGGTCTCGTTGCTGTTTACTCCGTCGCGGGCGTTGTCATTGTGATAGGTCAGCATCGGGATCAGCGTTGAAGCGGGACTCGAGGCCAGGGTCGTGAACGAAAAGGAGGGGACCGACCACGCCACACCCTGGTTGTTGCCGGCCTGGGCGGTGAAATAGTATGTCGTGTTCGAGGCCAGATCGGGGACGGTGACCGCGGCATAACCGCTCTCCGGGCCGAGGCTGATGCTGGAGGCCCAACTCCCAGCATTCGTGCCGCCATCGGTCGTGCCGTAAAAGATCGTGACTGCTGGAACGATGCCCCCGGTGTATGTCACATCCGCCGCCAGCGTTGTGCTGTTGGCCGTGATGTTGGCTGGGGCCACGTTGGTGATCTCCGCCACGGTCGCCCCCGGTGTGCTGAATATCTCCGGCGGGCTGGCCCAAGTGGTCCCGCCATAATTCACCGCCTTGGCTGTGTAATAATACGTTGTGTTGGGTAAGAGCCCGGTGACCGTCTGGCTGAAGCTCGCGCTTTCCAATCCCACACTGATGCTGTTGGCCCAGCTCCCGGCATTGGTGCCGCCATCGGTCGGACCGTAATAAAGGGTGATCGTCGGCGGGAGGCCCCCGGTGGATAGCACCTGTCCGGCGAGTGTCGCCGACGCGGGCAATATCGCCGTGGCGGGCAGATTCGTCACCACCGCCGGCGTAAAGGAACTGGACCCGGTCTGGAAGCTGAAGTCGCTGATGGTCTGCACGGAAGAGACTCCGCCATCTGCCGAGCTGAATCCGACGTAGGCAAGGCTGCTTCCGAGCAACGCTGTAATATCACCGATATCGTAGTTGGTTGTGAAGCTGGCTTGCGTGACAGTATCGAAGAGACTTTCCAGCACCGCTCCACCGGGCGAGTACGTAATGATGAAGTTGACGGGATCCCCGCTGGAGACATTGACCGCCCCCGTGGTTTGATAATTGAACGTGTTGCCATCCGTGTTGTAAACGATGCCGATCCCGTTGCCTGTGTACAGATCAATTTCCCAATCGGCGCTGGGCGTCAGGCCGCTGATCCCAAGTGCGCCGCCATCGGCGCCGAGATACGTGGGCCCGCTTTCTTGCAGGACAAACGCACTGCCGTCGGCGTTGGCGCCGGGAGAGCCGCCGACATCCTGGTAGGTGAAAGTGGCGACAAATCCGTTGATATAAACCAAATTGTCATACCAGGCGGTGACTCCTTCGCCGCCATTGCCGTCGGTACCGTAGAAGACGTTCCCAGTAATGTTCGCGTCCGCAAGGCCCTCCTGGTTGATGGTCCAATTGGTGCCATTGCCAAAGAAGCTGAGCGCGGTCACGCCGTTGGATGTGGTAAAGGAACGGGACGGCGTGGCCCACGCGACGCCGTCGGCGTTGGAGGCCTCGACTGTAAAGAAGTAAGTAGTGTTGGTTGCCAGCGCAACTGTTTGTGAGAAGACCCCCGTTTGCGCCCCCAGAGGGACATCTTGCGCCCAGGCCCCCGCATTGGTGCCCCCATCCGTGGTTCCGTAATAAAGGGTTACCGTAGTCGTCACACCGCCTGTGGAGAGAACCTCGCCGCCCAACGTCGCCGACGTGCCTTGGATATTCGTGGCCGGGACGCTTTCGATTTCGGGCAGCTTGGGGACGACGACGCTGACCGTGGCAGAGTTGGTGGCAGAGCCGTTGGCATTACGGGCCACCACCGTCACATTGGTCAATCCGCTACCGAGCGGGGGTGTCGTGTAAGTAATACCAGTCGCTCCTGCGGCCAGAATGTTATTCGTGTACCAAGCGTAGCTAATTGTGCCCGGACCATCGGCCAGCGTGTTAAATGTGGCGGCGCTGTTGGAAGCCACGACGGTGTTGACAATCGCCAGCGTGATGACGGGCGGGCTGTTTGATCGAAACACCAGGAAATTGTCCCACGCGCTTATGCCGCCGTCTTCGAAGGCGCGCAAAGCTGCCCGCACGGCTTTGTTGGTCGCGATGTCTTGCGCCGCACGGCTGACGGCCGTCGAAAAAGTAATCAAATTTGCCCCCGGCGTCAGGCCGCTGGTTCCATAGTCGTAAAGTGCGCAGCCGGCTGCCAGGTTGCCCGAGGCTCCGGACGTATTGGTGACGCCAACGACGAAATTATACCAGGTCCCCGGCGCCACGGTCACCGATCCCAGAGAGTCGCCGCTCACAGTGGTATTATTGGTTCGATACTGTTCATAAACGTTCCAACTGGTCGCGCTATTGGGAATGAAGCGGAATGATTCGAAGGCGACACCTGGATTGGAATTGAGGCCGTTGGTGGCGGAGTTCATGACGCCGAGCTGCACCTTGTCATCGCTCGTTTGGCCATCGGCGTACACCAGCACCGACACCAGGACGGTCGCTCCATTGCTGGAAAGATTCCAACTGCCGCTCTTGTAGGCGGCGGTCATGTCGTTGTTTTGATACACCGCCACGCCGCCGCTGCCGCCCACGCCGTTGGTGGTGTTTTCCTCAAAGGAATAATTGCCGCCGTTGACTCCGGCGTTGTCGTTCCAGGGGTTGAAGTTGTTGGTATATTCCCCGACCGTGTTGAAATTCACGAAAGCGGTTTGCGCCTTGGCTTCGCCTGCAAACAGAACTAGCCACAGCACCAGGCAAATAGGGCGGAGGTAGCGCAAGACGGCGATCAGGGGCGATAATTTGGACATACCTTTGGAACGAATTCGAACTATGGATGCCACGTCACCGGCCAAATTGCAAAACAAAACAGGCAACTACTTGGGTCGTTCCGTTCGGATTGGAGATTGCCGAAACAAAAGACGGCCAATGTCCGCCGCGAAGGATGGAATCGTTTCGGGACGCTGCTGAATCGAGTCGACAAAACTCGTGAGCGTCTCGCGATACGGCGAAAGGGCGCATGCCGGATCAGTGGCATTGGCATCGCCGGTGATGAGAGCCGCCTGGCAGCGGCAGCCGCCAAAATCGATTTCGCGCATTGGGCATTCGCAACACGGTGACGGCATCCATTCGGTGCCGCGAAATCGATTGAACGATTCCGATTGGTTCCAGATCCACTCCAGCGGGTGCGTCCGAACGTTCTCGAAGCGCATTCCTTTTATGGACGAAGCCGTCGGGCACGGCAGGACGTCACCCCCGGGATTGACTGTCAAGAACCGAGATCCCCATCCATTCATGCAAGGTTTCGGGCGCTCGCTGTAATAATCGGGCGTGACGAACAGGATCTCCATTTGCCCCAGCAGCCGTTCTTTCTGCGCGCCGACAACCTCGGTGGCCTGCGCGATCTGGCTCCGGGTCGGCAGCAACGCGGCGCGATTCTGGAAGGCCCACCCATAATACTGCGCGTTGGCCAGCTCGATCCGTTCGGCCCCCAGGTCTTCCGCCAGGGAAATGATCTGCGCAATCCGGCCGATGTTGCCGCGATGCAGCACCACGTTGACCGTTAATGGAAATCCAAGGTCCCGCACAATTTTCGCGGCTCGAAGTTTTATCGCGTGGGCGGAAGTGCCGGCGATTTGGTTGGCCAGCGTTTCCTGGTCGGATTGAAAGCTTATCTGGATGCTGTCCAACCCGGCTTGGCGCAATTGCGCGGCGCGCTGGCTCTGAAGGCCGACGGCGCTGGTGATGAGGTTCGTATAAAGCCCGGCGGCGCAAGCGGCTGCCACCAACTCCGCCAGGTCCGCGCGCCGAAGCGGTTCGCCCCCGGAGAAGCCGACGTGCAAGACCCCCATTTGGGAAGCTTCCTCAAGGACGCGGCGCCATTCCGCCGTCGAAAGCTCCCGGCCCCCCGGATATTCGATGGGGTTCGAACAATACGGACAATGCAATGGGCACGCGTAAGTCAATTCGGCCAGCAGCAGGTATGGGCGGTAATTCATTGGGCGATGGCGATCAGCATTCGGTCCCGCAGTTGCACCAGGCATTCGCACACGTCCCCGCGCACAGTGTCAATACCAATTTCGTATTCTTCCGCCAGCGATTGCACGATGGATTCCACGGTCGATTCCCCCGAACATCGGCTGATGATATCATGGGCCGTCGCGTCCAGGGGCAGCACGCCTTCGGGAAAGAGCAACACAGGTTCGCCGGTAATCGGGTCATTCCTGATCCTAACTCCCCGCGCGAGCATCGGACGGCTTTGTGGATCCATTGAGATCATATTCGCTCGCAAGTTTATTAACCGGCAGACGGCTTGGGAACAGCCTTTGAATTCATACACCGCCCGTGGATGGCATCGAGCATGGCCCAGAGCAAGTCGCACTTGAACTGGAGCGCGCGTAGCGCCGCCTGTTGCATTTCCAGGGTCGTGCAATGGTCGAAGGTCAACTTCAGGGCTTCCCCGGAATCCCTCGGCGCCTGCACGAGGCGGCGCGAGAAGTATTCAAGCCCGGACGCCTCAACCCACGGGTAGTACCGCTTGAATGCCTCCAACCTTTTCGCCATCAGGTCCGGAGCGAACAACTCCGTCAGCGACGACGCCACTGCCACCGGCCACGGCTGCGTTCGCGCGAAATTCACGTAAGCATCGACGGGGAAGCGAACGCCGGGAACGACGTGGTTGTGCCCGAGCAACTCCTTGCGCGACAATCCGCACGCTTCTCCCAATCGCAGCCACGCGCCGATCCCTCCTTCGTCTCCTTTGGCGCCGTCATGGTCCATGACGCGGTGCAGCCATGCGCGCCGGACTTCGCGCAACGGGCAATTGGATAGGATGGCGGCGTCCTTGATTGGAATGTTGGTCTGGTAATAGAAACGGTTGGCCACCCAAATCTGTATGGCTCGACGGCCCAGTTTGCCGGAATTCATCAGAACATGAAACGGATGCTGATGATGATACGACAGTGCGCCAATCTTGCGGAGACTTGCGCCAAACTTCTTCCTCGGCCAGGGATCGTGCCTCATATCTCAAACTCCAATCCATCGTACCCAACAACAATTCCAGCCGCCGCAACTTCGGCCCGTTCCGGCGAACCGGGTGAGAGCACCGGGTTTGTATTGTTGATATGGACGTATATCTTATGGGGTGCCGGGAGCTTGCCCAACACCGCCAGAGTGTCGTCCCTGATTGTCAGATGTCCCATCTCCCTTGCCATCGGCGCTTTGGCTTTGACGCGCAATAGTTCGTCGCCAGACCAGAACGTGCCATCGAATAGCACGGCGTCTGACTCATGCATCGCGGCGCGCAATGCGTCACTCCATCCGCCCACATCGGGCGCGACCAGCAATCGCCCGCCGGTGTTTCGATCCATAAATTGGTAGGCTACGCTGTGGGCGCCGTCATGGCGCCTGCTCCTGGCAAAAACGGGTGGTCCTCCTGGCAGTTCGATGGCGCGATAGCTCAAAGAGCTTTCCTCACCGTCCATTCCGATAAGCGGCGCAAAGTCCGCTTGCGGCCGTTCATGCCACTCGACGCCGCAAAAGGAATCCAGGATCGCGGTCAGACCGAGGGATTCGGACAATGTCTCACGCACCGCGCTAGTGGCATAAACGTGCAACCTCCCGCCTTCGCGCAACGACAACAAACCCAAAACATGATCCAAATCGGCATTCGTCAGCAGGACTCCCGAAATCGGTGTGCCGCGCAACACGGCCAAGCCGGGCTGGAGATCTGAACAGGCGCCAATTTGGATGCGCAAATCCGGCGACGCATTGACCAGGTGCCACGCGCCCCGGTAATCACGAATCGCCACGGACGATTGGGTCAGCGCCGGAATTCGTTCCAGCCTGGCATCACGACAGTTGGCGCAGCCACAGTTCCACTGCGGCAATCCTCCACCGGCAGCGGCGCCTAATACTCGAACACGAATAAAGGCCTCCGACAATCATCCCACGAGGCTTAAGAGGCGTCCACGTACGCCGTGCATTCACAGCAAACCTGGACAACTTGGATCTGAGGCTTCTTCCACTGCTTTTTGAATTTCGATTTCTTCATAACACAATTGCAATGACCGACTTTCATCCTTTCGTACCTCGAAGTCAAGCCGCAATCGGCCTTTTGTGACGCCCTTCCCTTTGATTGCTCACTTTGGAGCGCGGACATGTCCGCGCTTTTAAAGCGGCGACATGTCGCCGCACTCGTAGTGCGCCAGCCGTCGAAAGGAGTATTACCTTGCTTTGCGAGGCGAAAATTGCGAGTATCGGCGCAATTCGCATGTCGCCACATCAACAGTTAGTGATGATCATCATTATTGCGTCGCGTCGCGGAAATTAAATATGAGGCCATTGCGCGAGGCACAAATCAACTCACTTTGTAAGTTGCTACATTACAACAGCATGCGATCAAAATTCTTCGCACCTAACGTAGCGCACACGGCGGCGTGTCCGGCCGACGTTTCAGAATCGCGCACTTCGGGCAAACTGACTGCCACAGATGGACTTCAACTATGAATAAACAACTCGCCACAGTACTCATCGCTGTTGCACTGGCCGCCGCGACAACCGCGCGGACCTATGGCCAGGTCGGTATTAGCGTGCAATTTGAAGGCGCGGAAGGGGGAGGCAATATCCCCGGAGTCCTCACTCCCGCCCAAGTTGCCGGTGTCTTTCCGCTCGCCAATTGGAACGTGGACGACAACGCTTCGGGGGGAACCCAGGCTAATTTGGTTGACAGCACCGGAACCGCCACCGCGGCGTCAATCAATGTTGAATATTATAATAACCAGTATGCTTCCGGCGACGTACAAACCAATCCTGACGGGATTATGATGTCCGGGGGATTTTGGAGCGGCAGCGGTTACACAGTGGTGGCGACGGGCATCACGTATGGTCAATATAATGTGTACGTTTACATGCTCAACGATGATAATCCCGATCGTCGCTACGGCTTGACGCTCGAATCGACTACCTATTGGGGAGCGGTTTTTAATGGGAACGGTGACGTGATCCCGCCTTATATCCAGGACACCCAAACGACAGAGTTGGCCGAGGGCACTCAGATGCAAGCCAATTATGTGGAGTTCACCGGCGTGACAGGTTCCAGCTTTACCATTACCGGACAGACCCCTGACGGCAATGTCGCGATGATGGGGATTCAAATTGTTAACAGCGTGCAGGGGCCCCCGGTCGCCAGCGCGCCCGTGGTTTCCCTCACCAATAATCCCATCTACGCGGGTTCGCCGGTGACGTTGATCGAGGCGGCTGCAAGCGGACAATCCCCCTTGTACTATCAATGGCAGACCGATGGCGGCAGTGGCGGCACCCCCACAAACATTCCCGGAGCCGTGACGACCAATTTGAACCTCAGCACCACTGGTTTGAAGGCGGCCGCGTACGCTTACGATGTCGTTGTCTCCAACAGCATTGGCGTCGTCACCAGCAGCGTCGTAACGCTAAACCTGGTCGCGGCCAGCGCCCCCGTGCTGGTCTCTGACATCTCGCCCAGTTCGGCGGTGGCATACGCTGACGGACAGCAAACATTTTCAGCCGTTTTTACCGGCACATTGCCAATTTACTACCAATGGCAGGTCGATTCGGGTCACGGCATAACCAACATTCCAAACGCCACCAATGCGTCGCTGACTCTGACCGACATTCAATCTGCCAATGCAGGCGAATACGAGGTGCTGGCCTCCAATTCCGTCGGCGGTCCGGTGTCCAGCAGTCTGGCGAAACTGACCGTGTCGAGTTCCTCCCCGTTCGCGAGCGCGGTGCTCGCCGCCAATCCAGTCGGTTACTGGAGGCTCAACGAGACTGGCAGCACTGCCGGCGGGACTTTGACGGCGGTGGACGCGACAGGAAACTACGACGGGGTTTACGGCTCCGGCTCCACGGATGGATTTACAGGGCCCGATCCCGCCCTCGGCTTTACGGGTTTTGAAACCGCGAACACGGCCGCGGAATTCTACTACGGCGGAAACGATTCATTCGTCGCCCTGCCGGAGCTGAATTTGAACTCTGCCAACGTCACCATCAGCGCGTGGATTTACCCAATCGGCGCTCAAGCGAATGCCGGCGGTTTAGTTTTTTGCCGCCCAGGCGCGGATGCCTCGGGCTTTGACATCAGCACCGGCGGTCAACTGGGCTACACATGGGACCAAAACAGCTCGGACACCTGGAGTTGGAATTCCGGGTTGGTTCCCCCTTTGCAACAGTGGTCGTTCGTCGCCTTGGTGGCCTCGTCGGCCAACGCCGTTGTCTATCTCTGCAATACCAACGAAATCCTCTCCGCCACCAACCCCGTTCCCGGCACCGTGGAGGCCTTTGACGCCGACACCTACATAGGCGACGATCCTTACGACGGCGGCAACGGTTCCCGCGCCTTCAACGGCGGGATAGACGAAGTGGCTATTTTCAACTATGCGCTCACGCAAAACCAAATCTTGAATCTCTATTTTAACGCCTTCGGCGGCGCTCCCCAGGTGGCCGTGCCCAACGCTTCGCCTTCCAACGACGTGTTTGCCAGCTCCGCCGTTACGCTCAGCGCCACTGTCTTTGGTTTGGGTCCCTTTCAGTATCAGTGGCAGTTCAATGGACTGAACCTCGCGGGCGCGACAGCCTCAACTCTGGTGTTCACGAACGCGCAGGTGCCCGATTCGGGCAGTTACGACGTCGTGGTGGCCAACAGTTCCGGCACCAACAAGAGTCCAGCCCTCCTCCTAACGGTCAATCCTCCATCCGGCCCCGTCTTTGTGCAGGAACCGTCCCCGTCGTCCATCTCCAGCTACATCAACGGCCTTGCCACATTCACTTCCGTCGTCGGCGGCTCGCCGCCAATTGCTTTACAGTGGGAGCTTAACGGAACTAATTTGCCCGGCCAGACTGCCGCCTCCCTGACTTTGCCCAACCTTCAAATCAGCGATACCGGAACCTACACCTTGCTGGCTTCCAGCCCTCTCGGCACCAATTTGAGCACGTCAGTCACACTGACCGTTCTTCCTAACCCCAATCCGGGCGCCCTCAACGTCCTTACCTACCACAACGACAACACCCGCGAGGGCGCAAATACCAATGAAGTCCTCCTGACCCTTGGCAATGTGAATGTCGCCACTTTCGGCCGTTTGATCACTTACCCGGTGGATGGCTACATTTATGCCCAGCCGTTGTATGTTGCCAGTCTCCTCATTCCCGGAAGAGGCACGCACAACGCCGTCTTTGTCGCCACCGAGCATAACAGTGTCTATGCATTCGATGCGGACGGCATTGGGGGGACCAATGGAGGATTGCTCTGGTACACCAATTTGGGACCTTCAGCGTTGAGCGACAATCACGAGTTCGGCGATCGGTACAACGGCGGCCAGTACACCGATATCGTCCCGGAAGTTGGAATCACCGGCACACCGGTCATCAACCTCGCCAATGGAACTCTCTATGTGGATGTCCGCACTCGCATTGTCAGCACCACCATCAAGTACTATCACTCGATTCACGCCCTCAACATCACCAATGGCGCCGAACAGTCCTACAGCCCGGTCATCGTCACCAATTCCGTTCCCGGAAAAGGCGTGGATAGCTCCAAGGGCATCGTGACCTTCAACCCCTTGCAGGAGAATCAGCGTCCCGGGATGACGCTCGCCGGCGGAATGTTATACTGCTCCTACGGCAGTTTCGCCGATACAGACCCCTATCACGGCTGGGTCCTCGGTTTCAATGCAACCAACCTCCAGCAGTCGGCCAAATACGTCTTCAATACCACGCCAAACGCCACGATCGCCGCGTTTGGCGGCAACGCCGCCGAAGGCGCCCTCTGGATGGGCGGAAACGGACTCTCGGTTGACGCTAACACCAATCTTTATTTTGAAACTGCCAACGGCAGTTTTAGCGCCAATACAAACGGCGGGGACTATTCCGACAGCTTCGTCCGGCTCTCTACCTCCAACGGCCTGGCGGTGGCTGACTATTTTACGCCATATAATCAGGCCAGCCTGGCTGCCGCCGACGAGGACCTTGGTTCCGGCGGCCCGATGTTGTTGCCGGATTCGGCGGGAAGCGCGGCTCATCCGCACCTTATCGTGGGGGCAGGCAAGGAAGGAACACTCCACCTCGTGGATCGTGACAACATGGGTCATTTCAACCCCGACAACGACAATCAAATCGTCGAGGAAGTCCCCGGCGCCATTGGCAGCGCCTTCAGTTCACCGGCCTACTTCAACAATCAGATTTATTATCAAGGCGTAGGCGACGTGACAAAAGGGTTCCTTATCACCAACGGCTACATTGTCCCCACACCCGTTTCACAGGCCACGACCAGCTTCAGCGCTCTGGGCGGCACTCCATCCGTTTCGGCCAACGGCACCAACAACGGCATTGTCTGGACGATCCAATCTGACGCATTTGCCACCAGCGGCCCCGACGTTCTGCACGCTTACAATGCCACCAACCTCGCTCTGGAACTTTATAACACCAGCCAGAACCTGGCCCGCGACAACCCCGGCGGCGCGATTCAAATGACCACCCCGACGATCGTCAATGGCAAAGTTTATGTCGGAGCGGAGTACGCCTTGTCCGTTTTCGGCAACAGCGTGTTCCTTACCGCTCCCTCCATTTCCCCGGATGGCGGCGCCTTTACCAATACGGTGACGATCACTTTGTCCGACGCTAGTCCGGGAGTTTCGATCTACTATTCTCTGGATGGAAACCCGCCGTCCACCAACTCCTTCCTTTACACCGCGCCCTTCATTTTGAATAGCTCCTCCCAAATCCAGGCAATTGCCGTCGAATCCGGGGCGACCCCAAGCGCTGTGGCGCTGGCATCATTCGTAAATACCGGGGCCGTTGGCGACGGCACGGGATTGACCGGCAGTTACTTCGCCAACCACACCGCCTCCAACCCGTTTACTGGCGCCCCCACGCTCGTTCGCACCGATCCCACGGTCGACTTTATCTGGAATGGCTCCGGCCCGGCGCCCAGCGTCGGCCAATCCAATTACACCGTGCGCTGGACGGGTTGCGTGCAACCCCAATTCACCGAGGACTACACCTTTTACGCCACGGCCGATGACGGTGTGCGGCTATGGGTCAATGGCCAGGAGATTATCAACGGCTGGGTTAATCAGGCGCCAACCACCTACCAAGCCTCCCTGCCTCTTGTCGCCCAGCAGATTTACAACGTTGAGATGGATTTTTACTATCAGAATGACGGCGCTGCCGAGGCCGAGCTCGCCTGGTCCAGTCCTTCCACGGCGCAAGCCATCATTCCACAAACCCAGCTTTATCCTTACACCAATCCGCCGCCAACGGTCGTCCTTTCCAGTCCCACTGCCGGCTCGACTTTTACCGCCGCCGCCAGCCTCTCCATCACGGCTGCCGCCGATGCTCCCTACAATCCCCTCAGCTACGTCAGTTTCTACACCAATGGCTCTCTCATCGGCTCGGTCACCAATGCTCCTTATGCTCTGACCGTCACAGGTCTGCCGGCCGGCGATTACTCTTTAACCGCGAGTGCCACAGACGGAAGCGGGCTCACCGCAACATCCGCGCCCGTCGCCATCACAGTCACAGCGGCTACCGGCTTGCCCTACGGCCTCACCGCTCCGCCCACGGCGCCGCCTTTCTATAACATGCCGGCGACATTCACCAGCGGCCCTATCCCAACTTTGCTCTCGGAAACCGGAGTGTTCAGCAACACCCCCGCGATGTTCCCCACCAACGGCCTTATTCCCTACTCCCCCAACACTCCCCTCTGGTCCGATAGCGCCCTCAAGACTCGTTATGTTTCCGTTCCCAATGACGGCGGCCTCGACACTCCTGACCGTCAGATTGGCTTTGCTCCCACCGGTGGATGGACCTTTCCGTCCGGCACCGTCTTCGTCAAGACCTTTGAATTGCAAACCAACCTAACCGACCCAAATTCCATCCTCCGCTTGGAAACCCGGCTGATAGTGCGCGACACCAATGGACAGGTTTACGGCGTCACCTACAAATGGCTGCCGGACAACAGCGACGCCGTCTTGCTCAGCAACAGCCTGACGGAAGCCATCGTTATCACCAACGCCGGCAGTTCCTTCATCCAGAACTGGTACTACCCCAGCCCAGCCGATTGTCTGACCTGCCACACCAAGGTGGACAACTACGTGCTCGGCGTCAACACGCGCCAGCTCAATGGCAACCTGGCCTACCCGGGCGGCGTCACCGACAACCAGTTGCGCACTTTGAACCGCCTCGGCCTCTTCTATCCCGCCTTCGACGAGGCTGACATCACTAACTTCCAGCAGCTTTCCAGCGTCACCAACCAGAGCGCTCCGCTCGTCCAGCGCGTCCGTTCCTACCTGGACGCCAACTGCGCACTCTGCCATCAACCCGGCGGCACAGGCATCACGTTCGATGCCCGTTACAACACCCCGTTGACCAATCAGAACATCATCAACGCCGTCGCCGCCTTTTCGCTCGGCTACGACAACGCCAAAATCGTGGCCCCCTCGGACGTCTGGCGCTCCGTGCTCTACGACCGGATGAACACCGATAATTCGGCCATCAAGATGCCGCCCCTGGACAGAAACACCATCGACACCAACGCGGTCGCCGTTTTGGCCGCCTGGATCAACAGCCTCGGCGGTACGCCCGCTCTGGCCCCGCCTGTCCTCTCGCCACCGTCCGGCACGTTCACCAACGAGGTGACATTGACGTTGCTGCCCCCGGACTCCAACGCCACCCTCTACTACACCTTGGACGGCTCGCTCCCCACAACCAACTCCATTCTATACAGGGGCCCATTCGACCTGGCCTTTAGCGCGACGGTCACCGCCAATGCGTTTGAGACCAACTTCGTCAACAGCGTCGCGGTATCGGGACTCTTTACGATCGTGCCGCAGCTTTACAGCTTCATGACGCCCAGCGTTCTGGCCGATGGCTCATTCCAGATGGAGTATTGGGCGCCGCCGGGGCAAACCTACGTCTTGCAAACCAGCACGGACCTCCGGAATTGGTTCCCGGTGAGCACCAATGTCCCCACGACTGCCCCGTTCATGTTGGTCGATCCCGACGCCGGCACCGCGCCCTACCGCTTTTATCGGGTCGTCACTCAGTGAAAAACCGCATCATCATCGCGATTTTGATCGCTCCGCTGCTCATCGCGATGACGCAAACCAATGACGGCGCAAGTTCGCCGCCTGCAGATTCGGCAACTCTGGCCCGGCAGGCCCGGGCGTTCGAGCAGGCGACAGAAAAGATACGGTCCGATTGCATCCAGGGGCGCCGTATCATTTGTGGCCGAATTTTAAAGATATTTCCCGACGGCCTGGTGGTGGAAAGCGGCTACACCAACCTGATGCGACCTCCCCTGAACAAAGCGTGGCTGATTCCGGGCACGGCGGAGGCAACTCGCCAGGCCAATTTGGTCGAAGGCAAGGAGCCGGGATGCGTCTGCGTCGGATTGGTGTTTCTTACGGCGCTGCCGAGATCGCGCTCGTCAGCCAAACCCAAACTTTACGATTACGTCGTCATCCAGGGTTACCCGGCCGGCCGATACACTTATACCTCCGTCGGAACTATTCAAAGGACCGTCCGCCGCTTCGCCGCCGCCCTTCCGACTGCCATTCGTATCAATCGCGACATCGCTGGCATCAAACCGCCCATCCTGCGGCCTGCCGCCGCCCCCGACAGCAAGTGACCAGTGGACGCCGTCCCCGCTGGTCTCCTAACCGAATGGTTACGGCTCAGGGCGCCATGAGGCGGAAGAATTGCGCGACGGCGTTGGTGGCGGGCATTGTCAAGTAGTAGGTTCCATTGCTTTGGAGGGCCGGGGCGGCGACCAGGCTCCAGGCAACCGGCGGCGTCAGGTTGGTCGCGCAATATA
>DATKFW010000147.1:0-3296 GCA_035511075.1 Vulcanimicrobiaceae bacterium
GACGGTGACCAGCGTTGAATTTGCCGGGCGCTGGTCTTTGCTGCGGAAGCCGCCGGCTTCGACGCCGGAAGCCGGGGAAGATTTTCCCCGGGCCAGCGACGAAGCCGTCGAAACATTCGCCCGCGTTTTGTTGCGTCGTTATGGGATAGTGTTCCGGCGCTTGTTGGAACGGGAATCATTGCGCGTTTCGTGGTACGAACTGGGCCGCGTTTACCGGCGGCTGGAGGCGCGCGGTGAAATTCGCGGCGGACATTTCATCACGGGCGCCAGCGGTGAGCAATTCGCCCTGCCGGAGGCCATTGGCCTGTTGCGTTCGATCCGCAAGGCCGCCCCCGCTGGCGAACTGATCGTCATCAATGCGGCGGATCCTTTGAACCTGCTCGGCATTCTCACTTCCGGCCCTCGCGTTACGGCGATCACGGCTAACCGCATTCTCCTGCGCGATGGGTTGCCTATCGCCGTGCTCAATGCAGGTGAAGTCAAGCGGTTGACGGAAGCCGGCGACTTCAATGTCACCACCATCGAGCATTCATTGATCGTCGGAAAAATGAGCCCGGAATTGCGGCCCTATTACGCCTAAACTCATGCAGAACCTTATTTCAACAATTCACGCAATCTCGTCGCGTTGCGCACAGCATTGCCCTCGCCGTCGTTGTTGAAATAAGCAAATACCTCGCGCTGCATGGCGGCCCACTCCCGGATGCGCTCTGCCCACCAACGGAGACTGTCCTCGGAATAGGAGCCGCCATACAGGTGGTGTGGATCAGTTCCATGCAAACGCACGTAAACAAACGGTGCAGTAGCCCGCAGGATGCAGGGAAGCTTCGCTCCGCTCATCACGCAGTAGGCAGCGCCGTGTCGCTCCAGGAGATTGAATACTTCCTCCCGATGCCAGCTCGGGTGGCGGAACTCCAGGGCAACCCGCAGTCCAGCCGGTATTCTCTGAAGGAAGTATTCCAGGCGAGCGTGGTCGTACATCATGTCGGGTGGGAGTTGCACGAGCAGGACACCACATTTGGCTCCAAGATGACTCAGGCCATCCCATATGCGCTTCAGCCAATACTCCGGCGCGTAAAGGCGCTGGCGGTGTGTCAGGCCACGGGGCGCTTTTACCGTCATCAGGAAATTATCGGGAATTCGCCGAAACCAACCGGCAAAGGTCGCGTGAGCTGGCCAGTGATAATAAGTGCTGTTGACCTCGACTGTCTCGTAGCGTCCCACGTAGTAGGCCAGCCGTTTTTGCGGTCGAATGCCCGGTGGATGGAGCACCCCATGCCAATGATCATAGCTCCAACCCGAGGTGCCAATATGCAGGGCCATTTCTGAAATCTTCTGCGACTCCATAAATCACCGTCCCTTTTTCGCCTTGAACCCTGATTGTTCGCCCTGGGGAAAGAGGGCTTGGCCGATCATCTGCTTGCCCTTGCCCTCCATCTTCGCCCAACCTCTGCCGCTCACCTCGGTTCGCTCGTCACCGCGCACGAAGGTGAAATCCACACGATCAAGGGAATCGTCGTAACGCCAATCCAGAGAAGCATCGACGCAGCCCAAATGCAAACCGCCCTCGCCCCGCTTCTCGAACCCACACCGCGCGCCCGTTCAACACGCCGCCGTCGGCATTATCCTGGAAGGTTGGATGATAGAACCAGCCCGTGCCTTCGGTTATGAACCCGCCATCCTTGAACATTCCATAACGGAACGCGCCGGCACTGTAATTTTCGCGTTTTCCGCATGCATCACGCAACGCGAAATTGTCGGCGCCGCGATGCTGCATGGCCATGAGATTCTCGGCGGCTTAAGTAGATGGCAGTCTAATTAAATCCCAGTTCGATGTCTGTTACGTTTTAGTGCGAAATCCGCCCATAAAATAGACTATAAGGCAGATGAGCAAAATGAGGCCAAGTCCACCACCGCCAATTACAGGACCCCCGAAATAAAACCCGCCTCCCCCGAATACCAAGCAAAGAACCACCAATATAAGTAATATATTCATAATCATAAAATACCATACCGCTGGAAGGCCGCTATAAGGTCTTCTACGCATACTGGGCGGGAATTGGATGATGCCTCGGATCCATGATCCAGATGGTCAGGGCAGGTAAAGATTGGAGTTCCCTGATGCTCCTTTCGCTCGAATGCAGGCAGAACAGCGTATTGCGGCCTGCAGGCCTGGTTTTAACCCTGGACCAAGGCGACTCAAAACTGGTGGCCAAACTGATTGATGGCTTCCAAGAGGGCCGAGTTAAAAGCTCAAAACTGACGTCAGAATCAGCCCCATTCTCCTTTAGAATTAACTCCAGCCGCCGATATTGTAAGCATGAAAGGCTTGCGTGCCATTTTGCGGTTGCGTTGCTGGTGCAGGCCAGCCAATTGGCTTCACGCATGAGACCTGTTGTCGTATTGTCGGCAAACCATCCGCCAGGCTTCCACGTTTCCTATTAGGATTCGGAGGTCAATGCATTGGCAAGCTTGAATCACGCGGAAACGATCCCGCAGCAATTATTCACTCCACGCTCATGAAATTCTTAAAAAATACCAACCTCCTGGCCTGGTCCGCTTTGATTGTGACCGGCCTGATAATCCTGGGAATCTGGGCATGCCTACCCCCTTCGCGCGAAATCACGCGCGCCGAACTTGACCAGCTTTTGCAGGCAAAAGCCCTCACTGACGGTCGCGTCATGCCGACACCCTACGCCGGCATTTACTCTGTGGAAGGCAAACACAAGCTGCCCGGCAAGTCCGAGAAAGTATTTCTCACAACGCACTTGGATGAGGTCCAGATAAATGCCCTGTCTGACCAGAGTTGGGCAAGGGTCGCCATCCCTGACCAGGGCATCCGTGGCCAATGGGTCAATGTCCTTACCAACCTGCTGCTCGCCGGCGTGGTCATTGGCGTGGTCGTGTATCAAGGCAACCTTGGCCGCGGGAAAAATGCCCTCGTCCGGGAGCGGCCTACCGTCAATTTCCGCGACGTGGCTGGTATCGAAGAAGCCAAAAGTGAAGTGTCCGAGGTCGTGGATTTCCTGCGCGACCCAAAGAAGTACCAGCGCCTGGGGGGCCGGTTGCCCAAAGGCGTCCTGCTCATCGGGCCGCCGGGCACCGGCAAAACGATGCTGGCCAAGGCGATTGCTTGTGAGGCCAAGGCCCATTTCTTTAGCGTGCATGGCAGCGATTTCACCGAGGTCTTCGTCGGCGTCGGCGCCAAACGCGTGCGTCAGCTCTTCCGCCAGGCAGCCAAAAACAAACCGGCGATCATTTTCATCGACGAAATCGATTCGGTCGGCAAGAACCGCAAG
>DATKFW010000148.1:0-3140 GCA_035511075.1 Vulcanimicrobiaceae bacterium
TGGAAGAGAGGCGCTTCCAGAGTAGCCCCCTGCCGTTAGCACCGACCCGTCCGGCAGCAATGTCGCCGACTGCCCCCATCGCGCGGCGTTCAGCGAGCACGTTGTCGTCCATGTCCCTGTGCCTGGATCATAAAGTTCCGCGTCGGAGATCCCCTCGCCACCATTGTCACCACCGTCAACCAGCACCAATCCATCTGGCAGAAGCGTCGCTGTGTGATTGATCCGCGCGACGTTCATTGAGCCTGTCATGGTCCATGTTCCGGTCGCGGGATTGTAAAGCTCAGCATTGGTAATTGCATTGCCGGACGTGTTCTCCCCGCCGGCAACGAGAACCAGTCCATTGGGGAGGAGCGTTGCCGTATGGGTGCCCCGCGCCGTATTGAGTGGACCGGTATTTGTCCATATCCCTGTTTCCGGATTGTACAATTCGGCGTTGGTAAGCGCTGTGCCACCATCGAGGCCGCCGGCGACCAGGACCAACCCGCTGGGCAGCACTGTCGCTGTGTGGTTCTGGCAGGCTACACTCAGCGAACCGGTATTCGTCCATGTCCCCGTCTCGGGATCGAACAACTCCGCGGTGGAAAGCTGGGTGCCCTCCCCGTTTAGATCGGCGCCCGCGGCCGCCAGCACCAACCCATTGGGCAACAAAGTCAACGTGTGATATTCACGCGCTGTATTCAGCGGCCCGGTATTCGTCCACGTCGCCGATTCCGGATAGAACAGTTGCGAATTGGTAACGCTCAGGGGAGATGAGCTTTGGCCGCCTGCGACCAGGACAAGCCCGTTCGGGAGCAGCAGCCCCTTTTGTTGAGTCACCGCAATACTCATCGAACGCGTATTCGTCCATTCGCCACTGGCGGGATTGTAGATTTCCGCGCTGGCCAGATAAGTCGAGCCGTAGCCGCCCGCGGCGAGCACAAGCCCGTCGGGCAGCAGAACCGCCGTCTGGAACCTGCGCGCCGTGTTCAGATTGCCCGCATTCGTAAACAGACAGGAGCCCGCCGACGACAAATCGTTGATCAGACTTTGCCCCGCGGGAGTTCCCCACCCGGTGCAGAGGTCGAAGCCGGTTACCGCATAAAAATGGGTCGGACTTCCGGAACTCGTGTTGTAGCCTGTGGTGATGTCATGGAAGTCCGATGAATACCCCGATCCCTCACCGATCGCATAGAGGGCGGGATTAAGGAAACCAACCGGTGGCTTGCCGTTGATTGCCGCCTCCTCATTCACCAGCGCGGTAAATCCCGCCCACAACGGCGCCGCGCAACTGGTGCCGGCCACACAATTGTTTACGCCGTTCGTGTACACAAAAACCTCATCGGCCGTCAGAGCGACATCGGGCACATTTCGCATTGTTGTGGATCCCTGGTTGCCGGACATGCTGACTCCGGTTTGCCAGGACGGAATCGCGTAACTTGTGCTGATCCCGCCGTCACTGCCCATATTGGCCACGTTACTACATCCTGCGGCGTAGTTCCAGTTCCAAACCGCTTCGGTGACCCAAGAGCCGCCGGGACCGCTTGTTGTCAACGTTGTCCCCCCTACCAAGGTGATATGTGGAGAGTCTTCCGGAAAGTAAAACCCTGTTCCCGGAGGATGGGCGTCAAAATCGCCGGATGAACAGAAGAACGATTGTCCCTGCGCCGCCATCTGCTCGAAGATTCCCTCGGCAACGGGGTCGGCATAGACATCCGGCAAATACCACGAACAAGAAAGTTGCGTGGCCAGGTTATCGTCAGCCATGCGACTAAGGAGATCGTGCCAGCCGCCCGCCGGAGCCTCATAAACAATGACTTCGGATAAAAACGGCGCCATCGAGATCGCCATATCAATATCAAGCGTCACCTCAAGGGAGTCAATGGTTCCCGAAGGGTGGCCGTTAAAACCATCCAACAAGACGTTGGTAAGCAGCACATTCGGCAAAGGAGGACTTCGAAAGGTCTCGTAATAAATAATGTTGCTCGTCGTGTAACCGTCAAATTCCACTAAACCAACGAGTTGGTTGGATCCTTTGAGTGTGACGCCGGGTAAATATGCGTCTCGAAAATCATAGCCCCAGTAGGTGCCTCCCGGTCCTGAACCATCAAATGCATCCGGCATTGCATTTCCCGCATTGCCCAACGAAGTTGCGATGGAATTCGGCTGAGCCAAAGCGTTATTCGTGTCACCACCAGATTCCACCAGCCCGGCGGGTTGTCCCGATCCATTCACTGCGTTTCCCGCGCTGCCCAATGGCGTTGCTGTGCAATTCGGCTGGGGCAAAGCGTAATTATTCAGCCCCTCAATCCCCTGGATGGGCACCGTAAGGTCAAGCGAAGGTTCAACGTCCGGTGCGTAGAACGTGCGCGCTTCCGTCGGATGCTGATAAACAAACATATTCACGTGCAAGGCGCTTTCGATATCCGCCACCGTTCCGGTGACGTCCAGTATCACGCGATTGGAATGCTCGTAGGTCACCGTCAAGTTATTCGCCTGGGCGAAAGCCACGACCGCCTGATAATCCTGCTCGGTCGGACCAAAATTTGCCGTGAACTGCGCGGGTGTGAGGTATTGATGAAAATTGGTGCTGCCTGGGTCGTAGAGTTGCTGAATCAGTGCTTCGAGGCCCTCCTGGTTGCGGAGAGGCAGTCCGAACGAAAAACGCAGTTCCTGCCCACCGTCAAGCTGGCCAATCGGCTGGAGGTTCGCAACAACGGCAGGCACACTGCCTGAGACAATCTGGTTGTCTGCCGAGGCAGGCATTGCCGTGAATAAAGCACCGATGGCCGCCGCGAACGCCCAAGTCGCCAGCGACTCAGTTCCGCGATGGACACTGCCAATAGTGAGTTTTATGGGATTTCTGCAATTATGGTAATTTTTCATACAGCCGTTCCTTCGCATTTTGGACGCACATATAACCACCAACGTTTGCCGGGTTTGCCCTCACCGTGGGTTGTCCGTGACCCGAGACGCAGCTTAGAGCCAGCAAACAGATTGGTGCCATCTGTCCCCTAAAATGAAATTTCGAGTTCATTTATTCGTCGTTCTCAAAAGCGGTTACCTGCGCCTGCCACAAATTGTGTTCAAATCCTTGGCTAAGGCCGCGATTATAGGATGTTTTATTAGACTGTCAATGTGTTTTTCATAAATAACTTTAGTAA
>DATKFW010000149.1:0-121825 GCA_035511075.1 Vulcanimicrobiaceae bacterium
GGGAACGGGGGACAAAGGAGGGCGTTGACATCGTTCGGGGATTCCCGTATCCTGTTTTAAAGTTTAAGAGGATTTACTCGAATGTTGCTTCGAATTTGCCTGATTATCGCGATTGTCGGCGGGCTGGCAGCCGGCGTGCTGAGCTTCGTCAAAGTTCAAGATATTATAGTCACCACACGGGCCGCCCGTGACCAGTGGCACAGCCAGTTCGATTCCGAACACAAGACGCGCCTGACCGCTGAAGCGAATCTCAAGAAGACCAAGGCGGAGTTGGACACCACCAAGAGGGAATTGGCCACAACGAAAAGTCAACTTGACGATGCCAACGCCAAGGTGGCCGATCTGGATAAGAAGAACACCGATTTGACGGCCGAACTTGACAAGACCCGCGCCGATCGCGACACAGCGCAGCAGGAACTGGAACAATGGCACCTGATCCCGGGCGGACTCAAGCCCCCTCAGATCACCGCCATGATCGAAGACCTGGCCAAGGCGGTGAAAGCGCGCGATACCTACATCGCCGAAAACAAAATCCTCAACGACAAGGTCCTCGAGCTAAACGAGCGGTGGAACAGATTCTTTGGGGACAGCGGTCCGGTCATTTTGCCGGCCGGGTTGAAGGGCAAAGTCGTCGCCGTGGATCCCAAGTTTGATTTTGTGGTCCTCGACATCGGCAAGGACCAGGGCGTGCTGGAACGCGGCGAAATGATGGTAAACCGGGGCGGCCGGCTGCTGGGCAAAGTCCGCATCGCCAGCGTCGAGAAGGACCGTTGCATAGCCAACATTCTGCCGGATTGGCAGCGGGGCGAAATCATGGAAGGTGACGAAGTACTCTACTGATGAAAATCTTGCGCCTATCACTATGCGCCCTTTTCCTGGCGCTTGCGGCTGGCTGCGCCACGGATAACTCGGACAATGTTTCTTCATTGCCGTGGAACACACCGCAGGACTGGGAGGGGCCTCTGCCTTCGAGCATCAATCAAGGCCGCTGAACGCCTGGGGTTATTTGGCGAATTCGATGCAGCGGGTCTCCCGCACGATCGTCACACGGATCTGGCCCGGGTACTGCAATTCCTCCTCAATTTTTCGCGAGATATTGCGCGCCAGGAGGTAGGCCTGTTCGTCGCTGATGACGGCGGGCTGCACCAGGACACGCAACTCCCGGCCGGCCTGGAGCGCAAAACATTTCTCGACGCCGGGAAAGGACGTGCCGATCCGTTCAAGGTCTTCGACACGCTTGATGTAGGTCGTCACAGTCTCGGAGCGCGCTCCCGGGCGCGATGCGCTGATGGCGTCGGCGGCGCTGACCAGGATTCCAAAAACGCCGGTATGCGGCACCTCCCCGTGATGAGAGGCCACGGCATTGACGACCTCATCGGATTCGCCGTAACGTTTGACGATTTCGGCGCCGACGATCGCGTGAGAGCCTTCGACCTCGTGGTTGACCGCCTTGCCGATGTCATGCAGAAGGCCCGCTCGTTTGGCGGTAACGACGTCAATACGCAACTCCGAAGCAAGTATCGCCATCAATTGGGCCACTTCGACGGAGTGCTGGAGGATGTTTTGGGCGAAACTGTGGCGGAAATGGAGCCTGCCCAGTAGCCTGATCAATTCGATGTGCATCGGCGCCACGCCAAGTTTCACGATGGCTTCCTCGCCCGCGCGCTCGATGAACTGGTCCATCTCCTGCGAAACCTTCGCGACCACCTCCTCGATTCGCGCGGGATGGATGCGCCCGTCAAGAATCAACCTTTCCATCGCTTCGCGGGCAACTTCGCGGCGCACCGGATCGAATCCGGAGAGGACCACGGCCCCGGGGGTGTCATCAATAAGGACAGTCACGCCCGTGGCGGCCTCAAAGGCCCGGATATTGCGGCCCTCCCGTCCGATAATGCGGCCCTTCATCTCCTCGCCTTTTATATTGACAGTGGCGGTGGAGGTCTCAAAACTGTGATGGCCCGCGTAACGTTGGATGGCCAGGGTGATGATCTTGCGCGCCTTTTCCTCGGCGCAAACCTTGGCCTCCTCCAAAACGTGTTGGGAAAGCTGGACGGCGTCACCCATGCTTTCCTGCTCGACTTGTTTGAGAAAGGCGGCGCGGACCTCCTGCTCGCTCAATTTGGAGACGGCGGCCAGTTCGACGCGCCGTTGCTCGACCAACCGGGCCGCCTGCTGCCGCTGTTCCTCGATTTCGCCCGATTTTCGGGCCAGGGCCTCCCTGTCCGCGCGGAGCATCGTTTCCTCCTTGACCAGGCGTTCCAACTGGCCGTTGACCAATTCCTCGCGCGTCGTCAGGCGCTGCTCGATGACGGCGATTTCCTTGTGGCGCGAGACGACAACCTGTTCGGTTTCGGCGCGGACCTTGAGGGCCTCTTCATTGGCGGAAAGGCGGGCATCGCGCGTGATGGATTCGGCCTGGAGCCGGGCCGCATCGAGGACCTGACCCTTCTCGTTTTCCAGTCCGGCGCGAATGCTCTTATCGCGCCAGCGCCAGAGGAGGGCGCCGAAAAGAGTGCCGATCATGAAGACGACTACGCCCGCGTAAATGTTAGAATTCATTGGTGCACTGAAACGGCAATTACTTGGAAATTTCCAGCCAGCGTGTTGGCGTCAAAATAAAATTCATACGAATATCGTGCGGCTCCGCCGGAATCTCCGCCACGATCTGCTGGTCGAAGGCGACCCCGCATTTGGCCGCGGCAAATTGGGCGAGCAGACGATCATAGAACCCGCGGCCGCGCCCCAACCGGCGCCCTGCCAGATCAAATCCTAACCCCGGCGCCAGCGCCAAGTCCAGCGACTTTAATGGATAAGGGGCGCAATGCGGGCCAGGTTCCGCAATCCCAAATTTTCCGGGCGCGCAATCGCCTTTGAGGTGAGAGACCCGAACTGCTTCGTAGGTTCCCGTTTCGGTTGAAAAACGAGGCAACAGGACCGTCTTCCCGGCTTCCAGGGCCGATTCAATCAACGCGGACAAATCGAGCTCCCCGGGAATGGATGAATAAAAGAGAACCGACCGCGCCTCCTTCCAAAGCGCCTGGCGGCGCAAGCGCGCCCCGGCTTCGGCGGAGCCTTCCCTCCTTGCGGCCCCGGGCTGGTTCTTCAGGATGAGACGCAATTGGCGGCGCAATTCGGCTTTTGAACGGGAGCCTTCGGAACTCATTTGGGCGGATCGCGCGGCGGCTGGTTTCGCAACGCCTCAATTTGTTGACGCCATTTTTCCAGGCGTTCCTTGATCTTCTTTTCCGAACCCTGATCGGTCGGCTCGTAATATCGCCGGGCCGCGCCAAGGTAATCCTGCGCCACGAAATGCCCGGGAAAATTGTGCGCATATTGATAGCCTTCCCCGTGTCCCAGCCGTTGCGCCCCGGAATAATTGGCGCCGCGCAAACTCTGCGGAACGGCCAGCGTGCGCCCGGAACGGACGTCGGCCAGCGCCGCGTCGATGGCGACGATGGCACTGTTGCTCTTGCTGGCTGTGGCGATGTAGATGGTGGCCTCGGCGATGGGGATGCGCGCTTCGGGCCACCCCACAAATTCCGCGGCTTGATGCGCCGCCCCCGCAAGCACCAAAGCCATCGGATCGGCCAGCCCGACGTCCTCCGCCGCGCAAATGAGAATCCGGCGCGTGATGAATCGCGGGTCTTCCCCGGCGTGAATCATCTTGGCCAGCCAATACAAGGCGGCATCGACATCGCCGCCGCGCATCGACTTGATGAAGGCGGAAATCGTGTCGTAATGGGCGTCGCCGTCCGCATCATAAACAACAGCCTTCTTCTGGATGCATTGTTCGGCGGCGGAAAGGTCGATGACAATGACGCCGGCGCCGTCCGGGACAGTCGTCAGGGCCGCAATTTCGAGCGAGTTGAGGGCTTTGCGAGCATCACCATCGGCGACCCTTGCCAAGTGGCGCAACGCGTCTTCGTCGGCCCTGATTTTGACATGGCCCAGGCCGCGCTCCGGATCGGCCAAAGCGCGGCGCAGCAATTCAAGGAGGTCCTCCTCAGTCAACGGCTGCAACTCGAAAATTTGCGAGCGGGAAACCAGCGGCGAGTTGACAAAAAAGAACGGATTGTGGGTCGTGGCGCCGATCAACTTCACGACGCCACTCTCGACGTCCGGCAGGAGGATGTCCTGTTGCCCCTTGTTGAAACGGTGGATTTCGTCGATGAAAAGAATGGTGGATTGCCCTGTATTTTCCAGGCGATTCCCCGCTGCGGCCAGGACGCGGCGCATGTCCGCCACGTTGGATTCCACGCCGCTGAGGCGCTCGAATTTCGAGCGGGTCTGGCGGGCGATGATTTGCGCCAGGGAGGTCTTGCCCGTTCCAGGCGGCCCGTAAAAAATGAGCGACTGAATGCGGTCCGCTTCGATCGCGCGGCGAAGCAATTGTCCCGGCCCGAGAATGTGTTTTTGCCCGGCGAATTCATCGAGGTTTCCGGGCCTCATGCGGGCGGCAAGCGGCTGGCCGGCAAAGGATTTTGTTTCCTGCTTCGCGGCGTCGGATTGGCTGCCAGCCGGCGTCGCCGTGGCAAAAAGATCATTGCCTGTCACAGCCGGGACTATAACAGAAAAACGGCGCCAAACCAAGCCGGAAGCGGGGAATTATTGGGCCGCCACCTCGGCCCAGGGAACGCCGGGCTGGTCATAGGCAAAGGTCATGTCGTTGGTGCTGAAGGCGCGGTAGTTGCGCGCGTGTCCGTCGGCGAAAAAGACGTTGAGCGTCCTGTTATGCACACGGGAAGGAAGGTACGTGGATTCAAACAATGTGTCCTGGGAGTAATTGTCCGGGTCGGCGTCCGTGGGTTCAAACGGATAATTGCAATCGCCCGATAGAATATAAGCCGACGGCAGGAGAATGCTTTTAAAGGACACGCTCGCCAAGCCGCCCGCCTGGACGTAGGGAGCGCGGGCGCCCATGAAATAATTGTAGGGAGACTTGTCGAAGCACTGGCAAAGCGCGGCGCAGCAAAGAATGTTGGTATTCTCGTAATAAGCCGCCAGGGGCTGCGACCACGGGGGCGGATCGACGGCGCCCCACGGCACCGAACCATGCGGCATGGGCAGCAGCGAATTATTATCGTCGCCGTACATCTGCATGGCCAGGCCGAGCTGCTTGAGGCTGTCAACGCACCGGATTCTGACCGATTCGTCCTTGGCCTTTCCAAGGACGGGCAAAAGCATCCCCGCCAGAATGGCGATGATGGCGATGACCACCAATAATTCGATGAGAGTGAAAGCGCCGGCCGCGATGTATTTTCGCATCGTCATTTTAAAAACCCTTCGTCCACTCCCTCAGACTTCGCCCCCGGCAAAAAATTCATAAAAGTTTCCGGCGAAGGATCCGGGCTCCCTTGAGGTTGGTCCCCGAAAACGGCTCGCCCCACGACGTCGCCACGACGTAATTTTCTTCGATCCATTGCAACAACAGGTAGCCGGGATTCCCGGGGGCGCCGTAATGGCGGATGCCCCGCTCAGATAGATCCAGCGAGATGAGCACGATATAATCCGGGGGCGATAGCCGCACTTGTTCCAGCCGCACTTCGTCCGGCGTGGCCCCCCCCATGGTGGGCATCTCGGAACTGCGCTTGGTCAAAAAATTAATTGACAGACCATCCGGCAGGACAAGGAGCGTTCCCGGCGGGGCTGTGGCAAGGCGTTTCACCACCCAGTTGACCAATGGCCCTATGGTATCGACCTCCTGGTTGAAGGCGTAAAAGCGATCCGCCTCCGACCCCACCGGCTGGGTCTGTTCGGCCTGGATGGCGATGGACTTGGAGGCGATGGAAACGCAGCCAAGTGTCACCACCAAAATACCGCACGCCGCCGAAACCGGGGCCCCCGCCCTCCCCTTGCCCGTCCACCGCGGAATCTCGGCCGCCATAACCGCGGCGATCACCATCGCCGACGGCGCCGCCTGGAAGAACCCGAAATGGTAAACGCGCGCGAAAAGGGCCATCCGCGCCAGCATCGCCACCCCAAGCAAGGCGAGCATCCATTGCATGGCCGCCCGGGCTTCGATCTTCCGGCTTTGGCCCCATTCCCAGAGCAGACGGCCACCAGTCAATGCGACAATCATCACCGCCAGCAGCGGCAGGCATCGCCCGACCCGAAACCATCCGCCGTCCAGCCGGACACACAATGCGAGCGCGCCCAAAACCAGGACGAGCGCCACTCGGCCTTTGGAGGGACGATTGATGAACCAGCCCGCGGCCCAGATCGCGGCCATGACAACAAGCGCGCATGTGCCCGCCTCAATTTCCAGCCAGCCGTTGTGCCACGGACGATCGAAACCGGCCATCATCTCCTGGCCCGCTGCGAATCCCGGCACATCAACGGGCTTGAACAGCACTCGCCACCAGGCGTTGCAGGCCTCGGCGAACGAGGCGCCGAGAGGCACGTACGGCGCAAAACCAAGCGCAAACGCCAGCGTCGGCCATACCACGCCCGCCGCAAGCAACGCGCATTCAGCGCCCGAAACCGATTTGCGTTGCACCAGTCGCAACGCCAGCGCGCCCCCTCCCAGCGCGCCGGCGGCCAGCATGAATTCCGGCTTCAAAACCGCCGCAATCCCGCCAGACGTCCCGAGCAAAAAAGCAAAAGTCCGCGATTTTTTTTGGCCCCACGACGCGGCGACGAACACCGTCACGAACATCAACAACATTCCGTGCGTGCTCTCGTGTGAGTACGGGGAGGCGTAATTGTAATTGCCAACGGACGTCAGGTGGGAAAACGAAAACACCGCAATGAACACGCCGCAGGCGGCAAACGCCCCCAGCCGGCCCCACGCGCGCCGGAAGGCGGCGTAGGCCAGCCCCACGATGGCCCCATAAACTAGAAGATTGGCGGCAAAGAGGACATTCAGGCTCGCCCCAAAGATTTTGAACAGCAAACCATTGAAGTAAGCCGAGAGCGGCCCGTAATTCCACGGATGTTCCTGGAAGAGCCCGGCACCCTGGGATATTTTCCAGGCGGCGTACCATTGCGGCCCGGAGTCAATAATCGGGTCAGGCCATTTTCTCCAGGACACGCGCAAAAAAAATGCCAGCAGGGCAGCCAGAACGGCGCCGGCGCACAATTCCGGAAGCCACAGCCGCCGCGCCGGGCGTTCGGGCCTTTTGGGTTCCAGGGAAGTCATGCCATCACAGTCAACCCAGCATACCCGCAGAACGTTTCGCGGCTCAAGTTTTCCCTTGTCGCTGCCTTTTCCATTGCCCATTCTCAATTGTGATGCCGGATCGAGTCATCTCAGATGTGTTGGCCAAGCCAGACGCCGCGTTGGAAATGACGTTGCGGCCGTCGCTTTTTTCCGAATTCGTCGGCCAAGCCAATGTCAAGGAACGACTGGAGATTGCGGTGCAGGCGGCCAAAAAGCGCGGCGAAGCCCTCGATCACATTCTTTTCAGCGGGCCGCCGGGCCTGGGCAAGACGACGCTGGCCCATATCATTGGCAGGAGCATGGGAGTGGGCGTCAAATGCACCAGCGGCCCGACTATCGAGAAGGCCGGCGATCTGGCGGGGCTTCTGACCAATTTGGAGGAGGGCGACGTTCTTTTCATCGACGAAATCCACCGGCTGCAAAAAACCATCGAGGAGTATCTCTACCCTGCGATGGAGGACTTCAAGCTCGATATTATAATTGACCAGGGGCCGAACGCCCGCAGCGTCCGCCTGAACCTGCCGCGCTTCACCCTGGTGGGCGCAACGACCCGAAGCGGTCTTCTGACCGCCCCGCTCCTGACCCGTTTTCCGATTCGCGAGCGGCTCGATTATTACAAAGCTGAGCAGCTTCAGCAGATTGTAGCCCGGTCGGCCAATTTGTTGGCGATCGGCATCGAAGTTCCAGGCGCGATGGAAATCGCCCGGCGCAGCCGAGGCACGCCGCGCATCGCCAACAATTTATTGCGCCGCGTGCGGGATTACGCGCAGGTCCGAGGCGACGGCCATATCACCGTTGCCGTTGCCGACCAGGCGCTGGTGATGCTGGCGATCGACGAAAATGGGTTGGACGAGATGGACAAACGGATTTTGGAAACGATTGTCGTAAAATTTGCCGGCGGGCCGGTCGGTCTCAATTCTCTGGCCGTGGCTGTGGGAGAAGAGCCTGACACACTGGAAGAAGTCTATGAACCTTTCCTGATCATGGAAGGCTACCTCAACCGCACCGCCCAAGGCCGTGTGGCCACCGAATTGACCTACAAGAAACTGGGTCTTCAATCGACCGCCGGACGGCAGGCGAAATTGTTGTAAGCCCGACTTATTTGCCAAACATTTTTGCCACGATAAAGATCACGAAGGCTCCGAAAAGGCCTCCGCCTCCGAGGAGATATACCAGGGAGTAACCAGCGGCGGCAAACATGTGCGGTAACAATAATGCAATCATAACTGTATGGGTTCAACATAACCTGCAATCGTCCGATGGTCGCAGATTTCGTTTACACAATAGGTCGAAAACCTTGCCGGCCCTATGGGGTGTTACCCTGGAAGGAAGTCTTCAACTCCCGGAGATTCCTCAAATGGTTAAATTACCCCCATCGGAAAAATCGACGATTACCCAGCCTGATAAAATGACCGCCACACCATTGCCATTTCGCGTCGCTGAGAGCGCGTTTCAATAGTGCGCTCCAAGCCCCGGCAGCCGCCGCCACAGACGCCGATGAAAATTTGACCATTCGGGTTTGCGTCCATACCCGTCCTGCCGTTAACGTTCGACCCGCGATTTATGCCCAAGCGCACTGACATTCATTCGGTCCTGATCATCGGAGCCGGTCCGATCATCATCGGGCAGGCGTGCGAATTTGATTACTCGGGAACCCAGGCCTGCAAAGCCCTGCGCGAGGAGGGTTATCGCATCATCCTCGTCAATTCCAATCCGGCGACCATCATGACCGACCCGGAATTTGCCGATCGCACCTATATCGAGCCGATTACCCCTGAATGCGTCGAGAAAATCATCGCGCGCGAAATCAAGGAAATGAGCCGCATCGGCGCCAAGGGAAAATTGGTGCTGCTGCCGACCCTTGGCGGACAAACGGCGCTCAACACGGCGATGGCGCTGAACAAGCGCGGCGCCCTGGCCAAATACGGGGTGGAAATGATCGGCGCCAACGCGGCCGCCATCGAACGCGGGGAGGACAGGCAGATTTTCAAGGAGTTGATGCTGTCCATCGGCCTGGACGTCCCCATCAGCGGCACCGCGCACAATGCCGACGAGTCCCGCGCCGTGGCCGAAAGGATCGGCCGCTTTCCGCTAATCATCCGGCCCGCCTACACGCTGGGCGGCACCGGCGGCGGGATCGCCTACAACCGGGAGGAATTCGAGGTGATGGCCAGGCGCGGCGTGGAGCTTTCCCCGGTTGCGGAGATTCTCATCGAGGAATCGCTCCTGGGCTGGAAGGAATTTGAGATGGAAGTGATGCGGGACAAAGCCGACAATTGCGTCATCATCTGCTCGATCGAAAATTTTGATCCAATGGGAGTCCACACCGGCGATTCGATCACGGTGGCCCCGATCCAGACGCTCTCGGACAAGGAATACCAGCTTATGCGGGACGCCAGTTTCGCGGTCATTCGGGCGGTGGGAGTGGAGACCGGCGGATCGAACATTCAATTCGCCGTCAACCCCGACAACGGCCGGATGGTGATCATCGAAATGAATCCGCGCGTTTCACGTTCCTCGGCGCTCGCTTCCAAGGCGACTGGTTTTCCGATCGCCAAGATCGCGGCCAAATTGGCCGTCGGCTACCTGCTCGATGAAATCAAGAACGACATCACCCGCGAAACGCCAGCCAGTTTCGAACCGACCATCGACTATGTGGTGACCAAGATACCGCGTTTTGCCTTTGAAAAATTTCCCCAGGCCGACCCTACGCTGAACACGCAGATGAAATCCGTCGGCGAGGCGATGGCGATCGGGCGGACGTTCAAGGAATCTTTGCAAAAGGCGCTTCGTTCGCTGGAAATAGGGCGCCACGGCTTGGGCGGCGACGGCCGGCCGTGGCGGATTGGCGCCGAGGTTTACGGGGACCGCGACATTTTGCCGCGCGAAATCATCAGCCAGAAACTCATTTCGCCCAACGCCGAGCGAATTTTCTTCATCCGCCACGCATTGCGGGCGGGTTTCAGCATCGACGAGATTTTCCGACTGACACGCATCGACCGCTGGTTTCTGGCGCAACTCAAGGAAATCGTCGATTTCGAGGAAGTCCTCGCGAACTCAACTCAACCTTGATGCCGTAGAATTGTCGTAAAATGTCAAATGAAAACTTATTTTTGAGACGTAAAGCATTGGTATTAAGATTGTTCAGAATGGTAGCGCGTACGGGAATCGCACCCGTCTTTCAGCCTTGAGAGGGCCGTGTCCTAACTGATAGACGAACGCGCCATTCGGACCCCGCAATAATATTGGCAGAAGACCGAGTTGGCAACCTTGGAGATGTGATCAGGACTGGACTGGGCCACCCGGTTCGAAGGATTTGCCGCAGCCACAGCTTTGCGCCGCCTGCGGGTTGCTGATCTTGAAGCCGCCGCCTGTCAAAGCATCGGAAAAATCGACGACCGATCCGCGAAGGTAATCCGCGCTGAACGGGTCCACCAAAACCGAGACCCCAAAAAATGACGAGGAGAAATCATCGGCCCGCTTTTCATCCATGACCATGCCGTATTGGAGGCCCGAACAACCCCCCTTTTCGACATACAAACGCAGACCCCTGGCCGAGCCCGCCGGATCTGCGGCCAGTTTGGCGCGGATTTCATTTGCGGCATTTTCGGTCATGGTCACAACCGGTTCGGTATTCATAACTTAGCAAGATAAACGCGAATTGGCGCGATTTCAATTGAAAAACCCGGACCAAAGATTTTCAATCCCGGAGCAATGAGCCTGATTGATTTTATTTTGAACGTCGCAGGGTTGTTGGTGTGGTTGAATTGGCGGGCGCTTCCGCTTGCGGCCACCGCGCGGCCCGGAACTTCCCTGGCATCGACGATTCGGCCGGCGGGCCGAACGACGCCGCGAGTGTATTACCTGGCGGGGCTGATCGCGCTGCTGGCGGCCCGGGCGGTCGTCTATTGGCAATTGGGCGCGCAAGTTGCGTGGAGCCCGCGCATCCCCCTCGGCCCAGTGACGGTGTGGTTTCGCAGCGACATGCTGGGGCGAATGTTTTTATTCTCGTTCTTTAGCTTCGGCGCGACGCTCGGATTTTTCTATCTGTGCCTGCTGCTGCTCTCCTGGGTCCACGCCCGAACGGCCGACGCCAACCCGGCCCAGCCCCTGGTCCGGGCGCACCTGGGCTGGCTGGACCGATGGCCTGGGGCGATAAAAGTGGCGCTGCCGCTGCTCTTTATGGCGCTGGTTTGGTGCGTGCTCCATCCGCTGCTGGCAAGATTGCGGATCGTGCCCGCCGACGTGAATTCCCCGTGGATCGTTGTGGCGCAGGGGGCGGTGATCGGGCTGGCGGCCTATCTCGTGCTCAAGTTTTTTCTCGTTGCCGTTTTCACGCTGCACGTGGTGAACAGTTACGTTTACCTGGGCGATTTGCCCCTTTGGAATTTCGTCAATGTCACCGCGCGCAATCTTCTGCGTCCGATAAAATGGATTCCGCTGCGGGCGGGCAAAATTGATTTCGCGCCTGTGTTTGCCATCGTCATCGTGCTAGCCTCGGCTCAACTCAGCCAGCTCGCGCTGGCGCAATTGTATCAAAAGTTAATTTAACGCCGGCGGCGGCGCAGACGCGGGGCTACCGCCCCACGAAAAACAATGTCGAATCCCTTGTGACCATCGCGGCCAGGATATTATTGACAGTAGTTCTCTGCATGGGCCACGCAGCTTGCGCGCAGCCTTACGGTCTGGCTCCGCGCCCGCTGGCCGGCCCGCTGCTAAATGAACGGCTGCCGGAAGCCGTTCCGCTGGTATCCGGAGGGTGGTCCGCAGTTCCCGCCTTTCCGGGGCTGCTCTTCACCAACGCCCTGGGTTTGGCTGCGATTCCGGGCACGCATCGCCTGATTGTGTGGGAGCGCGAGGGCCGTGTCTATTCCTTCGACGACACTCCCGACGCCTCGACGAGGCAACTTGTGCTTGACATCAGCAACCAGTGCCAGGGTTGGGATGATTCCGGCCTGCTCAACCTGGTGTTTCATCCCGGGTTTGCGACCAATCACTACATGTACGTGTATTACACCTGGGTCATACCCGGAACGGTCACGGGCAGTCCCACGCAGCGGCCCCCGACGTCCAAAACGGGCGCTTACCATGACCGGCTCTCGCGGTTCACCCTCGACGCTTCGGGCGTCGCGTTGCCCGGCTCCGAACTGGTGCTTGTGGACCAGCCCGGCAACTGCATCTGGCACAATGGCAGCGGCATGTTCTTCCATCCGCGAAACGGTTTCCTCTACGTTACTGACGGCGACGACGAGGACACCGCCAACTGCCAGCGGATCGATCAAAATCTCTTCTCGGGTGTCTGGAGGTTGGATGTCGATATGCGCGGCGGCTCCATCAGCCATCCGATTGGCCGCCGTCCCGCCACCGGGACGACCGGAAACTACTTTATTCCGAACGACAACCCGTTTGTTGGACGTCCTGATTCCCTGGAGGAATTTTACGCCATCGGCCTGCGCAACGTTCATCGCATGTCCTGCGATCCGGTGAGTCTGCGAATCTTTCTGGCCGATGTGGGGGACGCTTCGCGCGAGGAGCTGGATGTCATCGAAACCAACGATCCGCCGGGACTGAATTTCCAATGGCCAATGATCGAAGGACTCAATGGCGATCTCAAACCCCCTTATCTGGGTGTCAACAAGAGGCCGATTATGGATTACACCCACGCCGACGGCCAGGCGATCATCGGAGGCGAGGTTTATCACGGGCGGGAATTCGCCCGCGACCTCGGCGGCAAATACATTTTTGGAGACAACGTGCAAAGAAAAATCTGGGCTCTGGATGAATCCACCCTTCCGCCGGGCAAGATTTTGCTCTGCGTCCTGCCGGAGGGTAACGGGCCAAATTCCGGCGCCAGTTACACCGGGTTGTCCTCTTTTGGATTGGATCAGAACAACGAACTTTTCATCTGCCAGATGAGCAGCGTGGGCGGATTGATCTACAAACTGAGCCGTTCCGGCTCGCCGCCCGCAAGTCGCCCCTGCCCTCCGCTGCTCTCCCAAACCGGCGCATTCAAAAACACCGCCAGGCTCATGCCCGCCGACGCCCTTGTTCCATACACGGTCAATTCCCCCCTCTGGTCCGATGGCGCGGTCAAACGCCGCTGGATCGCCCTGCCCGCGCAATCGCGCGTCCATTTTGCGCCGACGGGCGAATGGACGTTCCCCAATGGAACCGTCTTTGTCAAACATTTCGATCTGCCCGTCGATGACACCAACCCCAAAGTGTTGCGGCGCCTGGAAACCCGCCTGCTTGTGCGCGACACCAACGGCGCCGTTTACGGCGTCACCTACAAATGGCGCAAGGACAATCGCGACGCAGAATTGCTTACGGAGGGCGGCGACGAGGACATCGTCATTAAAACGGCCACAGGAACCCGGCTCCAGCGCTGGCACTATCCCAGCAGCATCGAATGCCTTCAATGCCACACGGCGGCCGCCGGTTATGTTCTCGGAGTCAAGACCCGCCAACTCAATGGCCCGTTCAATTATCCCGAATCGAGAGTGGCGGACAACCAACTGCGCGCCTGGAACCACGCCGGCATGTTCGATCCGCCGCTGGATGAGGCCGCAATCTCCGGCTATAGCGCCCTGGCCAGCGTGACAAATGCCGCGGCTTCGCTCCAGGACCGCGCCCGTTCCTACCTCGATTCCAACTGCTCGCAATGCCACCGTCCGGGCGCCGGCATTCTGGCGTTTTGGGACGCGCGCTTCGACACGCCGCTGGCACAACAACAAATTCTCCGGGGCCGCCTTGCCTCCGACCTCAACGTCGCCGGGGCCGCCGTCGTCGCGCCGGGCGACCCCGCCCTCTCAATGATTTGCCTGCGGGCCGACACACTCGGCGCGCACCAAATGCCGCCGCTGGCGCGCAATGTAATTGACACAAATGCCGTATTCGTCCTGACTGAGTGGATCAAATCCCTCCGGGAGTAAGAGGCCCTGGCCCGGCGAGAGTCAGAGCATTGGCAGCAGTCTCCACCTTCGATCTGTGTTCCACGATAGCCATCCTAAACCAAACCATTGTTTGCTTTAATGCTCGGTTGAATTCTGCCGGTTTATTCGCGCGCGTCAAGTATGTTTTCAATCCGGGCGGGCCTTCGCGAAGGCGCAAGCCACGCGTCCGAATCGCCGGAGTTTCGGTCCTGGCGCGGCCACCCCCAAATTGTGCCGTCAGCCGCCAAGGCCACCGATTGGTCCATCCAATACGCCAGTCCGACCCAATCGTTGTGCCTCCCCAGCCGGTCCGGCGCCTCTTGAAGCACCGAGTTTATAGATTCTCCGTAAGGAAGCGGCTTCCATTTCCACTGCGAGCCGTCGGTTTTCAGAGCCAGCAGGTCAGGCCCGGACACAACCGCCATCCAATCAGAATCCTTGCCGATTTGAACCAGTTCCGGGCCGGCCCGTTTATTCCCAACCGCCACCATTCTGTGCCACCAAAGGGTTCCGTCGTCGCGAATCCAGATGGCCAATCCCGAGGGACTGACGCTGCGGAATTGAAGGTGATCCAGGGCGGGCAGGCGGCGGTTGGTCCAGGCCTCCCTCGGTTCCGGTTGATGCCATGCCCAGGCGTCACCGTCTCGCTTCCAGGCATAAATGAAGCCGTTCCACTCAATCATTCGCGCCCAGTCCCGATCAGACCCGGCCTGGCGCGGCGCGGCGGCGCGCAGCCCCGGATAGTCGCCCTTAAAAATGTTGGTGCCGACGCTCCAAAATCCTGCACGCCGATTCTTGACAAGTCTGTCGGGCGAAAACGCGTCTGGTCCCAAACTCCAAAGCGTGCCGTCCCTCTTCAGCAGAACCACCGAGTAAGCAGAAAACCGCGCCACATTTTGCCAGCCGGATTCCTGCACGTATTGGGCCAATGTTTCCCGCCACCCCAGTTTCTCGGAGACCCATAGCGTTCCGTCGGATCGAATCGCGACTGTTTCCTCGGCCAGGAGCGCGACATCCACCCAATTGGAGCCGGGGGCAAAATAGCCTCCGCTTGCGGTCGGCCTCCCGCCGTAGACCACGCGATCCAGCCATAGCCTTCCATCCGGCAAAATCGCGGCAACCGCGTTGCCCCAACGAGCGCGAAATGTCACCGGCTTTCCTAAGGGCAGTCTTGCCGGTCCGTGCGCACCTTCCAGCGGCATGGCCAATTCCCAGACGCGATGGTAAACCGCCGCCGCCGCGCCGGACGCAAAAACGATAACCGCCGTCAATACCAGGGCGTTTCTACGCCAGCGGCGCCCGGATTCGAGCAACCACTTGAAGTTGCCATAGGCTAGGCAGATAATCGCCAACGTAACCGCCGGATAAGCCATAGCCTGCCACAATTGCCGTCCAATGACTGGAAATTGGACCGGCCGATCCGTGATTGCCGCAAGTCTCCAAAAAACAACCGCTACGAGAACCCCCGCCGCCAGCGCCTGCACCACGCTGCGCGTCAAAGTCGAGGCATAGAAACTGAACAGCGAAAGCAACAGAAAGAGCGTAACCATGTGACCGTATTCAAACGCGTCTCCCACCACGTTGCCCGTTCCGGCGCCGATCACGCTGCCAATTCCCTCCGCCACGCGCATCAGCGTCGCGCTCACCAGGCCGCCCAGGACAAGCACAAAGACCAATTTGATTGCAAATTGCGCGCGCCGCGAAATCGGTAGGCAGAGCGCGCCGTCGAGCGTTCCAATCTGGCGTTCCTCCGCGACGCTTTGGCTGCCGGCGACCAACGGAACAACTACCCAAAACAGGCTGAATGACTCCAGCGCAAGACGCGTCATCTGGCCGAAGTTGTGGATGCCTACTTTGCGCAACGCCATAACTCCCAAATGCAAAACGAATAGCGCGGCCATTCCCGCCAGCGTGACTTCGTGCAGCGCCAGTTCTTTGCGCAGCAGCGCCCGCCATGGTCCGCGTTCCCGACGGAGAGCGACCGTCGCAATAGCCCGTCTGCGGGCAAATGTAACGTTTCCACCGGTCCACGCCGTGTCCTGAAAGTGAAGGAATTGCCGTCGAGCCAGGAAAAATGCGGCCGCTGAATAGAAGCCCAAAGCAATCAAGACCACCCGGTCCGTGGCGCCCATCGCCTCCATAGCTATCCCTATCCCCCCCGGAATCAGGATGGCCAGCCAGAACGCCGCGATGATCTGGCGTAACAGCAGCGTCATCCACACGCCGCCTGCCGCATACGTGGCGACGCTCACCCCGGAAAAGGCCAGCAGTTCCGGCATCCTCCGCAATTCCGGGTGGAGGATGGACCGCAGGCCGGTTGAGTACCACCATGCGGCGAACGCCACGGCTAAAAAAACGGCCAGCACCGCGATTTTGGTGCGCCAAATGCGGGCGCGCTCCAATGGTTGAGCCAGGATAAAGGGAATTGTCTTGAGGCCCACCTCGCGTCCGAATGAGGACAGCGCGATCATCATGACTCCGAAGAAAAACAAGAGACTGGGAATGGCCCCCGGGTTGAGCCGATCGACGGGCAGGAGCCAGACGGGCACGATGGCAAGCACCAGCGCCGCGGCAAACACCGGCAGCAGCATCCGGATTTCTTTCCTGAGCAGCGTATTCATTTCTTGACAGTGGCCAGCGTTCCCGCGGCCACGAATATCTCCTCCAGGCTCAGCGAATCGCACCGCAATTCCTCCGGATGGCAGGCCCGCAATTCTTCCAGCAAACGATCGCGGTTTCCGTCAGCCAGAATCTCCATGTCCAGCCCGGATTGGCGCACGTTCAGCGCGCCCGTCAAATCCAGACCGATCGGCGGTTGCAGGAAGCTGACCCGGATCTTCTGAAATCGGTCCCGCGCTTCGTCCGCCGGCAAGGTCAGAAGTTCGCGTCCGTGCTCGATGATGGTGAACTTGTCGATCAACCCCTCGAATTCGCTGATCAGGTGCGTCGAGACAAAGACGGTGCGATGTTCGGGATCCCCGGCGTGATACGCGCCGATGACCGTCTGAATGAACTCTCGCCGAACGATCGGGTCCAGCCCCGAAGTCGGTTCGTCCAACACCAGCAAATCCGGTTCGGGACAAACCGCCCCGATCAACGCCAGTTGCGTTCGTTGCCCCTTGGAGAGATGGCTGGTCTTCTGGTTGGGGTCCAGTTGGAAGCGTTTCAGCAAGTCCGCCTCCGTCTCGCGATTCCACCGCGGCCGAAACGCGGCGATGAATCGCAGCGTCTCATCGACGGTCATCCATGGGTAGAAGGCGACGTTGTCGGGCACATACGACAATCGCGATTTGACCGCCACTTCCTCCCGTTGCGGGTCGAGGCCGAACACCCGCACGGCGCCCGACGTGGGTTGCAATAAATTGAGCAGACATTTGATGGTCGTCGTCTTTCCGGCGCCGTTGCGCCCGAAGAATCCGTAACAGCACCCCGGCTGCACGGTGATGTTCAGGCCGTTGACGGCGTCCCGATGTCCGTAGCGGCGGCTCAGGTCCTTGATTTCGATGACTGGCGTTTCCATTTTCATACGTGATGCCTTTTCATTTGCCGTCCCCGGCAGCGGACGCTTTGCTCTCGAAGTAATCGAGCCGCTCCCGGACCAGGGCCAGGAACTTGTCACGGTCCACGCGGAGGTGATGCGCCATGACGACCGCTTCGTCGATCTCGGTCTGCAGGAGACGTTGGCGAGTTTGCTGGGTCAGCGCGGAATGGTTGCTCGTAAGAAAACAGCCTTTTCCCGGAAGGGTTTCGATCAGCCCCTGGGCCTCCAACTCCGCGTAGGCTTTGGCGATGGTATTGCGATTGATCCGCAATTCCTCCGCCAACGGCCTGAGGGAAGGAAGCGGATCGCCGGGACGGAGGCGCCCCGAAGCGGCTGCGTAACGGATTTGATCAGCCAACTGCAGATAAACCGGTTTGCCCGCCTGAAAATCGACTTGAAAGATCATAATCTGTCCACTGTTACGCAACACTATGACAGTTGGCGCCGGTTGTCAACCGGAAAAATGTAAGGACAATTGGACGGCGCCAAGGACCCGGCGGTACGGGCTGTTTAGGGAGGAAATCCGAGGTCGTGCCCGTTGTGAAGGGCCACGCCGATCTGTTCCAAACTCCCGTGCCGGCCGTTATACCACAACAGCCACGTGGTCCCGTCATAAATGGCGTAAGGCTTGTAGCAGGCGTCGTGATCCCATGCCCCCGGGTCCGGGCGTACGATCGGATTTCCGGGATTGCGCAGCCAGTTGCCGATGCCGTCCCTAGATCTCGCGAGGCCGATTTGCGCGTGGTCCACGTCGCGAAATCCAATGTAAAACATCAGGTACCAGCCTTCATCCTCGACTATCTGGCAGGCGGTGACTTTGTAGTGTTCCCATTGGGCGCCGGGATCGGACTTGAAGATGGGATTGCCGGGATGCTTGATCCAATTCATCCCATCCGAACTGGTCGCATAACCAATCGCATCGGGTTCATATTGTTCACCGCCGGAGTACCACATCCGGAAAATTTTCGCCGTGGCGTCCCAGATGACGTCCGGGCACATGACAGCCACCTTTTCCCACGGTTGATCCGGCGAGACCACCGGGTGCGCGCTCATGCGCCGCCAATTGACGCCGTCCGGGCTGGTGGCGTAACCAATCTGCGAGCGCCCCTCGGCCTGTCCCGTGTACCACATGTGATAGCCGTCGTTGCGTTTGATCACCACGGGACGGTTGATATCGTCCTCCCAACCCGTTTCCGGGCGCGGGCCAAGAACGATTTGGGGCGGCTGGCTCCAGTGAATGCCGTCCTTGCTCTCCGCCAGGGCGACACTCTGTTTGGGCCGCCACGAAACCCACATTCGATACGAATTGGCCTCCTTCAGCACTGAAACGTCAAAGCAGGTCCCATATTTTCCTCCCATGACGGGGTTGCCGGAATACTTCTCCCACGCAGAGGTCGCAGCGGTATTCGCCGCCACCGTCTCAGAGCCCGGAAGCGCGACAGCCAGCCGTGAAAGTGTATCGGCGGCGGCGATCTCCGTTCCGTCGGCAAACAGACCCAGTCCCCTGCCCTTCTTGTAATGTTCGCCGGTCCTGTCCCAGAGAATGGTTAGCCAGCGGCCATGGTATCGAACCTGGTCGAGACAGAAGTAATCCCACGTTGACGGCGCAAGGGGATTGACTTCAACGATGCCGTCGGCCCGGGACCGCAGACCCACCAGGCCGCTGATGACCAGGTCGCAATAGGTCGAGTGATTGTAGTCCTTGCCCCGTTCCGGAATTTCGGACCCGCGCCGCTTCAGGAGGGTGCGGGCAATCCAGTCCCCGTTGGTTGGGTTGAGGTCCTCATCAATCCATGGCACAACGCGGCCGTCATCAAGGCGCAGATGTTGCGATTTGGCATAGGTTTTCAAAAGATCGAAATAGTCCTGGCGCGAAACCGTGCTTTGCTCATAGTTGTCAAGCAAGTTGGCCAGGGCCGTCAGAGTGACGGATGTGGCAAAGGGCCAACTGGGGCCATTCCACTGGCACTCGTGCCCCTGGTAGGAAATCCGGAACCCGGGACTCCGCCGCTCGGCCGTCGTCGGTCCAAAAGGCGCGCAGAAACCGTTTGTATCCATGAGCTGGCTCCATGCAGCCGCCTTGTCGGCATCCGGGAGGTTGAAATACCACGGCGTGTAGCCCAACTCTTCCCGCGCGTCACACAAGCGGGCATCGCGGCCCCGGGGCAATACCTTAAAGAATTTTTTCGCCGGGTCCCATAACTTCTCCTGTACCAGGAGCTTGATTTCGGCCGCCCTGGACCTGAAGTTTTCCGCAACTTCCTTTTGGCCGGACAGCGCGGCGATGTTCGCGATGGCCATAGCGTCACCGTACATGTAGCTGTTGATCGTGGGCCGGCAGCCGTTTCCCCCAATGGACATCTCCATGCCGTCACGATCGTCGGTCTGCCAGAACAGCCCGTTGGTATCGCGGTGGTCGCGCTCCCAGGCCTCGTAATTTGAGATCAGGTCCGGCAGCAATTCCTTAATCAACCCGTCGTCGCCGGTGACCAGATAACGCGCCCACAAGGATTCCGCCGCCCAGAAACTGTAGCGGCGCGGCTCCCCGCCCTTGCGAAACCAGAAAATCGAGTAGTCATCCAGATATCTCGGGTCCGCCAGCCAGCGGCCCTCGTGAAAGTGATGCCCCGCGGCGCAATCGATGGAATTGTACTCTCCGGCCCACCCGACCGGGGGAAGGAATTCAGTGATGATGAAGCCCGCCGGGGTTTCCTTGATATGCTTGCGATACGTCCACCAGCGGAAGTAATAAATTTCGGCGATGTCCTCATCCGGGCAATCAAAAAGCGGGATGTTATCCTTCAGGAAGTCCCACGCATCGGCGTCGGAGACGAAGAGCGGGAACCGTTCGATGTCGCATTGATTGAACCCATCGATAAAATGCTTAAAGGAAGCGGCGTTGAGAACCTGCGACTTCGGGCTTTCGCGGCCGGAGGAAAAGAACGCGGGCGGGCCGGCGCAAGCCGGAGGGACGCGCGCGTCCACCGCGGCGGCGACTGCCAGCATAAGCGACAACGCCGCTGGATGATGCGTTCTCATTTCGGCAATGGAACAGGGTGCCGATGACACGGCAGCACGTCAAACTTTCCCAGAGAGCGATTGACATTGGGCCGTTTTCCAGTCAAACTTGGCACCCGTTGAATCTTGCAACGAGATAAAGGGTTGGAAAAAACAAGCAATAATGGGCGACATGCAAAAGCAGAATTTACTCCTCGTCGAGGATTCAGAGGACGACGCGTTTCTCTTTATTCGAACGTTTGAAAAATCCGGAACGGCCTTTGGCGTTCACCACGTGCCAAATGGCGCCGAGGCCATCGAATATCTTCGCGCCGCGGCGGGGTCCGATTCGCTGCCGCGGATAGTTTTGCTGGACTTGAAAATGCCGATGGTCAATGGATTCGATGTGCTCAAGTGGCTGCAAAAGCAAACCTTCAGCTCCAAGGTGCCGGTCGTCGTCGTCAGCGGGTCCGTTCAGCAGGAAGACAAGGACAGGGCTTCACAACTCGGGGCGGCTGATTATTTGGTAAAGCCGGTGACGGTTGCCGATCTCCGCCGACTCCTGACCCCTGTGTCGTCCGACTCCAAAGATCCCGCGCCTTCAGAAGCCGGAATCAAGGGTTGAATCGGGAGAAGGCATAATACTCCCCGGTTTCCACCGCGCAATCGCGGATCAGGCCGGGGCGGCGGCTTCCTTCTTCTCCTCCGCCTTGGATTCAGTTTCCGGTTTGGCTGCCGACTCGGATTCGGCAGACTTGGCCGGTTCGACGGGCGTCTCGGCGACGGGCACATCGACGAATTCCAGGATCGCCGTCTGCGCCGCGTCGCCCTGGCGCTGGCCAAGGCGGACGATGCGTGTGTAGCCGCCGCGGCGCTCTTTTTGCGTCGGCGCGATTTCGTTGAACAGGATTTTCACGGCGTCCTCGTCCTGGTGCAGCCGGGCCGAAGCCAGGCGACGGTCATGCAAAGTTCCGGCCTTGCCGAGGGTGATCATTTTTTCGACAACGGAGCGGGCGGCCTTGGCCTTGGCCAAAGTCGTCTTGACGCGGCGATGTTTGATGAGGCTGCAAACCAGGCTGGCCAGCATACGATTGCGGTGCTGGCCGGTGCGGCCCAATTTGGCGGTGCGTTTGAGATGGCGCATAGAAGTGGATTATTCCAGCTTGTTCTCTTCCTTGGGCGCTTCCAGCAAAGCCGGGTCGATATTCATCCCAAGGGACAGCGCAAGGCTGGCGAGTTTCTCTTTAATTTCGTTGAGGGACTTCTTGCCGAAATTGCGGTACTTGAGCATTTCGGCCTCGGTCTTCATGGCCAACTGGCCGACCGTCGTGATGTTGGCGTTGTTAAGACAGTTGGCCGCGCGCACGCTCAATTCGATTTCGTTGACGCTCATGTTGAGCAACTTCTTCATCTTGGCCTTCTCGTCGTCCTGCTTGGCTTCCGTTTCCTCGAATTCCACCGCGTTCTTGTCATAGCCGACGAACACGTCAAGGTGATGCTGCAGGATGGCCGAGGCCTGGGTCAGGGCGTCGTCCGGGGAAATGCGGCCGTCGGTCCAGATTTCCAGCAGCAGCCGGTCGTAATCGGTCCGCTGGCCCACGCGCGCATTTTCCACGGCGTACCGGACCCGCGTGACCGGTGAAAAAAGAGAATCGATGGCGATGACGCCGATGGCCTGGTCGATCTTCTTGTTTTCGTCGCCGGGACAGAAGCCGCGCCCGACCTTGACTTCCAGCTCCATTTCGAATTTTTTCTTCTTGTCAAGAATGCAGATGTGCTGTTTGGGGTTGACGAGCTCCAGATTCTGATTGAGTTCGATGTCGCCGGCCGTGACTTCCCCCTCCTTGTTTACCGAAAGCAGGAGGGTCTGCGGCTCGCGCGCATGGGCGCGGAAGAGGACCTTCTTGAGATTCAAGACGATGTCGGTGACGTCCTCGACGACCCCGTCAATAGTGGCAAACTCGTGCATCGCCCCATCGACTTTGATGGACGTGATGGCGGCCCCTTCCAACGAGGAGAGGAGGACCCGGCGGATGGAGTTTCCGACCGTATGGCCGTACCCTGTTTCAAAGGGTTCGGCGACGAATTTAGCGTAAGTTTCCGTGGCGGTGCTGTCTTCTTTGATCAACCGCTTGGGCATTTCGAAACGTCCTAGACGAACTGGCATATTTTCCTTTCAACAATTTTAATCTGACCGCGCCGGTTTTTTATTCCCGCTGCCGGCGCGGCCCGTATAATTGTCATGTCCCGCCGAAGCGGGACGGTTTACTCATTAGCGGGAATAAAATTCAACAACAGCCTGTTCATTGGCGATGGGCTGGATTTCGGCACGAGTGGGAATGCGCAGGACGGTCCCTTTGAAGGCATCCTTATTGAGCGTCATCCAATCGGGCACAACCTTGCTGGTGGCCAATTCGAGGTTCTTGGTGGCCAATTGCCGGGAAACGTTGGATTCCCGGACCTCGACGACATCGTTTACTTTGAGGCAGTAAGACGGGACGTTTACCTTGCGACCGTTGACCTTGACATGGCCGTGATTGACCATCTGGCGCGCGGCCGACCGCGTGATGGCAAAGCCCAGGTGATAAACCACGTTGTCAAGACGTGTTTCAAGAATTTGAAGCATTTGCTCGCCCGTGACGCCGCGCCGCTTGAGGGCGCGCTCATACACGCCACGAAACTGCCGCTCCATCAGACCATAAAAGTAACGGAGCTTTTGCTTTTCGATCAGTCCCAGGCCGTAGTCGGTGTGTTTGCGGCGCGATTTTGGGCCGTGGACGCCGGGGCCATAATTGCGCCGTTCCAGATATTTGTCCGGCCCGAACATCGGGATTCCAAACCGGCGGCTGATGCGTGTGCGAGGTCCTGTATAACGAGCCATAGCAGTGTAAAAGTGTTTTGGGTTAGACGCGGCGTTTCTTGCGGGGGCGGCAGCCGTTGTGGGGCACCGGAGTCACGTCCTTGATCGCTGTGATTTCCAATCCGATCGCCTGAAGGGCGCGAATGGCCGATTCACGGCCCGAACCGGGACCCTTGACCCGGACTTCCACTTCGCGCATGCCGTGCGACATGGCCTGGCGCGCGGCGTCCTGCGCCACCTGCTGGGCGGCGAAGGCCGTGCTTTTGCGCGAGCCTTTGAAACCCACCTTTCCCGCGCTGGACCAGCCAAGAACGTTGCCGTGCATGTCGGTGATGCTGACATTGGTATTGTTGAACGTGGCCAAAATATTGGCGACTCCGACGGAAATGTTTTTGGCCCCTTTGGCCTTGATAATTTTCTTGCCCGCGTCCGCGTCGGCGAGCAGTTCAGCGGCCGTGGGCGCTGCCGCGGCAGCGACCGGCACTGCGGGCGCGTCGCCGGCCGGCTTCTTGGCGGCTTCGGCGGCGCCTTCGGGACCGGCGGGCGCTTTTTTACCCGGCTTGCCGGCCTCGGCGGCAGCGGTCGGGCCGGCTTCCGGTTTGCCCTTTTTTTCGGGCGCGGGCTTTTTGGACTTGGGATCTTCAGCCATATAACAATAAAAAAATCAGTGAATGCCGGTTTTGGCGTTCGGGTTGCGCTGCACGCCGACAGTTTTGCGCGGGCCTTTGCGCGTGCGGGCGTTGGTCGAGGTGCGCTGGCCGCGAACGGGCAGGCCGCGCAAATGCCGGATGCCCCGGTAGCATTTGATGCCTTGCAGACGCTTGAGATTGATTCCCAATTCGCGCCGCAGATCGCCTTCGATTACGTACTTGCCGTCCTGAATGGCATGAACGATCTGGGACAACTGCTGTTCGTTCAAATCCTTGGCCCGAATGGCGGGATCAATGCTGGCCTTGGCAAGAATGACTTTGGCATTGGCGGGGCCGATGCCATAAATGTAGCGCAAAGCGATATCGATTCGCTTTCCGCCCGGAATTTCAACACCAACAATTCGTGCCATAAAATACGATTCAGCCTTGTCTCTGTTTGTGGCGCGGGTTCGTGCAAATGACACGTATCACGCCCTTGCGTTTGACCACCTTGCAGTTTTCGCAAAGTTTTTTTACCGACGCTCGAACTTTCATAAAATCATGCCTCGTTAACCGTTATGACTCCCTTGGACAAATCGTAGGGCGACATTCGCACCTTCACGCTGTCTCCCATCGACAACCGCTCGAATACCAGCCGCCGCCTGCCCGACACATGAGCCACGAGCCGATGGCCGTTGGTCAATTCGACCCGAAACAAACTGGCGGCAAGGACTTCCACTATCCTGCCTTCAACTTCGATGGCGTCGGGGACGGCCATGTTAAAATTTCAGGTTCGCCTTCCGTTATCAGCACCGTGTGCTCAAAGTGAGCGGACAATGAACCATCTTTCGTGACAACTGTCCAGCCATCCTTTAGCACGACCACTTGCGGCATCCCGGCGTTGACCATCGGCTCGATGGCCAACGTCATGCCGGGCCGCAATTTAGGCGATTGCGCTTCTTTTTCAACAAAATTGGGCACCTGCGGCTCCTCATGCACAGTCCGGCCCACCCCGTGCCCGACGAACTCCCGCACGACACTGAACCCATTGCTTTCAACGTAATTCTGCACCGCACGCGAAATATCCACCACCCGATGCCCCGGCACCGCCTGCGCAATTCCCTCGTATAGAGCCTGTTCAGTCACATCCATCAGTCGTTGCGCCCGCACGTCGCACCCACCGACGGCGACGGTTTTGGCCGTATCTCCGATATAGCCATTGTACGTCACCCCTATGTCCAGGCTCACAATATCGCCGAATTCCAGGCGTCGCGACCCTCCCAGCCCGTGAACGACCTCTTCATTGACCGAAATACATATCTGGCGCGGAAACTTACGATATCCCAAGAAAGCGCTCTTGGCCTTATAATGTTTCATTCGCGCCGCCGCGAATTCATCCACTTCGAGCGTACTGACTCCCGGCTGAATAAAACCCGCCACCTCTTCCAGCACAGTGCTGGCAACCTCGCAAGCCGGACGCATCGCTTCCAAGTCACGCACCGATTTTAAAATGATCATTTTTCCAGCCACGCGATTGTGCTCCCGCACACTATGCATCCTTAGAAGCGCCCCCTGAGACGGCCCTTCTTCAAGAAGCCATCGTAATGACGCATCAGCAGATGGGATTCCATCTGACGCATGGTATCGAGCATGACACCGACAATGATCAACAAACTTGTCCCCCCGAAAAATTGGGCCACCGCCTGCGGAATGGTCATCGCCTCTCCCAGAATAATCGGGATGATTGCGATGACCGTCAAGAAGATGGCGCCCGCCAATGTAATGCGGCTCATCGTGCGATGCAGAAAGTTGCTGGTGGCCTGGCCTGGCCGGACACCGGGGATGTAGCCGCCGGATTTCTTCATGTCATCGGCGATTTGGAGTTCATTGAACTGTGTGGCCACCCAGAAGTAGGAAAAGAAGAGGATCATCAGCCCGTAAAGCGTCAGGTAAAGGATCGAGCCGCGGTCCAGAAGCATTGCCAGTTCGTCAAAGACCTTCATCTTGAAGCGGTCGCCCAGAACTTTGAGAATCATGGTCGGGAACATCAATATGGCCGAGGCGAAGATGACCGGCATGACGCCCGAATAATTGACACGCAACGGCATGAATGAACTGCCGCCCGAATACATTTTGCGCCCGACGACTCGTTGCGCGTATTGCACGGGAATTTTCCGTTCCGCCTGGGTGACCGCCACGACCCCCGCGACCACTGCGCACAGCAGCAGGACCAGCGCGATGGCATGGAACAAATTGTAACGGCGTTCGCCCATCGCTCCAGGAGTCAGGAACATGTCCACCAGGCCCTGTCCCGCCGCCGGCAATCGCGCCAGGATGCCGATGGTGATGATGAGGGAGATGCCGTTGCCGATGCCGCGGTCCGTAATTTGTTCGCCAAGCCACATTAGCAACATCGTGCCCGTCGAGAGGATCACCGTCGTTTGAAGCCGATACCACCACAGCGGATGAATAAGAACCAGGGTGCCCGTGAAATCCTTCCCGAAGATGTCGCTCGCCTTCTCCCAGCCGATCGCCATCACCAGGCCCTGCGCCAGGCACAAAAACAGGGTTAAAACGCGCCCTATCTGAATGATCTTGGTGTGCCCGCCCTCTTCGCGCGACATCTTGCTGAGACTGGGGATGACCGCCTGCAACAATTGCAGGATAATCGTTGAACTGATATAAGGCATGATGCCCAGCGCGCCCACGGCGCAATGCTCGAAGCCGCCTCCCGTAAAGAGGCTGTACATTCCCAGAAGTCCGTTGCCTACATTCTTGCCGCCGCCAGCCTCAAAATACGCTTTGAGAGCCGCGCTATCCAACCCCGGACACGGAACCAGCGATGCCAGGCGGCAAATTCCCAACACGATCAAAGTGAAGACGATCCGGGACTTCAACTCCGGTATCTTGAAGCAATTACTTAATGTGTTGAGGATGGATGCAAACATCGGGTGGTGCGGTTAGGCCGGTTTTGGGGGCGTCTTCTTTTCGGACTTTTTCCGCGCTTTGCCTTCGTCCGGCGCCGCTTCCGCTTGAGTCGCGGGAGGAGTGATCAATAGGCAGGTGCCCCCCAGCTTTTCTATTTTGGCGCGGGCTGCCGCGCTGAATGCGTGGACTTTTACCGTCAGTTTGCGCGTCAATTCGCCGTCGCCCAGGATTTTAATTCGTTTTTGGCGCCCGTTGGCCAGACCGGTTTGGCGCAGTGCCGCTTCATCGACTGTTGCGCCGTCTTGAAAGCTGTTGAGCGATTCCAAATTGACTGGGATGTAGCGGATGGCGAACCGGGCATTGCTAAAGCCGCGTTTGGGGATGCGCCGAATCAAGGGCATCTGCCCGCCTTCAAACCCAATGCGAATCGAACTGCCGGATCGGGCTGTCTGGCCCTTTCCACCGCGTCCGCTGGTTTTGCCGTGACCGCTGGATTCACCTTGGCCGAGGCGTTTGCGGCGGTGCTTGGAACCAGGGCGAGGCTTGAGATCGTGTAAGCGCATAAAATCAGGCAGTGGCTGGAGGTGGTCCGGCTTCCCCATTCGGCGATGCCGGAGGGATCGGGGCATTTTCAGGCGGTAACGGCGGCGCGGTCGGGGTCGGAATGGAAATCGCTACGGGCGCGGCGGCGGCAACCGGCTTCGAACGCGGCTTTATCTCGATGCCGCGACCACGATAAATGTCCTCACGCAGGCGGAGCTGCAAAAGCCCGGCAATCGTTGCCTTGACAACATTGGACGGGTTATTGGAACCGAGCGATTTGCTTAAAACATCCTTGATCCCGACGGATTCCAGCACGGCGCGGACGGTCTTGCCCGCGATCAGCCCGGTGCCGGGCGAGGCGGGACGGAGGATGACCTTGGCGCCGCCATGACGGCAGAGAATCTCATGCGGAATGGTGGATTCCTTGAGGGAAACGCTGACCATGTGCGTCTTGGCAACGTCGCCTCCTTTGCGAATGGCTTCCGAAACTTCAACGGCCTTGCCCAGGCCCACGCCGACTCGCCCGTGTTTGTCGCCGGCGACTACGAGGGCGCTGAAGCTAAAGCGGCGCCCGCCTTTCACGACTTTGGCGGAGCGGTTGATAAAAACCACCTTTTCGGTCAACTCGGCCCCGGCCCCGCCTTCGAGCGAGGGATCGGTTCCGTCCGTTGGCGCTGGCCGCATCCGCCGCGGGCCGCGATTAGGGCCGCGTCCGCCGCCGCCGCCGCCTCTGGTATTGCCACCGGGATTCTTGTTTATCTCAGGCACAGTTTTCTTTCTTCAGGTTAAAATTTTAGACCGCCTTCTCGGGCCGCGTCAGCCAGGGCCTTGACCTTTCCGTGATAGCGGGCGCCGCTGCGATCAAACACCACCGCGGTGATGCCTTTGCTCCGGGCCGCTTCGGCAGCCAGCGCTCCGATTTTTTTCGCCCCGGCGACGTTGGCCGCCAGTTTCTGGCGATCCGGCACAGATTTGTGCAACGTCGATGTCGAACAGACCGTCACGCGCGCCGCGTCGTCGATGAATTGGACGTAAATGTTTTCGTTGGAGAAGCGCACGCTCATGCGCGGTCGCTCTTTGGTGCCCGAAATCTTCTTGCGAATGCGCCAGTGGCGCAACCCGGCCAATCGTTGTTTCTTATCGGTTCTCATGCTGATGGGGCCGCGGATTTTGCCGTGGCCGATTCGTCTTTATTGAACAGTCTTGCCCTCCTTGCGGCGGACCTTTTCAGTCGAATACCGGACGCCCTTGCCCTTGTAAGGTTCCGGCGGATAAAAGCTGCGGATTTCAGCGGCCACCTGACCGACCATTTGCTTGCTCGGCCCCTCGATCGTCACCTTCGTGTTTTCCTCGACCTTCACGGTGATTTGATCGGGAATCGGATAATTGATCGGATGAGAGTAGCCCAGGACAAGATTGACGACCTTCCCCTGCACGGCCGCTTTGAAGCCAACGCCCTGGATTTCCAGCTTCTTGACGAAGCCGTCGCTGACACCCTTGACCATATTATTGACAAGCGCGCGGCTCAAGCCGTGCAGAGCCTTGGCCTGCGCGTCTTCGCCGTCGCGGCTGACGATGACGTTGCTGCCGTCAAGTTTGACAGACATGCGGCGCGGCAGTTCGAAATCGAGCTTTCCACGGGGGCCTTCAACAAAGACCTGCCGGCCCTTGATCTCCACCTTCACTTTGGGCGGCACGGCCACCGGTAATTTTCCAATACGCGACATAATTTCACCAAATTTCGCACAGCAACTCGCCGCCGACGTTTTTCTTGCGCGCCTGCACGCCGGTCATGACTCCCTCCGATGTGGAAAGGATGGAGGTGCCCATTCCCGCTCGCACGCGGGGAACGTCCTGGGAACCGGTGTAGCGGCGCAACCCGGGCGAACTGATCCGGCGCAGGCCTTCAATGATCGATTTGCGGCCGCTGTACTTGAGCTTGATTTTAATGATCTTGGTCGCTTTGGCGCCATCCACGGAGACCTCCGCCACGTAGCCCTCCCGTTTTAGCACGTGCGCGATGCTTTCCTTCAATCTGGAATGCGGGATTTTGACCTCCGGTAGCAAAGCCTGGCTTGCGTTGCGGATGCGCGTGAGCATGTCTGAAATCGAGTCAGTCATAATTTTACCAACTGGCCTTTGTGACCCCGGGAATCAGCCCGTTCAGCGCGGCCTCGCGAAACGTGAGGCGCGAGCAGCCGAACTTGCGCAGGTAACCGTGGCGCCTGCCGGACATCGAACATCGGTTGACCACGCGCGTGGGGCTGGCGTTGCGGGGCAGCTTGCTCAGGCCGGCGTAATCGCGCCTGGCCTTGAGTTCGGCGCGCAGGGCGGCGAACTTCTTGACCGTGGCGGCCTTCCTCTTGTTCCGTTCAATCCATGATGTTTTTGCCATAAATATATATCAGGGGGTCCGTTGTGGCGCTTCCTTGGCTTCGGCAAAGGGCATTCCCATCATCTTGAGCAACTCCAGCGCCTCCTCGTTGGTCGGCGCGGTGGTCACGATCGTTATGTCCATCCCTTGCGTCCGCTTGATCTTGTCAAGTTCAATTTCCGGGAAAATCGTCTGGTCGTTCACCCCCAGCGTGTAGTTGCCGCGCCCGTCAAATGACCGCGGTGAAAGCCCGCGGAAATCCCGGATCCGCGGGAGCGCGGCGGCCACAAGGCGGTCGAAAAACTCATACATCACTTCGCGCCGCAACGTGACGCGGCAGCCGATGTTCTGGCCTTCGCGCAGCTTGAAATTGGCGATGCTGTGGCGCGCCTTGTTGATGATCGGCTTGCGACCGGTGATCATGGTCATGTCCCTCACCGCGTCTTCCACGGCCCCTTTTTCCAGCGACGCGCTGACGCCCATGTTGACCACGATTTTTTCCAGGCGCGGGATCTGATGAACGTTGGCGTAGCGGCGTTTCTCGCGCAAGGCGGCCCGCACCTCATTGACGTATTTCTCGAAAAGTCTGGGTTTCATGGTCTTCAGGCCTGGGCCGTTTCGGGCGCGGCGGTTTCAGCGCCTTCGCGGTCGTCGAACTTCGCCGCTAGCGTGACATTGGAAATATGGATCGTGCCTTCGCGCTCCACGATGGCCCCCTGGGGGTTCTGCTGGTTCTTGGCGGTGTGGCGCTTGATCATCTTGATGCCCTCGATCAAGACCCGTTGCTTCTTGAGGTTCACGCTCAGGATCTTGCCCCGTTTGCCCAACTCGGACCCGGCAATCACCACGACCTCGTCCCCTTTCTTGACATGTGCTTTTGCCATAACTAAATGACCTCCGGCGCAAGGGATATGATTTTCATGAACTTCTTGTCGCGCAATTCCCGGGCGACCGGCCCGAAAATCCGCGTCCCGCGCGGGTTGTTCTCCTTGTCAATGATGACAATGGCGTTGTTGTCGAACCGCAGATACGAACCGTCCGGACGCCGGATTTGCTTGCGCGTCCGCACGACTACGGCATCGACCACGTCGCCCTTTTTAACGGTCCCATCGGGGGCGGCCTCCTTGATATGGGCCTTGATGACGTCACCGATGCCCGCGTAGCGCTGGTTGCGGCCAATGACGCCGATGGCGGCGGCCCGCTTGGCGCCGGTATTGTCGGCCACATCGAGGATGGAACGAACCTGTAACATAAATCTCCTTAGGCGACGGCCACGGGGGCTTCGGCCGAGCGCTCCACGATTTGTGTCAGTCGCCAGCGTTTAAGCTTGGACAACGGCCGCGTTTCACGGATTAACACCAGGTCCCCGACCTTGGCTTCCCCCTTTTCGTCGTGGGCGTAAAATTTGGAGTAGGCGGTGATGACCTTCTTATATTGCGGATGAGGAAAGCGGCGCTCGACGCGCACGATGATGGTCTTGGCCATCTTGTTGCCAATGACCTTGCCTTGCCGCTCTTTGCGGTGGCCGCGTTCCAGTTGTGTTGCTTCTGCCATAAACAATTAAATCAAATCAAATCAAGCCGGTTTTTTGCGCAGTTGGGATATCCGGGTTTCCAAACGCGCAATGTCCCGGCGCAAAAGGCGCAGGCGGGCCGGCTTTTCCAGTTGGCTGCTGGCCTGCTGCAATCGCAAATTAAATATCTCCAGCCGAAAGTCCCGGCTTTTGGCGGACAGTTCCGGCATCGTCAAATCCTTGATCTCGGCCATTTTCATACATCCTTCAACTGTGTGCGTGACGCGAAATGAATTTTGTCCTGATCGGCAGTTTCGTCGCCGCAAGCCGCATCGATTCCCGCGCGATTACTTCCGGAACGCCATCCACCTCAAAAAGTACATTGGCGGGGCGAATCACGGCGACCCACGATTCCAACGGCCCCTTCCCCTTGCCCATTCGCGTCTCCAGCGGCTTCTTGGTGAAGGATTTGTGGGGAAAAATACGGATCCAAACCTTCCCCCGGCGTTTCATGTAGCGCGTCACCGCGACGCGCGCCGCTTCAATCTGCTTGGTGTCCAGCCAGCAGCGCTCCAGCGACTGCAACCCATACTCGCCAAACGCAACCGTCGAGCCGCGATGGGCGAGGCCTTTGCGGCTGCCGCGGTGCATTTTGCGATACTTAACTCTGGCGGGACTCATTGCCATATTATTATTCTCTCTTTTCCAACAAATTCGCGTTTCTTACCGGCCTTCAAGTCGCGGCCACCGCGGGCTGCGGCTGGTCTTTCTTTTTTCTTTCCACCGGGGTTTCGCCCTTACAGATCCAGCATTTGATACCCAGCTTTCCGTACACCGTTTTTGCCTCCGCAAACCCGTAATCGATATTGGCGCGCAAAGTATGAAGAGGAACACGCCCTTGATGATATTTCTCGACTCGCGCGATTTCCGCTCCGCCCAAGCGGCCGCCCACGCGCACCTTGATGCCTTCGGCCCCGAAATCCATCGCCACCTGCACTGCTTTTTTCATCGCGCGACGGAATGAAACCCGGCGCTCAAGCTGAACGGCGACGTTCTCGGCCACCAATTGCGCATCCATTTCCGGCTGTTTGATTTCCTGGATATCGACATAGACTTCCTTGCCGGTCATCTTGCTGATTTCCTCCTTGAGCTTGTCGATCTCCGCTCCCTTGCGTCCAATGACGACCCCCGGGCGCGCTGTGAAAATGGTGACCCGGCAACGCGAAGCGGCGCGTTCGAGCTGGATTTTGGAAACCGACGCCCCTTCCAGCTTCTCCTTGAGTATCTCGCGAATCTTTCGGTCCTCGGCCAGCAATTTGCCGAACTCCTTCTTTTCGGCAAACCATTTGGAACCCCAGTCTTTGTTGACAGCGAGGCGGAACCCGATTGGATTTGTTTTTTGGCCCATAGAGTTATTCGTCCGACAAAATGATTTGCACGTGGCAACTGCGCTTGAGGATCGGGCCCGCCGAACCGCGCGCCTTGGGAATGAATCGCTTGGCGACCGTCGCAGCGCCGGCCACCGCCAGTTTGACCCGCAGATTCTCGGTCTTGAGCCCCTCGAATTCCGGTTTATGCATCTTGAGGTCCTCGGCGTTGGCCATGGCGGACTTCAGTGTCTTGGCGACCACCCGCGCGCCCTTGCGCGGCACCACCGCCAGGACGGCTTGCGCGTGAGCGGCCGGCAGACCTTGAATCTGGCGGACGACTTCGCGCATTTTTTGCGCGGACATTCGCACATTGCGGGTTGTGGCTTGAACTTCCATACGTCTATTTCGCTTCCGCCTTGGCCGTGTGTGCGCCGTGCTTCTTGAACGTCCGCGTCAACGAGAATTCGCCCAGGCGATGACCCACCATGTTTTCAGTGACGAAAACCGGGTTGAATATCTTGCCGTTGTGGACGTTGAACGTCAAACCTACAAAATCCGGCGTGATCATCGAGCGGCGCGACCACGTTTTGATCGGCGTCTTGGATTTGGCCGCCTTGGCCGCCTCGATCTTCTCGATCAAGTGGAAGTCAACGAACGGACCTTTTTTTATGGATCGACCCATATTTGTTTCTCTTGTCTATTTCCGCTTCATTGGCCGGCCATCGCGCCGAACCAGGATGAATCGATTTGAAAATTTGCGCTTGTTGCGCGTTCGGTATCCCTTGGCCAAAAGGCCCCACGGAGAGGTCAATTGCTGCCAGCCCCCGCCGCTCTTGGATTTGCCGGCCCCACCGCCGTTGGGGTGATCGACAGGATTGCGCGAGACCCCGCGGTTGATCGGTCGAATGCCCCGATGCCGCGAACGCCCGGCTTTGCCCAGCGTAATGTTTTCGTGTTCGATGTTCCCCACCTGCCCGATGGTCGCATAACAAGCCTCATGCACCCGCCGTATTTCGCCTGAAGGCAGGCGAATTTGAGCATATCCATCACCACGGGACATTAGGGTCGCCGCTCCGCCGGCGGACCGAACCATCTGACCGCCTCGGCCGGGAGTGATTTCGATGTTATGGATCGGCAGCCCGACCGGTATTGTCTTGAGAGGCAGGCTATTGCCCAGTTCCGGCGACGCTGCCGGTCCGCTTTGCAGCTTGGCCCCGACCTGCAATCCAACCGGCGCCAGGATATAGCGCTTTTCCCCGTCCTTATATAGCAGGAGTGCCAGGCGAGCCGTGCGAATCGGGTCATACTCGATCGCCGTCACATCCGCTTCCACCCCATGCTTGTTGCGCTTGAAATCGACATTGCGGTAAAACTGCTTGTGGCCGCGCCCAATCCCACGGGCCGTCACGCGACCATAGTGGTTACGCCCACCAGATTTCTTGCGAATACTGATGAGACTCCGCTCCGGAGTATCCTTAGTAATCTCATCGAACGACGCTACGGTAATGTAGCGCGTCGACGGCGTTAGCGGCCTGTACGTTTTGACTGGCATAAAATCCAAATAAACCACGGCTGTGAGCGGCGTCGGCCATCATTCCTGCGCCCAGCGGGGCGAACAGTTATCGGTCGCGCCAAAAGCCGCCATACTCGCTTTTTGGCGAAATGGAGCGAAAACATAACAGAGGCAACAGGGCGTGCAAGCGTTTTCTTAAAGTATTTTTTGAGTTTTTTCTGCCGAACCGCCGCCTCGCCGAATGGGTGCTCCTTGCCCGCCCAAAATCCTTTTCACTCGCAAAACCGGCGCAGCACGGCGTTCACAAAGCCAAACCTGGATATCGAGACGGATTTATCGAGGTCTTGTTTTTCTTTCAATTCGATCTTTCTCAATACAGAACTATATCTCCCCGAATCTTGATTGAGGCGGTCCTTCCATCCATCGACCAACATCTCCACTTTTTCCAGTTGGTCTTTGTCAGTCCAAATGCCGCCGCACTCGGGACACTTGTGCAGGATGATCCCGCTGGTATCGCCATAATTAAAGTGCTCCATCCGAACGCCCGGGCAACGGGGGCAATTCAACTCGTCATGATCATCCTTCTCGGCGCTGAAAATCTCTTTGTTGACTCCATCGATCGAGGCGATTTCCGCGGGAGTAAATATCTCCTCATGATGTTCGACGACGCTCTCCAGCTCCCCGGAATCCAGCCATTCGCCGCCGCAATCCGGACAAACTTCAATTTGGGCTCCGTCGTATTCAACCGGGCTAAGAATTGACTCGCATCTCGGGCATTTCATATCTCCTTTTATTTTACGAAGGGCCGAGCAATCGTGGCAAGGCGAAACCCAAACGGCCGGAAGCGCCCATCCGGAAATCGCGCGGGCTTGTGTTTCCCACACAAATGTGGGATATTGGCCGTTGGCAGTGACGTTCTTTGACAAGAAAATACTCGGCGGTGGCAGGGGCATTTCGCGCTCAATCAAGGTTTGGCTCGCGCCAACCCGATACTGCGATCGGGCCTGAAAACTACGTAACAAACTGATATTCAGGATGTAACGCATTCTTGCGCGATTCATGCTCAATCCCCCAATTAAGCCTGATCAAGGCTAATCAAGGTTCGCCGATGGGCCTCGATTTTAAATTTTCGATTCTCAAGATCGGAGGCTGCTGCGCTTGATCGTTCATATAAACTTGTAATGTGTCAAACACATCGCTGCTCTATGGTTCGTCCTCATTTGCGCCGACGACTTTCACGAGGCAAACGGATTCTTCCCCGGGGCGCGCGGGAACAGCCGGGGCGACGCCCACACTCCGCCAGCCACGTAAACCCAGCCCATCACCAAGTGCGCGACCCAAAAGAACGACAGATGCACCAGCTCAATCGCATGGCAGCCATACAAGAAAACGGCAAACGTCATGACCAACGCCCCGGGGACCATCGCGGCAAAACAGAGCCGCCCTGCTCCGCTCCACGACAAATTCCGGTCCGCAAACCAGGCGGCGAACTTGGCCGGCGCCGCATAGATTGCCGCCATCACGACCCACCCGGCCAACAACAGAACGACGGCGCCGACGCCCGCGCCTGTCAATAATACCGGCTGCCACGCGCCCCACCACGGCTCCAGGCTCGAACGGCTCAGATTGAGCGAGGCCGCGCGGCCATAGTCAAAATCCAATCCCCAGTCCGGACGAAATATCGAGCCGACGCAAAAATCGGTTTGACGCAGTTGAAACTGGACGTCCGCTCCCTGGCCGATGTCGGCGGCGCTGTCGGTGGTGACCGCGATGGCCAGACGCCCGGATTCGGAAATCAGGACGCTGGGCACGCCCTGCAGCCTGCCGGTCGCGACGCGGGCCGTTTCGGGCATCTTTTGAATGGCCTGAAGAATGACGGGGCAATAGTCGCGCTGAAGAAACCAAACCAGACCGGCGCCAAAAATCGCAGCCGCCAGAAACCCAACCAACAGCAACCGGCCCAACCGGGCCGACGCGAAGGCCGCCACACCGCCGAAGGTCAACGGCTGCCAGGCGGCCGGCGGCGGGCTGGATGCCTCCGCGGCCTGGGTCATGGCCCCTTCCCGGCCGCGCCCGGCGGTTCCGGCGGCGGGCCAACGCTGATGGGAATGGGAAACCGCAGTTTCATCACGTCATCGACAGTTACTTCGACGTAATACGCGCCCGCCGTTTCAAATTTTACCTGGCCCCAAACGGTGACCGTCGTGGCATTGTGCCCCGGGTCCTGCAAGGCGAATTTCATTTCGTTCTTGCGCAATACCGTCGTCTGGTCCGGGGCAACCAGGCGGACCGACTCGGTGAATTGGCCAATGCCCGCGGTCCAGCGGTTGAACAGGCACAATTTGAGCGCGGAAACCGGCAATTGCGGCACCCGCACAGACCCCACCACGCCGATGAGAATAAAATTGCCCGTAGCTTCCTGCCGGACGTCCTCGCACAAAAGCGAACACTGCAAATCAGGTAATATTCTTGACGGTTTCATAGGGGTGGTTGCTTTGATGGACTCATTCCGGCCGCCTGCTCGGCGGCGCGCACCGTGTTTTGCAGCAGCATGGCGACAGTCATCGGGCCCACGCCTCCCGGGTTGGGCGTGATGCGGCCGGCGATGGGTTGGACAGCGGCGAAATCGACATCCCCCACCAGGCGCGAACCCCCTTTGGCGGAGGGGTCCGGCAGGCGGTTGACTCCGACGTCGATCACCACGGCTCCGGGCCTGACCATGTTCGCCTTGACAAATTCCGCCGCGCCCAATGCCGCCACCAAAATGTCAGCGCGACGGCAATGAGCGGCGATGTCCCGCGTTTGCGAGTGGCAGACGGTGACGGTGGCGCCGCAATTCCTGGCCTTTTGGAGGAGGATCGCCGCAAGCGGTTTGCCGACGATGTTTCCGCGGCCAAGAATCACCACTTCGGCCCCTTCGATATTCACGCCCGACCGGATGAGCAATTCGTGAACGGCGGCCGGCGTGCACGAACGAAATCCCGTCGTGTCACCCAGCAGCAACTTGCCGACGTTGACCGGATGGAAACCGTCTACATCCTTTTCGGGAGCGACTGACCCGTAAATCGTGGTCTCGGAAATATGCCGCGGCAGTGGCGCCTGCACCAGAATGCCGTGGACGGTTGCATCCGCGTTGAGGCGCCGGATCAATTCCAGCAGGTCCGCCTCGCTCGTTGTTTCGGCCAGCACGTGGGTTTGTGAGGAAATGCCGGCGCGGGCGCTGCTTTTCTCCTTCATCCCGACATACACGCGCGACGCCGGGTCTTCTCCGAGGCGAACGAACACCAGGCGAGGCTCCACGCCCCGTGCCTTGAGATCGGCGACGCGCCGGGCGGTGTCCTGAAGAATTTGCGCGGCGATCGCGCGACCGTCAATGACGTTGCCGATGGACATTAACACGTCAAGGCATCAAGTCCACCCGCTGCACTTGCAAGACCGGGATGCGCGGCCACCGCTGGTCGATCATCTCGGGTCCAGTAACAGTGACCCGGGTGCCGACGTAGATTTTGAAGTTCTGCTGGCCTTGCGGCTGCAAGAACTCAATGAGCGCTCCGCTGCTGATATCGTGCAATTCGAAGTCTGCCGGCGATTGGATATTATATGCCTTATGGACGAATCCCTCGCGCGTCACGATTCGGGGCACCTCGACTTCAGCGGCGGCGGCCTGGCGCAAGGCCGACAATTCCTGATCTGCCTCCGTTTGCGCCGTTGGTGCGGGCGCTACGGGGGCGGCGGCGACGGTTTCAGGGGTAGCAGGGACGGGCGCGGCGGGCACAGGGGTCGCAGGCGTCACTTCCGGCGCGGGAGTCGCAGGAGCCGTGGCCTCGGCCACCGGCGCGGGCGCCGCCTGGATTTCCACCAATTCCGCGGCGACGAACGCATAGGCATTGGTGGGAGGTTCGATCGCCAACCAGCCCTTTTCCTCCCTCACTTCGTTGATTACCGCGCCCTTCGCGAGGCGTCCAACCACACTGTAATTCTCGCCGGGTCCGCCGCGCAGGTTGACCCGGTGGCCTTTCACCGACTTGGTTGCGGTGTCGATGAAGTCGGCGTCCACCCAGACCGGGATGTTGGTGGGAATTTCGATTTTGGACCAGTCGGCCGGTTCGCCCATTGGGGCATGATTCAAAGTGATTTGCTCGAGGACGGTGACCGTGGTGCCGTGTCTCAAATGTCCGATGACTTCGCCAGCAAACGAGGGTTGTCCGCGTACATTGACGGCGTCGCCCTTGACCAGCGCCGTGGCGGGCGGATTTAACTCGACCCTCGTCTTTACGACGGGTGATTTCTTGCGATGCGGCTTGGGCGCCGGTTCCGGAGCGGGCGCGTTTGTCGCGGGAGCCGATGGTGTGGGTGCGGCGCCTGGGGCACTGGTGTCCTGCGCCCAGGCGGTGGCGGCGGTAAGCGCCGCCAATGCGGAAAAAAGCCAGACTTTCATTTTCATACAAGAACAAGTAGAGATTTAATCTCGGATTCTGTCAACGCTCGCCAGCGGCCCACAGGCAACTGCCCGAGCTTGATTGGGCCAATCTGAATACGCTGAAGCCGCAGGACGCTTAGTCGCTGCGATTCAAACAGCCGGCGGATTTCCCGGTTCCGCCCTTCGGCCAATTCCAATTCAACGATGCTGTTGGAATTGTTGGCCGAAATCAGCCGCGCCCGTCGGGCCTGCAACTTTTCGCCCGCGCTCATGACGCCAGCCGTAAAGGTCCTCAACAATTCCGGCGTGACCCGGCCTTCCACCCAGGCCACGTACTTTCGGGCAATGCGATAACGCGGATGCGTCAATTTCAAGCAAAAATCGCCGTCATTGGTCAAAAAAATCAGCCCTTCGCTCTGGCAATCCAGGCGCCCCACCGTAAACAAATCCGTCCAGTGCTCCGGCAACAGGTCGCCGATCTTGTCGCGCGTCTGCTGATCCGAGCGCGTGCAGACGAATCCAGGCGGCTTGTTGAGCGCCAGATATACCTTTCGCTTCGGTTTGACGGCCCGGCCGTCCACAGCCACATGGTCGCACCCGGGATCGACTTTGGCGCCCAATTGCGAGGCCGTCTGACCGTTGACGGTCACACGGCCCGCGGTGATGATTTGTTCGCTGGCGCGCCGGGAAGCGATTCCGGCTTCTGCCAGGAACTTTTGAAGTCGGACCACTGGGCGGTTAAGGCTCGCCTTTGGTTTTGCGGAGGCCCGTGACACGGTCGCCCGTTTTCCATTGACCGCGTTTCTTCAAGACTGCGACCCGTTCAAATCGCTTCATGACATTGCGTTTGGCCCCGGTGGTGCTTGCCGCGCGCAGACTTCGATGTTGTGACATAATAAAAAAACTGGATTCCGCCGCCCCAAACGCGGGTCGGCTTTCTTTGCTGATGGAGCTTAACGACAAACTCCCGTCTGCGCAATGTTTCTATCAAGCCGATCATTGCCGGTCATCCGGTCATTGAATCCCTTCTGATAAAAAAGCCTTGGCTCGCGGTGTCTTTGATGCTTTATTCCGCCCGATGTCCAACGCATCCTCTTCACCCATATTAGTGACGCGCAACTTCTGCCGGATTTGCGGGTCCAAGGCGCTTACGCCAGTGCTCAGCCTAGGAGACCAATATATCGCGGGCGCTTTTGCCGATCCAAAGGGCAAGCCGCCCGTTCAACGGCGAATCCCGCTTGATTTGGTGCGATGCGACCCGAGCCTGGACCAAAATGCCTGCGGCCTGGTGCAGTTGAAACATTCCGTTCCACCCAACATCCTTTATCGCAGTTACTGGTACCGCTCCGGCATCAACCAGACCATGCGCGATAACCTTGCCGGGATCGCCCACCACGCGGAGGCGACCGTGGAATTGCATAGCGGCGACATGGTCGTGGACATCGGTTGCAACGACGGAACGCTGCTCAAATCCTACCGTGCGCAAGGATTGCGGCTGCTGGGCTTTGACCCTGCCACCAATATCATCGAGTACGCCAGGGCGGCGGGCATCCCCGTGGTCAATGATTTCTTTTCAGCGGCAAACCTGCGCGCGGTCTATCCGCACGAAAAGCCCAAGGTCATCACGTCGATCGCGATGTTTTACGACCTGGAAAATCCGCATTCCTTCGTGCAGGACATCAAGTCCATTCTGCACGACCAGGGGATTTGGATATTGGAGTTGAGCTATCTGCCGACGATGCTGGAGATGAATAGTTTTGACACGATCTGCCACGAACACCTCGAGTATTACGGTCTTGCCCCGATGGAACGCCTGCTGGCCGAGCACGACTTGGAGGTGATCGACGCCACGCTCAACGACATCAACGGCGGCAGCTTCCGCATCGTGGCCGGGCACGCCGGAAAGGTCAAACCAAGCGCCGAGGCGCGCGAGCGCGTCCAGCAAATGCGTTTGAAGGAATTTGAACTGGCGCTGGACAGCGACACGCCGTTCGCCGTTTTTCGCGAGAATATAAGGAGAATCAAAACGGACCTGCGGACGTTCTTGAAAAAGGCCAAAAAGCAGGGCAAACTTGTCCACGGCTACGGCGCCTCTACCAAAGGGAACACGATTCTTCAGTATTGCGACATCACCCCGGAATTGGTTCCGGCGGTGGCGGACCGGAACAAGGACAAGTGGGGTTCGCACACGATCGGCACCAATATTCCCATCATTTCCGAGGAGGAATCCCGCAAGCAAAAGCCGGCGTATTTCCTGGTTCTGCCGTGGCACTTCATCGCGGAGATGAAGAAGCGGGAAAGCGACTTCTTGAAGCGAGGCGGGAAATTTGTGCTGCCGATGCCGCGGGTCCGCCTGGAAAGCTGAGATGAGGAAGGCGCTGATCACGGGGATTCTCGGCCAGGACGGCACGTATTTGGCGCGGTTCCTCATTGGCAAAGGGTTCGCGGTTCATGGTTTGATCCGCCTCCCTTTCAGCCGCGAAGAGGAGCGGATCCGCCGCCGGTTTGCGCCGGACGAACTGCTGAGCCTGCACTTTCATACGGGTTCGCTGGAGGACCCGCTGTCCGTTGTGGGCGTTTTGCAAAAATCCAATCCGGACGAAGTGTATCATCTGGCCGGCGTATCGGATTCCCGGCAAAGTTTTTTGATCCCGGAACAAACCGTGGAGTCCATCACTGTCGGCACGCTGCGGATACTGGAAGCCGGCCGGTTGCAAAATCCCGGCATCCGGTTTTTCCTGGCCTCCTCTTGCGAAATTTTCGGCGCCCCGGAGCAATCCCCGCAACGTGAAGAGACTCCGCGCCGGCCCCTGACCCCGTACGGGATCGCCAAACAGGCGGCCGATCAATTCGCGCGTCTGCATCGCGAGAAATACGGACAATTTGTTTCCGTGGGAATTCTCTACAACCACGAATCCCCGTTGCGCCCTGCCAATTACCTGAGCCGTCGCGTCGCCAAATCCGTCGCCGCCATCAAGAAGGGACTGCAAAAAAAATTGCGCCTCGGCGATCTGCAGGCCCAGCGCGATTGGAGCGACGCGCGCGACATGGTCCGCGGTTTTTGGCACACGCTGCAAGCATCGCAACCGGACGATTATATTTTCGCTTCCGGCGTGAGCCGAACCGTGCGCGAGTTTGCGGATACAGCGTTTGCCGCGGCGGGCCTGGAAGCCCAGGCGCACATCGAAACCGACCCCGCGTTAGTGCCGGCAGAAGTGACCGCCGGACTCCGCGGCGACCCGTCCAAGGCGGAAAAAACTCTGGGCTGGAAGCGTCATTGGACTTTTGCCGCGACCGTTGCCGACATGGTCACGGCGGAATTGGACGGCCGCCCCGAAATCGACCGGGCCAATCCCGATCCCGCGCGGGGCTGATTTCAAGCATTTGACTGGATTGGTCAGTGGTGTGTCAGAAGCAGGAGGAGCCCCGCAGCAGCCAAAGCCGCCAGCACCGCCAGGGTGATTTTAACCCAGCTCAGGGGATGCTTTCCGGCAATGGTCCCGGTGTAACCGTTGATGACGACCTGGAAGTTACTCGCACCGAAGTCGTACGTCAGCAACCAGATGGGCACCAGAATATGCTTGAAGGTCTGCCCGGAGAAATCGGCTTGAACATTGAGGTTGCGGTGGGTGTCGCCTGGGACCTGGGCGGCGCAAAGATGCTGCAATTCCGCCTCCATTTCCCCGCGCGCTTCGGCGGCGGCGGCGACAAGGTCGATCTGGTAACGTTCGACGACCCAGCCGGAGAGGTACCCGGCATTGTAGGGGACCAAATCCTTGGTTGTCGGAAAGGGCTCGATTTTTCGAAGCATTTCCTCGTGTACGCCGCGCGAGGCGGGCACCAACTCGTCATCGAAAAAATGGTCGAGCGCGCCGCTGGATGGTTCCCAGCGGATTTTCTGCACTTCACGCGTTCGGACGTCGCCGTTGGCATCGCGGTAAGTCTCGGTTTCGTAGTAGTAATAACCGCTTTCGGCCGTCCATTCGGCGTGGGCCTGAGCGTCAAAGGTCCAATAAGGGATGTAAAGGCCCTTGACAGTGTCGGTCAGGGCGGCGTCTTTGAGTTTGTTGGGCGCGAACCAGCGGCTGCCGTACCAGACGCGGATGGAATCGCGGACCTGGTTTTCGGCCAGCTTCATGGGCAACAAACTTTCCGGTCGGAAGGCGTCCTTGGTTTCTTCATACAGCACCAGCGCGGAGGACCCGCAAAAATCACAGCGCTGGCCGACGCGCTCGGGATCAAAGACCGAAATAGCCTGGCAACTCTGGCATTTGACGGAGATTTTTTTCGCCTGCCACCCGCGCTGTTCATCCGGGATGCCGCGCAACGCGGCGGCCAGGTCGTGTTCGACAATGACTTCCTGCCCCTCCGCATTCAGTTCAACCTGGGCCGGCGAGGTCGTGCCGCAGAATGGGCAAATGATCGCCTTCTTTGCGGGATTCCACTGCGACTCGCCGCCGCACGCCGGACACGAAAATTTCTTTTGCGCTGTGACTTCAGACATCGCTTGAAATCCCCGTTCAACTTTTCAAATATTCATCCAATGCCGGTTTGCTCACGCGCCAGACGGACCCAATTTTCTTGCCCTTGAGGTCGCCCTTTTCGAGCGTCGCCAGCACGTCGGCTTCACTGACTCCCAAGGTCCGGGCCACTTCGTCGGGACTGAGCAATTGAGGGTTGGCTCCGGGTGGCGAAATGACCGGAGGGGCCGCTTGGCCGGCGTTTAACGCCGCGGCCAATTGTTGTCCCATGGCAAGGCCGGCTCCAAGTTGCGCGGCGGAATTGGCCAGCCCGCCGCCTTCGCCGCCGCTTTTTCCAATGGATTGGGCCATTTGAAATTTCACGTAGTCATTGAGGTTGCCGACCGCGGCCATGCTGCTGCGTTTGTCGATGGCCTCCTCAACCTCGGGCGGGACGGAGACGTTTTCGACGACGAAATTGGCGATTTCGATTCCGTACTGATTGGTGACGGTTGGGTTGATGGCCGGGAGCAACGCCTGGCCTAATTCCTGGCAGCGCGAGGCGACATCGAGCACGGGCACTTTGGCCACGGCCAGCGCCTCCGTGAACACGCTGACAATGCGCGAACGCATCGTGTCGGAGAATTCGTCGATGCGGAAATGATCATCGGTGCCGGCGACTTCCTTGAGAAAGAGTTTCACATCGGTGACATGGAAATCAAACGTCCCGTACGCGCGGGCGCGGACGACGCCGAAATCAGCGTCGCGGAGCATGATGGGGTTGGCGGTGCCCCATTTGTTTCCGGTGAAAAGCCGGGTGTTGACAAAATAAACGTCGGCTTTGAAGGGAGAATGGAGGCCGTATTTCCAGCCTTTGAGGGTGGAAAGAATTGGGATGTTGTCGGTGGTCAGCGTGTGTTTGCCCGGGCCAAAGGAATCGCCGAATTGTCCCAGATAAATGAACTGGGCCACCTGCGATTCACGCACAATGAGCTGCGCGCCGTTTTTGATTTCCTTGTCGAGATCCGGGTAGCGAAAGGAAATGGTATCGCGTGAGTCGTCCTGCCACTCGATGATTTCGAGGAACTGTGTTTTGAGGTAATCCATCAGGCTCATAGAAATTTCTTTTGTTAGACTGATCCTCCTCCAAAAACGGGAAAGAGTGAACTACAATTTTCGACCAATTCTGTAACCAGCCGGCGCCGATTGACACGCGGGACGGCCCGCGGCCCGTGATTGTTGCTGCAAGTCTCTTGGAACGAGCCGTTGACAATCACGCCATCCGGGCGGATATTGCTCCGTCCTGGTAACACTCTGACAGAATTGGTGAAAGTGCGCGATGCTGCTCGTCGCGCTTTCGTCTGCAACTAGATCATGAAAATCAATCCATCCCGTGGAATAAGCAGGACAATCAAAGGCGTCAAAGACGGGCAGAAAATCATGCTCGTCGATGATCATCCCGTGATTCGGAACGGTTTGGCGCAATTGATCGATCAGGAGCCGGATTTGAAGGTCTGCGGACAATTCGAAGACTCCACGCACGCATTGGAGGCGGTCGCCGCATTACAACCCGATTTGGCCATCGTGGACCTTTCCTTAAAGGGCAGCAGTGGGCTGGAATTGGTCAAGAATATCAAATCCGCGCATCCCGGGGTTTTGATCCTCGTTCTGTCCATGCACGACGAATCGCTTTACGCGGAGCGGGCCATTCGCGCGGGAGCGTCGGGTTACATCATGAAACAGGAGTCGGCGGACCGGGTGTTGGGCGCGATCCGCAAGGTGCTAAACGGTGGCATCCATCTGAGCGAGGGAATGAATTCGAAATTCATGCATCGGCTGAAGACACGCAAGAGCGCGGCGGGCGGGTCACTCATGGAACGCTTGAGCAACAGGGAGATGGAAGTTTTCGGGTTGATCGGCGAGGGACGCGGCACTCGGCAAATTGCCGAACACTTGCGCTTGAGCATCAAGACAGTCGAGTCGCATCGCGCCCACCTCAAGGAGAAGCTTAGCTTGAAAAACGCAACGGAACTGGTCCATCTGGCTGTTCAAATGCAAGAAGAATGACAGACGACTCCAAAATGTTGGCGGCCAAATGCCAACCTGCCAGCGGATTGGTTTCGGACCGCCAGGCCGTCGAAGTCGTCGAGCAGGCGTGCGCGCCGGAGGACTACCGCGGCAAGCGTGTCCTTCTGATTGTTCCAGACGGCACGCGCACGGCGCCGATAGGGCTGATTTTCAAGGCCCTTTTTTCGCGCCTCGGCGCCGTGACAGACAAGCTGGACGTATTGATCGCCCTGGGCACTCATCCACCGATGAATGAGGCGGCCATTTGCGTCCGTTTGGAAATTTCGATGGAGGAGCGCCGGGGAGTTTATGGCACAGTGGCCTTCCGCAATCATGCGTGGGATGATCCGGCTGCGTTGCGGGAAGTTGGCGTGATCCCGGCCCGGGAAATCAGCCAATTGACCAATGGATTGTTCGCGATGGACGTGCCCGTGGAGGTCAACCGGCTGATTTTTCAATATGATCAACTGATTATTGTTGGGCCTGTTTTTCCGCATGAAGTGGTTGGATTCTCCGGGGGCAACAAGTACCTTTTCCCAGGCGTGGGCGGACCGCGCATTTTGAATTTCTTCCATTGGCTCGGCGCGGTTGTGACCAATCCCATGATCATCGGCAATAAGTGGACGCCGGTGCGGCGCGTCGTGGACCGGGCTGGAGCGATGGTCGCTACGCCCAAGCTTTGCTTCTGCCTGGTCGTTGAGGAACGCGGATTGGCCGGGATTTACGGCGGGTCGCCGGAAGCCGCATGGGACGCCGCCAGCGAGTTATCGCGCCGCCTGCACATCACTTACAAGAAAAATCCATTTGACACGATCCTCTCCTGCGCCCCGCCAATGTATGACGAGCTTTGGACCGGCGGGAAGTGCATGTACAAGCTGGAACCCGTGCTGGCTGACGGCGGGGAATTGATTATTTATGCGCCGCACATCAGCCAGTTCAGCGTCAGCCACGGAAGGACGATTCTCGAGATCGGCTACCATTGCCGGGATTATTTTCTCAAACAGTGGGACCGCTTTCAAAATTACCCCTGGGGCGTGCTGGCGCACAGCACGCACGTGCATGGGCTTGGGACGTTCGAAAACGGCGTCGAAACGCCTCGCGGGCGAGTCGTTCTGGCCACGTCCATACCCAGGGAAATTTGCCGCAAAATCAACCTCGGCTATCGCGATCCCAATTCGATTCGTCCGCAAGATTTCGCCGGACGCGAGGACGAAGGCGTCTTGCTGGTGCCCAAGGCGGGAGAAATGTTGTTCCATTTGAAGAATCCGCCGGCGTGGGCCGGGGGCGTGGACGCGGCGCCGGCCATCGCCGCGTAATGAACCGGCGCCCCATTCCATTTGTTTTCCTCAACGCGGCCATGACCGCCGACGGGAAGATCGCCCCAGCCAGCCGGCATTTCGAGCCGTTCGCCGGGCCGCTGGACCGCCAGCACCTGCTGGAATTGCGCGCCACGGCCGATGCTGTTATGGCGGGAGCGCGCACCGTGGACATGGACCGCGTAAACCTCGGCCCCGGACCCGCGCGATTTCGCCGACAGCGGCGCCGGCGCGGTTTGTCGGAATATAATCTGCGGATCATTGTCAGCGGACGCGGAAGCATCGACCCCAAAGCGGAGGTCTTCCGGCATCGCTTTTCACCGATCATTATATTGACAAGCGAATTGATTCCGAAAGGGAAATTGCGCCAACTGCAATCGCTTGCCGACGAGGTCAAGGTGATTGGCGAAGACGGGATTGATTTTGACGCGGTATTGCGCTGGCTCCGCGCCGAATGGAACGTGAAGCGCTTGCTGTGTGAAGGCGGGGGCGAAGTCAACGGCGCTCTTTTTAGGGCCGGTCTCGTCGATGAGCTTCACTTGACAATTTCCCCGGTGATCTTCGGCGGGCGCGCCGCGCCGACGATGGCCGACGGAGCCGGGGTGGACCAACTTGCCGATGCGGCGCGCTTGCGTCTGGTTTCGATGAAGCGGGTCGCGGCTGACTTTTTTTTGGTGTACCGGCGGGAAACAAAAATTCTGCCGCAAAGAACGCGAAGATGAGAATTTATTCCTTATTTTCCTTTGCGATCTTTGCGTTCTCTGCGGTTAATCCGTCTTGAATACTTCGCGGGGCGGGAAGCATCTCAAAGGTCCCGCGGTCGTACTTGCATTGGTAGGTGCAACGGAATGCGCGTGCCGTCGCTTCACCGTTATAATGATAATTTCCCCCCGCAAGACGGCCAAGGTCGGCGTCTCCCTCCAATTTCAGCGTCTCTCCGTTCGCCTGGCCCCGTAACGGGACGCTATAACACACCCGCAACACGCCCGCGTAAACGGCATGAAATGTCGCGGCGTAGTCTGTCGGACTGTTTTGCGTCAGCAGACAACGGAGCGCGCCATGGTGCCCGTTGGTTTGGCTGATCCACTGACCTTCCCAGCGGCGGGGTAAGCGGTTGTCAGGCCCGGTGCGGGAATCCTCCTGGTTCCACTGACGTTTGAAATCCGACGCGTTGCTGAAAAATGCCGCCAGGACGTGCGAAATCGAACGTATCATTCCCACGCCTTAACATTGCCGATGTCTTGCCGATCTTCAAGAATGAGAAAAATCCTCGCCGAAAATCTGTCGCGGATTTGTTTGCAGATGCGCGGCGATCTCGGACAGGAAAGCGGCGCCGAATTCCTTGAGCTTTTTCTCTCCAACGCCGTTGATACGCGCCAATTGCTCGTCGTTCGCCGGGTATTGGCGCGCCATCTGCCGCAATGACACATCGGAAAAGACGATGTACGCCGGCACATTGCGCTCGTCGGCCAGACCCTTGCGCAATTGGCGCAGCCGCTCGAAAAGCTCCTCGTCGCAGGTGATTTCCCCGGCGCGCGGCGCCCTCCCCTTCTCCGCGGGCGCGCTCATCGGTTGAGTCAGGACGATTGACTTGCGCTGCCGGAGCGCGCCAAGCCCCTCGGCTGTGAGTTCGAGCGTGCTGAATTTCCCCGGCGCCTGCCGCAGGTAGCCGATGCGCGTCAACTCGCGTCCAATGGCCTGCCATTCGACCCGGCCGTGCTCGCGGCCAATGCCGTAGGTGGAAAGTTCGTTGTGACCCCAGCGCCGGATTTTATCCGTGTCGGCTCCGATTAAAACCTCGACGATGTGGTTCAAGCCGACGTCAAAAGCGGTTTTCTCCCGGATGCGAAAGACGCACGAAAGCAGCTTTTGGGCGGCCAAAGTGCCGTCGAAGGTGGCGCGCGGGGCAAGGCAATTGTCGCACCCGCCGCATCCCCCGGTCTCGAAGGATTCGCCGAAATAACGGAGCAATTCGACCCGCCGACAGCCGGACGCCTCGGCATAATGGACGATTTGGCGGAGTTGTTCGCGCGCGATTTCCTGTTCTTCCGGCGGCTTTTCCTCGATAAAATGCATCTGTTTTACCGTGTCGCCGGGATTGAACAAGAGAATGCATTCGGCGGGCAAACCATCGCGTCCGGCGCGTCCGGTTTCCTGGTAATAACCCTCGATATTTTTGGGCAGATCGTAATGAATGACGAAGCGGACATTGGGTTTGTTTATTCCCATGCCGAAGGCGATGGTCGCGCAAATGACGCGAACTTCATCGCGCAGAAATAACTCCTGGTTTTGGTTTCGTTGCGGCGCTGTCAGTCCGGCATGGTACGGTTTGGCGGCAATCCCGTTTTCTTCGAGGTGGCTGGCCAGTTGTTCGGTGCCTTTTCGGCTATGACAATAGACGATGCCGCTGTCGCGCGGGTGGGCGCGGAGGAACCCGAGCACTTGCGCCGGCGCCTTGCTTTTGGAGATGACGCGATAAGTCAGGTTCGGGCGGTTGAAGCTGGCGACAAAGCAAGCGGGCGCGCGCAGTTCCAGCAATTTGACAATGTCCTCCCGTACCCGCGTCGTGGCGGTGGCGGTCAATGCCATCATCGGCACGTTGGGGAAAACGGCGCGCAATAGTGAGAGTTGGCGGTATTCGGGACGAAAATCATGTCCCCATTCGCTGACGCAATGCGCTTCATCCACGGCGATCAGGTTCACATTCCATTTTCGCAAATCCTCTAAAAACCCCGGCAGCATCAGGCGTTCGGGGGCGACGTAAAGCAGTACGAACTGCCCTCGGTGCAGTCCGGCGAGTCGTCGCCGTGAATCGTCGGCATTGAGAGTGGAATTTAGGAACGTGGCGGCGATGCCCGCGGTTTGCATCGCGTCAACCTGGTCTTTCATCAGGGCGATCAGCGGAGAGACCACCACAGTCAGGCCGGGGCGAAGCAAAGCTGGCAACTGAAAACAGAGCGATTTTCCCCCGCCTGTCGGCAATAGGGCGAAAACGTCCCCTCCGGCCATCGCGCTACGGATGATTTCCAATTGCAGCGGACGAAACGAGGTGAAGCCGAAGCAGCGTTTCAGCGACGCGAGCCACGATTTTTCGGGATTCATCGTGCTGTTAGTAGAATACAATTCGGGTGATGAATCCAGCCTCTTTGACGGAACGCCGCCAATCCGCGTTATGATTTGGAACCTGTCCCGGATGGATTGCCGGGAGTGATAGTTCCCTTGGACGGTTCGACGTGAACCAGAACGTCGTGGACGCCGGGCACGGATTCGCGCACGCGATCCTTGACGTTGTGGGCAATATAGTGGCCCTCCTGCACGGTCAACTGGGGGTCGACTTCAACGTGCATATCGACAAAGTACTCAAGCCCCGCCTTTCGCACGATGCATTTCTCGACCGCGTTGACTCCGGGAACGTTGCTGGCCGTTGATTTTATTTTGACAACCAGGGCCGCGCTGGGCGACGCATCCATCAACTCATTCAAGGCGGGACGCAGCAATTGCCAGGCATTCCAGACGATGATGAGGCCCGCCAGGATTGCGGCGGCGTCGTCGGCAAAGAGAAAGTTCGGTCCGCCAACCAGTGTGAACGAGATGCCGATGGCCGCTGCAAGCGAGGCGATCGCGTCGGCGCGATGATGCCAGGCGTCGGTGTGGACGGCGATGCTTTCGACGGAACCCGCCTCGCGCGATACAAAGCGAAAAAGACGCTCCTTGACCACCACCACCGCCAGCAATACCACCAGCGTGAAGGCGCGCGGCCGATCGCGCGGCTGCGTCAACTCGGCGGCGGATTTGATGATGATGCCAACGCCCGCCAGGAGCAGCATGATGGCGACGGAAGCGGCGGCCAAAGGTTCAGCCTTGCCGTGCCCGTAAGGATGTTCCGGGTCGGGAGGTTCGGCGGCGACGACCAGCCCACGCCAGACGATGATCGAACTCAAGATGTCCGCCGTCGATTCCACCGCATCGGCAGTCAGCGCATGAGAATGGCCGAGGATGCCCGCGGCGAATTTGGCAGCCGTGAGCACGGCGTTGACGCCCATTCCCACGAAGGTTGCCTTGAGATTGCGCTCTAGCCTGTTGGTGGCCACGCCGCATTAGAACAGTGCCGCGCGAAAATTCAAGCCGCGCTCTGGCTCAAGGCTTTTTCAAAAACGGCGACAGCAATTCCATCGGCAGCGGGATGATCGTGGCGGTGTTGCGGTCGCCCGCAATTTCGGCAATGGTTTGAAGATAGCGCAATTGAAGCGCAATGGGCTGCACGGCGATCATCGTGGCGGCCTGGACGAGTTTCTCGGCGGCCTGGAACTCGCCTTCCGCGGCTATGATTTTTGCCCGGCGTTCCCGCTCGGTTTCAGCCTGCCGCGCCATGGCGCGCTTCATGGTGTCCGGCAACACCACGTCCCGGACCTCCACTGCCGTGACTTTCACTCCCCAGGGAGCGGTGTGTCGATCGATGATTTCCTGAAGCTTGAGGTTGATCTTGTCGCGCTGGGACAACAATTCGTCCAATTCGCACTGGCCCAGGACGCTGCGCAACGTGGTCTGCGCGATCAGCGTGGACGCCTGAAGATAATTCTCCACCTTCACCACCGCCGTCTCCGGTTCCACGATGCGAAAATAGATGACGGCATCGACGGTCACCGGCACGTTGTCGCGCGTCATGACTTCCTGCCGGGCGACACTAATGGTAATGACGCGCAAATCCATCCGCACCATGCGGTCCGCCATGGGAATGAGGAAAACAACGCCCGGCCCCTTGGCGCCGATCAATTTGCCGAGTCGAAAGATCACGGCCCGTTCGTACTCGCGCAGGATGCGCACGGCGCTGGGCACAAGCACGGCCAGCACGACGATTAAGGGGATAATCCAGGCGATGATATTTGCGGCGGCGTGAATTTGATTGTCCATAAGTATTATAATTTAGGTTTGACGCGTAGTGTCAGCCCTTCCAGGCTCACGATTTCCGCCAGGCCGCCCTGCGCAACGGGCGCCAGGCTGACGGCATTCCAGTTTTCACCGTCCAGCATTACTCTTCCACCAGTTGCGTCGATGGCCGTCAAGGCGCTGGCAGTCTTGCCGATCATTGACTCGCGCCCCGTTTTGACAGGCAGGAACTGTGCGCGCAGGCCGGCCCCGATGACAAACAAAAAGAACAGGGCGGTAAACAGCGTCGCCGGGATGATCAACCCCAATGGCAGGCTGAACCCCGGCTCCCGATCAAACAGCATGAGCGATCCCAGGAAAAAGGCGATAATTCCGCCGCCCGTCAATATTCCGTGGGTCGTCGCAAAAACATCGATCACAAAAAGGCCCATGGCCAGGACGATCAGGGCGAGACCGGCGGCGTTAATCGGCACGATGGACAACATGTAGAGGTCCAGGATCAGCGCGACAGCGCCCACGACACCCGGCAGGATCGCTCCGGGATTGCTTAGCTCGCCAATAATTCCATACATGGCCACCAGCATCAGCACGAACATCACTTCAGGCCGCCAGAGCACCTGGAAGACCCGTTCGCCAGCCGACATCGGTATTTCCACGACCACGGCGTGCGCGGTGTGCAAAGTTTTCCCGTTGACTTGCCGCCCATCCAGTTGTTGGAGCAGATTGGTCAGATCGGGCGCGATGAGGTCGATGACATTGAGTTTTAACGCCTGGCGGGCGGTGATCGAGACGCTCTCGCGCACGGCGGATTTGGCCCACTCAACATTGTGATGTCGCTCGCTTGCGATATTCTCAATGAAGCTGGCAGCGTCGTTCTCCAATTTCCGGCCCATGATGTCATTGGTCTCTTCCGCCCCGCCGCCAATGGAAACCGGATGAGCCGCGCCAATTGTGGTATCGGGCGCCATCGCAGCCACGTCCGCCGCCAAAGTGATAAACGTCCCGGCGCTCGCCGCGTCGCCGCCCGCGGGAGCGACATAGACGACGGTCGGGACTTCATCGCTGAGGAATTTTTCGACGATTTCCCGCGTTGACTCAAGCAAGCCGCCCGGTGTGTCCAATTGAATGACGAGGCAGGCGTCATCGTCCTTCGCCGCATAATCAACCGCGCGCAAGAGATAACTGGCGGTCGCCGGCCCGATGGCGCCGTTGATCCTGATCAGGCCGACTTGTCCGGCACGGACAGGCATCTGGGCCAGAACCATCAACAAACCCGTCACCAGAGCCACGCCAAAGGCCCTGCTCACCCTGTGCCATCTCCCGTCTTTAATCCGGGTCACGTCGAAAACATACTGCGTCCTGACTGGATTCTCAAGGACATCGCCTCGCCGTTAAATTCGAGCATAGGCAAAGTTCGGTCTTTCAAGTTCTATCGGCGGAATTTTGAAATTTCGCACCCGCTCTGCGAGTGAGGCGTCTTGACTTGCCGAAGGGCCGCGGGTACGGTTTTGACGATGACTCGGCCGTTGATTCGCGTTTGTTTGATCCTGCTGCTGCTGGTCGCGTTGCCGTACCGTTCTCCGGCGCCGCTCATTTACCGGCCCGGCGAAGGGTGGACTTACGAATCCCCCGGAGCCAAAGGGGATTGGCACAGGCTGCGCGCCAAGGACCAATTGGCCGTCGCCCAGCAGGCCTTCGACGAGAAAAAATATAGACTCGCCCTCAAGGCCGCCCAGCGCGTCATTAGGGTCTGGCTTTCCGATTATTCCCCGCAGGCGCAATACCTGGTCGGCCGCTGCTACGAGCAACTCAAGGAGGATGAATACGCGTTCAACGCCTATCAAACGCTCCTCGATAAGTATCCGAAATCGAACTATGCGATCGAAGTTCAACACCGCCAGTTCGTCATCGCGGTTCGCTTCCTGCATGGGCAATGGTTCAAGCTCTTCGGCCATATTCCATTTTTCCCATCGGTGGACAGGACCGCCGATATGTTCGAGAAGATCGTGCGCTACGGGCCTTATGGGGAATTGGGGCCGCCCTCGCAAATGGACATTGGCGCGGCGCGCGAAAAGGAGAAGGACTACCCCCTGGCAGTCAAGGCTTACGAAACGGCGGCGGACCGTTACACCGACCAACCGCAGGTTGCGGCCAACGCGCTCTTCAAGGCCGCACAGGCCTACACCAAACAGGCGCGCACAGCCGATTACGATCAGAGCGTGGCCGGACAGGCGATTTCCGCATTCACCGATTTCATGACGCTTTATCCCGAAGACCCGCGCGTGGGTGACGCCCAGAAGGTCATTGCCTCACTGAGGGCCGAACAGGCGCGCGGCAATTTCAGGATCGCCCAGTTTTACGAGAAGGAAAAAAAATGGGACGGCGCGCTGGTTTATTACAATGAAGTCTTGATCCGCAGCGCCGGGTCCCCGCTGGCCATTCAAGCCCGCGAACGGATCGATGCCTTGAAACGGCGCATGGCCGCCAAATAGGAGCACGCGATGCGCCGGGCGCTCTTCTCCATTCTGGCCCTCGCACTGGCAGGCTGCGCCGGCTATCAATTGGGCCCTAGCAACGGCATCCCCGCCGGCAGCCGGTCGGTCCGGATTCAACCTTTTGTCAATCGCACACACGAACCGCGTGTGCCGGAATACGTCGCCATCTCCATGCGCAAACTCTTGCAGCAGGATGGAACATTCCGCCTCGAAACATCGGGAACCCCCGACATCCTGGTCTCAGGCGAAATCACACGGTTCCAACGCGCGGGACTTTCTTATCAGACCAATGACGTGCTGACACCGCAGGAATACACCCTCACACTGGTGGCGCGGGTGGTGGCGGTGAACGTGAACAGCGGAAAAACCAACTTCGACAGGGAGGTCTCGGGTCTGACTTATATTTTAATCGGCAACGATCAAAGCAGCGCGGAACGCCAGGCCATTCCGCTGCTGGCCGACAGCTTGGCCCGCAGCGCCGTCTCCCTGCTGGTGGACGGCACATGGTGAGACTTGGAACGTGTCTTTGAGAGACGCTGCTAGATTTGCGAGTACGGCGCGGCCCGAAGCAGCACGTTGCTGATGTCGCCCACAATCTCCGCATCGGAATAACCCGGCATGTTGCGGAGCTTTTTCCACTCAGGGTCCGCGCCGAAAGCGCTCCAGCCCCTGTCGCGCGCCTCGGCATTCTCGGCGGCGAGCATGTAAGTCAGGCTGGGCAGACGCGTACCAATGACACCCTGGCCATAGAACACGGGCTGGAAACCGGCATGGCGGAAAATGGCGATTTCGCCGCGATTGAACATTTCGACCTTTTTGTCGTTGGCCTTCTGGCTATGGCTCTCATAAGTCCGCAATTCGAAGAGGCGCGATTGGCCGCCTCCCGGGAACGAGGGGACCTCCAGCCTGGGCATTCCCTCAAACGCCACCATCAGCGAACTGTCCACGCGGACAAAAGCCGGATCATCCGCCGGCGCGTTAAGAAACTCGGCGCCCGCCTTTTGAAACTCCGCATCGTCAGCAAGGCGTCCCGGCATCGACGAGAGCGATTCGAACGAGGGATGCTGCAAAAGCACGTACAGGGTCGGCGCCTCCGGCCCCACGGCGATGGCGAAAACGCCCACATGCTCGATGCCGGCCCGATTCAGCGCCGGCACGGCGGCATCGCGATAAAACCGGTCGAACAATTCGGTTTTTGGCCCGCGCCGCAAGTGATAGAGGCGCAATTCAAAGCAGACGCGCGCGGTTGTTTTGGAATCGTCCTGCGCCACGGCGGTCCTGTTGGAAAGGCCCGCGCCGCTGCCGGCCAGGGCGACGGTGGATTTCAAGAAGTCGCGTCGTTTCATAATCGATTATTGCTGGAGGAACACGAATGTCCCCTTTTTATTGCCCACCACGATGTCCGGGCGTCCGTCGCCGTTGACGTCTCCGGCCACCACTTCGGTGCCGACGCCGGAATTGGTGTCAATCAAATGCGGAATGAACTCCGCCGAATGGTTCTCGCCTCGCGTCAGTTTGAACCAATACAAAACGGCCGGCTCATCGGATTGCGGGTCGGGCCCGTGTTTTCCGTGCGCCCAAAAACGCTTGCCCGTCACGATGTCTTTGAGCCCATCCCCATCAATGTCCGCCAGCGCAACGGAATGGGGCTGCGAAAATGCCACTCCGTACGCGTTGGGCGTGCCGTCCGGATTGAGAATCAGGTGCTGTTTGAATTGAATTTCGCCCCCCGCGTCCTTCCCCGGCAATTGCTCATACCATGCCAGGCCGAACCCGTGCGGATTCAGGCAGGTGATCACATCCGGCAAGCCGTCGCCATTGACGTCGTAGACGTACATCTGCGAGCTGCCCTTGGGTGCAAAGGGATAGGGATGAAATTTCCAGACCGGATCGCCCTCCAACGACGGAGGTTGTTCATACCAGCCGTCTTTGACAAGGAGATCGTTGCGCCCGTCGCCATTGACGTCGCCAAATCCCAGGCCGTGGAAGAAACGTTCATATTCCCCCTTCTTTGGCGAGACCCGGTGAAACTTCCAATTTGCGCCAGGGTTTTTCCAATCCGGCGCCGCGTACCCGAGAAAGTTGCTCGTGCAACACATCAACTCCGCCTTGCCGTCGCCCAAAAGATCCCCCAGGCAGGGCGATTCGTCATCGGTTGAAGCGATGATGAGATGGCGCGGCCAATGACCTCCTTCATTGCGCGGATTTTCGTACCAGTAAGATTCTTTCCCGGGAAATCCGACAATAATGATGTCCGCCCAGCCATCGCCGTTGATATCGAAAGTGAACGTGAGGAAATCGTCGGAATAGGCGTTCTTCTCTCCAAGAGCGCCTTCGAAACCGGGGATGGTAACCGTCTCGCCGGCGTTATTGGTCGTGGTGAATGAATTTGTTGCCGGGCAATATTCGTGGCGGATTAAGAAGTCCGGCCCTTCATACCAAAACGGGCCCGAGACGATGTCCATTTTGCCATCGTGGTTAAAATCGGCGTAAGCGGCGCCCTCGCTCCAAAACTCATCCGTCAATTGTATTTTACGAAAGGTGGGCGCCTTCTCTTGGGCGAACGCCAGGCTCGCTGCCGTCCCAAGCCCCACGCAAACAATGGCGCTGCGAATCATCGGCGAATCCTAACGCCGCCGGGGTCGATAAATCAAGATTTGTGACCGCGCCTTTCCTGGATGACACCGCCGTCGGCAAGGAATTTCCGACCGGGTGCCCGCCGCCGGCGAGGCCAGAAATCTCTTTTCCCCAGGCGTCTCTTCGTGTTTAGTGGCGCCACACGATGCAGAAAACCGCATTACTATTTGCCGGGCAGGGCGCGCAATATGTCGGGATGGGCCGGGACCTGGCCTCCCAATACCCCCAAGCCAATGCCTGGTTTGAACGGAGCCGCAAAACGCTCGGCTTCGATTTGCCGGGGCTTTGCTTCGACGGGCCCGAAGCCTCCTTGACCCGCACGGACAATGCCCAGCCGGGAATTTTTGTGACAAGTTGGGCGGCGTTCCAAGTGTTGAAGGAGCGCGCGCCGACGTTTGAATTTCAAGCCACTGCGGGATTGTCCCTCGGCGAATTGACCGCTCTGACTGCCGCGGGCGCTCTTTCGTTCGAAGAGGGCCTCAAGGTGGCGCGGCAGCGCGGGCGCTTTATGCAGGAAGCTTGTGAAGCCACCCGCGGCGCGATGGCGGCAGTGCTCGGCCTCGACGCGGAGGCGGTCGGCGCGGTCTGCGGTGAAGCAGACGTCGAAATGGCCAATTTGAATTGTCCGGGACAAATTGTGATCTCGGGAGAAACGGATAAGATCGCCAACGCATGCGATTTGGCCAAAACCAAAGGAGCCAGGCGCGCCGTGCTCCTGCCGGTGGCGGGCGCCTACCATTCGCGCTTGATGGCCAGCGCGCAGTCGAAGGTGCGGAGTCTCCTGGCGGAGACGCCCATTGAACCGCCGGCGGTTGCCGTAATTTCCAACGTCACCGCGCGGCCGCACGGCGGGCCGGACGAAATCCGGCGGCGCCTGGTGGACCAGGTCGTTTCACCGGTCCTGTGGGAGGATTCGATTCGATATTTGCTGGAAGATGGATTTCGTCGGTTTATCGAACTGGGTCCGGGAACGGCATTGAGCGGCTTCGTCAAACGCATCGATAAGAGCGCCGAGATGCTGAATGTGGCCGATATCCCGAGCCTTGAAACAACGGTCCGGGCGCTGACCAGCAACCCCTAACATGGAGATACGCAATGCCTCAATTGGACAACCAAATTGCCGTGGTCACCGGCGCCGGCCGCGGGATCGGCCGGGCCATCGCGTTGAAATTCGCCGCCGAAGGTGCGGACATAGTCTGCGTCTCACGCACGCTGGAAAATGCGGAAAAGGTGGCCGGCGAAGTTCGCGCCTTGGGACGCAGGGCCTGGCCGCGCGCCGTGGACGTGGCGGATTCGTCCGCTGTGATGGCAGCCGCCGAAAAAATCCTTGAGGAAACCGTCCGCGTGGACATTTTGGTCAACAACGCAGGGATCACGCGCGACGGTTTGTTGATGCGATTGAGCGAAGACGACTGGGACGCCGTGATGGACACCAATTTGAAGGGCGCGTTTTCCTTTACCAAGGCCTTCAGCCGTGCTTTCCTCAAGCAGCGGTCGGGGCGGGTGATCAATATTTCATCTGTGATTGGGCTGGTCGGCAACGCCGGGCAATGCAATTATGCCGCCAGCAAGGCAGCGTTGATCGGTTTCACCAAGTCGGTGGCCAAGGAATTCGCGTCCCGCGGCGTGACCGTAAACGCCGTGGCGCCGGGATTCGTCGAGACGGATATGACGGCGGTGTTGACGGCGGAGTTGAAAGCCGATCTGCTTAAGCGCATACCGTTGAACTCGTTGGGCCGCGCGGAGGATGTTGCCCAGGCAGCCCTATTTCTGGCCGGGCCGGGTGCGCGGTACATCACAGGTCAGGTGCTGACGGTCGATGGCGGAATGGTAATGTAAGGGAATTACGCAGCCATCGCAAGTATTTAGTTGGGCTAATGCTTGCTATGAGTTTTACTAACAATGGCCTATGGTCGTGGGTAGTGGCTTTATTTTTTCTCTTTGTTTTCTGGCAGCTTGCCTGTTTGCAGGAGTGTCTTAGCGATGAATCCTGGCGCAAGACCTTTAGCAACTTCATAAAGTGGCACGCCGCCAAGATTTGTTGGCTCCTTAGCAGGAATGGCCATATAGGCCGCTATTGCCGCATTAAGCTCTGCCAGCACAGCATCGCGCTCGCTAAATGGCATTCCGCCGCATTCGACCGCTCTTATTTTTTTCGCGATGTTCACAAGATTCTCTGCTGCTTCTACGCTTTTATTGTTGCTCATACTTTAGGCTTGCATGTATGGATTTCGCCGTCAACCTCAAATACTTGCGATGGCTGCGTAATTCCCTAATGTAAAATAAATTAAAATCAGGGCTTGACGCCTTTTATGGCGTCGGGCATAGACACTCACCGAACAGAAAATGGAGTTTACCGATGGCCGAAAAATCAATTGAACAAAGAGTCAAAGAAATCATTGTTGAACAACTGGGCGTCAATCCTGATCAGGTAACGCCCGAAGCCAAATTCATCGAGGACCTGGGCGCGGATTCGCTGGACACGGTCGAACTGGTGATGGCGTTGGAGGAGGAATTTGGCAATGAAATCCCGGATGAACAGGCCGAAAAATTGCAAAGCGTCGGCGACGTAATAAAATACATCGAGGATAGCCAGAAGAAATAGTTGCCCGGATCAATTCACAGGGCGGCGGCCCCAAGGCTTGCTGCCCTTTTTTTATGGCTGGCAATTGGACAGAGCGCAGGGTTGTGGTGACGGGGATCGGAATTGTTTCGTCCCTGGGACAAGACCCTCTTGTGTTTTGGGAGAATATTCTGGCCGGCAAATGCGGCATTGGCCAGATCACCTCCTTTGACGTTTCCGCCTTCACCACGCGCATCGCGGCGGAAGTCGTGGACTTTGACGCCACGGCCGCCTTTCCTTCCCCCAAAGATGTGCGGCGGACGGACCGTTTTGCCCAATTCGCCGTGTTCGCCGCGCATAAGGCCATGCTGGATTCGGGATTGGACTTGCGGGCGATCGATCATCTGGAGGCGGGCGTCTTCATTGGCTCGGGGATCGGCGGCCTGCACACGATCGAGGAGCAGCATAAGATTTATCTCACCAAAGGGCCGGGGCGCATTTCTCCGTTCATGATTCCCATGCTGATCCTAAACATGGGTTCGGGCCTCTTTTCGATGTTTCATGATTTGCGCGGACCAAACCTTGCCACTTGCTCCGCCTGCGCCACTTCCACAAACGCCGTGGGCGAGGCCTGGCGCACCATCAAGATGGGAGATGCAAAAATCATGTTCGCCGGCGGCAGCGAGGCGGCCATTGTGCCCCTGGGCCTTGGCGGCTTCTGCGCCATGCGCGCCTTGAGCACGCGCAATGATGATCCCCAGCACGCCTCCCGGCCTTTCGATAACGACCGCGACGGGTTTGTCATGGGCGAAGGCGGCGGCGTGGTCGTGCTCGAGGAACTTGAACACGCCAAGGCGCGCGGCGCCCGGATCTACGCCGAGATCGTCGGCTACGGAAACACGGCGGACGCTTATCATGTCACCTCCCCTTCCCCCGGAGGCGACGGGGCGGCCCGGTGCATGAACATGGCGCTGCGCTCGGCCGGTATGAATCCTTCGGACATCTCCTACATCAACGCCCACGGCACCTCCACGCCGCAGGGCGACATCGCCGAAACGCAGGCCATCAAGACGGTCTTCGGCCACCACGCCAAGAAGCTCGCGGTCAGCTCGACCAAGGGTGCGACGGGCCATATGCTGGGCGCGGCCGGCGCGATCGAGATGGCGCTGTGCGTCAAAGCCATCGAGTGCGGCGTGGTCCCCCCGACGATCAATTTGGAAAACCCGGATCCGGAGTGCGACCTGGATTATGTTCCTGGGACAGCCCGCGAAATGCCGGTCGATGCCGTAGTCAATAATTCCTTTGGCTTCGGCGGCCACAACGCCACCATCATCGCGCGCAAGTTCCAGTGACCCGCCTTTTCGTTCGAACGAAGACCACCGCGGTACTTTTCCGTGCTTGAGCAAACCAACAAACGGAGTATCGTATTTCTGTGGACAATTGGATTGTTTCGGACCCCGATCATCTCGGTGGCGCGCCGCGAATTCGCGATACGCGCATTTCCGTGGCCCTCCTTGTGGAATTGGTGGCTGCGGGCATGAGCGTGGACGAAATCATTGACGCCTATCCCAGCCTGACCAAGGAATCTGTTCTCAGCACGATGCGCGACCTGGCCCAAGGAGGCCGGGACCAGGCCGCGTGAGAATATTGCTCGACGAAAACCTGCCTCGAAAGCTTGTCGAGGCTCTCCGCTCCGAAGGCCACCAGGACGAATTCGTTGACGATTTTCTCTCCTTCTTTCGCCACACTGACTCGAACAAGTTGCGGCATGGTGACAGTTGGCCTGCTTGATCGGCGATTGTTGCCTCAAAAATATTAAATTGGTGCGGGCGCGATTTTTTCTCTATAACCAGCGTATGCTGCAATGCCATTTGTCCCGGGTTCTACCAAGGGCCGCCCTCATCGCCACCCTGCTGCTTGTTCCCGTCGCCGCCACCGACGCCGCGAAGGACAAGGGCCCCGGGCAGTCAACATTGCGGGCGCAAATCGACATGGCCATCGACAAGGTGCGGCCGGCTTTGGTGCGCATTCGCGTCGTCTCCACCGAATATCGCGAGGGGCGGGAAGTCAAGATGCAGGCCGTCGGCAGCGGCGCCATTATCACCAGGGACGGCTATGTGATCACCAATCACCACGTTGCCGGCCACGCCGTGCGCATCTTCTGCACTTTGTGGAACCGGGAGGAAATTGAGGCGGAATTGATCGGAACCGATCCGCTTACCGACATCGCCGTCCTGAAATTGAAACCGGAGAAGCCGCGCGAATTCGCGTTCGCCACCTTCGGCGATTCTTCGGCGTTGCGCGTCGGCGACTCGGTCCTGGCGATGGGCAGCCCGATGGCCCTTTCGCAATCCGTGACCCTGGGCATCATCAGCAATACGGAAATGATTTTGCCGCGCTTTTGGGGCCAGGCGGGCACATTCCGGCTGGACGGCGAGGACGTGGGTTCGCTGGTGCGCTGGATCGGGCATGACGCCGCCATTTACGGCGGCAATTCCGGCGGCCCGCTGGTGAATCTGCGTGGGCAAATCGTCGGCATCAACGAAATCAGCTATGGCTTGGCGGGCGCCATTCCGGGAAACCTGGCCCAAAGCGTCGCAAATCAAATCATCCGGAGCGGCAAAATCCAGCGCAGTTGGCTGGGGATCGATCCGCAGCCATTATTCAAGCGCATGGGTGACGAACACGGGGTGTTCATTGCAGGGGTACTGGACAATTCGCCCGCGGCCAAGGCCGGAATCAAGCCGGGCGATCTGCTTCTCAGTCTCAATGGCAAACCGGTCAACGTCCGCTTTGACGAGCAGATGCCGGATTTCATGGAACTGTCCACCACTCTGCCCATCGACGGCCAAATTCCCGCCGTGCTCAAGCGGGATGGCAATGAAATCAATGTCACTCTGGTTCCGGTCGAGCGCGGCGAAATCTATCCCAGTGAGCACGAATTCAAACAATGGGGAATGACGGCGCGCGATTTTTCATTCCTACTGGCCAAGGAACTCAAACGCCCCGACCTGGATGGCGTCCTGGTGACCAGTGTTCGCCCCGGCGGCCCGGCAGGCGAAGCAAAGCCGTCGATCGAACCCCGCGACGTCTTGATCCAAATCAACGGCACGCCCATCAAGTCCGTCGAGGATTTGAGCGAGCGCACGCGCGTTCTGACCGACGGGAAGAAGGAACCCGTCCCGGTCATCGCGACGTTCGAGCGCAAAGCGGCGCGTTACATGGCAGTGGTGCGCGTCGGCATCCAGGAATTGAAAGACCCCGGGTTGGAAGTGACCAAAGCCTGGCTGCCGGTGGAGACACGCGCAATCAGCCGCGAAATCGCCCAGCAGCTTGGGCGGCCGGATTTGAAGGGTTTCTACATCACGCGCGTGTATCCGGGCACCACCGCCGAAAAGGCGGGGCTCAAACCGGGTGATTTTATCGTTGCTGTCGATGGCGAGAAACTGTCAGCCTCCGGCCCGGAATATGAGGACGAGCTTTCGGCATTGATCCGACAGTACGATGTCGGCAAGACTGTGGAATTGTCCGTGCTCCGTGACAATCAAGAAATGAAGATTTCAGTCGAACTGGCGCGTTCACCGCGGCTCCAACGGGAGATGAAGAAATACCGCAATGATGATTTCGAGTTTACTGCGCGCAACGTCTCGTTTTTCGATGCGGCGGAGGAACAATGGGACAACGACCATCGCGGCGCTCTGATCGAGGAAGTCAAACCCGGCAGTTGGGCCGAATTGGCCAATCTTTATGCCGGCGACCTGTTGGTGGGCGTGGACGGACAGCCGGTGGACGACGTTGATTCGCTGCGCCGTCTGATGGAAAACGTGGCGGCGGCGAAGAAGCCGGTGGTGGTGATGAAAGTCCTGCGCGGCATCCATACCGCCTACCTCGAGTTCGAACCGAATTGGAAAAATTAACCGGAAGAGTTTTTATGCATCGAACAAGAAATCTGATGGCCATTGCGCTGATCCTGGTGACGGCGGCGGCCCGCGCCGACGACATTGGGGACAAGGGCCGCGATATTTTCAAGAAGAACGAGCATGCCATCGTCACTGTGCAGGTTGTGCTGAAGGCCTCGTATACCAGGTCCGGACGTTCTTCCGACCCGAATGAAACCAAAAGCGACGTGACGGGGACCGTGATTGATCCTTCGGGCCTTGTGGTTCTTGCGCTCTCGTCCTTCGACCCATCAGACCTTTACCGCCGCATCTCCGAGGACTACAAGATGGAGACGGATGTCAACGACATCAAAATCCTTCTTGACGATGGGACGGAAATACCCGCGGAGATCGTATTGCGGGACAAAGACCTCGACCTGGCTTTTATACGACCCAAGACCAAGCCGGCCAGTCCGATGACTTCGGTGGATCTGAGCAAATCGAGTCCAGCCGACATGCTGGAGCAAGTCATCACCCTCAACCGCCTCAACCGCGCCGCCGGCCGGGGCTATTCTGCCTCGGTCGAACGGATCAGCGCGGTCATCGAAAAGCCCCGCACATTTTACATTCCCGACGCAACAATGAGCACAACCTCCCTGGGTTCGCCCGCGTTCCTGCCGAATGGAGACGTGCTCGGTTTGTTTGTCATGCGCGCCGTCAATTCCGGCGGTTCAACCAACCCGCGTGACAGCCTGACGACAATCATCATTCCCGCCGAGGACATTCTGAAGGGCGCCAAGCAAGCGCCCGAAGCCAAAGGCGACAGCGACAAACCGGACGACACAAAGACGAATGCGGCTCCAGCCGATGCCAAGAGCCAAAAGTAAACTCCTTGAGACGTTCGATCTATGTCCGAGCACAAAGCCAGCATCTCTTGGAAGCGCACGTCTCCCGATTTTCTCCAGGGCAAGTATTCCCGCGAGCACACCTGGACATTTGACGGCGGCATGACCATTCCCGCGTCTCCGTCACCTTCGGTCGTTCCGGCCCCCTGGTCGAATCCGGCGCATATTGATCCTGAGGAAGCGTTTGTCGCCTCTCTCTCGAGTTGTCACATGCTCACATATCTTTATTTGGCGTCCCGGCAAGGATTTCAAGTGGACAGCTACTTCGACGACGCGGTCGGCGTGATGACAAAGAACGAAAAGGGTGTTCCGTGGGTCAGTTCAGTCACCCTTTATCCCCGGATAACTTACAGTGGCGGCCATTTGCCCACCTCCACGGATGAGGAGCGGATGCACCATTCCGCTCACGAACAGTGCTTCATTGCCAATTCCGTCAAGACGAACGTGTCAGTGCATGCGGTTTCCCCATGAGCCGCGTTAACGCGCGACATCCACGCGAATCTTCGAGAGGTCCCGCACACCCAATTCGAGCAGGGCGGCGTTTTGGTAAAGCTGCGGGTTTTCGCCGGATGATTGCATTTTTGCCACCTGCCGCTCGCGATCCAGTTCCTGCACGGCCAGAACATCCAGCGCCACAGGATCTTTGCTGAACCAGATCTGGTTGAGCTCCGTCGAGTAGTGGAGCAGGCTCATGTCCTCGCCTTGGTACTGGCCGATGAGCGCGTCGGTGATGCTCAAGACAACATGATCGCTCAACGCGGGCAGCGCGTAAATCTCCGGCACGGCTCGGGCGAGGCGCTCGCCGCTGGGCAGAAAACGAACAGTGTTATCGACGCTTCCCATCGCCAGACCGTACAGGTTGCCGGAAACGCCGGCCAGATTGTGATTGAGCAGCGGCGCGATGTTGATGATCTTGGTGATCGAATCGGTCAGCAGCTTGCTAACGTACGATTTGCGGCCCGTGGTGGTCCCATTTCGGTCAAACTCGAGATCGCCCGCGCTTAACGTTCCGGGCAACTCATTATCATAGAAAACCTTGTCGTCATACCCGGCATCGGCGCTGCCCGCCAGACGGATATTGTAACGCTCAGCCAAATACGAGAACCCCGCCAGGCGCAAATCGACCAATCGCCGGTCCCAGACAATGATGTTGGTGGCCGGAATGCCCGCTTCCAAAAGACCCTGCACCACCGCTTCGACGACGGCGGGACGAGTGCCGCTGTTTGGGCCGGGGCCGGAATAAACTTTGAGTCCAATAACATCCTTGGGCCCGACGAATGTTTGCCAGGCCGATTTGAGGTCGCCTTTTCCGGTCAATTTTTCAATGCCGCGATCAACCATGTCCTGGACCACCGCCGGTTGAGGCTCGAACGCGACCGTCGCGCGGGAATCCTCCACCATGACGACTCGCGCCCGCTCCACCGGGCCGCCGGCGGAAAGCGGAAAATCCGCGGAATTCGCCGCGTCCATCGCGCCAATCCAGCATATGCAAAAGAAAATACCGTATTTCACAGAAAGATGACCGTGTCTTGACACTGTCGACCCTGAATGCTACCACCCTCGACGATGATGACGACAAAAAAACGGAGACGCAATCTCCCCGCTCTGGCCGTCATCGCCCTGGCCGGGACTCTCTTGACCGCATGCAGTCCTCCCGGCGGAAGAGACTTGCGCAAGGGCGAAAGCGACATCAACGCCGGCCAGTTCGACGCCGCCATCGAGCCGTTAAACGATGCAACCCGCGTCCTCTCCTCCGCTCCGCCCGCCGTGCAATCCAAGGCATGGAACCTCCTTGGATTGGCTTATCACGGCGCCGGCCAACTCGATGCCGCCTCGCAAGCCTATTTGCGTGCCCTCAAACTGGACCACAATTACGAGGCGGTCGATTTCAACCTCGGCTGTTTGCGGATGGAGCAAAGCAACTACCCCGGCGCAATCGATTATTTTACAACGTGCATTACGTTGAACCCCCGTGGGGCCGACGGTTACCTGAAATTGGGCGCCGCCCGCTATCACATGGCGCTCGAACAGACCGGCGCCGAGAGAGTACGGCAAATGGAGAATGCGCGGCATGATTTTGAGGTTGCGGAGAAAGTGCATCCCACCGCCGAAGGCGCCAATGCCATCGGAATGATGGAATTTCAACGCCGCAACGGCGGCATGGAGGCCGTGCGGGCCGCAGCGACGCAGTTTCAAACGGCTTTGGCGCGGGACCCGCAGTACGGGCCTGCGCTGCTGAACCTCGCCATCGTCGATCAACAGTACCTCAAGCAGATCCCAAAAGCCCTTCAATTGTACCTCCACTACCTTGCTCTCCAGCCGCCGCCGCCCCACGCCAAGGAGGTCGCAACGTTGGCGCATCAATTGGACCTCGAAACTCGCATCACCATCGGGCCGGACACCGGCGAGCGTCCCGCCCCCACCCCCCGCGTCATCATTGTTCCCAGCAATCCGACGCCGGCCACGCCGAAGACCGTTCCCGCCGAAAACCCCACTTCAAGAGCGGCTAAGCCGGCTCCCGCGCCGGCCCCGACCTCGGAAAGCCAGATCGCCGCCGTTTCAACGATATCGCCGGCGCCGCCACCAACTCCGCCTCCCAAACCGGCGCCAACCGCCCCAGCCTCCGCCCCTCCTTCCGAAACTCCTTCTTCTGTCACGAATGTAACTCCAGCCGACAACCTTGCCGCGGGGGAAATCGTCGCTCCCCCGCCCGCGTCGCCCCAGCAAAAAACACTCGCGCAAAAGATCAATCCATTGCACTGGTTCGCGGGCAAATCCAAGACTTCTGCCCAAACTCCGCCCGTCCCCAAGGGGCCGCGCTACACTTACCCACCGCCAGTGACCCCCATCCCGGGCAACGGCGCCGAGGCGGAACGCTTCGCCGCACTCGGCGCTCAAGCAGGGCGAAAGGGACATTTAAGAGAAGCCGTGCGCGACTATCGGCAAGCCACGGCGGCTGACCCAACGTATTTCGACGCCAGCCTCTCACTGGGCTTGACGGCCATTGACGCCGGCGACTACCCCGTCGCGCTGGAGGCATTGTACCGGGCGCTCGCGCTGGAAGAAAACTCGGCCAACGCCCGTTACGCGTTCGCCTGGGCATTGCAAAAGCGCGGATACTATATCGACGCCGCCGCGGAATTGGAGAAGTTGCTGGCGGCCCATCCGGATGACGTGCGCGGTCACCTGTTACTGGGGAATTTGGAGGCCGAAAAGCTGGGCCGGCCCAAAGACGCCCGCCAGCACTATGCCAGAGTATTGGAACTGGACCCCGCCAATTCCCAAGCCCCCGCCATCCGCGCATGGATTCTGTCCGCGCCTTGAGGGCATGGCGTAATTCACAGCCCCGCTATGCGCCGAAAGTCGCGCGAAGATACTCCAGACTCCGGGCGGAAATGACTTCCGGTCCTTCGTCAAATTTAAAAACCTCCACGGAGACGAATCCGCGATAACCTGTCTCTCGCAGCGCCGCCGCGATCGGCCGGAAATCAACCTCGCCGAAACCAGGTCCTTTGAGGTTGCTGTCATTCGCATGGAAGTGGGCGAAGTGCGGCGCGGATTGGCGGATAATCTCCGGAATCGATTGCGCCTCCGAACACATCGCCTTGACATCCAGGACAATTTTCATCGACGCGTTGTTGAACTGGGCCGCAAAGCGAATCGCCTCAGCGGCGGTGTTGATGAAATTGGTTTCCGCCGGCGCCAGAGGCTCCATGCAAATCACGGCGCCCCGCTCCTCCGCGCGTCGCACGGCGGCGGCCAGCGTTTCAGTGGCAAATTCCCACGCCGCGTCCGCGGTCATTCCCGGCGGCGTGTTTCGCTGCTGGGGCGAACCCAGCACAAGCGTCCTGCCTCCGAGGTCCGCGCAGCAATCAACCAGGTCGCACAGATACTCGGAGGTCCGCCGCCGAATCGCCGCGTCCGAATGGTTTAGATGGAAACCCTCCGTTCGCGCCAGCAGCCAATGCAATCCGCAGATTTCAATGCCGCAACGGGCCGCCATTTCGCGGATTTGGCGACGATCCGCCGCGGTGACATCCCCCGCCCGTTTCGCCAGCGTGAAAGGCGCGAGTTCAACAGCGTCATACCCAAGCCCGGCGCAGTGCTCGAACACCCCTTCCGTTGTCCATCCCTGGAAAATCTCATTGCAAATGGCGAACTTCATCGCGCGCCTAACGCCTCCGCATCGGCGGCAAGCCCCCCATTCGCGCCATCGCTTTTTGAAATTTGCCCATTTTTTTCATCATCTGCTGCATCTGGCCGAAGCGATTGAGCAAATTATTGACTTCCGCCACCTGAACGCCGCTGCCTTTCGCGATGCGGATGCGCCGCTTGGCGTTGAGGATTTGCGGGCTTTGCCGCTCCTGCAGCGTCATCGCGCAAATAATACCCTCCATTCGCCTGAAGTCCCGCTCCTGCTTCGCCATGTCCGCTCCTTTGAGCATTTCCGAACCGCCCGGCAACATTCCGACCACGCTCTCCAGCGATCCCAGTTTTTTCATCTGGCGCAACTGCTCTAAAAAATCCGAAAGTGTGAACTGCCCCTTGCGCATCTTTTCTTCCATGCGCTTTGCCTCGTCCACGTCCACCGCCTCCGCCGCCCTCTCCACCAGGCTCACAACGTCGCCCATGCCCAAAATACGCGAAGCCATGCGCTCGGGATGGAACGGCTCGAAATCCTCCAGCTTCTCGCCGACACCGGCGAACTTGATCGGCTTGCCCGTCACCGATTTCAAACTCAACGCCGCGCCGCCGCGCGCATCGCCGTCCAACTTGGTCAGGATCGCCCCGGTGATGTTCAACGCCTGGTCGAAATGAGTGGCGACATTGACCGCCTCCTGGCCGGTCGCGGCGTCAAGCACAAGAAGAATCTCCTGAGGCTTGACAAGGTCGCGCAACTGGACCAATTCGCGCACCAGCGGTTCGTCGATTTGCAAGCGCCCGGCGGTGTCGAAAATCAATGTATTGCGATTCTCTTGCCGCGCGAACTCCAGCGCCTCGCGGGCAATTTTCAACACATCCGTCTCCCCCTTGCGCACCAAGACGGGCAGACCCAACTGTTTGCCGAGGGTTTCCAACTGGTCCATGGCGGCGGGCCGATTGACATCCGCAGCCACCAGCAACGGAGTGCGCGCTTGTTTGTGGAGCAGGCGGGCAAGCTTGCCGCTCGAAGTCGTTTTGCCCGAGCCATGCAAGCCGACCATCATAATGCAACTGGGATTGCCGCTGAGGGCCAGGCCGGCGTTCGTCGAACCAAGCAGGTTGACCAATTCATCGTGGATGATTTTGATGATTTGCTGTCCGGGCTGAATGCTTTGGACAACCTCCTGGCCGAGGGCTTTGATCTTGACCTGCTCGATAAAATCCCTGGCCACCTTGAAATTGACATCCGCGTCCAGGAGCGCCATGCGCACATCGCGCAAGGCATCGGAGACGTTGGACTCCGAGATTTTCCCCAATCCGCGGAGGTTGCGGAAGGCATTCTGCAATTTTTGGCTCAGTGCATCGAACATGGTTGTAATTTAAAAGGCGGTCGTTAAACATCCAACTCTAAACTTGAGCGGCCCTCGGCCCAGGTTTCAGTTGCATTGCCGTGGATTGCGACTCAGCCTATTGACCTTGTTATGAAACAATTAATCTGTCTCTGCGTGTCTGCGTTCTTTATTTGGCCGGTCCATGCGCGGGCCGCGGATTCCTTGGACGCGGTCATGCCGGTGCGTGGCTTCTGCATCGGCGCGCCGCGCCCGGCGCAGTTGGAACAGTTCGTGAAATTCATCGACACGGAATTGGCGCCGCGCGGCGTCAACACGCTGGTCTTGATGGTTGATTATCGTTTCCAGATCCAATCCCATCCGGAACTTCAGGAGCGCGGCGCACTGTCGAGGGACGACATCAAAAAGCTGGTCGCCGTGTGCCGGAAAGACAATATCCATCTCATCCCTCAAATCGATCTGCTCGGGCATCAGTCATTCGGAAGTTCCCTAGGCAGCTTGCTGACGCATTATCCTGAGTTCGACGAGACGCCCTGGGTCAAGATGCCGGAGCATTACAAGTGGCCCAATGCCGACGGTCTTTACTGCAAGAGCTATTGTCCGCTTCATCCAAAAGTCCATGAAGTGCTGTTCGCCGTGATCGACGAATTGTGCGACGACTTTGAGTCCGATGCCTTTCACGCCGGCATGGATGAGGTTTTTTACATCGGCGAATCCGGCTGCCCGCGCTGCGGCGGCAAGGACAAGGCAGAGCTTTTCGCCGGCGAAGTTACTGCCATTCACGATCACTTGCTTAAGAAAGGGCGCCGCATGTGGATGTGGGGCGATCGTTTGCTGGACGGCAAATCCAGCGGCCTGGGCGAATGGGAGGCCAGCGAAAACGGCACTTCCCGCGCAATCGATTTGATCCCAAAAGACGTCATCATTTGCGATTGGCATTACGACCGCGACGATCCGACGCCGCCGTACTTCGCCATGAAGGGCTTTCATGTGGTGACCTGTCCATGGAAGTCGTCTGAAACCGCCGTCTGGCAGGCCCAGGACATGGCCCAGTGGCGGAAACGATCGTCGCCGGAAATGGCGGACCGCTTCGCGGGTGTTATGCAAACCGTTTGGACGGGCACCGGGTCATTTCTTAACAAAGACTACACTAGCAAACCAGAAGCGACCAACTCGTGGAATTGCTTCACCTCGATGTTCGGCGAAATCAAAAAGCTGCAACTTGACCCGAAATGATACGGTCTCTTTTCCTGGCCCCGTGCGCCGGATGGCTGAATCGTCCGCACCAATGGCCACATGCGATCCGTTCTTCAGAAGTTTGGCGTTTTGAGACCCGTACGGGGCAAATTTCCGTAACGCCGCACGAATTTTATTGGCCTTTTTTTGACTAAATCTCGCTACTCTAATATGGTAGAAGTTGTCGGTGATCAGGTGGGTCACAGCCGTGGGAAAGCCGACAACGACATCGGATTTTCAATTGACGATTTTTGACATCGGCCATTTCCTCGTAGAGTGTAGTGAGACGGACTGGGTTTCGACTCTTGCGCATTGCGACGGGAACTCGAACCCGCACAATCCTGCTGGCACAGCAGGCCGCCGCGAACAACGAATTGAATCAACCAGGAAAAATAGGATTACTCGATTATGAAAGAGAAAACGACGATGCAACTTGGAATGATTGGCCTGGGCCGGATGGGCGCCAACATGGTGCGCCGGCTCATTAAGGACGGACATCAATGCGTGGTCTTTGACCGTTCAGCCGATGCGGTGAATGCTCTGATCAAAGAGAAAGCCGTCGGCGCCACCGCACTGGCCGATTTGGTAAAGAAACTCAACAAGCCGCGCGCTATCTGGTTGATGGTTCCGGCGGCGGTTGTGGACCAGTCCATCGCTGATCTTTTGCCCCTGCTGGAATCTGGCGACACGCTCATCGACGGCGGCAATTCCTACTACATAGATGACATCCGGCGCGGAAAGGATTTGGCCTCCAAGGGCATTCATTATGTGGATGTGGGCACCAGCGGCGGCGTTTGGGGTTTGGAGCGCGGGTACTGCATGATGATCGGCGGCGAACCGGCCGTGGTGCAGCGCCTGGACCCCATTTTCGCCACTTTGGCCCCTGGCATGGGCGACGTTCCGCGCACGCCTGGACGTGAGAAGCTTGGCGGGAGCGCGGAACAGGGTTATCTGCACTGCGGTCCGAATGGCGCCGGTCACTTCGTCAAGATGGTTCACAACGGCATCGAGTACGGCATCATGGCTGCGTATGCCGAGGGTTTGGGCGTTTTGCAATCGGCCAACATCGGCAAGGGGCAAAGCGAAGCCGACGCCGAAACGACACCGCTGCGCGATCCAGAACGCTACCAATACGACCTCAACCTGGCCGACGTAGCCGAAGTCTGGCGGCGCGGCAGTGTCATCGCCTCCTGGTTGCTGGATCTCACGGCGACGGCGCTGGCTGCGGACCCGAAGCTTTCGAAATTTGCTGGCCATGTCTCCGATTCCGGCGAAGGCCGCTGGACGATCAAGGCGGCAATTGATGAAGGGGTGCCAGTGCCGGTGCTAACCTCCGCGCTGTACGAACGTTTCACCTCGCGCGGCGAGGCGGATTACCAGGACAAACTGCTTTCGGCCATGCGCTTCGGTTTTGGCGGGCACCTGGAAAAAACAGGAGCTAAAGGGGCATGAACGCTCCACAATCGGACACTTTGGTGTTTTTCGGCGCCACGGGAGATCTGGCCTTCAAAAAGATTTTCCCGGCGTTGCAGGCGATGGTGAAACGCGGCAACCTCAACGTGCCAGTCATCGGCGTCGCCAGGGAAGGCTGGAACCTGGACCGACTCAAAGCGCGGGCCAAAGACAGCCTGGAAAAACACGGGGGATTGGATCCGGCGGCATTTGAAAAATTGTGCGGCTTGCTGCGGTACGCCAACGGCGACTACAACAATCCGGAGATGTATAAGGCGCTTTGCCGGCAACTCGGCTCTGCGGAGTACCCGGCATATTACCTTGCCATACCGCCCGCCGCGTTTGGTGCGGTCGTGGAACACCTGGCCGGCACGGAATGTGCCCGCAACGGCCGGGTCATCATTGAAAAGCCGTTCGGTCGCGACCTTCCCTCAGCCCAGGCCCTTAACCAAATACTGCTCCACACCTTCGACGAGAAAGCGATTTTTCGCATTGACCATTACCTCGGTAAGCAACCCGTGCATAGCATGCTCTTCTTCCGCTTTGCCAATATGGTGCTCGAGCCGTTCTGGAACCGTTCTCACGTCGAGAGCGTGCAAATCACGATGGCGGAGGATTTCGGTGTGCAAGGCCGGGGTGCGTTTTACGAACAGGTCGGCACCGTCCGTGACGTAGTCCAAAACCACCTATTCCAGGTGCTGGCGAACCTGGCGATGGAACCACCCATCCGCGCCGACAGCGAATCCATCCGGGACGAAAAGGTGAAGGTTCTCAAGGCCATACCGCCCATCGAAACGAAGGACCTGGTGCGCGGCCAATTCCAGGATTACCGCAAAGAGCCGGGCGTGGCGCCCGACTCCCAGGTCGAAACGTTCGCGGCGCTCAAGCTGTATGTGGATTCCTGGCGCTGGCGCGGGGTCCCCTTCTACATCCGCGCCGGCAAATGCCTTCCTGTGACATGCACGGAAGTCCTTGTCCGTTTGCGTCAACCGCCGACGATGTATCAGCACTACGACCTCAAATCCAATTACGTCCGGTTTCGGATCAGCCCGGACATTGTGCTGGCTTTCGGTTTGAATGTCGTCTCGCCGATGGACGACGGGGTCAGCGAATTGTCGGAACTGCTGGCCGGCCGTCATCCTTGTGCCGGTGAAATGGATGCCTACGAACGAGTGCTCACCGACGCGATGGCAGGAGATGCCACGCTGTTTGCCCGTGAGGATTATGTCGAGGAGGCCTGGCGCATCGTTGACCCGGTGCTCAAGGCCGGCACACCAGTGCATGAATACGAACCGAAGACTTGGGGCCCGGCGGAAGTCGAATCAGTAACGCCCCCGGGCGGATGGTCCAACCCGGTTGTAACCGGATAATCTCTTTGCTGTGAAAATCCAGGTGCTGGCCGATTCTGATATGGCCGCCAGGAAGACCATGCCGCGGCGGGGACAGCGAATCCGGACTGAAAGAAAGGAAACTTATGCGTATTGGAATCGCCACCGATCACGGTGGGTTTGAATTGAAGATGAAACTGGCCGATCGCCTCCGCGAGGCGGGTCATGAAGTGATCGATTTCGGCGCCGACAAGTTGACGCTGGACGATGACTACCCCGATTTTGTTGTTCCACTGGCCCGGGCGGTGGCGGATGGGTCAGCGGATCGCGGCGTGGCGGTTTGCGGAAGCGGCGTCGGCGCCTCCATCTGTGCCAACAAGGTCAAGGGCGCCCACGCGGCGATGATCGAGGATCATTTTTCTGCCAGACAGGGCGTCGAGGACGATCACATGAACATCCTTTGCCTGGGCGGCCGGATTGTGGGCCTGGAACTGGCGTGGGACCTGGTGAAAGCCTTCCTGGCTGCCGAGTTCAGCCAGGAACCGCGACACCTGCGCCGATTGCGCAAGGTGGCTGCGCTGGAGGACCAATAGCATACGACATGTAGAAAGGAATTCTTATGGCGGATGACAAGATGACTCAATTGGCGATCAACACGATTCGCACACTTTCCATTGACGCGGTCCAGGCGGCCAAATCCGGCCACCCGGGAACACCCATGGCACTCGCGCCGCTGGTTTACACGCTTTGGAACCGCGTCATGCGCTTTGACCCCCAGGACCCGATTTGGCCCGGTCGCGACCGGTTTGTGCTTTCTAACGGGCATGCTTCCATGCTGCTCTGGTCCATCCTCCACCTCACGGGCGTCCAGGCGGTGAACGCCGAATACGAGGCACTCGGACATCCTTCCGTGACGCTCGATGACATCCGCCGCTTTCGGCAATTGGACAGCAAGGCTGCCGGCCATCCTGAATATCATTTGGTCTCGGGAGTTGAAACCACAACAGGCCCGCTCGGACAAGGCGTGGCCACCAGCGTGGGAATGGCCATCGCCCAAAAGTGGCTCGCCACCCGTTACAACAAACCCGGTTTTGAAATTTTCGATTATAATATCTATGCCGTTTGCGGTGACGGCTGCATGATGGAGGGAATCGCCTCTGAAGCAGCCTCGCTGGCGGGCCATCTGGGCCTCGACAACCTCTGTTGGGTCTGGGATAACAATCACATCACGATTGAGGGCAATACGCGTATCACTTTCACCGAAGACGTGGCAGCGCGGTTTCTCGCGTACGATTGGAACGTCCTGCGCGTGGGCGATGCCAACGACCTTGACCGCATCGAGCATGCGCTAACGACTTTCCGCCAGACGAAAGGCCGGCCCACATTCATCGTGTTGGACAGTCATATTGGTTACGGTTCTCCCCACAGGCAGGACACGCCGGAAGCGCACGGCGAGCCGCTTGGCGAAGAAGAAGTCCGCCTGACCAAGCGCAGTTACGGCTGGCCCGAGGATGCGCAGTTCCTTGTGCCCGATGGTGTCCGCGAACATTTCGCCGCCGGAATCGGCCTCCGTGGTGCAGAAGCCCGAAAAACGTGGACGGCACTTTTCACCTCCTACCGCGCCAAGTTTTCACAGCTTGCGACCGAGATAGACCAGATGCAACGCCGGGAACTTCCCGCAGGTTGGGATCGCAACCTTCCGGTTTTTTCGGCTGACCCCAAGGGCATCGCCGGTCGCGACGCTTCCGGCAAGGTGTTGAACGTGCTCGCGCAAAATATTCCCTGGCTCCTCGGCGGCTCGGCTGATCTTGGCACGTCAAACAAGACCACGTTGACCTTTGAAGGCGCGGGAAATCTCCAACCAGAAACGCCCGGCGCCAAGAATTTGCATTTTGGCATCCGCGAACATTCGATGGCAGCTATCGTGAACGGGCTTTCCCTGTCCAAGCTGCGGGCATTCGGCGCGACGTTCTTCATTTTCAGTGATTACGCCAAACCCGCCATCCGGCTTTCGGCCCTGATGGAATTGCCCTCCATTTTCATCTTCACCCACGACGCGATGGGTGACGGCGAGGATGGGCCAACGCATCAACCTGTGGAGCAACTGCTGTCCCTTCGCGCCATGCCCGGTCTGGTCACTTTGCGGCCCGGCGACGCTAATGAGGTCGTGGAGGCTTACCGTTACGTCATGCAACTCCGGCACCAGCCTGCCGCCCTGGTGCTGTCGCGCCAACCGCTGCCTACGCTTGATCGGAGCAAGTATGCCCCGGCCTCAGGTGTGGCGCGTGGAGCCTATGTGCTGGCTGACGCGCCGGGAGCCAATCCCGAAGTCATCCTGATTGCCACCGGCAGCGAGATTAGCCTTGCTACAGAGGCCCATGAAAAGCTGCTCGCCGAAGGCATCCGTTCGCGCGTCGTTTCGATGCCATCCTGGAACATCTTTGAGCATCAAACACAGGCGTATCGCGACAGCGTGTTGCCGCCCGGGGTGAAGGCGCGCGTGGCAGTCGAGCAGGCTTCAACCTTTGGCTGGGAACGCTATGTCGGCACAGGAGGCAGTGTCATCGGCATGAAGACCTTCGGCGCTTCGGCGCCGCTCAAGGAGCTTCAGAAAAAGTTCGGATTCGACCCGGACCATGTGGTTGCGGCCGCCAAGGAACAGTTGGGGAATAAGCGGTCCTAGCCGTGAGAAACTCATGAAAATTGACTCCGCGCTGTCTTCGCCAAAATAAAGCAAGAACACTGTGAAAGCAATTGCCCGCACAGAACCGCCAAACCAAGGATTCGTCATCCGGGTTCGTTGGACAATGAACGACGGGAACACGGCAGATTTTCTCATCGGGATCCCCCGGGGAATTGACAAATGGCTGCCGTTCGTCGAAGCTAATTCCCGGGCATCCAATTAGCGACACCGTGAAAGCAAACACCGAGGCCATCAGGCTTTCTTCGCCGAACGTTCCTGTCTCAACGGCGTTGCCGGCCGGCACATCGGCGCCCGACTTCGCCCTTCGGAGCACGCCGGATCAGACGGTGCGGCTCAGCGAATTTCGCGGGCGACCCGTGGTGCTCGCATTCTACCCGGCCGACTGGAGTCCCGTCTGCGGCGATCAGATGGCGCTTTACAATGAGATGCTTTCAGAATTCCAAAACCTGGGAGCCGAGCTTTTGGGCATCTCTGTGGATGGCGCGTGGTGTCACACGGCCTTCAGCCGGGATCGCAAGTTGCATTTTCCCCTGCTCGCTGACTTCGAGCCGAAGGGCGCGGTCGCGCGTCTGTATGGGGTGTATCGCGAGGCTGACGGAACCACCGAACGGGCGTTGTTCGTGGTCAATGCGGCGGGCGCGATCCACTGGAGCTATGTTTCTCCAGTAGGCGTAAATCCGGGCGCGGACGGAATTCTTTCCGCGTTGGAGGAGCTTCAAAACAATCTGGAGCCGAAATGAACCGTGAACCGCGCAGCAGCATACCGAGATCCAAACTCACCCTGCCAGTCGCCAATCGCGACCACATTGAAGGCCCGATCGACGCGCCCGTCGCGCTCCTGGAATATGGCGACTACGAGTGCCCGGCTTGCGGGCAAGCATATCCAATCGTCAAAGCCATTCAGAAGCGCATGGGCAATCGTCTGTGCTTTGCCTTTCGGAACTTTCCGTTGACCAACATGCATCCTTTCGCGGAACACGCGGCGGAGGCCGCCGAAGCCGCCGGCGCTCAGGGCCGATTTTGGGAAATGCACGACCGCCTGTTCGAAAATCAAAACGCGCTCGCTGACGAGAGCCTGGCTCAATACGCCGCGGGTCTGGGCCTTGATGCGCGTCGCCTCATCAAGGAAATCCAGGCCGGGGCATACATTGAACGCGTGCGCGAGGATTTTCGCAGCGGTGCGCGCGGCGGTGTCAACGGCACTCCCACATTTTTTTTAAACGGCGTGCGCTTCGAAGATGGACCCGACGCGCTGCTTGCTGCAATTCTTAATCCCGACTGAACAAGTTAAACGGTGGAAAGAAAAAAGTCCGCCAGACTCAACAATAACGCAGACTCGATTCCTTATGAGCGATACCCCTGTTTTCCCAAAAGCACTTCACCGGCGACGGCCAAATTCCGAAGAAGCCGCCCCAGGACCAAAGTCCCGAAAACGGGACGACATTTTTTCCAAATCCCGCGACACGCGTGAGGATCGCGGCGCGCGCCAGGTGAAAACGTCGCAGAACACCCAGACATTTCCGCACGGGCGGTAGGTATCCACCCATGAAAGAAAGTTCATCGACGGAAAGCGCCTTGGCCGTAATTTCTGCCGACAGCGGAGCGGCGACGCGCAAGATGCGGCGACCAACGGCCCGTCTGCTAATAGGAATCGTCCGTTCCTTTCACGGGGTGTCGAAATCAGTGTGGGCCTAATCGCGCTCCACAAAATTCCGTGAGACGGGGATGATCGGCACCATTGAGCTGTTGCTCGGGCTTGTGCTCGCAGTCGCGGGCCTGGCGCTTTTGGCGCGCAAACTGCAAATCGCCTACCCAATTCCTCTGGTGATTGGCGGTTTGTTGCTCGGCTTTTTTCCTGGACTGCCTGTGCTCCGTCTCGACCCGGACTTGGTATTCATCCTTTTTCTGCCGCCACTGTTGTACACGGCCGCTTTCTTCACGCCCTGGCGGGATTTTCACGCCAACATTGCCCCGATCCTCCGCCTGGCGATTGGCCTGGTGCTCTTTTCCACTGTCGCCGTCGCCTGGTTTGCGCATCAGTTTATGGGTTTTCCACTGGCCGCCGCTTTTGTCCTGGGAGCGATCAATTCTCCGCCGGACGCCGTTGCTGCGACCGCCATTACGCAAGGTCTCCGCGTGCCACGTTGGATCGTCACCGTCCTGGACGGAGAAAGTCTGGTCAACGACGCCGCCTCGCTGACCACCTACCGATTCGCGGTGGTAGCCACGGTGACCGGCGCCTTTTCGCTGGCCGAGGCAAGCGTGAGATTTGTGATCGCTGTCACCGGCGGAATTATCGTCGGGTTGCTGATGGGATGGCTGGCGTCCTCCGTTCAACGGCGCCTGGACGATCCACCTGTGCAAACCACCCTTTCGCTCCTTACGCCCTACATCACGTACCTGGCTGCGGAAAGGATTCATTTCTCCGGCGTGCTGGCCGTCGTCATCGCCGGTCTTTATGTTGGCTGGCGTGCGCCGGAAGTCCTGACGGCTCGTATGCGGTTGGTGGCATACGCCGTTTGGAGCATGGTTGTTTTCCTCCTCAACGGGTTTATTTTCATCCTCCTTGGGTTGCAGTTGCCGGAGGTGGTCCATGGCATTTCGCGCCACTCCCTTGGAGGAGCTGTCTGGCTGGCGGTGCTCGTCGTTGGGTTGCTGATTGCGGTTCGTTTCCTCTGGTTTTTTGCGTCCTTTTATATCCGCCGGGCGATCAGCCGGGTGACTCGCCGCCGGTCCCCTGAACGCTCCCTGCGTCATCTCGTGCTCATGTCCTGGGCAGGAATGCGCGGCGTGGATTCTTTGGCCGCCGCGCTGGCGCTCCCGCTGGTTACGCGGAGCGGAGCTCCTTTTCCCGATCGGGCCATGATCGTATTCTTGACATTTAGCGTGATCCTCGCAACTTTGGTGTTACAAGGCCTGACTCTCTCGCCGATCATCCGCTGGTTGCGAATTGTCGACGACTCTTCGTTGGAAGAAGAGGAAAGGCAGGCCCGTCTTAAAGCAAATCAGGCGGGGCTCGCCAAACTCGCGGAAGTTGCAAAGCTCCGGCATGTGGAGGAGGGCCTGGTTGGACGCTTGCGCGCGGAATATGAGGACCGAATCCAGCAATTGGCCGCGCCGGAACCCGGCACTGGCCCAACGAAACTCAGCCTCTACTCACCGGAGTATGAGAAACTGTTAAGGGAAATCTTGGGCGTGGAACGAAAAACCATTCTCCAACTGCGCAACGAGCGGGCAATCAACGACCAGGTTCTGAGGCGGATTCAACGGGACATTGACTTGGCCGAGGCCCGGTTGCAGCAAGGCGAAGCAGATTAACGCTGGTATCCGTGAGTTCAATTCGAGGCCGCGAATTATGCACCGATGGGGTCACTCCGAGAGCTAGGGAAAAACCCGCAGCAATTTCCATTGCCACCAAGTCTCCATTCCCATAGATTCCCCTTGTGAATTGAAATTGCTGTTCTTTGCGATTTACAGGATTAAGGCCCCTCCTTGCGGACATGGCGTCGAAACACGACTGGGAATCTGCCCAGCACCACAGGGCTCAGCCCCCCGCTGCGGTTCTACCTTGGTCAAAAACCTCTCAAACGACGCTGACGCAAACACTCATTATGGAAAAACTATCAAATACTCAGCAGGGCAGCCGGTATTGCGGTGAGTTTCTAAAGGCTGTGCAGGCGGCCGGTGCTGCCGTCGTATCCTGAACATCGGGGCCATGACGGTCGGCACTTTCGTTGTTGTGGCAGGCGGAAGTCGAGGCTAAAAAGACGGGCAGGCTCAAAAGACAAAGAGCCCATCTCTAAAAGCGATTATAACCAATAATCCAAATGAAGAATGCGACCCATCTCATCCTAATTGTAACCGGAACTGCGTTGGCAACGTCATCAAGAGGCGCCGAGACCGAACTGGCGCTGGCGCCAACCGATCCAACATCCGGACAGCCCGATGCACTCGCCCCGCAGGCGACAGGAATCTGGCAGGGGAACGTTGGCGAAGGTTTTCGGTCTTCGGTCAGGACATTCAGCCTTGAGCCGGCCGTGGCCCTGGGCGTGCAGGCCTTCGGCGGTCAGCAAGTTCACGATTTGGCGCTGTTGAGCCTCTCTTACGGCCACATCTGGGGCAAGGTGAAGGGACGGGACCACTGGTACCGTGGAAATTGGGAAGCCCGCGCGGAGCTTTTCAGCGGCGGCCAGTTTTCCCCAAAAAGCGCGCCGCTTGTCGGACTAACCCCGCACCTGCGCTATAATTTTGCCAGTGGCACACGTTGGGTTCCCTTCGGCGATCTGGGCACCGGTGTGACCGCCTCCGGAATACGGGCGCCGGACCAGGGCGGCACCTTCGAGTTTAATCTGCAGGCGAACATCGGCACTCACTGGTTCATCCGGGATGACCTCGCTCTCACTATCGAGGCTGGATACCTGCACATGTCCTGCGCCGGCATAGACCGTCCGAATCTGGGAGTAAATACTGTAAAAGGAATGTTTGGTGTCACGTGGCTTTTTTGAATTCAGTGCAAAGCGTTTCCCGAAATAGGGGCTTGCCAGTCATTTCTTTTGGCCCATTCGGCAGCCCCTCTTTCTGGGTAATTGACGCTACATAAAATGCCCGGTGGACGGAACTGCCCCATGTGCGGTAGTGTCCGTTGTTGTAGTTGAACAGCAATAAATCAATGCTGACCTTGATCTCAGCGCAACAAGGCCTCGGTGCTGGCGGGAAAATCGACCCCGCCCTGGTGCCGAGCATCTTCGCACCGGAATCAGTCCCGGCCCATTCCATTTCAAATCTCGCTTTTCTCGTTCTTGCAATTACGGCCGCCATTTTCGTAGTCGTGGCGGGACTGCTTGTCTACGCCGTCATTCGTTTCCGTTGCCGCGCCGACGATGATGGAATGGAACCGGCGCAGATTTACGGCAGCGGTCCGGTCGAAGCGGCGTGGACAACGGTGCCTTTCCTCATCGTCGCCGTCCTTACTTTGAGCACCGCGCGGGTCATCCAGGAAATCCAGGACGCCCATGAGCCCGCCGCCGCGGTGGATGTGCAGGTGATCGGGCACCAGTGGTGGTGGGAGATTCGATACCCAAAGTTGGGCATCGTTACCGCCAATGAATTACACGTGCCGGTGAGTCAAGGCGCCCGCCGCCTTCCGACTTTCCTTGATCTCCGTTCCGCGGACGTTGTGCACAGCTTCTGGGTGCCCCGTCTGGCAGGCAAGACGGACCTCATTCCCAACAAGGTGAACTCGATGTGGATCGAGCCGGAACGCACCGGATTGTTCCTTGGACAGTGCGCGAAATACTGCGGCACTCAACACGCAAAGATGCTGCTCCGCGTCTATGTGGACACGCCGGAAGAGTTTGACCGCTGGGTAAGCCAGCAACAGAAGCCCGCGTCGGAAGATTCAACGGAGGCTGCCGGGCGACTGGTTTTCCAGCGAACGGCTTGCATCAATTGCCACGCAATTAGGGGCACAGTCGCCGACGGCCGATTTGGGCCCGACTTGACGCATTTGATGAGTCGCGACACGCTTGGTTCCGGAGCGCTGGATAATTCCCCGCAAGACCTGCGCGCCTGGATCAACTCACCCAATCAGTTCAAGCCGGGCGCATTGATGCCCGCGATGAACCTCAACGCCGCCGATTTGGATCAACTGGTGGCTTACCTAACGACACTCAGATGAATGGAACAGTGAACACCGATGCGATAAGCGGCGCTCCGTCCCGACTGTCAAACGCGGCCGTTGACAAGAATGTATTCGATCATGTCCATTCCTGGCTCGTCACTGTGGACCACAAAAAGCTTGGCTTGATGTATATCATGTACGGCTTGTTATTCTTCGTTGTGGGCGGCATTGAGGCTTGCCTGATACGTATCCAGTTGGCCGTGCCGAACAATCACTTCTTGCCGCCCCAGGTATTCAACCAGTTCTTCACCATGCATGGCACGACGATGGTGTTCTTCGTCGGAATGCCGTTGATCTTCGGATTCGCCAACTATCTCGTCCCCTTGATGATTGGCGCGCGCGACCTGGCCTTCCCGCGACTCAACGCTTTTGGTTTCTGGTTGACTGTGTTTGGAGGGCTGCTGCTCTATTTCAGCTACATTGGCGGCGACGGAATGAGTGGCGCCGGCAGCGCTCCTGATGTTGGCTGGTTCGCCTACGCTCCTCTGACCGCCAGGGCTTTCTCCAAAGGGCACAGCACGGACTATTGGATTCTCGGAATTCTTGTCAGCGGCTTGGGATCCATTGCCACTGCCGCCAATGTCGTCACGACCATCCTCTGCATGCGTTGCCGCGGAATGACGCTGACGAAGATGCCCCTGCTGGCATGGATGAACCTTATCATGTGCGGGATGGTGCTTATCGCCGTCAGTCCGCTGACCGCCGCCCAAATCATGCTCTTGCTGGACCGTTTTGTCGGTTCACACTTCTTCGACACGCAGGACGGCGGTTCGGCGGTGCTCTGGATGCACTTCTTCTGGATTTTCGGGCATCCGGAAGTTTATATCCTGGTCATTCCCGCCTTCGCCATTGCCTCGGAAGTCATTCCGGTCTTCTCGCGCAAGGCGATCTTCGGCTATCCCGTGATGGTCGGAGCGACTCTCGCCATTGCCTTCGTAAGCCTGAGTGTCTGGGCGCACCACATGTTCACGATCGGAATGACATCCACCAGCAATACTTTCTTCGCCGTCTCGACAATGATGGTCGGCATTCCAACGGGCATCAAAATCTTCAACTGGCTGGGAACAATGTGGGGCGGAAAACTGCGCTTCGACACCCCCATGTTGTTCAGCATCGCCTTCCTGTTTCAATTCCTCATCGCCGGTCTGACCGGCATAATGCTGGGCGCGGCCCCGTTTGACTGGCAGCTCAACGATTCCTACTTCGTCATCGCTCATTTCCATTACGTGCTGGTGGGATCCATCGTCTTCATGATCTTCGCCGGAATTTACTATTGGTTCCCCAAAGCCACAGGGCGCCTCCTGAGCGAGCGCCTCGGCAAATGGCACTTTTGGCTCTTCCTCATCGGTTTCCACATGACGTTCGACACCATGCACATCCCCGGCGTCCTGGGAATGCCCCGACGCATCTACACTTACGAAGCCAACCGCGGCTGGGGAACCTTGAATCTCATTTGCTCGCTTGGCGCCGCGGTCCAGGCTATCGGCACGGTGTTCCTGATTTTGAATATCCTCATTTCACTTCGTAAAGGCCGTCTCGCCGGCAACGATCCGTGGGATGCTTGGACCCTGGAGTGGTCCACGACTTCCCCGCCGCCGGAATACAATTTCGCCGAAATCCCCACTGTCAAAAGCCGCCGGCCCCTGTGGGACATCAAACACCCAACCGACCCCGATTGGAAATACGAATGAACGCCGCCCTCGCCACAGATTCTCTCCCGGACACCCGATGGGCTCCACCCAAAGGCGTCGTTGGCATGAGTTGCCTGATCATCGCGGAGAGCGCCATCTTCACCATCTTCGTCGTAGCCTACCTGTATTATCTAGGCAAGGACCTCGGCGGCCCGACGCCGCGACAAGTCCTCGAATTGCCGATTCTAAACAGCATTTGTCTCCTTTCCAGCAGCGCGACCATCACCTTCGCCGTCCGCGCGTTGAGGAAAGGAGACGCAAAGCGATTCGGCCTCTGGTGGGCGATTACAATCGCGCTCGGAGCCTACTTCCTCCTTGGCACAGGTTGGGAGTGGCGGCACTTGATCCGGGACAAAGGGCTTACGATTCGGACAAACCTTTTCGGCACCACTTTCTATTCGCTTGTGGGATTGCACGCGTCGCACGTCGTGGTTGGCTTGCTGGCGCTGCTGATTGTCATGGCGTTTTCGATCACCGGTTCGCTCAAACAGGAGCACGCCGACCGCGCGCACGTGCTCTCGCTTTATTGGCATTTCGTTGACGCGGTTTGGGTCATCGTGTTCACCGTCGTTTACATTATCGGACGCTGAGGAAAACCTGCATGGATACAAACGGCCCACAAGCGAATGATAAAATGGTTCAAGTTCCGGCGTCCAGCGGCTCCCCGTTGGTGGCGGCGTTCGGACTCACTTTGGTGTTCGCCGGGCTGCTCACGCACTACATGGTGGCGATCTTGGGGGCTCTTGTGCTATTGGCGGGCCTTATCGGATGGTTTCGCGAAGTTCTGCCACACGAAGCGCACGAATCGGTGCCCCTGGAAAAAGAAGGATTGGCCGTCGTCCAACCCAGCCGTAAGGTGCGGCATCTTGCAGTCGGCGAATTCGCTCATCGGGCGCGGTTGCCGTTGGAAATCTATCCATACTCAGCCGGTGTCCGAGGCGGGCTGGTCGGAGGGGCGGCGATGGCAGTGCTGGCGATTCTTTACGGAGTCATCGGCCACCATAGCATCTGGTATCCCATCAACCTCCTTGCCGCCGCCGGTTCCGCGCACATCTCGGCGATGACCTACGATCAACTCCGCGCCTTCAATGCCACGGGACTGGTGCTGGCCACCGTCGTCCACGTTGCCGGGTCGGCTTTGGTGGGCCTGTTGTACGGCGTCGCGCTCCCGATCTTCCCGCGCCGCCCGATCCTGCTGGGCGGGATTCTGGCGCCATTGTTCTGGTCCGGAATTTTATACGCCGAAATGGGAATTATTAACCCGCTTCTGCAACAGCGAATTGATTGGAAATGGTTCATTGCCTCCCAGTTTGCCTTCGGCCTCGTCGCAGGTTTTGTGGTCTCCAAACATGAACGAATCGCCACGATGCAACACCTCCCCTTCGCCGTGCGCGCGGGCATTGAAGCCCCGGGAATCTTTGGCGAAAAAGGTGAAGAACGACCGAAGCCATGAACGCTCGCTTTTCGCCACTGGCCATTTGTCTTGCCGCAGTCTTGCTTTGCGCCGGCTGTGAGCCGCCCGGCAAACCCACCAGCGGCGATGTCGTGCTCAAACCAGCCCAGGTGACAAACTTCGTAGAGATCTACGACCAAAACTGCAAGGGCTGTCACGGCCAAAATGGCGCAGGCAGCGCGGCGCTCGCTTTGGCGAATCCCGTTTATCTGGCCATTGCGAGTGACGACGCGATCCGCGGCGCCATAGCCTCAGGGATTCATGGCTCTCTCATGCCGGCCTTTGCTAAGAGCGCGGGCGGTACGCTGACGGACCAGCAAATTGAAATTCTCGTGCATGACATGCGGGAGCGCTGGGCAAAGCCGATTGAACTGCTTGACGCAAACCCGCCCCCCTACGCCGCGGCGGAACCGGGAAACGCCAAGAGTGGGGCGGACGTTTACGCAACTTTCTGCGCTGGATGTCACGGGCCGCAAGGCAAAGGCACCCCAACAGGAAGTTCGATTGTTGACGGTTCTTTTCTCGCCCTGGTCAGCGATCAAAACCTGCGCACGACTGTCATTGCCGGACGCCCGGATCTGGGCCATCCGGATTGGCGCCATTGCGTCGCCGGCAGGGCGATGACACCACAGGAAGTGACCGATGTCGTTGCGTGGCTGGTTGCCCAGCGGAAGGCCACTCCCGGCCAGCCGTACGCAAACAATTACTGAGGAGGCCCCCCATGTCTGAACCTAATCAAGAACCCGAAATTCCCGCGCCGAGCCAGGCGCCCCAAAAAAAGGTCTCGCGCCGCAACATGTTGATGACGCTGGGCATCGCCTTGAACGCCGTCGCTGGCATTCTATTCGCCGTCCCCGTGATTGGCTACATACTTGGCCCCGCCAAACGGAGCGAGATCACGGAGGACCTGGCGTGGATAACGCTCGGCCCATTAACGCAATTCCCGGAAGGCCAAACGCGCCTGGCCACTTATCGCAATCCTTTGGTCCGCCCGTGGGATGGCGACACGGCCGACATTCCGTGCTGGGTTCGGCGCATTTCCGCCGACAAGTTGCAGGTCTTTGCAATCAATTGCACGCATCTGGGATGTCCCGTCCGGTGGTTTCCGCAATCCGGCTTGTTCATGTGTCCGTGTCATGGCGGCGTCTATTATTCCGATGGCGCCCGCGCGTCGGGTCCGCCGCCGCGCGGCCTGTTCGAATACAGCTACAAAATCGAACAAGGAAACCTTTGGATCAAGGCAGGGCAGGTTCCGACGCTTGCATCTCCGCCCAGCCAGGCATCTGCCGCACAACCCAGGGGATGCCCATGCGCCTGATCAAAGCCCTCGCGAATTGGTTTGACCAACGCCTGCAATTGCGCAAGCCCATCGAAGAAACGATGGAGCATCCGGTGCCACGAAGCTCCGCCAGTTGGGCCTACGTCTTCGGCAGCGCCAGCCTCACAGTAATGGCCTTGCAGTTCGTCACCGGCATCTGCCTGGCGTTCGTTTACGTTCCGTCCGCCGGCCAGGCTTGGACGAGTTTGCAGATCCTGAACCACCACCAGACCTTCGGCTGGTTCATTCGCGCCCTACACGGTTGGGGTTCCGACTTCATGGTCGCTCTGGTGCTGATGCACATGGCTCAGGTGTTCCTCTTCGGCGCTTACAAATTTCCCCGCGAACTGACCTGGATGGTCGGCGTCTGCCTTCTCCTGATGACCCTCGGCATGGCATTCACTGGGCAAGTCCTCCGCTTTGACCAGGATGCCTACTGGGGGCTTGGCATCGGTGCCTCCGTGATGGGCCGAATGCCTTTCATTGGAAACTCGCTCGTCCACTTGATGCTGGGCGGCCCGATCATCGCCGGCGAAACGTTGTCGCGCTTCTTTGCCATTCACGTTTTTATCATTCCCGGCGCGTTGATCGCCTTCGTCGGTGTGCATTTGCTCATGGTGCTTAAGCTGGGGATCAACGAATGGCCGATGCCAGGCCGCATCGTCAATCGCGACACTTATCTCAAGGAGTATCACGAGCTGACCCATAGAGACGGCGTCCCATTTGTTCCCGATGCATTCCGAAAAGACTTCGTGTTCTCCGGTATCATCATTCTGGCTCTGGTCGCGTGCTCAGTGCTGTTCGGACCATTTGGTCCAAAGGGACCGCCCGACCCAACGGTCGTCCAAGCGGTACCCGTCCCGGACTACTTCTTTCTCTGGGCGTACGCCGCGCTGGCTCTATTGCCGCCGGGAATGGAGACGGGTCTGTTGATTGTCGGACCGGTCATTGTGATTGGGTTCTTGATTGCGTTGCCGCTTATTTCTGGCACCGGTGAGAAAAGCTGGCGCCGGCGACCCGTCGCCGTTTTGTCTGTCCTGGTCCTCGTAATTGCGCTGGCGGCCCTGACTCAACTCGGCACTTACGCCCCGTGGTCTCCTGTGATGGATGCGTGGAGCAGCGCCCCGGTTCCCCACAGTCTTCTGGCAGGCCGCTCGGCCCTCGAACGTCAGGGCGCCGTCGTGCTTCAAGCCAAACAATGCCGCAATTGCCACGCTCTTGGCGGCGAGGGCGGCCAGCGCGGTCCGGCACTCGACACCGTTGCCACGCGCCTTACCGGTGATGAATTGATCCGCCAGGTCTTGCAAGGCCGGGGCAACATGCCTGCCTACGGAAATAATTTGAGTCCGGCGGAGACGACGGCTCTGGTGGCTTTCCTTAAATCTCTGTACCCACCCAACCAAAAACCCGCGCGGGACGCAGCACTGGTTTCTGTCGTGCCGGAGAAACCTTGAAGCGATGTCGCCGGTATCCCAAGCGATCCTCAGTTCGTGGTCAATCGGGCCAATGCTGACGCTGGGACTCGTTACATCACTCATCCTGTATTTGCGTGGCTGGCTCATGCTGCACCGCGCATTGCCGGCGCGATTTCCAGCCTGGCGGCTGTTCGCTTTTGCCGGAGGTCTTGTCACGCTTTGGCTCGCCATCGCTTCCCCGCTCGATGCTTTCTCCTCTCTCCTTCTCTCGGCCCACATGGTGCAACATCTGTTGCTCATGTCGGTCGTCCCGCCGCTGATTCTGCTCGGCGCGCCGCTTCTTCCGCTGTTGCGGGGACTGCCAAGGAAAATCGCCCGCGACGGAGTGGGCCCCTTTCTAATCTGGCCGGCCCTGCGCAGGTTTGGGAACACGGTGACACATCCGTTGACTGGCTGGATTGTTATGGCGGTGACGCTGATTTCCTGGCATGTGCCGGCGGCGTTTGATCTCGCGCTTCGATCGCCTGGATGGCACAAAGTCGAGCACGCCTGTTTTTTGGGGGCGTCGATTCTTTTTTGGTGGCCTGTGGTTCGCCCTTTTCCCAGCCGTCCGCGGTGGCCGCTCTGGTCGGTGCCGGTCTACCTGCTTGCGGCGGATTTGTTGAACACAGGGCTGTCCGCCATCCTCACGTTCTCCGATCGTGTCCTCTATCGCCCCTATTTGGATGTTCCCCGACTCTTCGGAACCACGGCGCTAAGCGACCAGAGTTGCGCGGGCGTGATTATGTGGGTGCCCGGTTCGCTTGTCTTCCTGGTTCCGGCCGCACTCATCGCTATTCAATGCCTCTCAACGGCTCAATCGCTGGTCCGTCCGCAACGCACGGCTCTTGCACCCGCCGCTCTTCCACGGCCTGCTGCCGCGAAGAAAGGCTTTGACCTGTTATTGGTGCCTGTAATCGGGCCATTCCTCCGCGCGCAATCCGGCCGTCGTTTCATGCAGGCGGCTTTGCTCATAATTGCCATCGCGGTGATTGTTGACGGGCTGTTTGGTCCGCAGGTCAGCTCCATGAATCTCGCCGGAGTTCTGCCGTGGACGTATTGGCGGGCGTTTGTTGTCATCTCTCTTCTGGCGGCCGGCAACCTGTTTTGCATGGCCTGTCCCTTCATGTTAGTCCGCGAATTGGGGCGGCGCATCGGTCTGCGCCGACGTTCATGGCCGCAGGCATTGCGTTCTAAATGGTTCGCCGTTGTTCTGCTCGTATTATTTTTTTGGTGCTACGAAGTTTTCAGCCTCTGGGATAAGCCAATTTGGACGGCCTGGTTGATCATCAACTATTTCCTCGCTGCTCTTGCCATAGACGCGCTCTTTTCCGGCGCAAGCTTCTGCAAGTATGTCTGTCCGGTAGGTCAGTTCCAGTTTTTGGCGTCGCTGGTTTCGCCCCTCGAGGTCAAGGTTCGCCAACCGGCTGCTTGCGTTACTTGCAAGACGCATGATTGTCTGCGCGGAAATGAGCGCCAGCGCGGTTGCGAAATGGAACTTCATCTTCCACGCAAATCAGGCAATCTCGATTGCACATTTTGTCTCGATTGCGTCCGCGCCTGCCCGCACGACAACATTGGCATCATGGCGGTCAGGCCGGGATTGGATGTCATTCGAGACCCCCAACGGTCATCGGTGGGCCGTCTCTCGCGCCGGCTGGACGTCGCTGCTCTGGCATTGGTGTTCGTGTTCGCGGCATTCGCAAACGCCGCGTTCATGACGGCCCCTGTGATTGCGTTTGAGCACTCGCTGGCGTACCGGCTCGGCTTGGAATCGCCGCTGGCGGTGACCGGTATTCTGCTGCTCCTGGCGCTGGTTTTGGCCCCTGCAATTCTAAGCGCATTGAGCGCGTCCGCGAGCCGCGCCGCGGGCCGCGTATCGGTCGCTACTCGCGAATTGTTCTGCCGGTTTTCGGTTGCCCTGATCCCCCTTGGCGTTGCGATGTGGGCGGCGCATTTCCTATTCCATCTCTCGGCTGGATGGGGTTCCGCTTGGACAACAGTTCAACGCGCCGCAAACGACGCCGGATGGCACCTGCTCAATTTGGCGAACAGAGGCCCCTCGTCGCCTCTGCTTGGGACCGACACCATCCACGCGTCACAAACGGCCCTTCTGGACGCAGGCTTGCTGCTGGCTCTATACCTGATTTGGCGCATCTCCCTCATCTACGCCCCGCGCGGGCGCGACGCATTCCGCCTGTTTCTGCCGTGGTCCGCGATCGCGTTGGCCCTCTACGCTTCAGGGGTCTGGATTCTGCTTCAGCCTATGCAGATGCGCGGCGTTCTCAGTGCAATCTCGACGTTATGAACTGCGGGCGATTCATCCAAGTCCTTCTATTCCTCGGGGTGCTCGGCTTGTCCTCGGGCAATGCCCGCGCCGATGGCGGTGTCATTCGATTGCGTGAAGCTCAAGGCCCATTCATCGTTACCATTTTCACCGCATCCGACCTTGTCAAGGACGGCCCTGCTGATGTCAGCGTCATGGTTCAAAGACAGGATTCCAGCGACGCCATTCTCGACGCCACCGTAAATCTGATCTTCACCGCGCCGCCCTCTTCGGTCGTGGAACCTGCGGAGCAGGTCTGTGGACACGTCCCTTGGAGTCAAGCATTAGGTCCGCATGTTGCACAGTTCACTGTTCCGGCGACGCGGCGGCAAGCCTCGAACAAATTACTCTACGCCGCGCCGGTCAAATTCGATACTGCCGGCAACTGGCGGTTGCAGACCCTCGTCGAATGCGACGGTGAATCAGCGAAGACTGCCTGCAACATTCCAGTCGGCCCACCACCGGGCCGACTAGTCGGGTTGCTTCCATATCTACTACTGCCGCCGCTGTTGGTGGCGCTGTTTGCGGTCAACCAGGGCCTGCGCAGAAAAGCAGCGTCGCCGGCGATTTTTTCTCGAAATTTCTCGCATTCGCCGGGAAATTCTGCATAACTATTGAGGCTCAAACCAGCAGCCTGGAGGAAGGTCGCCAAAACGTCCTCCTAACGCGTTCAATTGCAAGTTCAAGTTGCTATGAAGACGACTGTTCACCACCAACCGGTTACTCCCGGTCTTTCCTGGACCATGCATGTCTGGCAGCCCGCGTGGAACGGCAGTTCAATCTGGGACAGGAAGGGAACGCTCAACGGCACAACCCTCGATTTTCAATTCCCCGATGTTCCCGATCCGCGACAACTTCAGTTCCAATACTATTCCACCGACCCCGCCAACGGCCAGACGACATGGGAATCCAATAGCTTTATCCGGCAACTCTTCTTGATCGACCCTGGCGAAGTTTGGACATTCGATTTTTCAGCGCGAATCCTCTATCAAAATCCGTTTCCGCCGGGCGTGACTTTCAACCCGGGCGCCGTCCTGACGTTCAACGTAATCACACAACAACAGTTTCGTGGCGGGCAAATATACGCCTGGAACCCCTACAATGCCGCCGGTCCGTCAGCGCGATTCCCGGAGACGACGCGGGATGACGTCCATTTCATATCCACTTTCAACGTCACCCTCACCGATTGGATGACCTCCGGCTTTCATCTGAAATTGACCTCTCCCGCCACCGGTCCAAACGGCTCCGATGTTTGGGAGCCGGACGCGAGCATTCGCGTTTGGCGGCCTTGCGACGGATCTTCTCTCTGGCTCAAGAGCGGCGAAAATGATATCCGCAATACCCAACTGACACTCACTTCCTTCCCTGTCGAAGTCCTGTATCCAGCGTCGCTGGCCGCTGCTCCGGCGTTGGCCGTGACGGACGTTGTGGAGCAAGTCAACATTCCCCTCACCGCTCCTGTTGTTGCGCCGTATTCGGGCAGTCCCCTTTTCAATGTCGCGACTTACAACGCGCAAATCTATCCCGGCGCGAGCTACTCACTGGCCAGCCAGAACAACGCCGAAAATCCCTCCCTCGTGCGCCCATTTCCGATGGACCCGACCTCCGCCGACGTGGTTTCCCGTTTCGCCCTCGGCGCCAGCGCCTGGCTGGCCGCGTTTCCGGCAATTGTCCCCGGCACACTCTCGATCCAGCCGCACGGCACGACAACTTTCAGCGCCGGAGTTTCCGCGCAAGTTTCCATAGGCAACGCGGCCGCCACCTACCAAACTGTGCCTGCAATCCAGCAACCGGACGGGACCTGGCTCGCCACTCTCAACCTGGCCCAAAACACCACCACGTGCGTCCGTTTGACGCCGGTCAGCGGCACCGAGGCCACACCGTACGCCCAAATCGACACCGGCAGGTATTTCACGCCCGCGGCGGGGACGACCGCGTTCTTCACTACCGAAGGCGTTTACGGCATCACTGCCCGCGGCCCCACGACATTCGCCGAACCGCCTAGTCGCACCGCCCTCATGCAAGCCATGTTCGGCAATGCCATCGTCGCGACTGGAATTTTCCAGGCCCGGGAGATGCCGCACGGCGCGACGCTGATGAACGGCCAGGTTTATTTTGTCGTGCACGCGCCGCATGCCGCCTCCGCCAGTCTGATACTCGTCAATGAAGCCGCCGCCGGCGGACCCGCCCGGGTCGAATTCCCCATGAGCCTGACCGAAGACACGTTTTACTGGTGGTGCCAGGTCCCCGCGGCCAGCGCCGCTCCGGGCGCCCGCTATCATTTCCTGCTGAATGAGGTCCTCGAAGTCCTGGATCCGGCGGCCCGCGCTGTCCAGGATCGCAGCCAATCCCTCACCACCCCGCCCGGCGACGATCCGGCAGACCCGGACAGTTCCTGGTCCCAGGTGGCGGATGTCGCCGGCGCGTACGCGGCGGCCCACAAGGCGCCCTGGCAAACAATGGGCTGGGAGAATCTGCTGATCTACGAAATCCACGCCAACCGTTTTACAGACATCCTGAAAGGCACGATGATGCCGCTGGATTTGCTGACCGATGAATTGAGCGCGATGTGCCGCCGGGGCCAACCCGGTTATTTGCTGCAACTGCCCGTGACGACGTTTGAGCTGATGCCGGTCAGCGAGTTCAGCTCGACGTTGTCGTGGGGTTACGATCCGTCCTATTATTTTGCTATTGACGGATTTTACGGCGGCGCGTCGTCGCTTGCCAATTTTGTCAGCGCCGCCCACGCCAACGGTCGCGCAGTGATGCTCGATATCGTTTATAACCATTCCCTCGGATCGTCCTTGATGAAGATCGCGCCCGATGTTTACTCCTGTGGCCCCGATGAGTACGGCGACGGGATGAATTGCTCTCATCCGATGACGGCCGAATTTCTGCGCCAGGCCACCATTTATCTGTGGCGGACCTTTGGGCTCGATGGATTCCGCTTGGACGACACCGCCCTGATTATCACCAGCACCCAGTACGGCTGGCAGTTTTTGGGGATGCTCCGCTGGGCGTTGCGCACGGCGGCCACGGCGGAAGGCCTGGCGTGGCCCTATTGTGTGGCGGAAAATTCCAACAATCCCTGGGCAGTCTCCGATCCGCAATCTGGTGTGATGGACGGCCAATGGGGCATCGACGAAGTCTACCAAATACTCGCTGCGTGCTATGATTCGGCCCATGAGGGCTGGGACGATTCGGTCCCTCTGGAGAATACGATCAATGAGCCCTCCTATTGGGGGCGCCCGTTCTTCCAAGTGACCCGTTTCGGCGAATCCCACGACATGGTCAGCGCGCAGGACCCACAGCAGTTGGATCAGCGAATCGCCGCGCGGCCTCCCTACGGGCAGGGTTATCAATTGGCCAAGGCTATGGGAACGCTGACGCTGCTGTCCAATGGCGTGCCGATGCTGTTCATGGGCCAGGAGGTGGGCGAAACCCTTTGCTTTTCATTCGACAACGCCGCCCAACCGGTCAATCCGCAGCTCTGTGATTTGCCCTTCGCATCCGCAACAGACCAGACGCGCATACTCGCCTGGTTTCGGTCCTTGATGGGCCTGCGCAACGATGCCTCCAAGGGCCTGCAGGGAGACTCCAACTACCAGGTTGTCGCAACGGGCAACCGAACCGTGGCCTTCACCTGCGGGGCGCAGCAGCAATTATTTGTGATCGTCACTTTCGACACACCCAATCAGCAGCAAAACTCCGGCTGGCTTGGATTGCCCGGAGGCGTCCCGTTCAAGGAAATATTCAACTCCTCCTGGCCGGACTTTCAGGTTGAATTCGAGCCGGAAAGCGCCAATGGAGGCTACACAGCGCAAATCTACAGCGGCCAGATTTTGAATTTGCCCGCGATTGGCGCGGTCGTGCTGGAGCGCGCCTAAGCGGCTGCCCCCGGTCCGACTCGCCCGTGCAAAAGTATTTGCCTCGCACTTTGATTCTTGCAAAATAAGAGCCGCTGCCCGCATAGTGCAGCAGGTGCGGAACACGTGAGAATGACCGCCAATTGCCGTCCTTCGACAGGCGATGGGCGGTTTTTTTTCGGGACGCTCGGTGTTTGTTCGGGCGCAGTGACCGTGGTTACGCGGGATACAATTCCCAATCGACCATGGGTTCGTTGCCTGGGCAAGTGCCTGATTATGTGGGATTTTGGTAGGTTACCCAAGTGGCCAACGGGGGCAGACTGTAAATCTGCTGGCTTACGCCTTCGATGGTTCGAATCCATCACCTACCACCACTTTTCGCAAGTTACTGTACATTAAATCTTTCTACTCCATTTCCGAAATTGATTTCAATTTCGCATAACACTTTGGCATAACACATTCACTGCTGTTCAAGTTCGTTTAAGGAGGTTTATTGGCGGCATTCCGGCGCAGTGGGCCCGACCGGCAACTTTTCAACGGACTGCAAGGGGCATTCTAATTGCAGATTCTTCCCCCGGTGCAACAGCCCTTCCCCTTGTGCTATATATTCTTGACAATGGCCCAGAGCCGCTGTTGGTTCTGCCTCCCCCGAGTCCCGGGACCTAATCTCAGAATTCAAACCGTAAGCTGAACGCCTGCTCCATCGTGGACAGGCATTTTTGCTTTTCCCACCACAGGGAAAAATCATGACCGCACATGCAGGAGAGTACTATGTATGCAAATCGTTCCCAAAATCCGTTCCGCCCAGGAGTTGCACATGATATCGATACGGCCTCCCATAAAATGCCTCCCAATCCAACGGCCGGGTGGCCAGCTTGGACGGATCTTCCTGATCGTTCGCGAAGACGTCGGGCAATTGATGGGATCGCAGGCATCGTCAAACCCCAGCGGTTCATCAAATGAAACCACCCGTGCCCGTCCGATCCGTTGCGTGCCTGGATACATGACATCGGCGGCGCTGGAGCCGGTGCTGCGCCTTCCCGCTCTGATCAGTTTGATGGCAAAATAGGCCACATTACCCGACGTCAAGTGTATGACTCTTTGGCACTGTGGAAAGACGTCGACAGGTAAAATCTAGTCCATGGACAAAAACAGACGGCAGGTCATTTGGAAAAACAAACCGAAGCATATGGTCCCCGATTCCGGCTACCGCCGTAAAGAATCCGGGGTTCATCTCGGCCGACCCGACACGGAACTTAAATCCTGCCCGGTTTCTAATCTCGATTAATTGGCCAAGGCCACGCATGGAACAGCGGAGAAAATCCTCACGACGCAACACTCGGGCAGCCGAGAACAAAAACTCCAATTTCCCGAAATTGGCACAGCACACGTCGTCCACGCCGACAAGTGGACTGTGTAGAACAAAGTTAATAGCGGCCTCCAAATCGTAATTTATATCCCGGACACCAATGATTCTTGAAGCTCCAAGTCGAGATATCCAGATGCCCGCTGCTCCATCACACCAATTGCTTCCATCTGTTGCTCGGGTCAAATTGCCGCCATGGCCGCCGGTGTGTGCCGCTGCCTCTCGGCATCGTGGTTGGCCCACAGATTGCTCATTCTGGGCTCGCGAGCCTCATGTTTGAAGTTCACCAATGAATGAAACACTTGATAGCAGGCGATTGAAAGCCTTCGCGGTGCTCGCCAAAACAGAGAGCCATACAGAGACGGCGAGACAACTTAATCTGACTCCCTCGGCCATTAGCCATGCCATGCGCGAGTTGGAAGAGGATGTGGGGTGTCGACTTTTTATCAAAATGGGCAAAAAAATTGTCCTGACCGAGGCAGGCGAAGCGTTGTTATATCACGCCCTCCGCGCCCTCGGTGAACTTGATCAAGCTCGCCGGGCGCTAATCTATTTGAACAAGTGGGGGACCCGACGGTTGCGCGTGGCGGCAGATGCGATTTTTCTTTCCATTTTTCTCGCGCCGGTCTTGTCGAAATTTCACAAGGAATATCCCAACATCTTGCTGCAAGTCGAATCGTTTAATTCCGATGAATCGTTCAGCCTGCTGGAAAATAATCATGTCGATGTTATCCTGACCGAAAAACCGGCGATCAACGATGCCGTCGATTTTTTTCCACTGATGACCGATCGGTTTCACCTGATAGCCAAATCCGGACATCCTCTCGCGGTCAAAAATGGCGCGCTTCGAGATGAATTCGGCAAATATCCCTGCTTCTTGATTAAGGATTCCGGTCAAGCACGGAAACAAGTGGAGGAGTTTATGCTAAAGCAAAAAATCAATTTGAACATCCTTGGGGAAATTGAAAATCTGGGAATCATCAAGGAATTGGTGAATAGCACGCTGGCTTTGAGTTTCTTGCCAGGCTGGAGCATTGCAAAGGAATTGGAAAATCATTCGCTGGTTGCCTTGCCATATGGGCGCAGGGTTTTCGAGCGCACATGGGGACTCGTTTATTCCCGAAGCCGTCCACTTAACCTGACCGAATCAGATCTGCTGAAACTCTGCCGGAAGCGCGTCATGGAACCAGAATTGAAGGCTCAATATACAGTTAAGGTGGGGGTGCTCCACTCATTAAGCGGAACGATGGCCATCAGTGAAACATCTTTGCGCGATGTATTGTTGTTTGCCTTTGATGAAATCAACAATACTGGAGGCATCGAGGTGGCCGGCAAATTATACAAAATTGACCCGGTGATCGTGGACGGCGCCTCCAATTGGTCATTGTTTGCCGAAAAAGCCAAGGAACTCTTGGTAGAAGACAAGGTGGCTGTGACTTTTGGCTGCTGGACCTCGGTGAGTCGCAAATCCGTGAAGCCGGTTTTTGAAAAGGAGAACGGATTGCTTTTCTATCCCGTTCAATATGAGGGTGAAGAATTGTCCAAGAACATCTTCTACATCGCCGAAACGGTCAACCAGCAGGCCATCCCCGCCGTGGATTACCTGCTCGCTCAAGGCAAAAAAAAATTCTACCTGATCGGCACCGATTACGTTTATCCGCAAACCACGAATATGATTCTTTACAAATATCTGCTCTTGCATGGCGTTCCGCCAGAGTTCATCGGCGGCGGCTTCTGGAAGGAAAATTCCGGCAAGGTCATTTCCGCGGGCAAATACGTTCCGTTTGGCTACACCGATTTCCAACAAATCGTTGCGGATATAAAGGAATTTGCTGCTTCCGGTAACGCGTGCGTGATCAATACCATCAATGGCGACTCGAACGTGCCGTTTTTCAATGAAATTGCGGATGCCGGTTTGACTCCGGCGGCCTGCCCGATGGTTTCATTCAGCCTGGCAGAAGACGAACTCCGAAGCATGCCAACCAAAAAACTCGCCGGAGAACTCGGCTGCTGGAGTTATTTCATGTCGCTCAAAACGCCGGGAAACAAAACCTTCCTCAAAAGCTGGTACAGTTGGCTGAAAACCGAAAGCTACCCGGGTGTCATCAGGGAAAAGCGCGCCGTGGACAGCCCGATTGTCCTTTCTTACAGCGGAGTTTATCTGTGGAAGAGAGCTGTGGAAAAAGCTGGTACGTTTGACGTGGACGCTGTGCGCAACGTGCTCGAATCAGGTGATATCAGCTTCGAGGGCCCCGGCGGCAAGATTACAGTCCAAGCCAATCATCATTGCACCAAAAATGTTTATATTGGCGAAACACAGGTCAATGGCCAATTCAAGATTCTGGAGACCTTCCCGCAGGTTGTCGGCGAGCCCTTCGTGGCTGATCCCTTTCTCTTGAAAAGCTTCGATGAGAAACTGTCGGCAGAAAATTTATGAGTCCGTGACAAGCGTGCGTGAAGCCGCAGCCTAGCGCGTGTTGGTGGCTGCCGCAAAAAAATTGCCCAAATAACCGACCGAGAATGCGGGCAAAAACCAACGGCGCAACGATAGTGGCGGTGGATTCGATAACAAGTCCCTGCGTGTCCGTCCCCAGCTTGCCCCATGTGATTTTTCATTTGGCACCGCCCCAGAATAGCTCTCATAACGGGTCGTCGAATCTGAAGGCAGCGGCGGCGCGCCAAGGCAAATGCGGCGAACGCCCCACTCTTTTACGTGCTCAAGCATCTCGCGGCCTTTGGGAGATTTGATGAGGCCGAGCTTCGCGTGGTGCAGTAGCGCTTCGCCCGCTTCCGTGGGAATAACAGATTTGCGCATTCTGGTAAATAAACGACAGCCCATTTGCGATTCCAAGGCACGCATTGGGTGACTGATCGCCGATTGAGTCAGAAAAAGGCCGGGTCAAGTCTCGGCAAAGTTGCCGGTTTCAACCAATGTTACGAACGCGTGAAGCTGTCGTGAGTCGAGGGGATTTATGCTCCTGGGAATTTGCTTCATGCTTTCGTTGAAATCTTTTCATACCAAGTTAAGGCCGAGGTCTCTCTCTTTGGCATCCACATAGCTTACAGGGTTGGCAAGGCGATCTTTGACCAGCCGAACCTAAATTGCAGCACGCTCCGCGCCACAGTGGCCGGGCAACGGTTGAATCATGAGGGAACAGCGCCGAATAAGTATGAACCTGACACGCACCAAACCCTATACTCGAAACAACTCCAAATCACTGGGAATACTCTTGGCATCCTTCGTCAGCTCGGGCTTTCTGGCCCACGCCCAATCGGATTCGACCAATAAGCTGGAGCAGGAAAACCAGGAATTGCGCAAGCGATTGGACAAATTGGAAGACCTTCTGCAGAAGGAGGGAATAACGCCCAACAAGAACGCGGCAGATCCACCGGTGGCGGCGATGTCGGCCGTGACCATCAGTGGATTTGTGACCTCTTCGTATTTTTATGATATCGCAAGCACGAAGGACGCTCATCCAGTCGGCTATCTGTGGAACACGGCCCTCAATCAATTTACGCTGAACTCGGTCAAGCTCACGTTGGCAAGCCCGGCGGTGGACAAAGAAAAATGGGACGCGGCTTACCGCGTGTCGCTGATGTACGGACAGAACGCCAAGGTGGATAATTCCACCAGCGGCACGGTGGGTTACCAGGCGATTCGCGAGGCTTACGTGGAATTAAATGCACCGATCGGCACCGGGCTTGATTTTCGCGCGGGCGAACTCATTTCGCTCCTCAATTACGAATCTGGCGATGGCGGCGCGGTCAACGCCAATTTTTCCCAGGGCTATCAGTGGTGGTACACCGGCAACGGCCCGGCAGAGGGTGTTCAATTGGGTTATGATTTCGCCGACAATATCGGGATGACACTCCGCCTTGAAAACGGCCTTTACACTGGCGAGAGCGACACCGGCTCCAAGACATTCATGGGTAATTTCTTTTGGAATCCGGACAAAAAGACTTCGCTGACATTCCTGGGTTTTGCGGGGCGGCAGGACTTTGTGCCCGCTTGGTATCTCAACGGGGCGTCATTCATTGGATCGCGGCAGTTGACTGAATCCCATAATCTGACCTTTGCAACGGAAGTTGATTATTTTCACTTTAGTGGATTTAATTCGGCTCTTGACGGGGTTCCTGGTGGCGGGGCAAACCACGGTGATTTTTGGTCCGTCGGCGCCTGGCTGACAGCGGACCTTACCCCGACGGTGGGAGTGGCTTTGCGCGGTGAATTTCTGGATGATCCGACCGGATTTGGGACGTTTTGGAACTCCCCTTCGCCGTCTAGCGTCGAGTCTGGTGCGCCCGGCTTTTCTTCCGCAATCTATACCACCGGGGCGGGCCAGGAACTATCGGAGGTCACTCTGACGCTGGACTACAAACCTGTGGCGTCCATCAAGATCCAGCCAGAAATTCGGTGGAACCACTCCACGTTTAATGGGGCCTTCGCCGGGAAAAGTGACCAGGTCATTGTTGGCATGGGCGCGTCGTACATCTTTTAGCACTAACACACAATCCGAATTCTCACATCTAATTCCAAGTAATCGACCCTATGAAATCGTTCTTATCAAAACTCGCCGCTTGCGCCGCCCTCATTGCGTCCTTTAACGCAATGGCGCAGGACACAGTTAAAGTTGGCATCCTTCACTCGCTCAGTGGCACCATGGCCATCAGCGAAACATCGTTGCGCGACATACTCTTGTTTGCATTCGATGAGATTAACGCCGCCGGCGGCATTAAAGTCGGCGACAAATCCTACATGATCGAGCCGGTCATCGTCGATGGCGCCTCCAACTGGCCGTTGTTTGCCGAAAAGGCCAAGCAGCTCCTCGAAGAGGACAAAGTCGCCGTCGTGTTCGGCTGCTGGACTTCGGTCAGCCGCAAGTCCGTCCTGCCCGTGTTTGAGAAGGACGATGGCATGCTCTTTTACCCGGTGCAATATGAGGGCGAGGAGTTGTCGAAGAACATCTTCTACACCGCCGAGGCCGTCAACCAACAGGCCACCCCTGCGGTGGATTACATGCTGGCGCAGGGCAAGAAGAAATTCTACCTCATCGGCACCGATTACGTCTATCCGCAGACCACCAATCTGATTCTATACAAATATTTGCTGCTGCATGGAATTAAACTGGAGGACATCGGCGGCGGCCTGCGAAAAGATGATTCGGGCAAGGTAATCTCGGCGGGCAAATACACCCCCTTCGGCCACACCGACTACCAGCAAATCGTGGCTGAAATCAAACAATTCGCCGCTGGCGGAGACGCTTGCGTCATCAACACCATCAATGGTGATTCCAACGTGCCCTTCTTCAAGGAGGTGGCGGCCGCCGGTTTAACCCCGGCCGATTGCCCGGTCGTTTCCTTCAGCCTTGCGGAGGATGAACTGCGCTCCCTGCCCACCAAAGATCTCGTGGGCGAATTGGGTTGCTGGACCTATTTCATGTCGATCAAATCCAGGGCCAATCGGTCCTTCCTGAAACGCTGGGATGCGTGGCTCAAGACTGAGGACCATCCCGGAGTCGTCAAGGATAATCGCGTCGTGGACAGCCCCATGGTTCTCTCTTACGACGGCGCCTATCTCTGGAAAGAGGCAGTCGAAAAAGCCGGCACCTTTGATGTGGACAAAGTCCGCGACACGCTGGAGTCCGGGGACATAAGCTTCGACGGCCCCGGTGGCAAGATTACCATGCAGAAAAACCACCACTGCACCAAGAATGTTTATATCGGGGAGACCCTCGCCAATGGCCAGTTCAAGATTCTCAAGACTTTTGACGCGGTTTACGGCGAGCCGTTCCTCCTCAAAGATCTTGACGATAAACTCGCGGCCATGAGTAAATGATTCGGCGAGTGTCTGGCCGGAACGGTTGTTCCCTGCGTGTGATGGGGCGGAGCGGATGCTCCGCCCCTCGTCTATTAATGAAGCTTTCGCAATTATTGCTGGTTTGGTTGTTGAGCGGGGGCGTCTTTTTCGGTTGCCTTTCTGCCCGGGCCGATACCGCTCCCGATTCCGTAGTCCGCAAGGAACTGGTGCAAGCCATCCAGAGCGAGGGCCCGACCCAGCAGAAACTCCTCAATGAACTGGCGGAATCTGGCGCCATCGTGGTCCACGATGTCTTGACCGCCTGGGTGCGCGACGGAGTCTATCTCTATGATAGTCCCGATGGCTCCAAGATCCCCATCCTCCTGGACGACCAACTTGACGGCGAAGGAAAGGCGCGCGCCATCCGCATTATAGACGGCCAATTCGTCAAGGACGCCGGCGGCAAAGAGCTTCGCTTTGCCGCGGCTGATTTGAACAACGCGGAAGCGGACATGCGCCTCCGCGCTTCCATCCAGCAGAGCATGGACACGCTGGCACTCTCCGCGCCGAGTGCCGAGGAGCGCAATTCGGCGGTGCTCAAACTTGGCAACTCGCTAAAGCCCCGATACATTCCCATTCTTCGGGCCCGGTTGGCCAAGGAAACCGACCCCGGCGTTCGGCGAAGCATCGACGAGGGCATCGCATTGCTCCAATTGGCCGATCCCGATCCCAAGGTGGAAATTGCCGCCGTCCAGCATCTGGCCCAACTCAAGTCCATTGGCTCACTGGAGATTATCAAAGGCCTGATGAACAAGCCGGGTTGCGCGGCGGACGTGGTTAAAGCCTGCGGGCAAGCGGTCAATGTCATTGATGAGCATATTTCGTTCGTGAATTTTATCGGCACGATCTTTCACGGCTTGAGCCTTGGTTCCATTCTTCTCGTGGTTGCCCTGGGTCTGGCGATCACGTTCGGCTTGATGGGCATCATCAATATGGCGCATGGCGAGATGATCGCCGTCGGCGCGTACACGTGTTACGTGGTGCAGAATATCTTCGGGTCAGGCTTCGGATTTTCCATTACACTGCCCTTCAGCTTCGGCGGCAAAATGTTGAGTTTCGGGCTGCACACGCCTGGCTTTAACGCGACAGGGTGGTGGTATGAAAGCTACTATCTTTTTGCCATCCCCTTGAGCTTCCTCATGGCGGCGCTGGCTGGTTTGGCCATCGAGCGGACGGTCATCCGCTTCCTCTACCGCCGTCCGCTCGAGTCGCTGCTGGCGACTTGGGGCATCTCGTTGGTCATGCAGCAGCTTTTCCGCATGGTTTTTGGCGCGAACAACGTCCAGGTTAATTCCCCCTCCTGGCTGCTGGGCCATTTCTCGCTCAATGACGTGACGTTTGACTATAATCGCGTATTTGTCATTGTTTTTGCCATCGTGATTGTCGTCGGCACGTGGCTATTGTTGACAAAAACGCCGCTCGGGCTGATGATCCGCGCCGTCATGCAGAACAGGGCCATGGCCGCTTCCCTGGGTGTCCGCACCGCGCGCGTCAATATGCTCACCTTCGCTTTCGGCTCGGGCCTGGCGGGTTTGGCGGGCTCATTTCTTTCGCAAATAGGCAACGTCGGCCCCAGCTTGGGTCAAACTTATATTGTTGACAGCTTTATGACCGTCGTTCTTGGAGGCGTAGGCAGTATCGTGGGGACAGTTTGTTCCGCGTTTGGCATCGGCACAGCTGACGAGGTGCTGCAGCAGACGACGGGTTCGCCAGTCACGGGAAAAATCGTCGTATTGGTGGCGATCATTCTCTTTTTACAGTGGAAACCCGGCGGCCTTTTTGCCAGCCGCAGCCGGAGCCTGGACTGAACTTATGCCGCCTATCGGGTCGAAATCGGAAACATGGGGCCGGGTGGTGACGGCTCTGATGGTGGCGGCGGCTCTGATCATGGTGGTGGTGTTGCCGTCCCTGAACGCCTTCACTGCGCCTGGCACTTTTCTGCACGTCAGCGATTTCAGCATCAACCTCTACGGCAAGTATCTGTGCTACGCCATTCTGGCCATCAGCGTGGACCTGCTCTGGGGTTACACCGGCATGTTGAGTTTGGGCCAGGCCCTCTTTTTCACTCTCGGCGGCTACATGATGGGCATGTATTTAATGAGGATGATCGGCACCCTCGGTCAATACCACCAACCCATTCCGGATTTCCTGGTCTTTCTGGGCTGGAGCACTCTGCCCACGTTTTGGAAACCCTTCTCCAGCTTTCCTTTTGCCATCCTGATGGCCTTCCTCCTGCCGGGTGTTCTGGCGGCGATTTTTGGTTTTCTCGCCTTTCGGTCCCGAATACGCGGCGTCTATTTTTCCATCCTTACGCAGGCGTTGACCTACGCCGCCTGCCTGTTGTTCTTCCGCAACAGCCTCCTTCTGGGAGGCAACAATGGCTTCACCGATTTCAAATTCATCCTCGGCTACGATCTTCGCTCCCCCGGAACCCAGCGCGGCCTCTACATTGCAACCGCAGTGGCGCTGGTGCTCGTCTATCTGGGCTGCCGCTGGCTCTGCCGGACCAAATTCGGCCTGGTCCAACAAGCCATCCGTGACAGTGAGAATCGAGTGCTTTTCAGCGGCTACGCGGCCGGCTATTACAAGCTCTTTGTGTTTGTTTTCTGTGCCCTCATCGCTTCCCTGGGCGGCATTCTTTACGTCCCGCAGGTGGGCATCATCAATCCCGGCGAAATGGGAACGGAAAAATCACTCGAAGCTGTCGTCTGGGTCGCCGTCGGAGGACGGGGCACTTTGATCGGCCCTATTATCGGCGCCGTTTTCATCAACTACCTCAAAAGCTGGATCACTCGCGCCTATCCCGATATGTGGCTGCTTATTTTAGGCACGCTCTTCATCTTGGTGACGGTCTTCATGCCCAAGGGCATCGCCGGTCTGCCGGGACAACTGCTCACTCTTTACGAGCGTTTCCGTCCCAAGGCCGCGCCCGCGCCCGCCACGGGGGACGAATCCAAACCGGAAATGGCCAAGATCAAATGAGCATTGGCGGAAAACAGTTTGTCCTGACGCTCGAAGACGTCAACAAGACCTTCGACGGTTTCAAGGCCATCTCCAATTTGAATTTTTACATGGATGAGGGCGAGTTGCGGGTCATTATCGGTCCCAACGGCGCCGGCAAGAGCACCATGATGGACCTCATCACTGGTCGCACCCAGCCCGATAGCGGCAAGATTGAGTTTGGGGTCGACACCGACCTGACACGCCTCAACGAATATCAAATCAACCGCCTGGGCATTGGCCGCAAGTTTCAAACCCCTTCGGTCTATATCTATCATTCCGTTTTTGAAAACCTGCTGCTTTCGCTCAAAGGTCCGCGCAGCGTTTATTCCTCCTTGTTTCATCGCACCACCGACGCCCAGCGGAGTCGCATCGGCGAAGTGCTCCGGACCGTCGGCCTGACTGAGCGCGCCGATTGGAAGGCCGGGGCGCTCAGTCACGGCCAGAAACAATGGCTGGAAATTGGCATGTTGATTGCGCAGGACCCTAAGCTACTTCTGGTTGATGAGCCTGCCGCAGGCATGAGCGACGAGGAGACGCGCAAGACTGGGGAACTGCTGATGGGCCTGGCTGGCCGCCACAGCGTCGTCGTCATCGAGCACGATATGACATTCGTTCGCCAGATCGCCCGCAAAGTCACTGTCTTGCATCAGGGCACCGTGCTGTGCGAAGGCACGGTGGACCAGGTGCAGAATGATGAGCGCGTCATCGAAGTCTATCTTGGCCGCAAGAAGAAAGAGAAAGGCGAACACTGATGCTGGAAGTCGCTGGAATGACCGTTTCTTACGAAGGCTCGCGCATCCTGCGTGGTGTTAATCTGACCGTGCCCGAACGCAGCCTGGTTTGCCTCATGGGCCGCAACGGCGTCGGCAAGACCACCACTCTCAAATCCATCATCGGACTGACCAAGATTGACGCCGGCACGATCAAATTCGCCGGCAAGCAGATCGCCGGGTTGCCCCCCGATGATCGCGCCCGAATGGGCCTGGCGTATGTACCGCAGGGAAGGGACATTTTTTCCAACCTGACCGTTTGGGAGAATCTGAAAATCAGCCTCGTTATTCACGGCACCAAAAGCGGCGGCGATCTGGAGCGCGTTTTGGAGTTGTTTCCCGTTCTGGGGGAGATGTTACAACGAAAAGGCGGTGTCCTCAGCGGCGGCCAGCAACAGCAACTCGCCATCGCCCGCGCGCTTTTGACAGATCCTTCTCTCCTGCTGCTGGACGAGCCGACCGAGGGTATTCAGCCCAACATCATCGATCTCATTGGGGAGACGCTCATCAAGATTAAGAAGGAAGGCAAGATAAGCATCCTCCTTGTTGAGCAATACCTGGACTTTTGCCTTGGCGTTGGCGACAGTTTTTACATCATGGATCGCGGCGCGATTGTGGCCGAGGGGCCGATCGCCCATTTGAATGACGCCATTGTCAAGGAACATTTAACGGTGTGAAATTCGACCCAGCAAGAGCACGCCTGGAAGTGGACGTGGTCGCCGGACGCAGTGCCGTCACGGCTGTCTGTGCTTCAAATCCCGTGAAACTTTTGGTTCCGCGTTCGCGGGGCGGCAGTGTGTGGGCCTGCGTGGGGAGCTTTGGCGGCGGTTTCGTCGCCGGCGATGAGACCAGCCTCGATGTTCGATTGGGCGTCAACGCCCGTTGCTTCCTGACCACACAGGCCTCCACAAAGATCTATAGAAATCCAAATCTCCGCCCTTGCAGTCATCGGCTGCGTGCCAACTTGGCCGACGGGTCGTGTCTGGTGCTGGCCCCTGACCCGATCCAGGCCTTTGCCGGATCGACTTACTCTCAACGACAGGAATTCCACCTGCACTCCGGCGCCGGATTAGTCATGCTCGACTGGCTCTGCTCCGGTCGGACCGCGCGTGGCGAGCGATGGGCCTTTACACGGCTGCAAAGCTCCAACGAATTGTGGATAGACGGCAAACGAATACTCATCGATTCACTCTTGCTGGATCCCGCCGACGGTCCGCTGGGCCAGCCCCACCGCCTCGGGCGTTTCAACTGCCTGGCGGTGATGATCGTGATTGGAAGCGCACTGACGGAGAGGGCGGCGCGCCTTTTGACTGAGGTCGCCGGCGAACCTGTTTTGCGCCGGGCTCCATTCATTATGGCCGCAAGCCCGCTGCCGGACGGAGTGTTGCTCCGGATGGCGGGGGAGCGTGTTGAGGACGTCAGCCGGGAAATTCGCAGACGGCTTGGTTTCGTCTCGGAGATATTGGAAGATGAACCTTGGGCGCGAAAATGGTAGCGTTGGAGTCGTATGCATCTCTCTCCCCGCGATATTGACAAACTGCTGCTCCACCAAGCCGGTTTTCTCGCCCAAAAGCGGCTGGCCCGCGCCCTGCGCCTGAATCATCCGGAATCGGTCGCTCTGATCGCCACGCAACTGCTCGAGTTTATTCGCGACGGCAAATCGGTCGCTGAGTTGATGAATGTCGGACGCCAGTTTCTTGGCCGCCGGCAGGTCATGGCGGGCGTGCCGGCGATGATTACCGAAGTGCAGGTCGAGGGAACGTTTCCGGACGGCACAAAGTTAGTCACGGTTCACCATCCAATCGCTTCGGAAAACGGCGATCTTGCCTTGGCCCTGCATGGGAGTTTTCTGCCCGTCCCCAATTCGTCAGCGTTCAAGGCGGACGCGGACCAGACGGACTTTGAACCCGGCGCTGTCACTGCGCAGGAGGGCGAATTGGAACTCAACGCGGGTCGCGAAGCCGTCACGCTGGCCGTTACCAACCTCGGTGACCGCCCCGTGCAAGTCGGCAGCCATTACCATTTTATCGAGACCAACGCCTCTTTGAAATTTGATCGTGCCAAAGCCTACGGCCATCGCCTCGATATTCCGGCGGGAACCGCGGTGCGTTTCGAGCCGGGCGACACAAAGTCAGTCCGGCTCGTTTCCATCGCCGGTGACAAAGTCATTCGCGGTGGAAACAACCTGGCCGACGGTCCTGTTTCTGACGCAGGCAGAGAAGCTGCCATGCAGCGCGTTACAGCGGGAGGCTTCTCCCACGAACCTTCATAAACACCATGCCTCACAAAATGAAACGCCGGCATTACGCCGAAATGTTCGGCCCCACCACGGGCGACCGCGTCCGCCTCGGAGACACTTCGCTCGTGCTGGAAGTGGAGCGCGACTACACTGCTTATGGCGACGAATGCAAATTCGGCGGCGGGAAGACCATGCGAGAAGGCCAAGGCCAAGCGGCGGGTGTGAGCGACGCGGAAGCTTTGGACTGTGTCATCACCAATGCGCTGGTGGTTGATTACACTGGAATTTACAAGGCTGACATCGGGATCAAAGGCGGAATCATCGCCGGCATCGGCAAGGCGGGAAATCCCGACGTGATGGCGGGCGTCACAGACGGAATGACAGTGGGTGTCACCACAGAAGTCATCGCCGGCGAAGGCCATATCTTGACGGCGGGCGGCATTGATTCCCATATTCATTTCATTTGCCCGCAACAGGCTTTCGAGGCCATCGCCGCCGGACTAACCACGATGGTCGGCGGCGGCACCGGCCCGGCAACGGGAACCTGCGCAACCACTTGTACTCCTGGAGCCGCTCATTTGCGCATGATGCTTCGGGCCACCGACAACCTGCCGCTCAACTTCGGCTTTACCGGCAAAGGCAATACAGCGTTGGCCGCTGGATTACCCGAACAAATCCTCGCCGGAGCGATGGGCTTGAAACTGCATGAAGACTGGGGCACAACGCCCGCTTCGATTGATTGCTGTTTACGTGTGGCCGGCGACCATGACATCCAAGTGACCATCCACACTGATACCTTGAACGAATCCGGGTTCGTGGAAACGACGTTGGCGGCGATACAAGGCCGCACGATTCACACGTATCACTCCGAAGGGGCCGGCGGCGGACATGCGCCGGACATAATCCGTGTTTGCGGCGAGCCAAACGTTTTGCCCAGTTCCACCAACCCGACTCGACCCTATACTGTCAACACTATTGACGAGCATCTCGACATGCTTATGGTGTGCCACCATCTCGATCCCGGTTTGCCGGAGGACGTCGCGTTCGCCGAGAGCCGGATTCGAGGCGAGACCATCGCCGCCGAGGACATCCTGCACGACCTCGGTGCGATCAGCATGATGAGTTCGGATTCCCAGGCCATGGGGCGCATTGGCGAAGTCATCACCCGCACATGGCAGACGGCCGACAAAATGAAAGGCCAGCGCGGCCGATTGCCGGGCGAAAGTGGCGCGAACGATAATTTTCGCATCAAACGCTACCTCGCTAAATACACGATCAATCCGGCTATTTCGCATGGAATGTCGCACTGCATCGGCTCAGTGGAAACGGGCAAGCTGGCCGATTTGGTTTTATGGAAGCCGGCGTTTTTTGGAGTCAGGCCCGAAATGGTGATTAAGGGCGGCATGATCGCATGGTCGCAAATGGGCGATCCCAACGCTTCCATCCCCACACCGCAACCCGTTTTCATGCGCCCGATGTTCGGCGCCTTCGGCCGCGCGCCGGGTCCCATTTCCATCGCGTTTGTCAGCCAGCTTTGCCGGGACAAAGGTGTCGCCGCCTCCTACGGATTAAGCAAACAAATTGAAGCGGTGCATGGTTGCTCGCGGCTCGGAAAAAAAGATATGAAATGGAACGACGCCACTCCGCGAATCACGGTGGACCCCGAAACTTACGAAGTAACGGCCGATGACGAAGCGCTCGTCTGCGCTCCGGCCAAGGTTCTGCCGCTCGCCCAACGGTACTCTCTATTTTGAAGGTCCATGAATGACTGCTCCGAACAGCGTGCCGGTGACGACGACTGGTTGCTATGGCAATTGGCCGATTCGGCTTTTCCCACGGGCGGCTTCGCGCATTCGGGGGGCTTGGAAGCGGCCTGGCAGCACGGGGAAGTCCGCAATCCAGCCGAATTGGCTTCGTTCATGGAGGCCAGCCTGGAACAGCTTGGGCGCGGAACTATTCCGTTTGTCACCACTGCGCACGACCAGCCTGATGACGCGGAGAAACTGGATCGCCTATACAACAGCTTTCTGACCAACCATGTGTCAAATCGCGCCAGCCGTCTGCAAGGTCGTGCGTTCCTGGCTTCCTCCGGAAAAATCTTCACCGCCAACCACGCAGGTCCGAAAGCGAAGGGCTTTCCCTTGGGACACTTCGCTCCGGCCTTCGGCGTGGTGACGCGCATTCTTGGGGTGAGCCGGTCGGGCGCGGCCCGCTTATTTTTCTTCCAACATCTGCGCGGATTGGTGGCCGCGGCTATTCGCCTTGGCATTGCCGGACCGATGGAAGCGCAGGCCTGGCAACATCGGTTGTCGCCGCGCGCGCAAGGCATCCTCTTCCGTTCCGAACACTTGTCCATCGCCGACATCGCCCAGACGGCGCCGCTGCTCGAAATCTGGCAGGGCACGCAGGACCGTCTTTACTCGCGGTTATTTCAAACCTGACCCGCTGCACTTATGAGCCTGCATTCTCATCATCACGAGGCCGACGGCCACCCACACGAACATCTCGAACACCCCGGCCACTTTCACAATCGGGAACAGCCCGTTTCCCGCGACTTTCGTCAGCGCGCCTTTACAGTAGGCGTCGGCGGGCCGGTGGGCAGCGGCAAGACAGCGCTGATGCTCGCCTTGTGTCAGCGCTTGCGCGCCCGGTTTGGCGTCGCTGCGGTGACCAACGACATATTCACAAAGGAAGACGGCGAATTTCTTATACGGCATCAGGCCCTTGAATCCGACCGCATTCGCGCGGTGGAGACAGGAGGCTGTCCGCATGCCGCAATTCGCGAAGACATTTCCGCCAATCTGCTGGCCCTGGAGGATCTCCAGCAGAAATTTCACCCCGACATCCTCCTTCTCGAATCCGGCGGGGACAATCTGGCGGCCCATTTCAGTCGCGAACTGGCGGATTACACCATTTACGTCATTGATGTGGCCGGCGGCGATAAAATACCGCGAAAGGGCGGCCCTGGCATTACTCAATCCGACCTCCTGGTAATCAACAAGACGGATTTGGCACCGGCGATCGGCGCGGACTTGGGAGTGATGGAAAGGGATGCCCGTTTGATGCGCGGAGAAGGTCCATTTCTCTTGGCCCAAATTAAGCATGGGCCAGGTGTGCCTGAAATCGTGGGTCACGTCATTCACGCATGGCAACACAGCCACGGGGCGGAGCACTACCACTGACGAGGGTACCGATTGGACGGGCATCCGTCAGGCAATCTTAATTGAGTGAACACAGGAAACCGAAATTGCGTTGCACAAACATGGCGTCGCGAAAACTGGCTTGAGGTTTGCGGGTCTGTATCTTCGCGCAATTCGAACTTGGCGCGTTTTTTCAAATTGCCGCCGAGAGTGGCCTTGAATTGAAATTGATGACAGGAAAAGAAGCAGAGGAAGCAAAGCAAACAAAAGCTTCCGCGCCAATGTTGGAAAACCCTGAGGCATACGGCGTCAAAGTAAAATTCTCGAACGGCCGCCATCCCAACTCCTTGTTCTTGGCGTTCCCCGAAGCCCAGCAATTAGTCCCAGTCAGCAGCGATTGAATCGATCCGGCCTGGCAAGGCTTCGATCTTTTCCTTGATGGCAACTATCCGGTGGTCTCCACGTTCGCAGGCGCGTTCAATCAAACGCCGCGCTTCCCCAAGGTTTCCCATCTGGCACATTCCAAGGAAGAACCGGCCTGTGTTGTGCCGGTATTCTCTTACACTTCGTAGCCGAATGCCCTGCAATACGGCGCCAGCTTCGCCTCAAAAGGATTGAGGGCCCCGGCATAACGCTTCCAGCGACCAACCGCGCGATTATACACCGGTTGGGTCACGTCATGATACGTTGGGGCGTATAAAACCTTTTGCCGGGCGGTTTCGTGATAACGCGCCTGGTTGGGATGCCAGGAAAGGCCGAGGAATTCCGTCGCCTTGCGGCCTTCCGCCTCCATGTTGACCACGACGTCCTCGTACCGCGTCTCAATCCAGTCAAAGCCGCCCAACTCGCGCATCCGCAGCCAGACGTCCATGAGGTCGACGTAATGTTTGACGGTCCGTTCAATGCTCAGAAAGTTCACGTTGGTGGCATTGAGCATGATGTTCAGGAAAAAGCAACTGATGATCACATCGCGCGGATCGCGCAAAGCAATGATCACCTTCAATTCGGGAAAAACGCGCAGCCAGATGTTGAGCGACATCGTAGGCGATGGATTTTTGTCAAGCAACACCCGCGCCGCAGGTTCGCCCGGCACTTCGCGCAGCAAGCTTTTCACATAACGCCGGCGCACCTCCGTTTGCCGCGCGGCTGGCAGGATGTCCAAGGCCCGCCAGGGCGCCTGGCTTGGTGTTGCCGACAGATTCAAGTGGCCGACGATTTCCTGTTCGAAAGCCACCGGTTCGTCAAACGCCAGGACCTCCGGGTTGGCGTCCAGAATCTGTTCCAACAAAGTCGTGCCGCTGCGCGGGTGGCCGCCCAAAAAAGCCGTCTGATAACGCTCTTTCGGCGCGGGCGCCTCCCGCCGCCAGCGCCGGATCATTTCCGGCGTCAAACCCGCGAGCAACTCCCGTCGAATACCGTCGGCTTGGTCGTAGCGAAGCTCCAACAACGCCGTATCCGTGATGGTGCGCACCTGCGCCTTGGCTTCTAGCAGCCACTTCAGGGCTTCGGCGTAATTTCCCAGTTGATCCAACACAACGCCAAGCAGATGGCGGCTGGCGTATTTGACATAAGGATACTGGGGACCGTCCTTGATCAAATCGCGCAAGGCCGTTTCGGCCTCCGCATCCTTTTTTAGCCGGTGCAGGAGGAAGGCATGGAAATAGCGGGCCTGATCGTCTCGTGGATGCCGGGCCAGGCACGCTTCGACTTGTTCCCACGCCTCGGCCAGCCGGCGCTCCTTCTCAAACCACACTGCCAGACTCATGCGGGCGTCCACCGAATCCGGACTGGCCGCCACGGCGCGTGCGAAACAACGGCGAGCGTCCTCCAGTTGCCGCAGCCCCTGGTATTGCTGGCCAATCATGGAAAGCAGCGAGGAATCATTGGGCGCCAAATCGAGCGCGCGGCGATAAGCGCGGTTGGCCTGGGCAAAATCCAGTTCGCCGGAGGCCGCGTTGCCCAACTCAAACCAGAGCAACGGCACCGAAGGAAATCGATTCACTAAGGCGCGGTAGGCCACGAGCGCGGCGCCGTAGCGGCCGGCGAGCAATTGTTCCTGGGCTCTTTGCCAGCGTGCGACCTCGTGTTGAGGAATGCGCAATTGGGCGGAGTTGCCATGCATATCCCTGACGTTTATGAATCAAACTCCGCGGTTTTGCGAAACAAGAATTTGCCTGGGCGACTTGGACGTCCGCGCCTTCCGGCGGAATTGGGTCGGCGACCGCCCCTCGGCGGCTCGAAAGGCGCGTCTGAAACGACGGTGGCTGGGGAAGCCGCAATTTCCGGCGATGAAGCCAATGGAAAATTCGGTTTCCATGAGCAATCGCCTGGCATCTTGAAGTTGGCGCTGAAGGATTGCCTTGCCCGGCGTCCGACCCGTGGCCGCCTTGTACCGCCGGCAGAAGTCCCGCTGTGAGGCATACCCCATTTCTTTGGCCACGTGTTCGGGGCGGATCCCGCGACACGCGTTTTGGTTGATGTAATCCACAGCGAGAGCGATGCAGTCCGGGGCGAAAATAATGGCGCGATGATTCACGTTAATGAGTTAGGTTGGCGGCAAAACTAACATCAACCAACCGGTGGAATCTATAGTTTAAAGTTGAAATCACTATGCAATTTGGGTAAGTGTTGTCAGAGGATGCAAGCGTTGTGAAAATGGCTGCAAAACTCAAGGTCGCCGTGGTGTCGTCGCTGTGGAGCGGCTATGTTTACAGTCTGACGCGGGGTGCAACGTCCTACATTGACGCCAATATGCATGGGATGATCCGCGACTTTCGCCTTCCCCGAGAGTCCGGCAAGTCCTCCCACGCCAACCAGGCCATCACTCAACTGCGCAACTGGGATCCGGACGGCTTGCTCTGCTTTACTGAAACGGAAATGCTCCAGGAGTTGATTCGGTCATTAGGCCGGCCCCGCCCTATCGTGGCCATGTGCGCTGTCGAACAGTCCCCGGGCGTCGCGCTGGTCACCGGCAGCTTTGCTCATCAAATCGAGGTGGCCGTGTGCCATTTGCGGCAGCAGGGATTCCGTTCACTGGCGTTCCTGGTATTGGAAAACCCGGAATCGGACTCAACCCGCATCGACGTCTTCAATCGCATTGCGAGGCCTGCCAACCCCAAGCTGGCGACATTGGTTGAAGCGGTGGAGCATTCCCTGTTGGAGGATCCCGATTCGCCGGTTACCCCCGTGCCTGGACGCCTGGCTGGGTGGCTCCGCCGCCTGACCAAACCGGTGGGCGTGGTTTGCACGCAAACCGGCGGCGGCGGCTATCTTATCCGCGTCTGCCATGCCCTGGGACTCCGTGTGCCTGATGACGTGGCCGTTGTGGGCACGGACGACACGGACCTATCGCTATCCAGCACGCCGACCTTGACGAGTGTGGTGCCCGCGGGGGAGACAATCGGTTTTGAAGCCATGCGAGTACTCCAGCGGATGATACTTGGTCAACCAGCCCCAAGAGAAACGATGCGCGTCAAGGCAATGGGATTGCATGTGCGGCAATCCACCGGGTTGAAGCGGGTCGAGATTTGCGACATCGCCGCCGCGATGGAGTATATCAATCAACACGCCTGCAAGGGCATCAGCGTCGCGCAACTCGTTCAGGAGACGCAACGTGTGTCAAGATGGACGTTCCAGAAGCATTTCCAGGCCGCCACCGGCGAGACGGCGGGAGACGTGATCCGTCAGCGCCAGTTTCAAGAGGCGCGGCGGTTGCTCAGGACAACCCGACTTTCCATCACCAGCATTGCCGAGCAATGCGGGTTCAGCGCCAGCAATGAATTTGCAAGAGCGTTTCGCGCTGCCGAACGCAAGTCGCCTTCCGAATACCGAAAAGAATCCAGCCTGGGCTGATCGGATTCCTGGACCCTCTTTCTGCGGCCCACGGTCTCAACCGGGTTAGTGGCCGTCGGCAGTGCCCGGGTTGCACCAAACCTGGTTCTTATCGGGCGACAACCCCAACCTGTTCCAAACATTGGTGGTTACAAACGCGACGGACCCACAAGCGGTAACGACCAAGCCGCCGAGTTTGTCGTGGCGTGTGCCTAAAGCAAAATCCGTTGCTGGATCAGGATAACTGGAGCCGTCGTTGTAGGTATCGACGCCGAGCGTCGGGCTGGTTTCGCCCGGTTCCCACATAACGTAAGCGTCTTGACGAAAGTCGCCTTGGTGCCAGGACTTGGGCACAATGCTGCCGTAACCACACACGGCGCCATTCATGACATAGGTGGAGAGCTTGTTGATGCGCACGGCGAAATCGGGCACGTTCGTCAAATCCAGCGGGCATCGATAAACCGCCATGTTGAGAAGGTAAGGCCAGAAAAGGCCTCCCTGGTAGGCCAGAATCGGGCTGACTGTATAGGGAGCCGCCCAAATATTGGGAGCTGCGTCGCCCGCAGGCAGATATAGCCAGCCAGCCAATGGCTCGCCTGCGCTAGTCGTCCACGGCGGATTCCAGTTTGGATAGGCCATGTAATCCTTGTTGTCGTTGGCGTACATACACATCGCAATGCCCAACTGTTTGTTATTGTTCATGCATTGAGTCTTCTGCGCCTGTCCTTTGGCCGACGCCAGCGCTGGCAAGAGTATCGCCGCCAGTATGGCAATGATGGCAATGACCACCAGCAATTCAATGAGGGTGAAGGCCGTGCGCTGCTCCCCGGAACATTGCTCGATCCAATCCTGTTCAAAACCATCGCGTCGGCCATGCATGACCTTCCAAAAATGTTTCCGCTGCGGAATCAGTTTGCCAAAGGTTTTGATGCTGTTACTCATAGCGTTCTCAGCCGGCAATTTCAATGATAACCTTCCTAAAAAACGAGTTGAACGCAACCGTTGAATTTCATGTTGTAAAGGCTACGGCGTGCCAAACAGTCGATAAAACGTCGCAGGATTTGTCGCCAGGAACGGCATTGGCGAAACGGCGTTTGTGAGTGTCGTCCACACAGCGCCCGGTCCTATCGCAGACGAGCTTTGCAGTGTCCCGAAGGGCCACGCGATACTGTTGCCATTAGTTCCGGTGTCGAAATTGTAACGGACCACCAACGCGTTGGTTTCCTCAAGCATGTCGCTTGTTTCGGGCGTCCCAATCGCGGCAATTTCCGACGCCGTCAAAACCGTGTTATACATGCGGAAGTCATCCATTTGACCATCATAAACAAACCAATAAGGGTCGTGAGAACGCCCAAGTTCAATTTCCTGCGCCGCCGGCCATGACCAGGCGTTCGTGTTAGCCTGAAATTTATCGAGTGCGCCGTCAACGTAGAGGGAAACAAGGCCATTGGATGCCTGGTTGTAAGTGATCGCCACGTGATGCCAGTTGCCATCCACGACATATGTGGAGCCGATGAAGGTGTTGACGCCACCCAGCGCCTGAAATTCGATGTCTCCGCCGACATTCGCCCCAATAATGGTTCCGTTGGTCGTGCGGCAATCAAACAGCATGGCCGCTTCGTTTCCCGGTCCGGGGAAACCGCTGAGCGGGATCGAATACAGCATCCAAAAACAGATGGTGCCGCTGGCGGAGTCGAAGTCCGAACTGGGGGGAGTGGTGATCTGACCGTCGTTGGCTGCGGAAAACTGCTCCACGCCGGTTCGTGTGACGCTATTGTTGTCCGTGCTCGACGCCAGCCACGTCGTCTTGAAGCTCAATCCGGGGTGCGGCGTTCCATCCGGCTTGGTGTCTTCAATCACACCGCCCGGCACAATTTGAAGGGCAAAGGGCGCGTTCGTGGGCAAGGTGTGCGGTGTCACGGCGGCCCAACTGCCGCCAATTCGAATTTCGTCCAAAACACCGTCCGGTCCGGCGCCCGTGCCGAGGAATCCATGTGAGACAATCCGCATCTGGTCAAAGGTCAGGAGCGATGGTTGAGTTCCCGAGACGCTGGCAACGCTCGGCTCGCTTGAAAGCGATGTGGGGTTGACATAGAGGCGGATGGCGGTGTTGGTCGGTGTAAAGTCAAACCGGTAAACCAATAAGGAATAGGTGAAAGGCGATACGGAGGTCACCGCAACCGGCGCGGCCCGGGTGCCCCAACCCCAATTGGCCCCTTCCCAGCAAGATCCCAGAAAGAGCGTCGTGGTGCCGTCCTGCACCAGTTCGATTCCGCCCCAAGTCGTATTGGTCACTTCGGCGAGGAAGCTCAGGTACATCGTGCCGGACCCATTGCCGCCCAATGTGGTCAGCAAGCTGCGAATATTATCATAGTCGGCGCCGCCCAAAGCAGCCAAAAGGAGAGCGCCGCCGGTGGAATCCAGTTGGCTAAGGCCGCCGATCCACGGCGTGCTTGGAGAGAACACGGCGTGATCGCCGTTATAGTTTGTTTCCTGGGTCCAGGCGCCGTTCCAACCAATGCCGCCCTCGTCCCCCGCCAGATTACCAGGTGAATAGTCAAATCCTTCGTAAGGCGGCGCCGAGGGCAAAACGGTGAGATTGACCACGCCGCTTGTGACCGATCCGTACGAATTGTTCAATATCAACTGGTACGACCCGCCGTCGGAAGTCTGCAGGTTGGTCAGGTTGAGCTCAGCCGTCGTAACAGAGAGACTCGTCCCGTCCTTGAGCCACTCGTAAGTGAGCGGCTGCGCGCCGCCGGCGAGCACCGAAAAACTCGCATTCAGCCCCGAATAATTTGTCACTCCGGTGGGCAGGTCCATCGTAATGACCGGGTTTGTCAGTATGCTTACGGTGGCCACCTGGCTGGTGACGGAACCGTACGGGTTGCTGACCACCACGTCGTAATCGCCCCCGCTTGCGCCGATTCCGCCGTTGGTATAAGTCATCGCAGTCGCGCCAGACAGGTTGACGCCGTTCAACTGCCATTGGTAACTCAACGGGGGGATGCCGATGGCGCCCGCGCTTAGCGTGAAGGGCACACCCAAGTCGTTGGTGACGCCGTTGGGTGGCTGCGTGACAGCAGGGATGTCGGTGATGATGAATGCCGCCAGCGTGGAACGGTTGCCGGCGGTTTTTGGCTGGCAGTTGATATTAATCGTGTCGCTGGAAAATACGGCGCTCTGCGCGCTGATGCCAACGGTGCCGCCGAGATCGGTGCCGTCATTAACGGGGTTGGCTATGTAATAAGTCGAGTAAGTCACCAGGTTATTTGTCATTCCGTCGGTGAAGACCACCCCATCGAAGGTTGCCACATTTGCTTCGGCAGCGATCGTTTGAATGACATACCCGTTCGGGAACTTGGCGGCCAGGCCCGAGACGGTAACAGACGGGGATTCGCCAGTGGCGTCGCCGTCATCGAGATAAGCCCAAGTGACCTCGTTGTTGCCTGGGGCAACTCGTTCCGGATTCCAGCCGGCGACCAGTTCGCCGATGCCGGATTCCCAGGTGTCCGGCGCAGTAATTTCAGCGCTTAGCGTCTCTCCGAACGATATGTTGGTGCTAAAGGAAGTGGATGGCAGCGGGTCTGTGTTTGACCAATTGCCCGGAGCAAGGCCAAAAGCCGTTGCGGTTACTGGAAAGCCAGTGGTTTGATAGCCATTGCCATAACCCACCGTCTGCGGCGTCATGCCTGAATCATAATACCACCCTTGGATGTTCAAACCGACGGTGGTTTGCGCCTGGCTTGCGCCGAGCATCAACGCGGAGGCGGGCACAGCGAGAAAAAGTTGCTTGAGAGATCGACCGCCGACGTGATTTCTTTTCATAGGGCTCCAAACCGAAGAGTTGCTTTGAACGTTTCCAACCGGGAGTTCATACCACTTGATGACAATGTTATCTATGGGTTACAGGCTAATTCACTATGCAGTTTGGTGATGAATGCTTTGTTCGCCATTAAGTAATCGCAGTCCGCCTCTGCCGGGTTGGTTCCAGCTTTGCCTGCGACAACGCGTGTCGCTCGACTACGGTGGCAGGGACGAGGTATCGTTTTCCAATGCCGGTCTATTTGCCGCCCATCCCCCGCAGACGTTTTCTCAAGGGCTCGCTGGCGGCCGCGGAGCTGATGGAGATCCGCCTCCCGCGCCGGCACGTCAAGGCAGTCATTGTGTTTACGCAACAATTGAAATTGCAGGCACTTGCGTAAGACATCGAAAGTGAGTTCGAATCTCACGGCGGCACGATTCATCGAAGAGCGCGTTTAAGGACTCCTTAACGTCCTGATAATTTTCCCGGAATGACAACCCGCCGTCATTGACGCTGGCCGGCAGCTTTTCGAATGCTCTCGGAGGTCGTTTTACCCGCCAACGCTGACGCCAGACGGGACTGGCCAACAACTGCACCGACCCACTTTTCAAAACGATGATTACCGGGCAACGCGGACGCTTACCGCACCGGGCTGGCTATCGTTAGCTCGCACTGGAAAACAGGGGATAGAAAACCGTCGCAAATTTGCCTACACTATCAACCCGGGCATCGTTGTTTTCGATGACGGCCGAGGTTCTTCGATTTACACTTCGGCGGCGTAGTGATTAGCTTTGCAACCAATGACAGTCACAGCCACGCGCAAGCAACTCTCACCTGCCTGGATTCTGTTCATCCTTACCGGCCTCAATCTGTTCAATTACCTCGACCGCTATGTTCTCTCGGCCGTGTTGACGCCGTTGCAAAAAGATCTCGGCATCAATGACGGTCAGGCCGGGCGGCTTGTGACGGCGTTCATGATCGGCTATTTCGTCACATCGCCGGTCTTCGGCTGGCTCGGCGACCGTTGCTCGCGCAAATGGCTCATCGCCGCCGGCATTTTTGTGTGGAGCGTGGGCACCATCCTGACGGGGTTCGCGGCGACGTTTGCTATGATGCTTTCATTTCGCGTGCTCGTCGGCCTTGGCGAAGCGAGCTATGCGACGATCAGTCCGAGCCTGATTTCCGACAGCTATGCCCCGGCGAAACGGAACAACGCGCTGACCATTTTCTACGTCGCCATTCCGGTCGGCGCGGCACTGGGCACGATCATTGGCGGAATCGTCGCCGCGAAATGGGGCTGGCGTCACGCCTTCATTTGGGCGGGCGCGCCGGGGTTGCTTCTCGCGCTCGTGATGCTGCCGTTTGCCGAAGTCAAACGAGGTCAGGCTGAGGGCAAAACGACCGAAGCGGCAAGAATACCTTCCTTTCGCGACATCGTGAATCTCTTTCGCATCTCGGACTACGTGCTTGTGGTATTAGGTTACACAGCCTACACGTTTGCGCTGGGTGCGTTCGGGCATTGGGGGCCGACCTTCCTGCATCGTGCTCATGGCGTGGCTGTGGACAAGGCGGGCGAATTTTTCGGCGCGGTGCTCCTGGTCGCCGGTCTCGTGGGCACTTTGATCGGCGGATTCGCCGCGACCGCGTGGCAGAAGCGCAATCGCGCCGGCTACGCGTGGACGTTGGGACTCTCGGTGCTGGCCGCCGTGCCGCTCGCGTTTGGAGCGTTCCTCGCAAGCTCCGCGTTTTGGTCCATGGCGTTTCTGGCGGCGGCGATGTTCTTCCTGTTTCTGTCCACCGGACCAGTCAACACCCTCATTCTGGAAACCGCGCCCGTGAACCTTCGCGCCAGCGCCATGGCCGTTTCGATTTTCACAATCCATCTCTTCGGTGACATGTGGTCGCCAGAGATCGTCGGTCGGCTCGCCGATTCCGTCGGCGGCAATTTGCAGAAGGCTGTACTGATTTTACCCGTGGCGTTGATCGTGGCCAGCGCGCTTTGGCTGGTGCTCGCAGTGAAAACGAAGCGTGGTCCCGCGCACAATTCTGCGCCCCCATGATCAGGTTCGTTCGAGGCAGACATCTGTGCTTGAAGCTCACTGAATGACAAAAATCCAGTCCCTCCGGGCGGCGCGACTTTCCAGCGCCTTCTTCCCCACCGCTCTTGCCTTCTTCCAACGTGCCCGGGCAATCGCTGCAAATTTCGCCCGTGCTGCGGCGCTCATATTGCGGCGGGTTTTTGGACGGGCGTGGAGTTCGTAGTAACCAAGCCCGCGAATATAAATCCGCGCCTTTTTGACTTTGCCGTCCAGCATCAGTTCCCGGCGAAAAAAGGGCGCGGGCAGTTCGTCAGTATTTGTCGTCAGGGCGATCCACTGAGCCCGCCAGTCGTTGGTTGACAAAAAGCCCATTTCCCAGCAGGCGGTTTTGCTCCACGGCGAGGGTTCTCCGGCCTCATCCCAACTGCGGACTTTCCAGAAACACGATTCTCGCGAATCAAGTTGTGCCGCCAGGGCGCGGGCCGCAGGCACGAAACGCTGATAGCAGTCCAGGGCATTGGTCGCCAGCGGCCAGCGGTTCCACAACGCGTAATGCGCCAGATGCCACCTGACCATTTCCATGTGGAACCGGCCCGCCCATGCATCAATCCCCATCAGTCCATCCTCTGCCGACGGCCAACTGCCAGCGCTCTGCGCCGCCAATTCGTATTGCGAAGGCGCGATGCGCCGTTCCAGTTCGAACCAGCGCGGATTTTTGCTGCCGGAAAGATCAATCGCACCGCCGGTGCTCTAGAAATTGACCCAGTGTTTGGACGTGTCCACAAAAGACTGCTCAAGTGTTGGAAGCGCGACGGAAACCGGCGCGTTCGAAAATACACAGATAAATTCAAGCCGGTTTGCGCCGCGCGCGGAAAGAATGAACTGATGCAGCAGCACGACGAATGCGAAGTTCTCGTTTTCTGGAACCTCGACCGCTTGTTCTACACCATCGCGAGAGAATTTGAGCTTGAGAATCTTCGACTGCCCGGGGAGTGGATCGCCAAGCGATCTAAAATCCGGCGTTATAGACATATTGCCATCCGCACCTCGCGCAGCGACTTTTCAAGTCACATCAATCCAGTGGTCCTGGTTTCCAAACTCCGCTTTTTCGATCACGATTTTGTTGGATGCGCGGTTGGCACGGTCAACTGGCAACCTCCCGACCACGCCAAGCTGGCGTAATAGGTTGTGGCGTCGTCATGGCGCTCAAAATCCGGCCCTTGGACGCGCCCCATCTCAAACGTGCCCGTCGCCGGAATTTGGGCGGCGGTCAGACCAAGAGGCGGCGGAAATGAATGCCAGCCCCAGTGCGACATCGTATTCCCGCCAAACGTCTGCAATCCGGTCCCGTCCGCATTAAAGCAAAATTCACCATTGCCCAGAGGAATTGTTCCGGCCGGACCTATTCAGCCCAGTTGAGATTTCATCAAATCAGATTCATCGCACCCGGGCATGGAACCTAGATCGAATTGAACTGGACGACGGTACATCGCTAAGAATGGTCTGCCTGCCTCGCGGTCACTCAATTTAGCCTTGTCCGGCCCGTCCGATGTTTGATTGGTTTTCAATCGTCCGCTTTCGAAAGTCGCTTCCGCTGTGAACAAGGTTTTCATAATGGTATCAAGGCTCAATGTCGCGGTCCGTTTCAGGGCGCGGAAAGGCGATATTCTGTTACGTTTTCGTGCGACGGAAGCCGCCCATGAAATAGACGATAAGACATATCACCAGAATTAAGCCGATCCCCCCGCCGCCGAAAGCAGGCCCCCCAAGGTAAAACCCCCCCCCCCC